>NZ_KZ627006.1 GCF_002911015.1 Streptomyces populi
GACGTTCAGCGGCAGCAGCATCCCCGAGCAGAAGATCCCCGCGATGGAGGTCAGCTGCGCCACCCCCGCGCCGTCGAGCAGCCAGAACGCGGACAGCGCCACCAGGAAGCGGATCGCGAACCCGACCACCACCCCGAGCGCGACCGCGACCAGGAAGGCCAGCCAGGTCAGCGGGTCCGAGGGCAGCGCCAGGTCGAAGACGAGCGCGCCGAACAGGAGCGGGACCACCCCGCGGCCCAGCAGGTGGAACAGCGCCCGGCCCATGTCCTGGGCGAGCCACCACAGCTGGAGGTCGGCGGGCCGGTACAGGTCGATCGCGATGTCACCCGTACGGATGCGCTCGATCAGTTCGTCCTCGAAGCCGCCGCCCATCATCGCGACCACCATCAGCAGCCCCTGGCTGACCCACACGTAGCTGAGCGCCTGCGCCTGGTCGTAGCCGCCGAGGTGCGGCCTGCTGTCCCACAGGGCCATGAACAGGTACGCCAGGATCAGCCCGAAGACGGTGTTGGTGAAGACGCCCGCGGCGGTGGCGACCCGGTAGGTGGCGTACCGCCGGAACCCGCTGCCCGCGACAGCCGCGTACAACCGCGCCGTGCCCACAACCCGTCCCTTTCCTCCGCGTTGAGCCAAAGCGCAGGAGCTTAATCCGGGTCCGTCGCGGCCCGCCATGCATTTTCCGGCGCGACGCGTGCCGGGACCGGGGAACCGAACGCATGGTGCGAGAGTCTTCAATACGGGACGTATCAGTCATAAGAGGGCGTACGGAACGTGCGACGCGAAACAGGAGTCCGGCGAACAGATGAGCGACGAGCCGCAGCAGCGCAGCCAGGGCTGGGCGCCCAGGGAACCGGGAACGGGCCCCCGCCCGGGCCCGGCCCCCGCGGCGGGACCGCGGACAGGGCCGGGAGCGGGACCGGGCGGGCCCGGCACGGAGCAGAAGCCGAAAGGGAAGGGAAAGGGCAAGCAGCGGCCGAAGCGGACCGGCCTGCGCCGGCTCGTCCCGACCTGGCGCATGCTGCTCGGCACCGTCCTCGGCACGGCCCTGCTCCTGACCGGCCTCTTCGCGCTCGGCTACTTCCTCGTCGAGATCCCCTCCGCGAACGCCGCCGCGATCAAACAGAGCAACGTCTTCCTGTACGCCGACGGCAGCCAGCTCGCCCGCGACGGTGACGTCAACCGCGAGAACGTCCCCCTCACGCACATCTCCAAGGACGCCCAGCACGCCACCCTCGCCGCCGAGGACCGCGACTTCTACAGCGAGTCCGCCATCGACCCCAAGGCCATGCTCCGCGCCGGCTGGAACACCGCCACCGGCAAGGGCAGGCAGTCCGGCTCGACCATCACCCAGCAGTACGTCAAGAACTACTACCTCGGCCAGGAACAGACCGTCACCCGGAAGGTGAAGGAGTTCTTCATCTCCATCAAGCTCGACCGGGAGAAGAGCAAGGACGACATCCTGGAGGGCTACCTCAACACCAGCTACTACGGCCGCAACGCCTACGGCATCCAGGCCGCGGCCCAGGCCTACTACGGCGTGAACGCCAAGGACCTGACCGTCGGCCAGGGCGCCTACCTCGCCGCCCTGCTCAACGCGCCCAGCGAGTACGACGTGACCGCGCACCCCGAGAACAAGGCCGTGGCCCTCGCCCGCTGGAACTACGTCCTCGACGGCATGGTCAAGCAGAAGTGGCTGACCCGCGCCGCACGCGACCGGGTCGCCTTCCCGGAACCCCGGCAGGCCAAGGGATCAGCGGGCCTGTCGGGCCAGCGCGGCTACCTCGTCCAGGCCGTGACCGCCTATCTGACCTCGAACAAGATCCTCGACGAGGACACCCTCACCCGCGGCGGCTACCGCATCACCACCACCCTCCAGAAACCCAAGCAGGACGCCTTCGTGAAGGCCGTGGACGACCAGGTGATGGACCGGCTCGACAGGAAGAACCGCACGGTGGACACCTACGTCCGCGCGGGCGGCGTCGCCATCGACCCCTCCAGCGGCAAGGTCCTCGCGATGTACGGCGGCATCGACTACACCAAGCAGTACGTCAACAACGCCACCCGCCGGGACTACCAGGTCGGCTCCACCTTCAAACCGTTCGTCTTCGCCTCGGCCGTCCAGAACGGCTCACGGACCGAGGACGGCCGCCCCATCACCCCGAACACCGTCTACGACGGCACCGACCAGCGCCCCGTGCGGGGCTGGAACGGCGGCCCCTACGCACCCGAGAACGAGGACGGCGAGTCGTACGGGGACATCTCCGTGCGCACCGCCACCGACAGGTCGGTCAACTCGGTGTACGCGCAGATGGCCGTCGACGTCGGCCCCGCGAACGTGGAGAAGACCGCCGTGGCCCTCGGCCTGCCCGCCGACACCCCCGACCTGACCGCCTCCCCCTCCATCGCGCTCGGCCCGGCCACCGCCAGCGTCCTCGACATGGCGGAGGCGTACGCCACCCTCGCCAACCACGGCAGGCACGGCGCGTACACCCTCGTCGAGAAGATCACCAAGGACGGCTCGGAGAGCGTGGAACTGCCGGCCCCGGCCGACACGTCGGCGGACCGGCAGGCCGTGAGCCGCGAGGCCGCCGACACGACGACCTCCATGCTCCAGAGCGTCGTCGACGGCGGCACCGGGCAGGCCGCGCAGAACGCCGGCCGGCCCGCCGCCGGCAAGACCGGCACGGCGGAGGAGGACACGGCCGCCTGGTTCGCCGGCTACACCCCCGACCTCGCCACCGTCGTCGCCGTGATGGGCCAGGACCCCGACACCGGCGCCCACAAGTCCCTGTACGGCGCCCTCGGCCAGGCCCGCGTCAACGGCGGCGGCTACCCCGCCCGGATCTGGGCCCAGTTCACCCGGGACGCCCTGGAGGGAACCGAGGTCTCGGACTTCGACCTCGAACTCCAGTCGGGCGCGGAGGAGCCGGACGAGCCCGACTACGACACCGGCGCACCGGACACCACCGGCGGCCAGGACGACGGCGGCACGGACGGCGGCCAGGACGCGGACGGGACCCGGGACGGGACGGGCGGCAGCGCACCGGCGCCGACGAACGGCCGGACACCGGACCGGGACCGGACCGAGGGACCGGCCCACGGCCGGACCGGCGGCACCTCCGGCGGATCCTCGCCGAGCGCCACCGGCGGTACGCACACCGGCGGCACCGCCACGGACGGCGGTACCACCGGGTCTCCGGGATCCGCCACCGGCGGCGCCACGACGGGCACCACGGCCGACTCGGGCACCCCCACCGGCACCACGGCGGGCACGACGGCGGGCACGACAGCGGGTCAGGGCCCACCGGGCGGGTCCGCGCCGAGGCACCAGAGGCACTGAGCGGGCCCGGCGCCGCCGGGGCAGCGGCGCCGGGCCGGCCCGTGACCGGACGCGCCGGATCACGGGCCGGCGGTCAGGTCCTCAGATCCCCAGATCCTTGATGATCTTCGCCACGTGGCCGGTCGCCTTCACGTTGTACAGCGCCCGCTCGACCTTGCCCTCCTCGTCCACGACCACCGTGGAACGGATGACACCGACGACCGTCTTGCCGTACAGCTTCTTCTCGCCGAAGGCCCCGTACGCCTCCAGCACCGTCTTGTCGGGGTCGCCGACCAGGGTGACCTTCAGGGACTCCTTCTCACGGAACTTGGCCAGTTTCTCGGGCTTGTCCGGGGAGACGCCGATCACGTCGTAGCCGGCGCCCGCCAGCAGGTCGAGGTTGTCCGTGAAGTCGCAGGCCTGCTTCGTGCAGCCGGGGGTGAGGGCGGCCGGGTAGAAGTAGACGATGACCTTGCGGCCCTTGTGGTCCGCGAGGGAGACCTCGTTGCCGTCGGCGTCGGGCAGGGTGAAGGCGGGGGCGGTGTCGCCGGGCTGGAGTCGCTCGCTCATCAAAACCTCACGTGGCCGGGGGATGGAATGTGCTGTAGATACGGAACGAGCGTAATAGGGGGTGCCGAGGGGTGCGGTCCGGTACGAACTGACAGACTGTCCGAACAAGGGAGCCACTACACGACCACGGAGGCAGCTCGGTGTCGGATACGTCGAGAACGCCGGATACCAGGACTCCGGCGCAGATCGAGGCGGACATCAAACACCGCCGCGCAACACTCGCCGACACGCTCGACGAGATCGGTGTACGGGTGCACCCGAAGACGATCGTCGGAGACGCCAAGGCGAAGGTGGCCTCCAACATCGACCACACCCTGGGACGCGCCTACGTCGGCGTGAACCGGGTCGTCGGCGACGTGAAGGGGCAGTTCGTCACGGAGGACGGCGCGCCCCGGCTGGAGCGCATCGTCCCGGTGGCACTCGTCGCGGTGGGACTCGTCGGGCTGCTCGTGATGGGTACACGTCGGCGCGGGCGCTGACCCGCCCGCCTACGAAACCGACCGGGACAGGTAGGTTCAGCGCGTGAGCACCCATCGTGAAACGCACGGCACCCATGACGACAAGCTGCCCATCCGGATGCTGCACGACCGCGTGCTGGTACGACAGGACGCCGCCGAGGGCGAGCGGCGCTCCGGCGGCGGCATCCTGATCCCCGCGACGGCGGCGGTGGGCCGCCGCCTCGCCTGGGCCGACGTCGTCGCGGTCGGGCAGAACGTCCGTACGGTGGAGCCGGGCGACCGGGTCCTGTACGACCCCGAGGACCGTGCCGAGGTCGAGGTGCGCGGGATCGCCTACGTGCTGATGCGCGAGCGGGACCTGCACGCCGTGGCCGCGGACCGCTTCGAGGGCTCCGAGGACTCGACCGGCCTGTATTTGTAGGGCGTAAGCACCCTGAAGGGGCTGGTGACCATGGTCACCGGCCCCTTTCGCATTCCTTTGCTACGGTGGAGGGACCCCGACGAGACGCGCCGTACCGGGCCTGGCAAAGACGACGCACCCTTCGCCGCCGTCGTCTCGTCTCCCGGAGGTACCCCCCATGGCCTGGGTCCTGCTGATCGTCGCCGGTCTGCTCGAGGTCGGCTGGTCGATCGGAATGAAGTACACCGACGGGTTCACCCGTCCGCTCCCCAGCGTCCTGACCGGCGCGGGCATCGTCGCGAGCATGGTCCTCCTCTCCTACGCGGCCCGCTCCCTGCCCATCGGCACGGCCTACGGCGTCTGGGTCGGCATCGGCGCGGCGGGCGCCGCGATCCTGGGAATGGCCGTCCTGGGCGAGCCCATGACAGCGGCCCGCATCTTCTTCATCTGCCTGCTCCTGGTGTCGGTGGTGGGCCTGAAGGCGACCTCGGGCCACTGAGCACCCCGAAACCCGTCCCCTCACCGGGCGTAACCGTCCGATAAACGGTTCGTTGGTCCGTACGGGATCACGAACGTGCGATCGAGGACGGAGAGGTGCATGAGCAGGGAGAGCACAGGGGAACGGGTGGCGACGGCCACCCCCGACCCCGCCGAGGCGGAAACGGACCCGTACAGCAGGGAACGCCTCGCCCCGGCCGTCGCCGAGGCCCGCAACTGGGCCGATCTGATGCGGCGACTCGGCCTCAGATCGAGTGGAGGGCAACGTCGCGTGCTCCAGGAGAAGGTGGAGCGTCACGGCCTCGACACCCGCCACTTCGTCAAGCGCAGCCCGTGGCGCAAGTACCCGGATACCGCCATCGCGGAGGCAGCCGCCTTGTCGTCCTCGCTGCGCGAGGTGGCGCTGAGGCTGGGTGCCACCCCGGCCACGGGGACCCTGTCCCACATCCGCCGCCGCATCGGCGCGGCGGGAATCGACGTCAGTCACTTTCCGGGCATGGACCGGCCCGAGCCGGACCTGCCGTTCGCCTCGGAGGAACTGCGGACAGCCACTGCGGCTTCAACGAGCGTGCGTGGGGTGGCACGCGCGCTGGGCGTTCCGGACGACAGTCGCTCGCGCGCGACGCTGAGCCGCATGCTGGCAGTTCAGGGCGTCGACATCGGGCACTTCACCCACCGGCGCACACCGATTCCCGAGGACGGATTGCGCACTCTCGTCCGTAGCTCCACCAGCTATGCCGACGTCATGCGCGGTCTCGGGATGGACGTCAACGACACCAATCACCGGCGTGTCCGACGCGCAGCGTCCCGCTTCGGTCTCGACACCAGCCACTTCAAACGCCGGGCCTGGGGACGACCGGAACGTCCGGCACCCTCATCAATCGCGCACCGGGTGCTGGTCGTCCTGCCGGACCAGGCCGGACGGACCAACAGGACCCGCCTCCACCGCGCCATGGCAGAGATCGGGGTGCCCTACGTATGTATGGGATCAGGGTGCGGCAACACCGGTGAGTGGTTGGGCCGCCCGATCACCTTGCAGATCGACCATGTCAACGGGGACTGGCGGGACAACCGCAGGGAGAATCTGCGCTATCTATGCCCCAACTGTCACGCACTCACGAGCACCTGGTGCAGGGGAGGCAGAACGCCGCGAGCGACTCCCGATACGATGGCAGGCGACTAGCGGCGGTGGCGCAACGGCTGACGCAGCAGACTTAGGATCTGTGGCCCGTGAAACGGCTTGAGGGTTCGAATCCCTTCCGCCGCACCTTGAACGGCCTGCACACCGAAAGGTGTGCAGGCCGTTCTTCGTGTACTCAGCCCAACAACTCCCGCACCACCGGTACCAGTGCTCGGAACGCCTTGCCGCGGTGGCTGATCGCGTTCTTCTCCTCCGGGGTCAGTTCCGCGCAGGTGCGGGACTCGTTCTCCGGCTGGAGGATCGGGTCGTAGCCGAAGCCGTTCGTGCCGGCCGGGGTGTGCCGCAGCGTGCCGAGGAGGCGGCCCTCGACCACGCGTTCCGTGCCGTCGGGCAGGGCGAGCGCCGCCGCGCACGCGAAGTGGGCGCCCCGGTGAGGGGCGTCGATGTCGGAGAGCTGGGCGAGGAGCAGGTCCAGGTTGGCGCGGTCGTCGCCGTGGCGGCCGGCCCAGCGGGCGGAGAAGATGCCGGGGGCGCCGTTCAGGACGTCGACGCACAGGCCGGAGTCGTCGGCGACGGCGGGCAGTCCGGTCGCCCGCGCCAGCGCGTGGGCCTTGAGCAGGGCGTTCTCGGCGAAGGTGACGCCGGTTTCCTTGACGTCGGGGATGTCGGGGTAGGCGTCCGCGCCGACGAGGTCGTGGGTGAGACCTGCGTCGGCGAGGATCGCCTTCAACTCGGTGAGCTTTCCGGCGTTGCGGGTGGCGAGGATCAGGCGGGTCATGGTCGCCAGTATCGCCGAGCCCGGTCCGGGACCGGTTCCTGACGGCCCCGCAGCCCGCCCCGGGGCCCGGTTTCCGACGGCCTCGCCCCGCGGCCGGCCGCGGGTCAGGAGTCCGGCCCGGGGTCCGCCGGGGCCTTTACGGCGTGCACACCTTCGTCAGTTCGCCCGCCGCGGCCGTGACGGGGCTGATGTCGGGGGTGGTGTCGCCGTTCTTGACGGCCGTGCGGACGTTCCCGACGGCCTTGCTCAGTTCGTCGACCGCCTTGTTGACGTCGGCGTTGTCGGTCTTGTCGCCGATCTTGTCGAGGTTGTTCTCGATGGCGTTGAGGGACTCGCCGGTCTGCGTCGGGTCGTTCGCCGCGTTCTCGACGGCCTGTTGGAGGTCGGTGACGCTGTCGGCTATCGCGTCGGCGGTCTGCACGCAGTCGAGCGCCTTGCCGACCGCGTCGCAGCCGACGGTCGCGGGCAGGACGGCGAGTGCGGTGATGACGGCGAGTGCGGCGGTACGTCTGCGAGTGCGGTGGCGCGCGGCCATGGAACGGTCCCTCCCCGTGGGCGTGGTGTGGTGCGGCCACGTCGGCGCACCGCACCGGTCCGCTGTGCGGTCGGCCCGATCCGCCCGAAGGGGCCGGCGGGCGCACGGCTGGACCGTACGCCCGTACCCATAAGAACGCGAAGGGTTAACCCGCGGTTGCCTGTGAGGCCTCTTCGAGTACCGCGCGCTGGATGGCGGCGAGCTCGTCGCAGCCCGCGACGGCCAGGTCGAGGAGGGCGTTGAGTTCCTTGCGGTCGAAGGGCTCGGCCTCGGCGGTGCCCTGGACCTCGACGAAGCGGCCGTCGCCGGTGCACACGACGTTCATGTCGGTGTCGGCCTTGACGTCCTCCTCGTAGCGGAGGTCGAGGAGGGGGACGCCGCCGACGATGCCGACGGAGACCGCGGAGACGGTGCCGGTGAGCGGCTTGCGGCCGGGCTTGACGAGCTTCTTGCCCTGGGCCCAGGTGACGGCGTCGGCGAGGGCGACGTAGGCGCCGGTGATGGCGGCGGTGCGGGTGCCGCCGTCGGCCTGGAGGACGTCGCAGTCGAGGACGATGGTGTTCTCGCCGAGCGCCTTGTAGTCGATGACGGCGCGCAGGGAGCGGCCGATGAGGCGGCTGATCTCGTGGGTGCGGCCGCCGATCTTGCCGCGGACGGATTCGCGGTCGCCGCGGGTGTTGGTGGCGCGGGGCAGCATGGAGTACTCGGCGGTGACCCAGCCCTCGCCACTGCCCTTGCGCCAGCGCGGGACGCCTTCGGTGACGGAGGCCGTGCAGAAGACCTTGGTGTCGCCGAAGGAGACGAGGACGGAGCCCTCGGCATGCTTGCTCCAACCGCGCTGGATGGTGATGGGGCGCAGTTGTTCGGGGGTGCGGCCGTCGATTCGAGACATGGCGTCGAGCCTATCCGCACGGGTGCGAGGGGCTGTCCGCCGGTGGCGGAAACAGCCCCTCACGGGTGAGCCGGAGCTCTTGAAGCGGTGTGCGGCTCGTGGGGAGCCGGGGGGCTTCAGCGGGTTCCGTCGGTCACATCATGTCTTCGATGTCGGCGGCGATGGGGTCGGCGTCGGTGCCGATGACGACCTGGATGGCGTTGCCCATCTTGACGACTCCGTGGGCGCCGGCGGCCTTCAGGGCGGCCTCGTCGACCAGCGAGGCGTCGCGGACTTCGGTGCGCAGGCGGGTGATGCAGCCCTCGACCTCTTCGATGTTGTCGATGCCGCCGAGCCCGGCGACGATCTTCTCAGCCTTGGTGGCCATGTCCTACTCCCTGATCAGAACCGCTTTGTCGCAGTAACCCACAGTTGGCCCAACTTCGCGAGCGGTCATGTCGTGGGTGCCGAAGGATGGCGATCACGACAGAGCGACCCGTCGTCAACTGGTCTACACCAGTCGGCGGGCAGTCGCCAAACCGGCCCGCCCGGAGGACGCCCATGAGCGCGGTAAGTGACGTATCGCCAGCACGTGCTCGCTGGCACAAGGCCTTCCAGGGGCTACAGAAGATGGGCCGCAGCCTGCAGCTGCCGATCGCCGTGCTGCCGGCGGCCGGCATCCTCAACCGACTGGGCCAGCCGGACGTGTTCGGCGCGGACGGGCTCGGCTGGGACAACCTGTCCAAGGTGATCGGCGCGGCGGGCGGCGCACTGCTGGACGGCAACCTCGGTCTGCCGATGCTGTTCTGCGTCGGCGTGGCCATCGGCATGGCGAAGAAGGCGGACGGCTCGACGGCACTGGCGGCGGTCGTGGGCTTCCTCGTCTACTACAACGTGATGCGCGCGTTCCCGGAAACCTGCCCGGGCGGGAGCGTCAAGATCGCGCTGGGGTGTCAGCTGGAGGACAACTCGGTCGTCTCGTTCACCTACCAGAACCCCGGGGTGTTCGGCGGCATCGTGATCGGGCTGATGTCGGCGTTCTTCTGGCAGCGCTACCACCGTACGAAGCTGGTGGACTGGCTGGGCTTCTTCAACGGCCGCCGCCTGGTGCCGATCATCATGGCGTTCGTGTCCATGGCGTTCGCGGTCCTGTGCCTGTGGGTCTGGCCGCCGATCGGTGACGCGCTGGAGAACTTCAGCGACTGGCTGGTGGGCCTGGGGGCCTGGGGCTCGGGTGTGTTCGGCCTGGCGAACCGGGCGCTGCTGGTGATCGGTCTGCACCAGTTCCTGAACGTGCCCATCTGGTTCCAGTTCGGCACCTACGTCAAGCCGGACGGCACGGAGGTGCACGGCGACATCAACATGTTCCTGGCGGGCGACCCGAACGCGGGGCAGTTCCTCACGGGCTTCTTCCCGATCATGATGTTCGCGCTGCCGGCGGCGGCCCTCGCGATGACGCACACCGCGAAGCCGCACCGGCGCAAGGAGGTGGGCGGTCTGATGCTCTCGGTGGCGCTGACGTCGTTCGTCACGGGCATCACCGAGCCGATCGAGTACTCGTTCCTGTTCATCGCGCCGCTGCTGTACGCGGTGCACGCGGTGCTCACGGGCGTGTCGATGGCGGTGAGCTGGGGGCTCGGCGTGCACGACGGCTTCAGTTTCTCCGCGGGTCTGATCGACTACGTCATCAACTGGAACCTGGCGACGAAACCGTGGCTGATCATTCCGATCGGGTTGTGCTTCGCCGCGGTGTACTACGCGATCTTCCGGTTCGCGATCACGAAGTTCGATCTGAAGACTCCGGGGCGGGAGCCGGAGGAGGAGGTCGAGGACACCACGAAGGCGTAGTCCTTCGCGCGAACCGCTTGGCGCGTTCATGCCGAAGACCCCCGGACCTGCTGGTCCGGGGGTCTTCGGCATGAACGGAATCAGTTATTCCCGCTGTGGCTCGGGCCGCAGGATTCGAGCCTTCCTTATCCGGCCTTCACCGTGCTAGAAACAGGTCTACACCACTGGTGGTGTAGACCACGCGGTCGCTGCCGACCTTGTCGTACCCCTTTCCGTCCCCGGGCAGCGCCGGCACATGGAGGAACTATGAGCACCGCCACCGCAACGGCGGCACCCGCGAAGAAGCGGGGATCCGGCCTGTTCCAGGGCCTGCAGAAGGTCGGCCGCAGCCTGCAGCTGCCGATCGCCGTCCTTCCCGCGGCGGGCATCCTGCTCCGCCTCGGAGTGCCGGACATCGCGCAGAAGCTGCACCTGCCCGACAAGGTCACCGAGGTGTTCGCCACCGCCGGTGGCGCGATCTTCGACAACCTGCCGATGCTGTTCTGCATCGGTGTGGCGATCGGCTTCGCCAAGAAGGCCGACGGCTCCACCGCCCTCGCCGCCCTGGTCGGCTTCCTGGTCTACAGCAACGTCCTCAAGGCGTTCCCCGTCACCGAGGCGAAGATCCAGAAGGGCGCGGACATAGCCGCGACCTACAACAACCCCGGTGTCCTCGGCGGCATCATCATGGGTCTGCTGTCCGCCGTGCTGTGGCAGCGCTACCACCGCAAGAAGCTGGTGGACTGGCTCGGCTTCTTCAACGGCCGCCGCCTGGTGCCGATCATCATGGCGTTCGTCGGCACGGCCATGGGTGTCTTCTTCGGCCTGGTGTGGGAGCCGATCGGTACCGGCATCTCCGACTTCGGTGAGTGGATCACCGGTCTGGGCACCGTCGGCGCGGGTCTGTTCGGTCTCATCAACCGCGCGCTCATCCCGGTCGGCATGCACCAGTTCGTGAACGCCGTCTCCTGGTTCCAGATCGGCGACTTCAAGGACGCCACGGGCGCCGTGGTCCACGGTGACCTCAACCGGTTCTTCGCCGGTGACCCGAGCGCCGGAATGTTCATGTCGGGCTTCTTCCCGATCATGATGTTCGGTCTGCCGGCCGCCGCGATCGCCATCGCGCACTCCGCCCGCCCCGAGCGCCGCAAGGCCGTGATGGGCATGATGGTCTCGCTGGCGCTGACCTCCTTCGTGACGGGCGTGACGGAGCCGATCGAGTTCTCGTTCATGTTCATCGCGCCGCTCCTGTACGCGATCCACGCGGTGCTGACCGCCCTGTCCCTGGCGGTCACCTGGGCGCTCGGCGTCCACGCGGGCTTCACGTTCTCCGCGGGCTTCATCGACTACGCGCTCAACTGGAACCTGGCCACCAAGCCCTGGATGATCATCCCGATCGGTCTGGTGTTCGCGGCGGTCTACTACGCGGTCTTCCGCTTCGCGATCACCAAGTTCAACCTCCCCACCCCGGGCCGTGAGCCCGAGGAGGAGATCGAGGACCTCACCAAGGCGTGAGCCCCTCCCCCACGGCCGAAGGCCCCCGGAACCGTCTGGTTCCGGGGGCCTTCGTGCGTGCCGTGGGCGTCAGATCTCGTACGTAGCCCCCGGCGCCGCCAGTTCCACCGGGCCCCGGTACGCCGAGCGGGCGTCCGTCAGGTTGGTGGCGGCGTCCGTCCACGGGGGGATGTGGGTGAGGACGAGGCGGCGGGCGCCCGCGCGGGCGGCGGTCTCGCCGGCCTCCAGGCCGTTGAGGTGCAGGCCGGGGATGTTCTCCTTGCCGTGGGTGAACGCGGCCTCGCACAGGAACAGGTCCGTGTCACGGGCGAGTTCGTCCAGGGCCTCGGTCACCCCGCTGTCGCCGGAGTACGTCAACGACCGTCCTCCGTGCTCCACCCGGATGCCGTACGCCTCCACCGGGTGGGCCACCCGTTCGGTGTGCACGGTGAAGGGGCCGATCTCGAAGGTGGACGGCTTGACCGTGTGGAAGTCGAAGACCTCGCTCATGGACGACGCGCTGGGGGTGTCGGCGTAGGCCGTGGTGAGGCGGTGCTCGGTGCCCTCGGGGCCGTAGACCGGGAGCGGGGCGCAGCGGCCTCCGTCGTGGCGGTAGTAGCGCGCGACGAAGTAGCCGCACATGTCGATGCAGTGGTCGGCGTGCAGATGGCTCAGGAAGATCGCGTCGAGGTCGTAGAGACCGCAGTGGCGCTGCAACTCGCCCAGGGCACCGTTGCCCATGTCGAGGAGCAGCCGGAAGCCGTCGGCCTCTACGAGGTAGCTCGAGCAGGCCGATTCCGCGGACGGGAACGACCCCGAGCAGCCGACGACGGTGAGCTTCATAAAGCAGAAACCTCCGCTGGCGGGTAGCAACTGGAAACGGGGAGGACGGGGGTCGTGCGGTCCGTCGAGCGTAAGGCGCAAAAGGGCGGGTCGCTCCTCCGCCAGGGGCCGTTGTGGGCGAACTCACCTGTGCTGTCACCGGTTCGGATGGTCCTGGGAGGTGTCGTTTGGATCAGTTCGGATCACCCTCCCGGGACACCGGGGGTTCCTCGGGGCGCCGGCGGTCGCCGCAGGGCGGGCGAAGGTTTCCGCGCGCCGGTACCTTCTTTGCTGTGGACACGTCCTGGTGGATCGCGTTGGCGGCGGTGGTTCTGCTCGCGCTGGTCGCGACGCTGGTGGACGGCTGGGGGCGCCGAGGGCGCCGTCCGGCCGGGCGGACGCGTCCCCCGGGCCGGGCCCGGGGGCCCCTCCGGGGCGGGACGCGGCGTGAGGGCCCGCTTCCGCGGGCGGCGGAGATCTGGTGGGCGAACGTGCCCTACGAGGACGGGCCGGGGGCCAAGGACCGGCCGTGCCTGGTGCTGGTGGTGCGCGGGACGCGGGTGACCGTCGCGAAGATCACCAGCAAGTACCACGACGAGCGGCCCGGGGTGATCCCGCTGCCCCCGGGGGCCGTGGGGGACGCCCAGGGGCGGCCGAGTTTCCTGGAGACGGGTG
>NZ_KZ627007.1 GCF_002911015.1 Streptomyces populi
CGGTCGCCGTCACGACGCTCGAACGAACGGCCGCCACGGTCGTCGCGGTTGAAACCACCACGGTTGTCATCGCGGCGGAAGCCACCACGGTCGCCGTCACGACGCTCGAACGAACGGCCACCACGGTCGTCGCGGTTGAAACCACCACGGTCACCGTCACGGCGGAAGCCACCGCGGTCGTTGTCACGACGCTCGTAGTTGCCCCGCTCGTCGCGGCGCTGACGCGGCTCGTAGGCGGGACGCTCGTCCGCCTCGACGACGGCCGGGGCGTCCGGGGCCTCGACGACGGCCTGCTCGGCGGCGGCCTCGGCGGCGGCCGCGACGGCCACCTCCGGGTCCTCGCCCCGCTCACGCGCGGCACGGGCGACCAGACGGTCGGCCTCGCCGCGCAGCTCGACGGCACGGCGCTGCGCGCGCTCCAGCTCCTTGGTGAGCTGCGTGACCTCACGCTCGGCCTGCTGGGCGGCGTCGCCCGCGGACTGGGCCTGGACCTCGGTCATCGACCGGGCGCCGGTGATCTCGGCGACCTCGGGCTCGAAGGCCGTGCCCGAGTTGATGATGTGACGCGCGGCGTCGACGCCCGCGTCCTCCATCAGCCGGAAGATCTGGCGGCGCTGGTGCGGGAGCGACAGCGACACGACGGTGCCGGAGCGGCCCGCGCGGGCGGTACGGCCGGAGCGGTGCAGGTAGTCCTTGTGGTCGCCGGCCGGGTCCACGTTCAGGACCAGGTCGATGCCGTCGACGTGGATGCCGCGGGCGGCGACGTCGGTGGCGACGAGCGCGTTGACGTAGCCGTCCTTGAAGTCGGCCAGCGTCCGGGTGCGCGCGCCCTGGGTCATGCCGCCGTGCAGCGCGTCGGCCTTCACCCCGGCCTCGCGCAGCTGCTCGGCGATGCGGTCGGCGCCCAGCTGGGTGCGGACGAAGATGATCGTGCGGCCCTTGCGGGAGGCGATCGCGGCGGTGACCGGCGCCTTGTCCTTGGGCTTCACGATGAGGATGTGGTGCGACATGGTCGTGACGTTGCCCTGGGCGCTGTCGACCTCGTGCGTGACCGGGTTGGTCAGGTAGCGCTTGACCAGCGTGGAGATCTCGTTCTCCATCGTGGCGGAGAACAGCATGCGCTGGCCGCCGGCCGGGATCTGGTCGAGCAGCTCGGTGACCTCGGGCAGGAAGCCCAGGTCCGACATCTGGTCGGCCTCGTCGAGGACGGCGATCTGGGTGTTCTCCAGCGAGCAGGCGCCGCGGTTGATGATGTCGCGCAGTCGGCCCGGGGTGGCGACGAGGACGTCGACGCCGCGCTCCAGGGCGTAGATCTGGTTGCCCATCGACGTACCGCCGCAGACGACCTTCATCTTCAGGCCGAGGACGTCGCCGTAGGGCTGCAGCGCGTCGGCGACCTGCATGGCCAGCTCACGGGTCGGCGTCAGGATGACGGCGCGCGGCTTCTTCTTCTCGGTGTGGCCGCCGGCGAGCTGCGCCAGGGTCGGCAGACCGAAGGAGAGGGTCTTGCCGGAGCCGGTGCGGCCACGGCCCAGGATGTCCTTGCCGGCCAGGGCGTCCGGGATGGTCGCGGCCTGGATCGGGAAGGGGGTGGTCACGCCGTTCTGCGCGAGCTTGCGGACGACGCCCTCGGGGAGACCGAGGTCCGCGAAGGTGACCTCGGGGGCGGACTCGACGGTCTCGACAGCCTCGACCGCGTCGTTGTTCTCGTCGTTCTCGGGCACGACGACGTGATCAGTACTGGAAACAGACATGCGAAATGCGAACCTTCCGGAGTTTCCTCGGCACGCGCCCAAACTCCGTGAAGTCGCAAACGACCGCCTCTATGCGGTCCGGCCACGGCAAGGGAGAGTACGCGCCACGCGGCGCTCTCTGCGGCGGCGCCGGGCAAATGGGATCAAACGATCTACTACCATACGCACCCTTCCCCCATGAAGGCAAACTGAGCCTCATACGACCAGGTGGGGATGCGTTCTTGGCCACCTGCTCGCGCCATCAAAGCTACCTCGGCCGCGCCGGTCGCGCTGTTGAACGGACCACATCCACGGCCCCGGGACCCGTGAACCCCGCCACACCGGCCCGATCCACCGGACCGAGGACCCCGGCGGGCACCACGACCGCCCCGCGCCGTCCACGACGGCCGGTTCCGCCCCGGCCACGGCGCCCGGCGCGACCGGCGCCGGCGCCCTGGGCCCGCCCTCGGCCCCCGTCCCGCTCCCCGGCCGCCCGCTACACGGGCGAACCCGCCTCGGGGGCCGGCTCCCGCTGGATCAGTTGCGTCACCGGCTGCTCGTGCGCCGACGACGACGGCTCCGCCGTCCCGGGGGCGGGCGGCGCCGACGACGGCGAGGCCGGCGGGGGCTCGGGGGTCGGCTCCGCCGACGTACCCGCGGGGCTCGGCTCGTCGCCCGGCGGCGCCGGGTCCCCGGACGGGTCCCCGCTCTTCTCCGTCACGTCCACGGACGGCCCCGCGCCCGGGGAGACGGACGCCGACGCGTCGTCGGGCGCGGACTTCCCCGGCTTCACCCGGCCCTTGCCGCCCTTCCCGTGCTTGCCGCCCTTCCCGCCGTACGACCCGATCCCGGCGCCGCCCACCACGGCCCCGCCGTCGGGCACCCCGTCGGCCCGTCTCTCCGCCGAGTGCGAGGGCACCGGCCGCCCCGCGTCGTCACCGACGCTCATGCAGCCGGCGGCGGCGGCCACGGCCACGACCGCCGCGGCCAGACGGACGGGTACGTACAAGGCGCGCACGGGCGGCCACCTCCGAACGGGGTGTCCCCCGCCCGGAAGGAGCCGGGAGCGTGGGGAGAAACGGGAGTTCCCCCTCTCCAACTCCCGCCGCCCGCGGGAGGACACGCGCCCCCGGGGCCCGGAGGGGCCGCGGGGGCGTCGGTGGAGCCCGCCCTCCCGCGCGGCGGGGCGCGGTCCGGGAGGGCGCCGCGGGTCAGACGATCGCCAGCGGAGCCTCCGGGGCCAGCGCGGCCGCGATGCGCTGGGCGACCACCTCGGCCTGGTTGCCGTCGGGCGTGTCCTTCGTCTTGGTCACGTTGACCGCGATGGCGAGGCGTTCGGACGGGAGGTACGCCTGGATCGCCGCGTAGCCCGAGAACGACGGGTTCTGCAGGACCCATCCGTTGATCACGATGACGCCGAGCCCGAAGTGCCTGGCCTCGGTCTGCTCCAGGCAGACGGTGGCGGGGCAGGTGGCGGTCGGGTGCCCGAGACCGACCGTCCCCGGGTCGAGCAGCGTGCGGTAGGAGCTGCGCGAGATGAGCGCGCCGCTGCCGATGCCGGCCGCCGAACGGGCCAGGTCGCAGACGTGCGTGGTGATCACGGCACCGGGCGCCGTGGTCCACGAGGGGTTCCAGAAGGTGGACTCCTCGTACAGGCCGCGCTCGGACGTGAAGGCGTGCACGACCGGACGCGGGATGTCGGGGGTGAAGTTGTTCCGCGTGTCGTCGAGACCCAGCGGTCCCGTGACGCGCTCCCGCAGGAGCTTGTCGATCCGGGTGCCGGTGATCTTCTCCAGCGCCTGGATCAGCAGCAGGTAATTGGCGTGCGAATAGCTCCAGTTGGTGCCCGGCTCGTACCAGAACGGGTGGCTGTAGGGGTACGCGAGCAACTGCTGCGGGGTCCAGTGGCGGAACGGGTGGGCCTCCAGCTCGGCCAGGAAGGCCGGGTCGGTGACGTAGTCGTGCAGCCCGGTGGTGTTGCTGGCCAGCATCCGCAGGGTGATCTGGTTCGCCTTGGGCACGCCGGGCAGCCAGCGCTCCACGGTGTCGTCGAGGCTGACCCTGCCCTCCTGGACCAGTTGCAGCAGGGTCGTGCCGACGTAGGAGAAGACCACGGAACCGGCGCGGAAGTGCATGTCCGGCTCGGCCGGGACACCGGTCATGGACTCTCCGAGCGCGTCGGTGAGGATCTCCCGCCCGCCGCGGGTGACCTTCAGCTCCACCGAGTTCAGGTGGAGGTCGGCCTTGGCCTTCCGGGTGATGTCGAGGACCTCGCGGGCCTCGTCGCCGAGCGGCCTCGCGGTCCGCACACAGTCGCTTCCGTACCGGCGTCCTGCCCCTTGGGCGGACGCCGGCGCGACGGCGGCCTGGACCGCGAGGGCGAGGAGCGCGGCGCAGAGGAAGACCTTGCGGGCGCGGGCGCGCGCACCGGAACGGGCCGCGGAGGGGATGCGTGTCATGCCCGCACTATCACCGGACGGCCGAGGCCGATTCGACAGAACACTCCGAAAATGGTACGAGATGCCCCATGTGGGGCAGGGGTTCGGTCTCCCCGCCGGATTCCGGGCCCTCCGGGCCTCCGTCGCACCCCGCCACCCGCGGATCGTCACCGACAATGGCGTGGTGCTGGAGATGACGCGCGAAACCTTCGAAGAGCTCGTGAGCCGGGCGCTGGACCGGATCCCGCCCGAGCTGACCCGGGTCATGGACAACGTCGCCGTGTTCGTCGAGGACGAGCCCCCGGCGGACGACCCCGACCTGCTGGGCCTCTACGAGGGCACCCCGCTCACCGACCGCGGCGAGTGGTACGCCGGGGTGCTCCCCGACCGCATCTCGATCTACATGGGCCCCACCCTGCGCAGGTGCGAGACCACGGACGAGGTGGTCCACGAGGTCGCCGTGACCGTGATCCACGAGATCGCCCACCACTTCGGCATCGACGACGACCGGCTGCACGAACTGGGCTGGGGCTGACCGGTCCGGCGGCGGACCCGGGCCCGCCCTCCCCCGCCGCCCCGGCCCGGCACGGCGGCGGACCTCCCGGGCACCCCTCCCGCGAGGGTGACGGAACCCCGCATATCCGCCCCATCCCCTGGGCAGACGGCACAAATGGCCCGCGTCCCCGTTGCCGCAACCGCCACCGTCCGCCGTACGGCCGACCGCGCCCGGCGGGCGCTGCACGCGCTCACCCGCCGCCCCGGCCACGACCGCGGCAAGGGCCCGGTGCCCGAGCTCGCCGCCCGGCAGAACCCGTACGCCCGTGCCCTCGGGCTCGTGTGCGTGGTGCTGCTCGGAGCCTGGCTGGGACTGCTGACCGTGGGAGACGTCCGCGTCCCGGTCGGCCCCATGAACACCACCATGACCCTGCGCCCCTCCCTCACCGGCGGCACGAAGATCAACATCTCCCCTCTCGGCGCGCTGGAACTGCGCAGCCACGAGGCCCCGCTGCGCCTGGACGTGGATGTGGACCGGCTCGACCCGGAGCGCTCCCAGGCCCTCGTCGAGCACCCGGAACGCCTCGCCGGGCTCCAGGACGAGATCGTGCGGGACGTCGAGCACGGCACCCTCGACCTGGCCGTCCGCTCCTGCATGGCCGTGGTCGCCGGCGCCACCGCCCTCGGCCTCGCGGTCTACCGCCGCCCGCGCCGCGCCCTCGCCTCCGGCGGTCTCGCCCTCTGCCTGCTGGCCGGTTCGGGGGTGACCGCATTCGCCACCTGGAACCCCGAGTCGGTCCTGGAGCCGAAGTACTCCGGGCTCCTCGCCTCCGCGCCGTCCCTGGTGGGCGACGCCCGCAGCATCGTCAGCGAATTCGACGTCTACCAGAAGGAGTTGGCGCGCCTGGTGACGAACGTGACGAAGCTGTACGACGTCACGTCCACCCTCCCCGCCTACGAACCCGACCCGACCACGATCCGGGTGCTCCACGTCTCCGACATCCATCTGAACCCGGCGAGCTGGAAGATCATCGCCTCGCTCGTGAAGCAGTACGCCATCGACGTGATCGTCGACTCCGGCGACACGATGGACCACGGCTCGGCGGCCGAGAACGGCTTCCTGGACCCGATCCCCGACCTGGGCGCCCCGTACGTCTGGGTGCGCGGCAACCACGACTCCACGGAGACGCAGCGCTACCTGGAACGCCTGCGGAACGTGCACGTCCTCGACGACGGCCGGGCGGTCACGGTCGCGGGCCTGCGCTTCGCCGGCATCGGCGACCCGCAGTTCACGCCGGACCGCTCGGCCGTGCCGGGCGGCGACACGGTGGAGGACCTCGCGGGCGCCCGGCTGGCCTCGGCCCTGCGCGACCAGCGCGCGGCGGGCACCCCGGTCGACATCGCCGTCGCCCACGAACCGCGCGCCGCCCGCGGGACGGACGGCACGGTTCCCCTGGTGCTCGCCGGCCATCTGCACCACGAGGGGACGGAGGTCATGGAGTACGGCACCCGGCTGCGCATCGAGGGCTCGACGGGCGGGAGCGGGCTGCGGGCCGTCGAGCGCCGGTACCCCGCCCCGATCGAGGCCTCGGTCCTCTACCTGGACCGTGACACCCGCCGGCTCCAGGCCTGGGACGAGATCCGGCTGGGCGGCCTGGGCCTCACGACGGCCGAGGTCAGCCGTCATCTGGCGGAGGAGAACCAGCCCGGCGCGACCCCTTCGCCGGCCCCGTCCCCCAGCCCCTCGACGCCCCCTTCCGGGGCCTCCCCGTAAACCGTTTTGGCGATACCTCTCGCCATCCCATATGCTTCTCACGTCCCCGACGCGCTGGAAAGCGCGCAGGCGGGCCGATAGCCCTCATCGTCTAGCGGCCTAGGACGCCGCCCTTTCAAGGCGGTAGCACGGGTTCGAATCCCGTTGGGGGCACGCAACACCGTGTGCGACACTTGCTTCGCTGGTTCGCACACAACAGCTTGGTCCTGTGGAGCAGTTTGGAGTGCTCGCCACCCTGTCAAGGTGGAGGCCGCGGGTTCAAATCCCGTCAGGACCGCTGAGGTTTCTCCGGAAGCCTCGTGGCTGGGTAGCTCAGTTGGTACGAGCGATCGCCTGAAAAGCGATAGGTCGCCGGTTCGACCCCGGCCCCAGCCACAAGAACGAAAACCCCCTCCGGGTCGACCGGAGGGGGTTTTCGTCGTTCACGGAACCTCAGGGGCTCGGAACTGCTGAGGAGGGGCGGACCCGGACGGGTCCGCCCCTCCTTCGCGCACCGGAACGGACGTGGCCGGTAAGGGACGGTCCGCTTGGCACCGCGTCCGGTCGGCGCTAGCTTCTCCGGCTGATCGATCGGGTTCCATCGGGGGGACGGACATGAGCCGGAACGAGACCGCAGCCACGCGGGACACAGAACTGGAGAAGGACCGGGCGCGGTACGGACTGGCCGCGGTCGTCATGAGCAATCTCGCCATCGCCGGCATCGCGATCTTCGGTGTCTGGCAGCTCGACGGCGACAAGGCCGTGATCGTCGGCGTGCTCACCGCCGCGTTCACCGCGGTGAGCAGCATGACCACCGCCTACCTGGGCATCAAGGCCATCTCCAACACCGCCCGGTCCATCGCCCTGGGATCGGCGCCCCGGCGCGAGCCCGGACACGCCGCCGCCGAGCCCCCCGCGCCCGGCGCCGGGACCCCCGCGGCCGAGGCGCCCGCGCCGCCCGCGCCGCGCGCCCCCTGACCCTCCCCCGCGGCGGTGGCAAAAGGGTTCGCCACGGATTTCCCCGGGATGAGATCCTGGACCGCGTATGTCTACGCACCCCGCCCCCGCCCTCGGCGATCTCGCCGCCCGCCTGGCCGAGCTGCCCCTGCGCGACGCGCACCGGCTCGGACGCAGGCTCGAAGGCGCGCGCAAGATCCGCAAGCCCGAGGCCCGCTCCGCCGTGTTCGCCGAGATCGAGGCGGAGGTGGCCAAGGGCGAGGCCCGGACGGCCGAGCGCCGCGCCCGCGTGCCCGCCGTCACGTATCCCGAGCAGCTTCCGGTCAGCCAGAAGAAGGACGAGATCGCGGCGGCCATCCGCGATCACCAGGTCGTGATCGTCGCCGGTGAGACCGGCTCCGGCAAGACCACCCAGATCCCGAAGATCTGCATCGAGCTGGGCCGCGGCGTGCGCGGCATGATCGGGCACACCCAGCCCCGCCGCATCGCCGCCCGTACGGTGGCGGAGCGGGTCGCGGAGGAGCTGGACACCCCGCTCGGCGAGGCCGTCGGCTGGAAGGTCCGCTTCACCGACCAGGTGAACCCGGACGCCACCTTCGTCAAGCTCATGACGGACGGCATCCTGCTCGCCGAGATCCAGACGGACCGCGAGCTGCGCGCGTACGACACGATCATCATCGACGAGGCCCACGAGCGGTCCCTCAACATCGACTTCCTGCTCGGCTACCTGGCCCAGCTGCTGCCCAAGCGGCCGGACCTCAAGGTCGTCATCACCTCCGCCACCATCGACCCGGAGCGCTTCTCCCGGCACTTCGGCGACGCCCCGATCGTCGAGGTCAGCGGGCGGACCTATCCGGTGGAGGTGCGCTACCGCCCGCTCCTGGAGGAGGACTCCGAGGACGCGGACCGCGACCAGATCACCGCGATCTGCGACGCCGTCGAGGAGCTCCAGGCCGAGGGCAAGGGCGACATCCTGGTCTTCCTGTCGGGCGAGCGCGAGATCCGCGACACGGCCGACGCGCTGAACAAGAAGAACTACCGCTTCACCGAGGTACTGCCGCTGTACGCCCGGCTCTCGCACGCCGAGCAGCACCGCGTCTTCCAGCCGCACACCGGACGCAGGATCGTGCTGGCGACCAACGTCGCCGAGACCTCCCTGACCGTCCCGGGCATCAAGTACGTGATCGACCCGGGCACCGCGCGCATCTCCCGCTACAGCCACCGCACGAAGGTGCAGCGGCTGCCCATCGAGCCCGTCTCGCAGGCCAGCGCCAACCAGCGCAAGGGCCGCTGCGGCCGTACGTCCGACGGCATCTGCGTCCGGCTGTACTCCGAGGACGACTTCCTCGCCCGGCCGGAGTTCACCGACGCCGAGATCCTCCGCACGAACCTCGCCTCCGTCATCCTCCAGATGACCGCGGCCGGGCTCGGCGACATCGAGAAGTTCCCGTTCATCGACCCGCCGGACCACCGCAACATCCGCGACGGCGTGCAGCTCCTCCAGGAACTGAACGCGCTGGACCCGACGGAGAAGGACGTACGCAAGCGGCTCACGCCGACCGGCCGCAAGCTCGCCCAGCTGCCCGTCGACCCCCGGCTCGCCCGGATGGTCCTGGAGGCCGACAAGAACGGCTGCGCGCGCGAGGTCATGGTGATCGCGGCCGCGCTCTCCATCCAGGACCCGCGTGAGCGGCCGTCCGAGAAGCAGGCGCAGGCGGACCAGCAACACGCCCGCTTCAAGGACGAGACCTCCGACTTCCTGGCCTTCCTCAACCTGTGGCGCTACATCCGCGAGCAGCAGAAGGAGCGGGGCTCGTCCGCGTTCCGCCGCATGTGCAAGCAGGAGTACCTGAACTTCCTGCGCATCCGCGAGTGGCAGGACATCTACAGCCAGCTGCGGACCGTCGCCCGGCAGATGGGCATCCAGCTGAACGAGGAGGACGCGCCCGAGCAGAGCGTCCACGTGTCCCTGCTCGCCGGTCTGCTCTCGCACATCGGCATGAAGGACGTGAAGGAGACCGGCTCGGAGAGCGGGCGGGGCTCGGGCAAGAACGAGTACCTGGGCGCCCGCAACGCCAAGTTCGCGATCTTCCCGGGCTCGGCGCTCTTCAAGAAGCCCCCGCGTTTCGTGATGTCCGCCGAACTCGTCGAGACCTCGCGGCTGTGGGCGCGCGTCAACGCCCGGGTCGAGCCGGAGTGGGTGGAGCCGCTGGCCGGCCACCTCCTGAAGCGGACGTACAGCGAGCCGCACTGGGAGAAGGACCAGGCCGCCGTGATGGCGTACGAGAAGGTCACGCTGTACGGCGTGCCGATCGTCGCGCAGCGGAAGGTGAACTACGGGCGGATCGACCCCGAGGTCAGCCGCGAGCTGTTCATCCGCAACGCGCTCGTCGAGGGCGACTGGCGCACCCACCACAAGTTCTTCGCCGACAACCGCAAGCTGCTCACCGAGGTCGAGGAGCTGGAGCACCGGGCCCGGCGCCGGGACATCCTGGTCGACGACGAGACCCTGTACGACTTCTACGACCAGCGGGTGCCCGAACACGTCGTGTCCGGGGCGCACTTCGACTCCTGGTGGAAGCGCAAGCGGCACGAGGAGCCCGAACTCCTCGATTTCGAGCGCTCGATGCTCATCAACGACCGGGCCGGGGCGGTCACCAAGGACGACTATCCCGACTCCTGGCTCCAGGGGCGGCTGAAGTTCCGGGTGACCTACCAGTTCGAGCCGGGCGCGGACGCGGACGGCGTGACCGTCCACATCCCGCTCCAGGTGCTGAACCAGGTCACGGACGAGGGCTTCGACTGGCAGATCCCGGGGCTGCGGGAGGAGGTGGTGACGGAGCTGATCCGTTCGCTGCCGAAGCCGATCCGGCGGAACTACGTGCCGGCCCCGAACTTCGCCCAGAAGTTCCTGGAGCGGGCCGTACCGCTCCAGGAGCCGCTGACGCTGACCATGGCGCGCGAGCTCAAGCGCATGGTCGGCGTGCCGCTGACGGCCGACGACTTCGACTGGTCACGGCTCCCGGACCATCTGAAGGTGACGTTCCGGATCGTCGACGAGCGGCGCCGCAAACTCGCCGAGGACAAGGACCTGGAGTCCCTCAAGCTCCGGCTGAAGCCGAAGGCGCGCCAGGCGATCTCGCAGGCCGCCGCGGCGACCGCGGAGCGCGAGGGCGGCGAGTCCCTGGAACGCTCCGGGCTGACGGACTGGACGCTCGGCCCGCTCCGGCGGGTCTTCGAGACGCGCCGGGCCGGCCAGCCGGTGAAGGCGTACCCGGCGCTGGTCGACGACGGCCCGAAGGCGAACACCGTCTCGGTGCGGCTCTTCGACACGGAGGCCGAGCAGGCCGAGGCCATGTGGAAGGGCACCCGTCGGCTGATCCTGCGGAACATCCCGGTGAACCCGGGCAAGTTCGCCTCGGACAGGCTCACCAACGCCCAGAAGCTCGCCCTGTCCGCGAACCCGCACGGTTCGGTGCAGGCGCTCTTCGACGACTGCGCGATGGCCGCCGCGGACAAGCTCATCGCGGACTTCGGCGGCCCGGCGTGGGACGAGGAGTCCTACCGGAAGCTGTACGACAAGGTGCGCGCCGAGATCGTCGACACGACCGTGCGGACGGTCGGGCAGGTGCAGCAGGTGCTCGCCGCCTGGCAGGCCTGTGAGCGCCGCCTGAAGGACCTCAGGAGCCCGGTCCTGCTCGCGAACCTGGCGGACGTGCGAAAGCAGCTGGACGCCCTCGTGAAGCCCGGTTTCGTGACGGCGACGGGACTGCGGCGGCTGCCCGACCTGATGCGCTACCTGGTCGCCGCGGACCGTCGTCTCCAGCAGATGCCGACCGGTGCCCAGCGGGACACCAGCCGCATGGAGAAGGTCCACGAGATGCAGGACGAGTACGCCTGGCTCCTGGAGCAGCTTCCGCAGGGCCGTCCGGTGCCCTCGCCGGTCCTGGACATCCGCTGGATGATCGAGGAGCTGCGGGTCAGCTATTTCGCCCACGCGCTGGGCACGGCGTACCCGGTCTCCGACAAGCGGATCGTGAAGGCGATCGATGCCGCGGTGCCGTGACGGCGTCCGCACGGGTGGTGAGTTCGACCCGGGGGTCTGACCTCATGTACAGTCTGTTTCGCAGCCACGGAGCAACAACAAGTCGCTGCGAATCAAGGTCCTGTGGAGCAGTTTGGAGTGCTCGCCACCCTGTCAAGGTGGAGGCCGCGGGTTCAAATCCCGTCAGGACCGCACGAGGAAAGGCCCGGAGCGAAAGCTCCGGGCCTTTTCGCATGTCTGCCTCCCCGATCACCCCGCCCGTCTCCGCGAGTCCGCCCGCCCGCGCTCCGGACGGCGGGCGCCCCGAGAGGCGTGCACTCCAGGCGCCGTGCGCTCCGGACCCCGTTCGCTCCTGGCGGTCCCGCGCGCTCCCGGGCCCGCGCCGCTCGTTCACGTGCGCGCACCGGTCCGTGCACGGCCGCGGACCTCCGGGGGTGCTCCCGCGGCGCGTTCGCGTCCCTTGACGGCGTCACATTCCGCCGGTACCCCGGAATCCAGGGCCCTCGCCCTGCCGGCCCTCTGGAGGTGCGTATGGCGGTGTCCGCCCGGCACGAGACCCGGGCTCTGCTCCGAGCCCATCTGGCGGCCGCCTCCGGGTACCGCCACCTGACGCGGCACTGCCCCGTCTGCCACCAGCTCGCACGGCTGGCCATGGAGGCCGTCCCGAACGACGAGCAGGACCCCGAGGGCGCCCCGGAGGACGAAAGGCCCTCGACGGCGTGACCGGGGCCACTCCCCGCGCGGACGTCACCTCGCGCGCGTGCCGGCCCGAGGCGTCCCTCACGCCCCAACTCCTTTAGCGCAGAAGGATCTCGAGCGACAAGGACTGTGGCATGTGACGGGAGTCACCGCATATGTTTTCAGAAACGTGGAACTTACCCCCCTCATACAACCAGTCAATTTAATATGTGCAATTGCACTCCCCTACGGCCACCCTCACAGCCGATCCGACACCCGCCCCCAGACTCCGACAAGGCCGCTCACAGGCCGGCCGCCGGAGCCCTCGGAACGCACAAAAAAAATCGCGCTGGACCCGGCGGAGTCCAGCGCGATCTACGACGCACCCTGTTCATGTGGCAAAAACGCTTGGGCGTGAGCTCTGTTGGGGCAGAACCCGCGTCGCTTGGAGCTGTGGTGTGGACGCCTCGACGGGTTGGGGGATCCGTCGACTTGTCCGGTTATGCGGTGACTCAGGCTTCGCTGCGCTGCTGCGGGATACCCGCGAGCAGTGCGCGGACCTCAGCCTCGCGGTAACGGCGGTGCCCTCCGAGCGTGCGGATGGACGTGAGCTTGCCGGCCTTCGCCCACCGCGTGACCGTCTTGGGGTCTACGCGGAACATCGTGGCGACCTCAGCCGGGGTCAGCAGCGGCTCGGCATCAGGGGTGCGAGCGGTCATGAGCGGCCTCCTCGGGAGAACCGAACCTTCTCGGTTCTTTCCTCTAAATTCTGCACCTTGACCCGCGTTGCCCGAAATGGCGGACGCGAGTCGAGTCGGTTATAGGACGAACGGCTTGTCCTCGGCACTACAACTACACCATCCGTCCAGCCGCGTCGGCCAAACCGATGGAATTGCCCTCCCAGGTGTTCATCAGCGACGGAAGCCGATGGACCATGCCATAGCGGACAGTCACGCCACTGTGACGATCAGTCACAGGGCGATCAGGAGTCACCAGACGCCCTAAAAGCGTGCAATGCCGAGATTCCCCCCTAAAGGCGGGCGGAGGGAGCCCTCCCCCGGGCTCCTTGTCCTATTTTGACACGAGGAGGGGGACGCGATGCAAGAGCCGGGTAAGTGCCGTCCGTCACGCTTGGCACCCGTTGACGTATAAGCCCGGATCAGGGCCTACGTCCTGGACGTGAGGGTTCCTCAGCGTCCGAGGACCATACGCGA
>NZ_KZ627008.1 GCF_002911015.1 Streptomyces populi
TTGCCCGACGGCGACTGCGCATCCGTACGGGTGACCGTCAACGACGTCCCGGCCGGCAACGCCTCCCCACCGGAGAGCGTGCCGCTGACGGCCAGCGACCTGCCGGGAACGACCGAGGAAGGCGCGTCCAGCGTCACCGTGGTGGCGGCCTTGGTCGGCGCGTTCAGCGTGTTGAGGTGGTACGTGCCGCCGTTGCCGGTGACCGCGAAGAGGTGGTCGCCGTCCGGGTCCCAGGCCAGGCCGTCCGGGACCAGGGTGCCGGTGTGGGTGTCGGCGAAGTCGTACTTCCGGACCGGCTGGGTGGTACCGGGCTTGAATATGTAGACGTCCGGGTCGTAGTAGCCGTCGATGCCCGCGGCGACGGTGCCGTCCGCGGCGATGTCGACGGCGTTCGGGTAGGCGTGGGTCGGGTAGCTGCCGGCCTGCTTCAGGTCGGTGGTGGACAGCACCTGGTGCTCGTAGGGCGCGCCGCTGGCCGTGACGACCTGGCTGCCGTCGGGGGTCACCGCGAGGTCGCGCAGGTTGCTGCCGGCATCGCGGCTCTGGGCCATGAGCCTGGGCGCGTCGGGACCGGAGACGTCATAGGTCGCGACGGTGGCGGGGCTGAGGCCCGGCACGGCGGCGGCCAGCACGCCGGGCGCGGCCGGGTCGGACGCCAGCCGGGGCGCGTAGTACCAGCGGCTGGCGCTGTCCTGGGCCACGGCGAGGACGGGTTCCGGGCCCGAGAGGTCGAGGGAGCCGATGTTCCCGTTCGCCGCCGTGCCGTAGCCGAACCACAGCTTCCCGCCGGTGCGGGCGAGGTTCGCCGGGGCGTCGGCGGTGCCGGTCGAGTAGCGGGCGGACTCGGTGAGGTCGGCCGTGTCGATCGCCGCGATCTCGTCGCTGCTCGTGACCGCCACGTACAGCGTCTGCGCATCGGCCGAGAGCTCCAGGCCGTTGGCCCCCGGCAGCGAGCCGACCGTCCCGACGACGTTGCCGTCGTAGTCGGTGGCGACGACCTTGCCGCCGTCCCGGTCGCTGACGAAGACGCGATGGTGCACGCTGTCCACGACGACGTCGGCGACGGAGGCGACGGGCAGGACGGCGTGGCCGTCGGCGTGGGCGGCCGTGGCCCCCAGGCCCGTCAACGCCACGGAACTGAAGAGGACGGCGAGTGCCGTCGCGGTGGAGATTCTGCGATTGCGCAAGGTGGTTCAAGCCCCTATGAGCCGTGGGAGACCGCGTGCCACCGGGAGTTGGGACGCGCCGGGCGCGGCAAGTTCCGGAAGCCTATGACATGGGTGTGACAACAGAGCCGACGGAATGGTTGTGCACTGGAACGGGGAATTCCGGGAACGGGAGAAGCCCCGGCGGACCGGGGCTTCTCCTGCGGCGATGTCCGTTCCTCGCCGGATCGGTCGATGGAACGGAAGCACATCGGCGGCTGTGGGGGGGTGGGGTCGGCGCTGCCGCCGGAGGGGGCGTCGCCGCCTCCCGGGCCGGCCCTTCGCCGCTTCGGCGCCGTGTCGCGCGCGTGCCGTCACGCCTGGGCGGAGCCGGCACCGCGCTTCACTTCACCGTCCGGGACGGAGCCCTGGACGGTGCTTCGGGCTCGGTGCCGTGGACTCAGCCCACCCACCGGGAGTCGAGCGCGATGGTCTGCAGCCGGTCGAGGGTGAGCGGGGGCTCGGGCCGCGTCACCGGTCCGCCCTCGATGGAGGAGTTCACCTCCTGGATGATGACCCGGCTGCCGTCGGGGTGGAGGACGTCGACCAGCCACACCACGGTGGAGCCGCCCTTCTCGGATGCGCGCTTGGCCCGCTTCACCAGGGTGCCGTCGGCCAGGGTCAGCGCCTGGCACTCGATGTACTCGCCCTCGCAGCTCATGTTGATGCCGCCCATGTCGTACTGGGCGTTCACCCCGATCATGCTCTTGCCGCGGCCGTCGTCCCAGACGACCGCGGCGTAGCCCTCCTGGCTCTGCTGGTCGGAGATCTTCCCGCCCTTGGGCAGCGTGGACTTCAGCACCTTGAGCATCTGGCGGCCGGACAGCGACTCTCCCGAGCCGGAGAGCACGGCGGACGAGGCCGAGGCGGCGAACTTGCCGCTGACCGCCCGCGGTTCGGCGGCGGACGCCTGTGCCGCCGCACCGAGCCCGAGGGCCAGGACGAGGCCGGCGGCGACGGCCGCACCGCGGCCCGTACGACGGCGGGCGGGGGTGTTCCTGTTCATGACGTGGCTTCCTTCTCTGGTTCGCATGTGGGCGTCCTCCCGCGTCGTGGACCGGCGGGTGTCGCGAGGTGCCGCATGCCGCACGGGCACAGAGGTGTCCCGGTGCACGGGCGCGGGGTGGTTGTCGTCGTGCTGCCGGCGGGACGGTCGTGCCGCCTCGGCCGGTGTGACGTCCACAGATTCCAGGACGGCGGGGACCCACGGCAACAGCCGCCGCCGTCCCTGGGACGATGGGATCATTCCACCCCTGTTGACCTGCGGAAACAGATAGCTCCTGGGACGGTTCCCTGGGATGCGGAGACGACTCGCGCCGGGTCGGCCGACCACCGCCCGGGTCGGCCGACCACTGACACCGGTGCCGGTGCCGGCACCGGCGAGCAGGGGCGGACACCAGCGGCAGTGGACGGGCCCCGGCTTTCCCCGTCGCGGGCCCGAACACTGCCGGCCGCAACGACGGTCCGGCCCGGCAACGACGGGGGCACGGGTTCACATCCTGCGGTCGACCAGGGGCCCACCCTCACGCCGTCGGCAACTCGCCCCGGCAACTCGCAGGCACCGTGGTCGGCGTGTACGCGCTGGTACTCGGGCGAGCCCCCGGCCGGTGGCTGCGGCGCGACGTCGAGCACCCGAGGATCTGGTCAGCCGTCGCGTTGCGCTGCCCCCGGACATCCGATCCAGCCCGGCCGCCACTTTTCCCTGCTGCTCGAGATCCGAGTGCTGATACATCAGCGCGGCCCGCTCCGAGGAGTGGCCGGGGCGCGCCATCGTGTCCTCGAGCGTGGCACTCGGCTCTGCCGCACCCCCTGAGGAAGATGTGCGCCAAGGCCCGGCGCGTCATCGGATGCGCCGGGCCTTGGGGGGCGGGCGGCCTCAGCTGGTGAAGGTGAAGTACTTCCAGGAGCCGTGCGTGGTCGAGTTCACGGTGTCGCCCGAGGAGTTGTTGATGTAGGACGACCGCACGCGCATCGGGTAACCGGTCTGGTGCGTGCCGCCCAGTTCCACCACCGACTTGCCCGAGGAGTTGATCCTGAAGTACTCGTACCCCGCCGACCGCCAGGCGCCGTTGGAGTAGATCTGGAACTCCAGCTTCTGCGAGCGGCCGGAGTAGGCCGTCATCGTGGTCGTGAGGAGCGGATTGGTCGTCTTGTGGAAGTAGTACTTGGTGTACCCGTTGACCGTGGCCGTCTTGTAGTGGCGGCTCAGGCCCAGCGACACCTTGACCTTCGCGCCCACCCAGCTCGTGGCCGTCTTCGGGGCGGTCCGCGCGTCGCCGGAGAAGGACGCGCTCACCGTGGTGTCGCGCTTCAGGGGCAAGGTGACCGACAGGTTGCCCGCGCTGTTGACCGTGCCGGTCTTGACCAGGTACTTGCCCTTGCCGTCGCCCGCGGTGTCCGCGTAGAGCGAGAGCGTCCGGTTCTTGTACGTCGTGCCGAGGTGGGCGGTGAACGTCACGTCACTGGCGTAGTCGTAGACGCTGCCGTTCTTGTTCACCGTCAGGGTCGGGGAGTTCCGGGAGACCTCGACCGTGTCGGAGGCGGAGGCGGCCGTGCGATCGGCGCCGCCGGCATAGGAGACCTTGTACGTGACCTTGCTGCCTGCGGGCGGGGTGTCGGTGAAGGAGAAGGTCCCGTCCGCCTTCACCGTCGCGGCCGGGAGCGCCTTGCCGTTCGGGGACTCCAGGTCCGTCCGGGTGACCGCGACGGTGGTCCCCGCGGGCAGCCCGAGCGTGTTCGTGACCTTGCCGGAGACGGTCAGCGACTTGGCACGGCCGGCCGTCGCCGGGGCGTTCACCGTCATCGTGGTGACGGCCTTGCCGGGGTCGGTGACGACACGCAGGCGGTACTTGTTGATGAGGTCGTGCGTGACCGCGAAGAGCCGGCTGCTGTCGGGCGCGAAAGCGAGGTCGCCGTGGTCGAGCAGGGTCTCCTGGACGACTCCACCGTGTTCGTCGCTGAAATCGGCGGTCCGCCGCGGGACCGTGCTGCCCGGCTTGTAGATGGACACATGGGGCTTGAAGGAGGCGTAGGTGTCGGTGCCCACCGCGACGAGGCCGTCGGGCGCGACATCCACCGACCGTTGTTCCCAGTAGGTGCTCGGATACCTGATGGTCTCCGACAGGTCCGAGGTCCGGAAGGCCTGCTGGAAGTCGCCTGCTGTGGTGGCCACCACGAGCTCTGTGCCGTCCGAGGTGAGCGCCAGGTCCTCCGCGGTGTTGCCGATGGCCGCGTCCTGCCCGCCGAGGAACGCGGTCCGGTCGGCCGTGCCGGACGACACGTCATAGATGCCGAGGGTGAAGTAGTACTGGCGCGAGCCGGCCGCCAGGGTGTCGGGAGCGCCGGGTGCCGAGTCCAGCAGGGGAGCGTCCCTCCACGTCCCCTCGGCCTCCTGGGCGAGCGAAACGTGCGTCTGCCCGCCGGACAGGTCGAGAGAGCCGATGTTGCCGTGACCGTCGCTGCCGTAGCCGAACCAGAGTTTGCCGCCCGCGAGCGCCAGGTGCTGCGGATCGGTGCCGTCACCCGTCGCGTACCGCCCGGCCTCGGTGAGCGTCGCCGTGTCGATGGCCACGATCTCATCGGTTCCCGGCACGGCGACGTAGACCGTTGCCGAGTCGGCGGAAAGCTCCAGGCCGTCAGCCCCCGGCAGCGAGGTGACCGTCCCGATGACGGTGCCGTTGTAGTCGGTGGCGACGACCTTGCCTCCCGACGGGTCACTGATGAAGACCCGCCGGTGAACGCCGTCCACGATGATGTCGCCGCTGGACGTGATGGGCAGCGCGGCGCTGCTGTCGGCGACAGCAGGGCCCGCGGCCGACCCGATCAGGGCGACGGAACTGAAAGTGACCGCGAGCGCTGTCACGGCCGAAATGCTGCGCACACGCACAGTGATGCGACCCCCACTAGGAAGACGAGACTGCCCACAAGACCCCTGGAACCCCCTCAGGGTTGCACGGCACACCTGCGCAAGTTTCCGCAGGCCCCACCGGATGCCACCCAGGAACCGGGCACACCTTCCCATGCCGGGCGCGCACTCGGATCACTGCGGCCGGAGTCGAGCGGGTCATGGAGCGCGGACAGCCGTGGGTGTCCGAAACCCTTCGTAAGGCATGCGGACGACGATGCCCAGGGACGGCACTCGACGACTGCCGAATCGCAGCGGCGCCCAGCAGCACGGCAGGAGAGCGCCCCGGGCCCCGACCGCGGTACAGCAGGGCTGTACGCAACCTCCACGACCGCAGCCGACCGTCGACGTTTCCAGACACTCACGTGATCTGCCGGGCAGACCTCAACGACCGTCCCGCCCATGGTTCGGGACGGAGAGGCCGCGCCAGAACCGTGCCAGGTCCTGCGGGGACCACGGGGAACGACGGGGACCAGGTCGTCGGCCGGTTGGCCGCCGTAGCCGATCCGCCGCAGGTCAGCCCAGCAACTGCCGGGAAAGAACCTCAGCTTCCCAAGCTGATGAACCCCCACCGGAGCATCGACGCCACCAAGCGCATCGCGCCGACTGACACCCTCAGCAATTGTCCCGACGTGCCGATCGACGACTCTCGCGCCCGCTAGTGCTCTGGGGACCTCGATCGTGGCTGGTCGGCGGTTTCGCGAACCGCTGCGGGCGGAGTGCTCCGGTCAGAACGTGCCTCCGGCGGGGGCGCTCGGGCTCCGAGATGGCGGGGGCGCCGTTCGCGGGTGCCGGCCGGGTGTGGCGTGCGCGGGGTGCTCCCATCCCGTCCGCCGTCGACCCAGGCGGAGCCGAGCAGGCGCGGCCCAAGGCGTCCAGGTCGTTCGTCCGGCAGGGCGCTCCACCTTGACGCCCTGGACCACGCTCGCTCCACGGTGCGTGGGTCGACGGCAGACGGGATGGGAGCTGGGGTGATCGGCCAGCTGTCAGACCGAGTCAGCAACTCCATCGGAGGCCCATCACCGAGCCTCTTGGACTGCTCAGCGATGCCGTGGTCGCGGGTCGGCATCAGGGTGCCGATCCGCGATGAGCATGGCGTCCTTGCGGAACCACTGGCGCGAATGAAGCGCGAGCGATGGACCGAGGTCATTGCTGATGCGGCCGGTCGCGCACTTTGAGATGCCGAAAAGCGGAAAAAATCTGTACATCCCGAGATCATCCCGCTGGTGATCAGCAGTTAAAGGGCAGCTCTCAACAGTGGTATCCGTCCGGGCACTCGGAGAACAGCACTCCGGAGAGCAAGAAGAAGAGAATCAGTCCACCGGATACCGCGGCCATGATCAGAAATCGCCTGCGTGCCTCTCGCCGGTCCCTGATCTGAGCCACCACGAACCCTGTTGTCGGCGCGAGCACGGCGGTGAACAGCGCCATCAGGACGAACACCCAGCCCATCTCTCGTCGCACACCTGGCAACCCCATCGCATGCGCGATCGCCGGAGCGAATAGAAGGAGGGGGGTAGACGCCCACCACCATGACACTGCCCTGATGATCCGATCCGCTCGCGCAGGAACCAGGCCGGTCGATCCTCTTGCCCCGTGACGGCTTTCCGGAGCGATCCCAGACGATGACATGCCCACATCGTAGGCGCCCTAGAGAAAACATGTGGCCGTCTCAAGCCCTGGCTTTCCCGTGGACAGGACGGTCTAGGCCGGCTCCGAAGTCGTGATCACGCCAGACACTCCAGGCTCATCCCACCCGTGGCCAGCAGTTACAGGGCAGCCCTTAAATGTCACGCAGGAGTAGCGCAAAGCAGTTGTGACCAAGGTCATGCCGCAACTCTCCGTAGGTGCGGACAGAGGAAAAAAGCCACCTAAGCGCACAATACGGCAACGTGTCACGTTTGGCTGCAATCGTGCACGACCGGTGGCTTGTCAGCGCCCTCCGATGGCTGGTCTACACCTTGTTCGCATCTCAGACACCTCATAGGTTTTCAACAGACACAGAGGATCATTTCCATCTCGCCCTCGGGAGAGGTCCCTGTAATCGCATTTGCCAGCTTCAGGGGGGAAGATCATGCCCAATGCATCCCGATTAATTTTGTATTCGGCAGTTGCCGCAATGGCTGCTGCCCTCGCGCTCCCGGCACCTCAGGCGGCAGCCGACGAGGGGCCCAAAATTTCGGCCAGCGTGTCTGAAGTGCAGATCGTGAAGGACGCAGATCCGACGACCCGCGCAATCGCTCAGGACGATCCTCAAGCCGTCGCCGCAGCTGCAACTGTGTGCGGATCGGGATACGCACTGAGCAAGGGAATTCCCTTGCCTGTGGGTACCGACCCGAGCATGCGGCTGGCCACTTTGTTCGCTTATGAGAACGGGGGGAAGGGATGCGCAATTCTCGACAACAACGCTGGCCGCTCGCAGTACATGTACCTCAAAGTCTGCCGAGTGGGTGGCACGAACTGCGACCCCGACTCCGGAAACTTCAGTGAATACGCGGGTCCGGTCTACGTCTCTAGTTTCGCCTGCGCCCCAGTCACAGCGAAGATGGGGCAGTCCTCCAGCAGTCTCTACATCAACTACACGTCCGAGTATGTGTTTCCCTGTGGCTGAGAGCATGTCCGGCAGGTCCCGGATCTTAACGCGATCTCTGCTTTTCGCCCTTGCGGCGACGTCACTCCTCCTTGTTGGGTGCGGAGCCCAGGACGCACAGGACGACAAGTCCTCGCCCCGGACCGCGGCTGGGGTCGATGCAACGCCGAAACCTGCTTCCGAGCAGACAGCGGGCACAGATCAGAGCGAGATGAAAAAGAACGCTCAAGCCGCCCAGGACGAACGCGCCGCCAACGCTCCCAGCGGAGACCCTGTTGCGCCAGCGAAGACAGGCGTTCCGAAACCTGAGGACTACGGCTACGGAGCAGTTGCCGCCACCGCGGGGGACGGAGAGGTCATCGCCTACGTGCCGCGCCTAGAGGGCGGTCGGCTGGTTGTACCCCTAACGATCCAGAACAAAGGCAATAAACGCGCGGCTTACATGGTAACCGTCGTGGCCGAGGGGCCGAGTGGGTCTTCTCCAGTGACGGTGAAGGCTTCCAACACGTTCCCGGGCACAACGTGGCCGACACAAGCCGAGATAACCGCTGCAGGAGTCAAGAACCCCAAGGCCGTAAAGATCACTCTAAAGGTGATCAAGGATATCTACCCCTACGGCGACTCTCACTGACCTGCGGCCTCGCATACGTTTCTCGACGGATGCGAGGCCGCTTCTCTATTGGCGCGCCACGATTCGCCTGCCGATTCCTCAGGTCCCGTTGGTGCCAGTCTCATTGATTTCTACGCCTCTAAAGCAAGCGAGCAGTGCTTGCCGCAACGCTTGAAGCAAGGCGGACGCAATCGAGTCGCCTACTTTACTGTGACGAGGTTCTTCGTGGAATATTCGCCTGCTATGCGGAATGGCGTGTCACGGGGAAATCTCCCAACCCAAACCACCAAGGAGGACCACTATGGCCGACGAGATGGTACGCAAAGCACAGCAGTTCATCAATGGCGCCTATGCCGGCAAGCTCGGTATCAACCGTCTTCCCGAGACCGGGGAAACCGGGTGGCCCCTCATGTTCGCCCTCACTCGTGCTCTTCAGTACGAGCTGGGCATCACCACTCTGTCAGACACGTTCGGACCCACCACTCTGTCCACGCTGACGTCGAAATACCCGAACCTCAACAGTGGCACGACTCCATCCTCGAACTTCACCAAGATCATCCAGTCCGCCCTGTACTGCAAGGGTTACGACGGTGGTGACATTGACGGAACATACAACTCCCGCGTGGTGGCATCGATCACGAAGCTGAAGCAGGACATGGGCGTGGACTTCGCCTACCCCGGCGGCAATCTGGTGCCAAAGGTGTTCAAGGGGCTGCTGAACATGGACGCCTATGTCACCGTCAACTCCGGCTCAGACACAATCCGTTCGGTGCAGCGTTGGCTGAACGGCCAATACGTGAATCGCAGGGACTTCTTCATCATCCCGGCGGATGGTCACCACTCCCGCGATGTTGCCAAGTCCATGCTGTTTGCCGTCCAGTACGAGATCGGCATGGCTGACGGAACGGCCAACGGCGTCTTCGGGCCCGGAACCCAGGCTGGACTGAAGAGCCACACCGTTTCCACCGGCGCTTCCGGTCCGTGGGTGCAACTGTTCTCAGCCAGCATGATCCTCAACCAGCGGCCCGTAGCGTTCACCTCCACCTTCACCAGCGCTCTTGCGTCGGCTGTCTCTGCCTTCCAGTCGTTCGTAAAACTCCCCGTCACTGGTACCGGGAACTTTTCGACCTGGGCCTCTCTCCTGGTCTCTTACGGCGACCAAGCTCGTAACGGCGAAGCCTGCGACGGCGTGACCCTGATCACCGCAGCGCGTGCAGCCACGCTGAAGGCGCAGGGCATCACGTACCTGGGCCGTTATCTCACCAACCCGGACCCGACGCCGTCCGACGACCTGAAGCACAAAGCGATCCAGCCCGGCGAACTCCAAACCATCGCTGAGAACGGGCTTCGTTGCTTCCCGATCTACCAGACCTTCGGTCGCGGGGCCTCCGAATTCAGTTATCCTCAAGGGCGTGCGGCCGGGCAGGCCGCAATCAATGCGGCACTCGACCACGGATTTAAGACGGGGACTCGGATCTTCTTTGCCGTAGACTTTGACGCACTCGACCAAGACGTTAGCAGTAATGTCCTGCCACACTTCAAGGGTATCCAGGATGCGATCATCGATGACGGAAATCGGTTCGAGATCGGCGTTTATGGACCACGCAATGTGTGCATTCGCGTCGCGGAGGCAGGTCATGCTACTGCGTCGTTCGTCTGCGACATGTCCTCGGGATTTTCGGGGAACTTCGGTTACCCCCTCCCCGAGAACTGGGCTTACGACCAGATTGTCACCCGCACCGTAGGATCCGGTGGCGGTGCGATTGAGATCGACGTCAACATCGCTTCGGGCCGGGACGTCGGACAGGGTTCATTCAATGCACCTCGGGGTCCTCTCGCGGACACCCGCCTTGCCTCGGACGTCATCGGGGCTATGAAAACGGATGTCGGTAAGTATATGGAATCGATCGGCTTTCCCAATGACGGTGGCTTCAGGTCGCATACACACGAGACGTGCTTCCAGACGGTCGTGGTCGAGTACGACACGGTCATTACCCAGCTTGCCTACCGATATCAGATGCGAAAGGCCCTCATTCAGACGTCCGCATACTGGGAGATGCGACACATTGACGCGGTCGATGTGAGCGTAGACCTAGAAGTCATGACGCAGTTCAACACGACCGGAACGTTCAGGGACAGTTCCACAGGCATCTGCCAGATCTTTGGCAGAACTGCTGTTCTTGCCTGGAATCACGCCATAGAGAAGGGTTATGAAACAGGTACTATCCGAAATGTCAATAGCGATCAAGACAAGTACAACATCTGGCGCGACTGCATGGATAATGACCAGTTCGCCATTTCCACTGTTCCTCTGATCCACATGTGGAACGCGGACGGGGCCCCCGGCAGCGACCGCGACGAGACCCTGATGCGACCCATGCGTCTGGACTATACGGAGAGTGAGATATTCCAGATTCTGCGTCGGTACCAGGGGGCGGCCGCCTCAGAGGCAACCCCCCACGCCCAGCAGCGGATGGCGCTCTACCAGATCATGGAGAAGTATAACTCTATCTCCCGGAACGTCTGACAAGCCGCATCGCATAATAGGCGCTTCCGGTGACTTCCGTATCCGGCTTGTACACATTTCCGATCGTGACCGCTTTTGCTGTCGCGCCGTGGCTTGCTATCCGCTAAGTGGTCTTGCTGGCCTGCGGAGAACGGACCATGTGCATGGCCATCAGGAGACCCGCTTTCATGACCTGGGCGCGCATGGCCACAATGCAGACCTAAGGAATGCTCCATCTCCTGATGCTGGATAAAGGCGGTCAAACCCTAGATTGTAGCGGCAGGTTGAAGTCAAAACAGGCCAAGCATTCTCTTGCAACCCTGGTGTCGCATCACGAGCTGACAGGTGTACGAAGCCATCGCTTCCGGATGCGTAAAACCTGCGATAGAAATCCTCGGATTGATTACCTCTACCCCAGCATTCGTCGTGCACTCCCAAAAAAAGAAAGAGGAGATGAACAGGTGACCGTGAAAATCTCTCGCCGCGCTGCCCTGCGACGTGCCGCATTCGTGGCAGTCGGCGTGGCGGTCGGCTCACAAGCGCTGTCCTCTCCCGCCCGTGCGGCGGAAAAGAGCCCTGATCCTGACAAGATGCGTGAAGCGATACGGAAGGCGCAGGAGCGTAACAAGCGTGTCCTGAGTGGTAATTCATCGAAGAACGGTTGGGAGATGGAGAAGGTCGTGAACGATCGTGGCCACGTTTACACTCGACCAGTTCCCGGCACAGCACTCGATGGCATCCAGGTCCGTATGGCGGAGGTCGAGACCGTTCTCGTGCACGTGGTCAGCCGCTTCCACTACGAGATCGACACTTTGCGCAAGGGAGAAGTCATCGGTTGGCGTACGCCAGATTCAGTGCGCAAGCGTCTGGCGGAGTCCAACCTGGCATCTGGTACAGCGGTGCAGATCCGGCCCGGCTCATACCCGTCCGGGGTCCGCGGTGGGTTCTATCCCATGGAGGAGCTGGTGATCCGGGACATCCTTGCTGAATGCGAGGGCGTAGTCCGCTGGGGTGGAGACGACAGCACGCCGGACGAGTCGCTCTTCTACATCGACGTGCCCCCGGGCGATAAGCGGCTCACCGAGGTCGCGCAGAAGATCCGCAGCTGGGCCTTCATGCCTGGCCGAGGCTCCGGCGTTCTCGTCGACACCCTCCAGCCGCAACGCCGCGACGCCGCCAAGAGGCTCGCTCGTCAGCAAGCCTGAACCATGAGGAAGTCGCTCTAGGCTTCGCCGGAGATGGTAAGGCTGGGGTGTGGGGTGTACACGATCAACTCTCGCTAATTCCTAACCCGTCCGGCCCACTAGTGACTGCGGGTGCTCACGGAGTACCTCGGATGGGACGCGCGTCGGCACGCACAGGCTGGACGGCGGTGACAGGAATCGGCATGCCTCGTGCTGACTGCAAGTCGGCACGAGGCACAGCTCTTTGAGTCCCGGGCGTGGCGGCTCCGATAAACACGATAGGCATCGGTGTCCCGTGGCTGCGGCACGGGATCTAAGAAAAGCCGTCCAACTACTCACGACCACCCTCGCCTAGTGCGAACAGGTTCTAGGCAGCACCCATCCCGACACCCCTGACCAACTGCAACAATTCGCCAACACCCGCCAGAAGGCCGAAGGTGTACAGCACGGAAGTACAGCAACCTCAGTGACCGAGGCTGTACCTCAGAAGCCGTCCACGGCTGATTGAGCAGCCCGAGAACCATCAGTGACCTTCCCGCCGAGAGTTCGGGACGAAGAGGCCAGAGGAGCGGTGCTGCAGCGGGTAGGTTGCCCGTGCTGGTTCAGGACGCTGCGGGATGGGGGCAAGCACGTGGACGAAGACGAGATCAGGCGCGCGGTGGCACGGGGCATGCGTGACTACGAGAGGACTCGACCGAAGCCCAAGGGAATCATCGCTGAGACGGAGAGTGCGGTGGGCGGCTGCGTGGCGATGTTCCTGATCGCCCTTGTGATTCTGGGTGTCGTTGCCGCCTGCAATAGGTGACGTCCGGATCAGGCCTACGCCGGCATGTCCGACAGCAGTGACGGCAACGGCTGGGGACGGCTGCAGCGCTCGGCAACCCGACACGGCAGAAGGCACGGGAAGGACAAGCCGTCCCACCACGGCCTCCCGCATCTTCAAAGCGCTCGGTCGTTCGGAACGTGCCACAGCCGTGCCACATCGTGCGGTCAACCACGGTCAACGACGGCTTGCCGCGGTCGAGATGTGCCGCTCATCCGGGCCACCGCTAGCCGTAGTGACCTGGACAGACCTGCCGACGGCTACGTCCGCCCTTACAAGGCAGTGATCGCGACGATCCCCAAACGCCAACGATGAGCATGTTTCTCAGGAGTTGGGCTGCCACGGTCGCAGCCCTGCTGGCGGAGCCCGAGTCACTGAGCGTTTTCAGCATGGCCACTGATCGGGTGACGGAGTGGGGTACGCAACGGACAGGGCTCCCGTGCCGTTGAGGGAGGTGTTCGACGTCTCAACTCAGCAGCACAGGAGCCC
>NZ_KZ627009.1 GCF_002911015.1 Streptomyces populi
GAGGCGTAATCGCCTGACCTTTGAGCCGTAAGTCGAACGGGAAGTGTCCCGGGCCTGCTTCAGGCCCGGGACACTTCCCGTTTCGGTGGGCTGCGGAACTAGGAGTTGAGAGCCTTCTCCACTGCGGTATTGAAGTCGGCGACCGACATGGGGGGATTCTTGCCGTCACTGCCGGTGACAATCTTGCCGTCCATGAGCAGCGTCGGGGTCCCCTGGAAACCGTACTTCTTTCCGTCCGTGTTGAACCTGTCGCCCATCACGAGGGCCCACTTGTCGTAGGTCCCCTTCTTCACGGCATTCTGGAACGCCGTGTTGTTCTTGAGGGCGCTCACCGTGTTCGCCACCTTGATCAGGTAGTCGTCGCTCTTGAACTTGTCGTCCTGCTCCTCCGGGTGGTACTTCGCCGAGTAGAGAGCGCTCTTGTATTCGAGGAAGGCCTCGGGGCTGACGTTCAGGGCCGCGCCCAGCGCACTCAGCGCGTTCTTGGAGCCCTCGCCCGGGATGTTGTTGTCGATGAACGTGGCGCCGACGTACTGGATCTTGAACTTGCCGGCATCGAGATCCTTCTTGGCCGTCGGGCCGACCGCCTGCTCGAACTGGGCGCAGACCGGGCAACGCGGGTCCTCGTACATCACGAGGGTCTTCTTGGCGGTGCTCTTCCCGATGACGACGGTCGTACCGTCCGTCCCCGTGCTGTTGGCCGGCTTGACCAGCTTCTGCTTCTTCACCGCGTCCCAGCCGCTGGGCTTGTTGAGCTGGGTGACGGCGTAGCCGATGCCGCCGGCCACCGCCAGCACGGCCACGATCGAGCCGGCCACGATGACCTGCCGCTTGGTCTTGTCGCGCTTGGCCTGGCGCTCGCGCTCCGCGCGCAGCCTCTCGCGCGCCGCCGTCTTGGCCGCCTGGCTGTTCCGCTTGCTCATAGTGGTGTTCTCCATCGGGGACGCGCACACGTGTACGCGGAATACGTAAGGGGGACTGCTGGTGCTCAGGGCTGCCCGGGGAACGTCCGTCCGCGCGGTCGCCCGGAAGCGATGACCGGTGAGCCGCGGCCCGGGACGGTCGGCCCGGGGCCGTCGCCCGTGCGGGACGGCTCAGGCGGTGGCGGCAGGGCGGGGAGGTCCGCGTCGTCCGAGGGAGTGCACGAACAGGAGGGTCCGGGCGGCGGCCGGCCGGTGCGCGGTGCGCGGCAGCGGCCGCGCCGGGGCGGCCGGCGCGGTCACCGCGGCGACCGCGAGCAGCAGCGGCCGGAAGGTGGAGGCGGCGGCCGCGCGCAGGAACTGGTCCAGGGCGCGCTCGCCCCGGCGCAGCCACGCGGCCGCGAGCAGACCGACGGCGACGTGCGCGCCGAGCAGCAGCCAGGACGCGGCCGGATCGGTGTGCGCGAGCAGGGCGGCGGCACGGTCGGGGGCGCCGCCGGTCACCCGGGACAGCGGGGTCCCCACGCTGCCGCCACCGCACAGCACGTCGAGGCCGACCGAGCGCAGCGGGCCCGCGACCGGGCCGCCCGCCCGGCCGTAACAGGCGTGCTGGCCCGTCGTGAACACGGTGTCGGCGGCCAGCTCCAGCGGGACGAGCAGGGCGGCGATGTGGCCGAAGCCCCGCTCGCGGCCCGCGAGCGCGAAGGCGAGGGCGAAGACGGCGGCGCCGATCGCGGCCACGGTGGTGAGCGGCAGCGGCACCTGGGACAGCAGCACGTGCGACGCGGCGGAGAGCGTCACGACGACAGCCGTGAACACCGCCGCGCGTACGGCTCTGAGCTGGATCCCGGATATCTCCATGGCGGAGGTGAGTCTCCCACGTGCTCCCGTAAGCGCTCCCTAAAGGGGGCCTGTGCGTTACGGGAGCGTTGTGGCGAACGACACTCCGGCCGCGGGGTGCGGTCCCGCGGCCGGCCGTGCGCCCTTACAGGCCCAGACCCGGGATCCGTCCGTTGCGGAACAGGTCCACGAAGATCTGGTGGTCGGCGCGGGCGCGGGCGCCGTAGTCGTGGGCGAAGTCCACCAGGAGGTCGGCGAAGCCGTCCTCGTCGGCCGCGATGGCCGCGTCGATGGCCCGCTCCGTGGAGAACGGCACCAGGGACTCGCCGGACTGGTCGTCCGCCGCCGCGTGCATCGTGGCGGTGGCCCGGCCGAGATCGGCGACGACCGAGGCGATCTCCTCGAGGTCGTCGATGTCACTCCAGTCCAGGTCCACCGCGTACGGCGAGACCTCGGCGACCAGCTGGCCCGCTCCGTCCAGCTCGGTCCAGCCCAGCCACGGGTCGGCGTGCGCCTGCAGGGCGCGCTGCGAGATCACCGTGCGGTGGCCCTCGTGCCGGAAGTAGCCGCGGATCGCCGGGTCCGTGACGTGCCGGGAGACGGCCGGGGTCTGGGCCTGCTTGATGTAGATCACCACATCGTTCTCCAGGGCGTCGCTGTTGCCCTCGAGGAGGATGTTGTACGACGGCAGGCCGGCCGAGCCGATGCCGATGCCGCGGCGGCCCACGACGTCCTTCACGCGGTACGAGTCCGGGCGGGCCAGCGAGGACTCCGGGAGCGTCTCCAGATAGCCGTCGAAGGCCGCGAGGACCTTGTACCGGGTGGCGGCGTCCAGCTCGATGGAGCCGCCGCCCGGCGCGAAGCGGCGCTCGAAGTCACGGATCTCGGTCATCGACTCCAGGAGCCCGAAACGGGTCAGCGAGCGGGCGTCGCGCAGCGCGTCCAGGAGCGGGCCCTCGGCGGTGTCCAGCGTGAAGGGCGGCACCTCGTCGCTCTTGGCGCCGGTGGCCAGCGCGCGGACGCGCTCGCGGTAGGCGGCCGCGTACACCCGCACCAGCTCGGTGATCTGCCCGTCGCTGAGCGCCTTCGCGTAGCCGATGAGGGCCACGGAGGCGGCGAAGCGCTTGAGGTCCCAGGTGAACGGGCCGACGTAGGCCTCGTCGAAGTCGTTCACGTTGAAGATCAGACGGCCCTGGGAGTCCATGTACGTGCCGAAGTTCTCGGCGTGCAGGTCGCCGTGGATCCACACGCGCGAGGTGCGCTCGTCCAGGTACGGGCCGCCCCGCCGGTCCTGGTCGAGGTCGTGGTAGAAGAGCGCCGCGGTGCCGCGGTAGAACGCGAAGGCGGAGGCCGCCATCTTGCGGAACTTCACGCGGAACGCGGCCGGGTCGGCGGCCAGGAGCTCGCCGAAGGCGGTGTCGAAGACGGCGAGGATCTGCTCGCCGCGTTGCTCGGCGCTGAGCTGCGGGACCGACATCGCTGGGTGCCTCCTGGTGCAGGTGGTGCGTGACATGACGGGACGGGCGCGCCGCCCCGGGGACAGGGTCCGTCCACTTCCAACGGACGAACATACGTGGGAGTGCCCGGGGCCCGGCGGCGGACGTCCACCCCCGGAGAGCACGCCCCCGTACGACGGTACGGATGATCCTCCGCCGAGTGTCGGTTCCGCGTCATAGACTTCGGGGCTGACCCCCCAGACTGTCCGCAGCCTGTAACCGATGGTTCTTCCTGGAGGCCGAAACCGTGTCGAAGCCGCCGTTCACGCACCTGCACGTCCACACCCAGTACTCGCTGCTGGACGGTGCCGCGCGGCTCAAGGACATGTTCGACGCGTGCAACGAGATGGGCATGACCCACATCGCGATGAGCGACCACGGCAACCTCCACGGGGCCTATGACTTCTTCCACACGGCGAAGAAGGCCGGCGTCACGCCGATCATCGGCATCGAGGCGTACGTCGCCCCCGAGTCGCGGCGCAACAAGCGCAAGATCCAGTGGGGCCAGCCGCACCAGAAGCGGGACGACGTGTCCGGTTCGGGCGGTTACACGCACAAGACGATCTGGGCGGCGAACCGGACGGGCCTGCACAACCTCTTCAAGCTCTCCTCGGACGCGTACGCCGAGGGCTGGCTCCAGAAGTGGCCCCGGATGGACAAGGAGACGATCTCCCAGTGGTCGGAGGGGCTCATCGCCTCCACCGGCTGTCCCTCCGGCGAGCTCCAGACCAGGCTGCGCCTCGGCCAGTTCGACGAGGCCCTGAAGTCGGCCGCCGAGTACCAGGACATCTTCGGCAAGGACCGCTACTTCCTGGAGTTGATGGACCACGGCATCGAGATCGAGCACCGGGTCCGTGACGGCCTGCTGGAGATCGGCAAGAAGCTCGGCATCCCGCCGCTGGTGACGAACGACTCGCACTACACCTACGCGCACGAGGCCACCGCGCACGACGCCCTGCTGTGCATCCAGACCGGCAAGAACCTCTCCGACCCCGACCGCTTCAAGTTCGACGGCACCGGCTACTACCTGAAGTCCACGGACGAGATGTACGCCGTCGACTCCTCGGACGCCTGGCAGGAGGGCTGCGCGAACACCCTCCTGGTGGCCGAGCAGATCGACACCACCGGCATGTTCGAGGCGAAGAACCTCATGCCGAAGTTCGACATCCCCGACGGCTACACCGAGGTCACCTGGTTCCGGGCGGAGACCATGCGCGGCATGGAGCGCCGCTTCCCCGGCGGCATCCCGGAAGACCGGATGAAGCAGGTCGAGTACGAGATGGACACCATCATCTCGATGGGGTTCCCGGGCTACTTCCTCGTGGTCGCCGACTTCATCATGTGGGCCAAGAAGCAGGGCATCGCGGTCGGCCCCGGCCGAGGCTCCGCGGCCGGCTCGATCGTCGCCTACGCCATGGGCATCACCGACCTCGACCCCATCCCGCACGGCCTGATCTTCGAGCGGTTCCTCAACCCCGAGCGCATCTCGATGCCCGACGTCGACATCGACTTCGACGAGCGTCGGCGCGTCGAGGTGATCAGGTACGTGACCGAGAAGTACGGCGCCGACAAGGTCGCCATGATCGGCACCTACGGCAAGATCAAGGCCAAGAACGCGATCAAGGACTCCGCGCGCGTGCTGGGCTACCCGTACGCGATGGGCGACCGGCTCACCAAGGCGATGCCCGCCGACGTCCTGGGCAAGGGCATCGACCTCGACGGCATCACCAACCCCTCGCACCCGCGGTACAACGAGGCGGGCGAGATCCGCGGGATGTACGAGAACGAGCCGGACGTGAAGAAGGTCATCGACACCGCCAAGGGCGTCGAGGGCCTGGTCCGGCAGATGGGCGTGCACGCCGCCGGCGTGATCATGTCCAGCGAGCCCATCGTCGACCACGCCCCGATCTGGGTGCGGCACACCGACGGCGTGACCATCACCCAGTGGGACTACCCCCAGTGCGAGTCGCTGGGCCTGCTCAAGATGGACTTCCTGGGTCTGCGCAACCTCACGATCATGGACGACGCCGTCAAGATGGTGAAGGCCAACAAGGGCGTCGACCTCGACCTGCTGGCGCTGCCGCTGGACGATCCGAAGACCTTCGAACTGCTCTGCCGCGGTGACACCCTCGGCGTCTTCCAGTTCGACGGCGGCCCGATGCGCTCGCTGCTCCGCCAGATGCAGCCCGACAACTTCGAGGACATCTCCGCCGTCTCGGCCCTGTACCGGCCGGGCCCGATGGGCATGAACTCGCACATCAACTACGCGGAGCGCAAGAACGGCCGCCAGGAGATCACGCCGATCCACCCGGAGCTGGAGAAGCCCCTCGAAGAGGTCCTGGCCGTCACCTACGGCCTGATCGTCTACCAGGAGCAGGTCCAGAAGGCCGCCCAGATCATCGCCGGGTACTCGCTCGGCGAGGCCGACATCCTGCGCCGCGTGATGGGCAAGAAGAAGCCCGAGGAGCTGGCGAAGAACTTCGTCCTCTTCCAGGAGGGCGCCCGCAAGAACGACTACAGCGACGAGGCCATCCAGGCCCTGTGGGACGTGCTGGTCCCCTTCGCCGGCTACGCCTTCAACAAGGCCCACTCCGCCGCGTACGGACTCGTCTCGTACTGGACCGCCTACCTGAAGGCGAACTACCCGGCCGAGTACATGGCCGGGCTGCTCACCTCGGTCAAGGACGACAAGGACAAGTCGGCCGTCTACCTCAACGAGTGCCGGCGCATGGGCATCAAGGTGCTGCCGCCCGACGTGAACGAGTCCGAGCAGAACTTCGCCGCCCAGGGCGACGACGTGATCCTCTTCGGCCTCTCGGCCGTCCGCAACGTCGGCACGAACGTGGTGGAATCGATCATCCGCAGCCGCAAGGCCAAGGGGAAGTACGGCTCCTTCCCCGACTACCTCGACAAGGTCGAGGCGGTCGCCTGCAACAAGCGCACCACGGAATCGCTGATCAAGGCGGGCGCGTTCGACACGATGGGGCACACCCGCAAGGGCCTCACCGCGCAGTTCGAGCCGATGATCGACAACGTGGTGGCGGTCAAGCGCAAGGAGGCCGAGGGCCAGTTCGACCTCTTCGGCGGCATGGGGGACGAGGACACCAGCGAGCCCGGCTTCGGGCTCGACGTGGAGTTCACCACCGACGAGTGGGACAAGGCCTACCTCCTCGCCCAGGAGCGGGAGATGCTCGGCCTGTACGTCTCCGACCACCCGCTCTTCGGTCTGGAGCACGTCCTGTCCGACAAGGCGGACGCGGGCATCTCCCAGCTGACCGGCGGCGAGCACGCGGACGGCGCGGTCGTCACGATCGGCGGCATCATCTCGGGCCTCCAGCGCAAGATGACCAAGCAGGGCAACGCCTGGGCGATCGCCACCGTGGAGGACCTCGCGGGCTCCATGGAGTGCATGTTCTTCCCCGCGACCTACCAACTGGTGTCGACCCAGCTGGTCGAGGACGCGGTCGTCTTCGTCAAGGGCCGCCTCGACAAGCGCGAGGACGTGCCCCGGCTCGTGGCGATGGAACTCCAGGTCCCGGACCTGTCGAACGCGGGCACCAACGCGCCCGTGATCCTCACCATCCCGGCGCTCAAGGTGACTCCGCCGATGGTCAGCCGTCTCGGCGAGATCCTCAGCCACCACAAGGGTGAGAGCGAGGTCCGCATCAGGCTCCAGGGCCCGAGCAAGACCACGGTGCTGCGGCTCGACCGCCACCGGGTGAAGCCGGACCCGGCGCTCTTCGGCGACCTGAAGGTGCTGCTCGGCCCGTCCTGCCTGGCCGGCTGACGCCGTACGGCCCGGCGGAGGGCGTCGGGGCCCGCCGACGCGGACACGCAGAAGCGCCGAGGGGCGCATCCGGTACCGGATGCGCCCCTCGGCGTGTTCCTGGGCCTCGACGGCCCGCGTGGCGGCCTCAGTTGTGGCCGAAACGCCTCTGATGCTTACGGGCAACATCAGCGGGGCTGCCCTGGGCCTGCGACATCGGCGACTGCTGTGCCTGCGCCGACGACCGCTGGGCCTGCTCCTGCGCACGCTCGGCCTGCGAGGAGCGGTCCTGATGGCCGCCCTGCTTGCGATTCTTGTTCTTGGCCATGGTGATCTGCCTCCTGAGGGTGATCTAGGGGCCAGGGCCGCGACCAGATTCACATAGGCTGACAAGTGGCGCATTTCGTAGAATTACTGTGCGTAATAAGACTTCTCGGCAGGTGTTCCTACGATCCGCCACGCCGAAGATCGAGTTCCGGCCGTTAACCTCCGCGCGGTCGGGCAGACTCCAAGGAAGCCCGAAGCAAACCTCCCGGAAAGAGGGTGGATCGCGTGGACCGCTGCATCGTCCTGGTGGACGCCGGGTATCTGCTCGGGGCCGCCGCCAGCCTCCTCGCCGGGGAGCCGTCGCGATCCCGGATCACCGTCGACCACACCGCCCTCATCCAGGGCCTGCGCGAGCGCGCCGAGTCCGACACCGAGCGGCCCCTGCTGCGCATCTACTGGTTCGACGGCGCCCCCGACCGCGTACCGCAGCCCGAGCACCGCAGGCTGCGCGTGATGCCACGGGTGACGGTGCGCCTGGGTGCGCTGACCCGCAGCGACGGGCGGTGGGCGCAGAAGGGCGTGGACGCCGCCATGCACGCCGAGCTCACCGAGCTGGCGCGCAACCGCGCCTGCTCCGACGTCGTCCTCGTGACCGGCGACGGGGACCTGCTGCCGGGCATGATGGCCGCCAAGGAACACGGCGTGGCCGTCCACCTGTGGGCCGTGCAGGCCGCGGACGGCGACTACAACCAGTCCGAGGACCTGGTGGCCGAGGCCGACGAGCGGCGGGTCCTCGACCGTGCCTGGATCACCAAGGCGGTCCGCGCCAAGGAGGTCGGCGGGATCTGCGCCCCGCCGCCGGTGCCGCGTCCCGAGATCGCCGCGATCCTCTCCGCGCCGCTGCCCGAGTCGGCGCTCGCCGCCGCGGCCGAGCGCTCCGTCCAGGAGACCGAGCACCACCAGGCGGCCGAACCGCAGAACGGTTCCGCGGAGCGGGTCCCCGCCCCCAAGGGGGTACCCACCCCGAAGGACCTGGCCGCGCTCCGCGGACCGGGCACCCAGCCCGCCCCGCACCCCGCGAACGCGACGCTGCGCTGGTCCTCGGACAAGGGCTGGGTCGACCGGCCGGGCACCGCCGCGGAGTCCCCCGAGGCCGCAGCGCTGCCCACGCTCGCCCAGCTCACCTCCGCGGAGCAGCGGTGGGCGGACCGCGAGGAGGACATCACCACGGTCGGCGGCGACCCCTACGAGGTCGGACAGGTCTTCGCGCGCCGCTGGATGGGACGCCTGACCGACCCGGCCCACCTGCAGAAGCTGTCGGCGATGTATCCGCGGGTCCCCCACCGGGTGGACGGCGAACTGCTGCGCTACGCGGCCCGCTTCGGTCTGCTCGCGCACAAGGACGACCAGATCGACGAGCACGACCGCTACGCGATCCGGGCCGGATTCTGGCGGGAGATCGATGTGCGCACGGCGACGGAGCACGCCCCGGCCGGAGAGTGATCCGAGGCCGCCGGAGGGGGGTCGCACAGTCCTTCGTCCGGCGTCCGCCACGGCCCCGGGCGCATAACAGGGCATCGGACCACGTACTCTCGTCCTTCGTGAGTACGAGCACGGCACAGGCGGCCCCGACGGGACACAGGGGCGATGTCGTGTGCGCCGTGCGAGGTCTCACCAAGACCTATCCGGCCGTCCGCGGCCGCCGCGGCACCCCGGCGGCGCCCGAGGTCAGGGCCACCGACGGGGTAGGGCTGGACATCCGCCGTGGCGAGGTCTTCGGGCTGCTCGGGCCGAACGGCGCCGGCAAGTCCACCCTCGTGCGCCAGCTGACCGGGCTGATGCGTCCCGACAGCGGCAGCGTCCAGATCCTCGGCCACGACATCGTGCGCCACCCCGAGCGGGCGGCCCGCCTCCTGGCCTACCTCGGGCAGGAGTCCACCGCCCTGGACGAACTGACCGTGTCCCTCGCCGCCGAGACGACCGGACGGCTGCGCGGGCTCGACCTGGGCACGGCGCGGGCCGAACGGGACGCCGTCCTCGACGAACTGGGCCTGACCGAACTCGCCTCCCGCCCGCTGAAGAAGCTCTCCGGCGGACAGCGCAGGCTCGCCTGCTTCGCCACGGCGCTCGTCGGGCGGCGCCCGCTGCTGGTCCTCGACGAGCCCACCACCGGCATGGACCCCGTCGCCCGGCGCGCCGTGTGGGCCGCCGTGGACCGGCGCCGCGCGGAACAGGGCACCACGGTCCTGCTCGTCACCCACAACGTCATCGAGGCCGAGACGGTCCTCGACCGGGTCGCCGTCCTCGACCGGGGACGGGTCATCGCCTGCGACACCCCGGCCGGGCTCAAGGAACAGGTGGCGGGCGAGGTCCGGGTCGAACTCGTCTGGCGCGAGAACGCCCCGCTGCACGTCCCCGAGGTCGCGGCGCTGCGCGCACGCGCCGTCGAGTCGGGCCGCCGCTGGACGCTGCGGCTCGCGCCCGAGGAGGCCCGCGCGGCGGTGGCCACGGTCACCGGCGGGGCGGCCTTCGCCGCGCTCGACGACTTCACGCTGGCCACGCCGAGCCTGGAGGACGTGTACCTGGCGCTCGGCGGCCACGCGACGCAGGGACTGGTGAAGGCGTGAGCGCCCGGGGCGTGGAATCCGTACGGGACAGGGGCGTCGTGCGGGTGTGGAATCCGGACGGCCGCCGGAGCGAAGGGGAGCAGTTCGACGTGAGTGCCGTACCCGCGGGAGTCCTGCCGGGCGGCGCGCTGCCCCTGGCCGAGGACGCCGGCGCGGCCGCGGAACTGGGACCGCGTGCGCGGCTGTGGCCCTCGCTGGCCGCCGTGTACCGGGCGCAGCTCTCCCGCGCCCGCGTCGCCCGGATCCCGCTGCTGTTCGTGGCCACCTTCCAGTCCCTCGGCATCATGATCATGATGCGTGGGGTGGTGGACGGCGGCGCCGAGGCGCGTGCGGTGGTGGCCGGGTCCACGGTCCTGGTCGTCGCCTTCGTCGCCCTCAACCTGCTCGCGCAGTACTTCGGGCAGTTGCGGGCGAGCGGCGGGCTCGACCACTACGCGACGCTGCCGGTGCCGCCGGCGGCCGTGGTGCTCGGGGCCGCGGCCGCGTACGCGTCCTTCACGGTGCCCGGCACCCTCGTCACCGCCGTCTTCGGGTGTCTGCTCTTCGGGCTGCCGCTGGCCCACCTGTGGGTGCTGGCCGCGGTCGTCCCGCTCGCGGGCGCGGCCCTCGCCGGGCTCGGGGCCGCGTTCGGGCTGCTCGCGCCGCGGCCCGAGCTCGCCACCCTGCTCGGCCAGATGGGCATGTCCGCGGCCCTGCTGCTGGGCGTCCTGCCGGCGGACCGGATGCCGGAGGCGGTGCGGTACCTCCGGGACCTGCTGCCCTCGACCTACGGGGTCGAGGCCTTCGCCCGTACCTTCGGGGCGCGTCCCGACTGGGCCGCCGTCCTCGGTGATCTGGCCGTCTGTGCCGGAGTCGGGGCGGTCTCGCTGGCGCTGGCGGCCTGGGCGTACCGCAGGGCGGCCGTCCGGTGACGCGGCCGCCGGCGGGGCCTGGCACGATGGCAGGGTGACCGCTCCGCTGACTCCACCTCCGCCCCCGCACGAACAGTCCCCCGAGGACCGGCGGCAACCGCACCCCGACTGGGGGACCCTTCCCGCTCCCGGCCCCGCGGGTCACCCCGTGTACCCGGGCGCGTACGAGGTCTCCTACGGACAGGACGGGCCCGGGATGAAGACCGAAGTGCGGGAGGCGGCCGTGATCACGGTCGCCCTCGCCCTCGCGGGTGCTCTGCTCGGGGTCCTCTGGTCGTGGCTGGCTCCGCACGTGCCGCTGGTCGCGGACGCCACCGCGGTGTACATCAAGGACACCGAGGGGGAGCAGGCGATCGGCGTCGACGGAACCTTCACCCTGCTCGCGCTGGGCTTCGGGGCGCTGAGCGCCCTGGTGGTGTTCCTCGTACGACGGCGTGGCGGCGTGCCCCTGGTGATCGCGCTGGCCCTGGGGGGTCTGCTCGGATCGCTGCTCGCCTGGCGGGTCGGGATCTGGCTCGGTCCCACGCAGGACGTGGTCGCGCACGCCAAGGCCGTGGGCAAGGGCGTCACGTTCTCCGCGCCGCTGAAGCTCGGGGCCAAGGGCGCGCTGCTGGCGTGGTCCCTGAGTGCCCTGGTGGTCCACCTCGGCCTCATGGCCCTGTTCGGCCCCCGGGACCCCGACCCGTACCAGCAGCACCCCTACCCGGCCACGCCGCCGGGGCCTCCGGCCGCGTAGGACCCGCCGGACGGCTCGCGAAGGAGTCGGGGCCGGCCGGACGCCGGGAGACCGGCTGTCCGGCCGGCCCTTCGCTGTGTGCGTGGCTCACGGGTGCGGGGTGTGGGTCACGCGGGACGGCGGCCGTGGTTGGAGCGGCCCTTCTTGATGCGCCACTTGCGTTTCCGCGTCTTCTTCGACATGCCATTCGTGCTTAACCGAGGAACGGGCATCCGTCGAGGGGCCGCGCAGGCCACGCCGGCCGCCGCCGTCGGGAGACCGCCGTCGGGGCGACGGGCGCTCACGCCGAGCCGGCGCCGGCGGTACGGCGAGGGCCGGCTGCCGGGCGCCCGCGGCACGACGGACGCCGGTGCCGGACGTCGGCGGTGCGGCCCGTGCCCGGCGGCCGGTCACGTCCGTCCGACGGGCGCGGACACCGCCTCCGTGAGCTTCGAGAGGTCGGCGGGGGAGAGCTCGACCTCCAGGCCGCGGCGGCCCGCCGAGACGCAGATCGTGGCGTGTCCGGAGGCCGAGGAGTCCAGCACGGTGCGGAGCTTCCTGCGCTGGCCGAGGGGCGAGATGCCGCCCCGGACGTACCCCGTCGTGCGCTCGGCCGCCGCCGGGTCGGCCATCGCCGCCCGCTTGCCGCCCACCGCCGTGGCGAGGGCCTTGAGGTCGAGGGAGCCCGCCACCGGGACCACCGCGACCACGAGCGCGCCGTCCACGTCCGCCACCAGGGTCTTGAAGACCCGCTCCGGCGACACGCCCATCGCCTCGGCCGCCTCCTCGCCGTAGGACGGGTGGGAGGGGTCGTGCTCGTAGGCGTGGACGGTGAACGGGACGCCCGCCTCCGTCAGCGCCACCGTGGCCGGTGTGCCGCCGGACTGCTTCTTCGCCTTCTTGGCCATCGGTCCACTCGCAAACGTCAGTTCAGGCTCGTCGGGCCGCGCGTCAGGTCCGACGCGGGCAACGACGGCAGGTTACGGATGATGGCCGTCTCGGCGCGCAGCACCTTCAGCTCCTCGCGCAGCCGGGAGGCCGTGTCGGGAGCCTGGAGCAGCCGCTGTCTGGCGGGGACGTCCAGCATCACGGCGGCGGCGACGAGATAGGAGACGACCGCCGGTTCGTCCGGCAGGTCCGCGCCGGTCGACAGCGAACGCTCGCGCGCTCCGGCCAGCCGCTTCTGGTACTGGCGGAAAGCCCGCAGGACACCCTCGGCGAGCGCCCCGGCCTCGTCGCCCGGGTCCTCCGGCAGTTCCTCCAGCTCCGCCGTCAGGAACGCCCCCGAGGCGTCCACCGACAGCAGCCTGACCCGTGTCGTGCCGGTCGCCAGCACCTCGAAGCTGCCGTCGGCGCGCTCCCGGATGGTGGCCGCGTCCGCGACGCAGCCCACCTCGTGGAAGGCCTTGAGGGGATCGTCACCGAAGCCGGCGGCGGGCCCGCGGTCGGGCACGGCGGTCGCGTCGGGCATGCCGGGCGCGCTGGGCGAGACCTCATGGCCGTCGCGGATGGCGACGACGGCGAATCGGCGGGATTCGTCCTCGGGCGTCTTGAGCAGCTCGCGCATCATGGCGCGATAGCGCTCCTCGAACACGTTCAGAGGAAGCACGAGCCCGGGGA
>NZ_KZ627010.1 GCF_002911015.1 Streptomyces populi
TCCTCAATCAGCGATCTGATGTGTTCTGGTGTGTGGTGTCCGCGCACCTGTTTGCGTGAACCCCGCCAGGCTAGCCCGCGTGGGCGGCGCCCCAGTCCCCGATACGGGTGAGCAGGTCGTCGGCGGCCGCGTTCTCGGCGTGCCCCATCCCGTGCTCCAGCCACAGCTCGGCGTGGCCGCCGGAGGCCTCGGCCAGCGCCCGCGGGTGATCGAGGGGGAAATAACCGTCCCGGTCGCCGTGGACGACGAGGAGCGGGGTCGGCGCGATGTGGGGGACGCACTCGACCGGGGACGCCGGCACCGGGTCCCAGTCACGGTGGTGGATACGGGTCCGCAGCCCGACCCGGCCCACGATCCGGCCCTCCGGACGGGTCACCAGCCAGTGCAGCCGCCGCATGGGGGCCGTGCCCGGTAGTACCAGCGGGCCGGGGCGCTCACCGAGACCACCGCGTCCGTACGCGCCCGCGTGCGCCCCTCGCGCTCCCGGGCGGACTCCGGTCCGCCCGTCCCGGACTGCGGTCCCTTCTCCCCGTAGAGCGCCGCGTGCCGCAGCACCACCGAGCCGCCCATCGAGAAGCCGACGGTCACGATCCGGGTGTGCCCGAGTTCACGCGCCCAGGCGACCGCCGCCGCCAGGTCGAGGACCTCGCGGTCACCGACCGTGGAGCGGCCGCCGGAGGCTCCGTGACCACGGAAGGAGAAGGTCACCACCGCCCCGCGACGGGCGAGGACACCGGCCGCGCGACGGACGTGCGGACGGTCCAGATCACCCGTGAATCCGTGCGCGACGATGAACGCGAGGTCACCGGACGACTCCGCTCCGGGGTCGTGGGCCGCGTCGATCGTCACCCCGTCGGCCGTACGCAGAAACCTCCGCGAGGGGGCGCGTGACGCCGTCTCGAGGCGTGGACTCTTGGAAGATCGCGTCATGTGACCTGCCGGACCTGGGCTCATGTGGGCTATTCTGCTGGGCATGAGGACTCGGGCAGAGTAGCCCCCGGGTCCTTTTGTGCTTTCACGAGCGTTGTATACGAAGCGGGAAACCGCAGGTGTACGGGGCTTCGGAGGCGCTGCGGATCCCTGGGATCGCGGGAGCCGCACGTACAGAGCAGTGCCGCAAACGTCCTCGCAGGGACCGAGGAGGAACCAGACGTTATGGGCGAGCGAACCGTGCACGAAGGCAGGACGACCCGAGCGGGTGAGACGCGATGAGCTCTCTTCTGCTCCTGACCAACGCCCTCCAGCCGTCGACGGAGGTGCTTCCCGCTCTCGGCCTGCTGCTGCACAACGTGCGCGTGGCTCCGGCGGAGGGCCCCGCCCTCGTCGACACCCCCGGTGCCGACGTCATCCTGATCGACGGACGGCGTGACCTCCCACAGGTCCGCAGTCTGTGCCAGCTGCTGCGCTCCACGGGGCCCGGCTGTCCGCTCGTCCTCGTCGTGACCGAGGGCGGCCTCGCGGCCGTCACCGCCGACTGGGGCATCGACGACGTCCTCCTCGACACGGCGGGCCCCGCCGAGGTCGAGGCGCGCCTGCGGCTCGCGATGGGCCGCCAGCAGATCGTCAACGACGACTCCCCGATGGAGATCCGCAACGGCGACCTCTCCGTCGACGAGGCGACCTACAGCGCCAAGCTCAAGGGCCGGGTGCTCGACCTCACCTTCAAGGAGTTCGAGCTCCTGAAGTACCTCGCGCAGCACCCGGGACGGGTCTTCACCCGCGCCCAGCTGCTCCAGGAGGTCTGGGGCTACGACTACTTCGGCGGCACCCGCACGGTCGACGTCCACGTGCGGCGCCTGCGCGCGAAGCTCGGACCCGAGCACGAGGCGCTGATCGGAACCGTCCGGAACGTCGGTTACCGATTCGTTACCCCCGAGAAGGTGGAACGCGGCGCCGACGAGGCGAAGGCCAAGGCGGCCCGGCCAAAGCCGGAGGATGCGGACGAGACGGCGCGCCCGGACGGGACCGCTCCCACGCAGGCCGCCGCGCAGCCCCAGGAAGCTGCCGTACGCCCTGCCCAGAGGTAGGTCCATCCGCGTAGACTCCGCGCGTGGCCAAGGTGACTAGGGATGATGTGGCGCGGCTGGCGGGTACTTCCACCGCCGTCGTCAGTTACGTCATCAACAACGGACCCCGGCCGGTCGCCCCGGCCACGCGCGAGCGCGTTCTCGCCGCGATCAAGGAACTGGGGTACCGGCCCGACCGGGTCGCCCAGGCCATGGCCTCGCGGCGGACGGAACTCATAGGCCTGATCGTGCCGGACGCGCGCCAGCCCTTCTTCGGGGAGATGGCGCACGCCGTCGAACAGGCCGCCGCCGAGCGCGGGAAAATGGTCCTGGTCGGCAACTCCGACTACATCGCCGAGCGCGAGGTCCACTATCTGCGCGCCTTCCTCGGCATGCGGGTCTCCGGGCTGATCCTCGTCAGCCACGCGCTGAACGACCACGCGGCCGCCGAGATCGACGCCTGGGACGCCCGTGTGGTGCTCCTGCACGAGCGCCCCGAGGCGATCGACGACGTCGCCGTCGTCACCGACGACATAGGGGGCGCCCAGCTCGCCACCCGGCACCTCCTGGAGCACGGGTACGAGTACGTGGCCTGTCTCGGCGGCACGGCCGAGACCCCCGCGGTCGGCGACCCCGTCTCCGACCACGTCGAGGGCTGGCGGCGCGCCATGCAGGAGGCGGGCAAGCCGACCGAGGGACGCCTCTTCGAGGCCCCGTACAACCGCTACGACGCCTACCGCGTCGCCCTGGAACTGCTCGCCGGACCGCACCGGCCGCCGGCGATCTTCTGCTCCACCGACGACCAGGCGATCGGTGTCCTGCGCGCCGCGCGCGAACTGCGCATCGACGTGCCGGGTCAGCTGGCGGTCGCCGGGTTCGACGACGTCAAGGAGGCGGCCCTGACCGACCCTCCCCTGACGACGATCGCATCGGACCGCTCGGCGATGGCCCGCGCGGCCGTGGACCTCGTCCTGGACGACGGGCTGCGGGTACCCGGCTCCCGCCGCGAGCGGCTGAAGCTGTTCCCCTCGCGCCTGGTGGTACGCCAGTCCTGCGGCTGCGAGTAGCCTCCGGCGGCCCGCAGCCGCCCCTGATCGCCCTCACCGCGCACGACGGCGCAGATCCCCGCGCCCCTGAGGGGACGCGGGGATCTCCTTGTGCCGTACCGGGCCTGGCGGGGCCTAGAACAGCAGGTTGTACTGGTTGAAGCCGGTGCCGAGGCTCTTGCGGGTGCCGAAGAGGCTGCTGGAGGCCTTGTTCGTGCCCGGGTAGAGCCAGAGCGTGCCGCCCGAGTCGCGGGCGATCACGTCGGCGATGCCGTCACCGGTGACATCGCCGTTGGCCACGTACGAGGTGAAGTTCCAGCCCGTACGCGCCTGGACGCGCGCGGAGAACGGGGTCTTCTCGACCTGCGTGCCCCGGTAGAGATACAGGACGCCCGAGCTGTTGCGGACCAGCAGGTCGGCGCGGCCGTCGCCGGACAGGTCGCCGTGACCGAAGATCCTGACGTTCTTCCAGGCCCTGTCGACGATCTTGACGCGGCCGTAGAACTGGCCGGTGCCCTTGCCCGGGTAGAGGTAGACCGAACCGTCGGCGTCCACCGCGACCAGGTCGGGGCGGGCGTCACCGGTCAGGTCACCGGGGACGGCGTACGACTTGTAGCCGCCCCACACCGAGCTGATCTGCATCCACTCGAACTGGCCCGAGCCGTGGTTCATGTAGCTGCGGTAGAGCTTGCCGTCGCCCTTGTCCCGCATGATCAGGTCCTGGTAGAAGTCCCGGTCCAGATCGGCCTGGAGGACCCAGCTCGCGTTCTGCCAGCCGTTGCCCTGGTAGGCACGCGTGGTGAGCGAGGTTCCCTTGCTGTCCTGCTCGAACAGGCCGCCGGAGGGCGTGCGCTCCAGCAGGTCGGCGCGCCCGTCGAACGTCAGGTCCGTGTCGTCGATCCGGGGCTGGGCCGCCCAGGTGTACGAGGACACCTTGGTGAACACCGGGTAGGCGCCCTTGGCGGTGCAGCCGGACACGCCCCAGGAGACGATGCCGACGATCTTGCCGCCGAACATCACCGGGCCGCCGGAGTCACCGTTGCACGGGCTCTTGGTGCCCTCGTCGACACCGGTGGCCGGGGTTCCCGCGCAGAACATGGAGCCCTCGACGAAGTCGTCCTCGCCGAGGACGGTCTTCATCGCGCTGTCGCAGGTCGCGTCGGAGACCAGCGGCAGGGTGACCTTGCGCAGGTTCGCCGACAGGTCGGCGTCCGTGGCGCCCGAGGTCAGACCCCAGCCATAGACGGTGGCGGAGTTGCCGGCCTTGTACGAGGCGCTGTCGCCCGCGGCCGCCAGCTTCGCCCACTGCTGCTCCAGCGGACGGTCCAGGGTGAGGACCGCGACGTCGTTCTGGAGGGTCGAGCTGTTGAAGTGCGGGTGGTTCCACTGGCGCCAGACGCCCGCGACGGTGCCGTTGGTGCTGTCCAGCAGACCGGTGGCACCGGCGACGACCGCGCCGTTGTCCGCCCAGTCCAGACCGGCGACGCAGTGGGCCGCCGTCAGGACCTTGTTCGGGGCGACCAGGGTGCCGCCGCAGAAGTAGCCGGTCCCCGCCGCACTGTCGTAGTAGGAGAGCTGGACCATCCACGGCGCGGAGGAGATCGTCGTCTCGCTGCCGCCGATGATGAACGGCGTCTTCTTGGGCGCGGTGCCGGGGGTCGCCTGGGTCTCGGCGGCCTCGACGACGCGGTGGCGCAGCTCCTTGTCGGAGGCGGTCGGCGCGGGCGCCGCCGTGGCCCGGGCGACGCTCGCGCCGGGCAGGGGGGCCGGGTCACCGGCCGCGGAGGCGGGCTGTGCCGCGAGGGCGCCGGCGCAGGTCAGCGCCAGCGCGAGAGCGGCCGTCGGCAACGCCGTGACGGGGCGTCTCCAACGGTCGCGCAGGGCAGGTATCACTCAGGACTCCTGGTGTGGGTGCGTGTTCCTTCTCGTCAAAGGCCCGAGAAGGGCGTACGACGCACCGGCCCGACCGTCGACGGCGAGCGCGCATCGACATCGGACGTAACCGCGGAGCCCCCCTCCGGCCCGGGAATCGTAGGCATCACCAGCCTCCGGACACACGGCCTTCACAGCGGTCAAAAGAGTGTTCGCCCCCGGCGTTCCGGGACATCACCCGGACGCAACCCGCTGTTCTCCGGAGCGGGACGGGACCACACAGGGTGCGTGGCCGGACACGCGGCGAAAGCGCGGCGCGACCGCCCGGCGCGCATCCCGCGTGGACGCACAGGTGGTTCTCAAGCCGCCCGCAGGGGTCTCTCAGGCAGCTCGCAGGAAGCGTCTTTATATCGGGCATACGAGGTTCTGTCGGGCTTCTCAGAGGCCACTCAGGGAGCTCTCATGATCGGGGGACAGTCTTTTTTCATGACCGAGAGCTTCCGCCGCAGCGGCGAGTACCCCCAGGGCGACCACCACGGGTCCGCGTACCCCGAGCAGCAGTCGCACCCCTCCTCTCCCGTGAACCCCGAGTGGCCCCCGCCGCCGGCGTACGCCCCGGCCGGGCCGGTCCACATCGAGCCGGGCACCACCGTGTGGCCGGGATCCGGTCACGGCGGCGGCGACGGGGGCGGCCACACCGCCGGCCCGTACGCCGGCCACCCCGAGCCCGACCCCGTCGGCTCCACCGCGGTGTTCGCCACGGTGGCTCCCGGCCACCCCGAGCCCCCGGCCGCCCCGCCCGCCAAGCGGCGCGCCAAGGGTCCGTTCGCCCTGCTCGCCGCCGTGGCGATCGTCGCCGCGGCGATCGGCGGCGGCACCGCGTACGCCTTCCAGGAGCTGACCGGCAACGACACCGTCGCCTCCAGCAGCACCAGCACCAACGTGGTGCCCACCAGCCAGCGCGGCACGGTCTCCGGCGTCGCCAAGGCGGTCAGCCCGAGCATCGTCGAGATCAGCGCGACCTCGAACGCGGGCTCGTCCACCGGCTCGGGCGTGATCATCACGACCGGCGGGGAGATCATCACCAACAACCACGTCATCTCGGGCGCCTCCGAGATCAAGGTCCAGCTGAACGACGGCAAGTCGTACACCGCGAAGGTCGTCGGCACCGACAGCAAGAAGGACCTCGCCCTGATCGAGCTGGAGGACGCTCCGTCCGGTCTGAAGCCGGCCACGCTCGGCGACTCCGACGGCGTCCAGGTCGGCGACCAGGTCGTCGCGATCGGGTCCCCCGAGGGCCTGACCGGCACCGTCACCAGCGGCATCGTCTCCGCCCTCGACCGGGACGTGACCGTCTCCACCGACGAGAGCCAGGGACAGCAACAGCAGGGCGGCGGCAACGGCCAGTGGCCGTTCGAGTTCGGCGGCCGCCAGTTCAACGGCGACACCGGCTCCTCCACGACGACGTACAAGGCCCTGCAGACCGACGCCTCGCTCAACCCGGGCAACTCCGGCGGCGCCCTCATCGACATGAACGGCAACATCGTCGGCATCAACTCCGCGATGTACTCCGCCGCCTCGGACTCCTCGTCCTCCTCGTCGAGCGCGGGCAGCGTCGGCCTCGGCTTCGCCATCCCGATCAACACCGTCAAGTCCGACCTGGCCGCGCTGCGGGCCGGCGGTTCCGACAGCTAGGCCCCGGAGGCCGCCATGAAGATCAAGAGCGTCCGGCACACCACCGCCGCGGGGGACGCGTCCGCACTCGGCCTCGCCCTGGCGGTCGCCCGCGAGCTGCACCCGCCCGTCCGGCGCGCCCCCGAACTGGTCCCCGCCGTCTCCCGGCCCAAGCAGCGCCTGGCCTCCGGCCGCCGTCGCACCGTACGAACCTGATCCATTCCGGGACAGCCGAGGAACGTGCGAGGCTGAAAGCACCCGATCACGCCCCATCCCACCCGAGGAACCCGACGCCCATGAGCCCCGCCGAAGGCGACCGTGACACCCAGCGCATCCTGATCGTCGACGACGAGCCGGCCGTGCGCGACGCACTCAAGCGCAGCCTCGCCTTCGAGGGGTACGACACCGAGGTCGCGGTCGACGGCGCGGACGCCCTGGAGAAGGCGATCGCCTACCAGCCCGACCTGGTCGTCCTCGACATCCAGATGCCCCGCATGGACGGCCTCACCGCGGCCCGCCGGATGCGCGGCGCGGGCACCACCACGCCGATCCTCATGCTGACGGCCCGGGACACGGTCGGCGACCGGGTCACCGGGCTGGACGCCGGGGCGGACGACTACCTCGTCAAGCCCTTCGAGCTCGACGAACTCTTCGCCCGCATCCGGGCGTTGCTGCGGCGCAGCTCGTACGCGGCGTCCGCGGGCGCGGTCGCCGAGGACGACGCGCTGACCTTCGGCGACCTGCGCATGGACCTGTCGACGCGCGAGGTCACCCGGGCGGGGCGCCCGGTGGAACTCACCCGCACCGAGTTCACCCTGCTGGAGATGTTCCTGGCCCACCCGCGCCAGGTCCTCACCCGCGAGCAGATCCTGAAGGCCGTCTGGGGCTTCGACTTCGAGCCGTCGTCGAACTCCCTCGACGTCTACGTCATGTACCTGCGCCGCAAGACGGAGGCGGGCGGCGAACCGCGCCTGGTCCACACGGTGCGGGGCGTGGGATACGTGCTGCGGTCCGGTGGCGCGGAGTGATGCGCAGGTTCAGGACCCTGCCCCTGCGCTCACGACTGGCCCTGCTGGTGGCGGCGGCGGTGGCGTTCGCGGTGGCGGCGGTCTCGGTGACGTGCTGGTTCATCGTCCAGGGCAAGCTGTACGCCGAGCTGAACGACCAGTTGCAGTCCTCGGCGACCCGCCCGCAGGGCAGGAACATCGCCGGCACCCTTGAGAACTGCAGCAGCACCCCGAACGCCCCGTCCGGTCAGACACCGCCCGATGCCGGAGGATTCCGGGCCCGGTTCGAGACCTACCTCCAGGTGATCACCGCGGACGGCGGGTCCTGCGTGGCCCCCATCTCACCGGGCAAGATCGAGATCACGAGTGCCGACACCGACTTCGCCGAGAACCCGGTCGCGAACCACGGCAACTTCCGCAACGGCAGCGACACCAAGGGCAATCCCGTACGGGTCCTGACGGTCCCCCTGATCTACGTCAAGCCGGACGGCACGACGGCGATCTACCCGAACGCCGCCACCATGTACGCCGTCCCCCTCAAGGGCACCAACTCCACCCTCAACGAACTGGCCCTGGTGCTCCTGCTCGTCGGCGGCATCGGAGTGATCGGCGCCGGTGCCGCCGGGCTCTGGGTCGCCCGGGCCGGGCTGCGCCCGGTCGACGAGCTCACGGACGCCGTGGAGCACGTCGCCCGCACCGAGGACCTCACCATCCGCATCCCCGTGGACGAGGAGAGCGACGACGAGATCGCCCGGCTGTCCCGCTCCTTCAACTCGATGACCGCCTCCCTCGCCAGCTCCCGCGAACTCCAGCAGCAGCTCATCGCCGACGCCGGGCACGAGCTGCGGACGCCGCTCACCTCCCTGCGCACGAACATCGAACTCCTCACCCGGAGCGAGGAGACCGGCCGCCCGATCCCTCCGGCGGACCGCAAGGCGCTGCTCGCCTCGGTGACGGCGCAGATGACCGAGCTGGCGGTGCTGATCGGGGACCTCCAGACGCTGTCGCGGTCGGACGCGGGGCACGCGGCCGACCGGGTGGAGGTCGTGGCGCTCCGGGACACCGTGGAGGCGGCCCTGCGCAGGGCCCGGCTGCGCGGCCCGGAGCTGACGATCACGGCCGATCTGGAGCCCTGGTTCGTCCGGGCGGAGCCCTCCGCCCTGGAGCGGGCGATCGTGAACGTCCTCGACAACGCGGTGAAGTTCAGTCCCGCGGGCGGCACGGTCGACGTCCGGCTGAAGGACGGCGAGCTGACCGTGCGCGACCACGGTCCCGGCATCCCCGACGACGAACTCCCGCACGTCTTCGACCGCTTCTGGCGTTCCCCGGACGCTCGGGCCCTGCCCGGCTCGGGCCTCGGCCTGTCCATCGTGGCCCGCACGGTCCAGCAGTGCGGCGGCGAGGTGGCGCTGCGTCCCGCGGAGGGCGGCGGCACGATCGCGGCCGTGCGGCTCCCGGGGGCTCCGACGGCCCCGCCCGACGTGCCCTGACCGGCTCCCGGTCGCGAGCGAGCCCCCACCCGGCCGGGTGGGGGCTCGCTCGTCCACGGCACACGGGCCGGTGCGGTCCGGCGGACGGACGCCGGACCGGCCGAGGGGCCCGCCGACGAACCGGCCGAGGGGCCGGGTCGGCGGTCTCCGGTTACTTCACGACCGTGATCCGGTCCGCCGCCGGGACCGGGTACGGCGCCGTGGTCGAGGAGTTGGCCGTCAGGTAGGCGCCCAGGGCCGCCAGGTCGTCCTCGCCGACACGGACGTTGCCGCCCTTGCCGAGCTCGGCGAAGCCGTCGCCGCCGCCCGCGAGGAAGGAGTTCATCGCGACGCGGTAGGTGGCGGCCGGGTCGATCGCGGTGCCGTCCAGCTTGACCGAGTCGGCGACGACACGCGCCGCGCCGGTCTTGGTCAGGTCGAGGGTGTAGGTGAGGCCCTTGGAGATCTGGAGGATCTTCGGGGAGGCCTCGTTGGCGCCGCTGACCTGCTGCTGGAGCGCGGTGATCACCTGTGCGCCGGTGAGGTCGACCAGGTTGACGGTGTTGGCGAACGGCTGGACCGTGTACGCCTCCCCGTAGGTCACCACTCCGTCGCCCTCGCCGCCGCCGGCCGCGTAGGTGAGTCCGGCGCGGATGCCGCCCGGGTTCATGAACGCGAGGTCGGCCTCCGGGTCGACGGACCTGGCGTACGCGAGCTGCGCGTCGGCGATCAGGTCGCCGGCCGGGGACTCGGTGCCGGTGTTGCCGATGTCGCCCGCGATGTAGCCGAGGGGACGTGAGGCGATCGGTGCGGAGAGCGCCTTCCACCTGGTGATCAGCGTCGTCATGTCGGCGGCCTTCGCGACATCGCGCGTGACCACGTGGTTCGCGGACTTCACCGCCGTACGGGCGATGTCACCGGTCCAGCGGTCGTACGTCAGCGTCGTGTCCGTGTAGAGCCGGCCGAAGGAGGAGGCCGAGGTGACCATGCGCGGACGGCCCGCCGGGTCGGGGATGGTGCACGCGTACGCCTGGTGGGTGTGGCCGGTGATCAGCGCGTCCACCGCCGGCGTGACGTTCTTCGCGATGTCGACGATCGGCCCGGAGATGCCGTCGCCGGCGCCGGGGCTGTCGCAGTCGTAGTTGTACGCCGTCGACGCGGGCGACCCGCCCTCGTGGATCAGCGCGACGATCGACTTCACGCCCTGGCGCTGGAGCTCCTTGGCGTACTTGTTGATCGTCTCGACCTCGTCGCCGAACTTCAGGCCCTTGACACCCTCGGCGGACACGATGTTCGGCGTGCCCTCCAGCGTGACGCCGATGAAGCCGACCTTGACGCCGTTCTTCTTCCACACCCAGTAGGGCTTGAGGATCGGCCTGCCGGTCTTCTCGTCGGTCACGTTCGCCGCGAGGTAGGGGAAGTCCGCGCCCTTGAACTTCTTGCCGTCGTAACAGCCGTCCGTCGGGTGGCAGCCGCCCTTCTGGAGCCGGGCCAGTTCCTTGGCACCCTCGTCGAACTCGTGGTTGCCGACCGAAGTGACGTCGAGGTCGAGACCGTTGAGCGCCTCGATCGTCGGCTCGTCGTGGAAGAGGCCGGAGATCAGCGGGGAGGCGCCGACCATGTCACCGGCGGCCGCCGTGATCGAGTACTTGTTGCCCTTGCGGGCGTCGCGCAGATGCGTGGCCAGGTACTCGACACCACCCGCGTCGACGGTCTTCGTCGTGCCGTCCGCCTGTAGCTCCGTGACCCGGCCCGAGGAACCGGTCGGCGGCTCCAGATTGCCGTGCAGGTCGTTGAAGGACAGCAACTGGACGTCCTGGTAACGGCCGCTGCCGTGGTGGTGCGACGGTGTCGCCCCGTCCTGGTGCGCGCTCGCCGGCATCGCGGCGGCCAGCGCCCCGACGGTGGCGAGACCGGCGGCTGCCGCGAGGAGGCGATGAGTGCGTCTGGACCGGATCGTGGGCGGCATGGTTCCCCCTGGAGAACGGTGAGAGGCCGAAACGGTGTGCCGTGCGTGAGCCGAGCGGGTGGTGCGAACCCTGTGCGGGCTGGTGAACAACCCCGGCTTTGCACGCACTTTAGAATCAACGCGCGTAGCGCGGAAGGGGGTTGAGGGTTACGGGCTGGTTGCCATCACCACACCGGGAGCCGACCACCACGTCACCGCCGTCCGCCGGGCACCATCGGACGCGCCTCACCCTCCTGCCCCGGGCCCCGGAGACGCCCCCCCCCCGCCCCCCTGCCCCGGACCGCGGAGACGCCTCGCGGCCTTCCTGCCCCGAGCCGCGGAGACACCCCTCGGCCTTGCCGACTCGTCCTTCCCCGCCACGCCCCGTGTCCACGTCGCCCAACTCCTTGTCCCCCCACCGCCGGGCCGTACCCTCGTATGCATGACCAGCGACGACGCGGCACCCTTCGCCCTCTCCCGCTCCATCGAGGCCTGCTCCGCGCTCTCCCCGGCCCAAGCCGAGGACGTGCTCCGGCTGCTCTCGGACTCCGCCCGGGCCGATGGACAGCAGGCCGTGTCCGAGCAGGGACGGCTTCAGCTGAAGGGCGGGAGCCGAGAGGGAGTCCGCCATCTGCTGCTGACCGTCGGCGGCGAACTGGTCGGCTACGCGCAGTTGGAGGACACCGACCCGGTCGAGGCACCGGCCGCCGAACTGGTCGTCCATCCGGCGCACCGGGGGCACGGGCACGGACGGGCGCTCGGCTCGGCGATGCTCAACGAGTCCGGGAAACGGCTGCGGGTGTGGGCGCACGGCGGTCACTCCGCCGCCCGGCATCTCGCACAGGTCCTCGGCCTCACCCTCTTCCGCGAACTGCGCCAGATGCGGCGCCCGTTGGAGAGCCTCGACCTGCCCGAGCCGAAGCTGCCGGAGGGGGTGACCGTCCGGACCTTCGTGCCGGGCCAGGACGACGCCGCCTGGCTCGCCGTGAACGCCGCCGCGTTCGCCCACCACCCCGAGCAGGGCTCCCTCACCCAGCGCGACCTGGACGACCGGACCGCCGAGCCGTGGTTCGACCCGGCCGGCTTCTTCCTCGCCTTCCGCGACGACGAACTCGTCGGCTTCCACTGGACCAAGGTGCACGCCGAGGAGGGGCTGGGCGAGGTGTACGTCCTCGGCGTGCGTCCCGGCGCCCAGGGGGGCGGACTCGGCAAGGCGCTGACCACGATCGGACTGCGCCACCTCGCCGCCCAGACCCTGCCCACCGCGATGCTCTACGTCGATGCCGACAACAAGGCAGCGGTCTCCGTCTACGAGCGTCTCGGCTTCGTCACCCACGAGACGGATCTGATGTACCGCACCGAGTCCTGAGCCCTCGGTGCGCGAGCACCACTCCGAAGGCCGAGGTCAGCGGCGGGCGAAGACGGCCGTCCGGCGCCGCCGCAGGGGTTCGGCCAGGGAGCGGGCCCCGACCAGCACCGCCACGACCAGGACACCCGCCCAGCGCCGGTGCGCGTCGTCCCAGTGCGGGTCGGACGGTCCGACGAAGAGCGCCCAGCGTTCGGGGAGCAGCAGGGCGGCACCGAAGAACGCGCCCAGGAGCCCGGCGGATATCGCGATCCCCGGTTCGCCGGTCTCCGAGTGCCGCACAGCGACGAGCGCCCAGGCCAGCGCGAGGACCATGAGGGCGGCCGCCTCCAGGCTGATCCCGCCCATCGGGGGCCGGCTCTCGGCGGGCACGAGGAACAGCGCGGCCGTCCAGCACAGCGCCATGAACGGCACGACGAGCACCAGCCGCAGCCCGGTCCGCACCGGACGCCTGACCGGCACCGCGGCCGTGGTGTGCCGGGCCGGGTCGTCGAGCAGGAAGGCCAGCCCCAGCGCGAAGGCGAGGGCGGAGGCCCGCAGCAGGTTCAGACACAACCACGGGTCCGGTGGCTCGGAGGCCGTCGACGCGCAGGCCGGCAGCAGCCCGAGGACGGCGCCTGTCGCCAGGGTCCACAGGGGCAGGCTGCGCCAC
>NZ_KZ627011.1 GCF_002911015.1 Streptomyces populi
CGTTCTGCACGGCGGACAGCCGCACCGGGCCGGTGGCGGCCCTCGGGGTGTCCGCGGCCGGCTCGGTGTGGATCCAGCAGGGCGCGTCGAGTTCGACGTACCGGGTGAAGGACGCCTCCCTGGCGGTGGCGACCACCGGCCGGGGACGGGCGACGGCGTGCGTGGCCTGGCGGGCGGCCTCCAGCAGGAGCATGCCCGGCACGTGGTCGACGGGGTGGTCGAAGAGCGCGGGGTGGCTGAGGTCGACGCGCAGCTGGTGGCGGGCCGGGGAGTTGGTGGGGGACAGCACGACGTCGGTGTGTTCGGCACGGGCGACCTGCACCGGCGGCATCGGCGGCGCCAGCGGGACGGCGCGCCGCGTGGCTTCGGCGAGGTCGGCGTACGGGCCGCGCAGCCGTGGGTAGACGGCGGGGGAAAGGTTGGCGAAGGTGGTGTGAGCGGTACCGAGGAAGAGTCCGTCGACCAACAGCTCGGCGTTCATGGTCAGTGACGCCAGCCTGCTGCCGCGGCGGAGCACGTCCGAGCAGGTTATGCGCAGTTCGACGGCGGCGTCGGTACCGGTGGCGGCCAGCACAGCGGGGTCGATCCGGTAGCCGAAGCGGCTCCAGGTCTGGCGGTGGCCGAAGGGCACGCCGTAGGCGGCGTGGCTGAGCAGCGGCACGCACTGGCGAACCGTCTCGGCGACGAGCAGCGGGTCGTGCAGCCCGTCGGTGGGCCCGTAGAAGGAGTGCCCGAGCGGCCAGCGCGCGGTCACGCGATGGCGGTTCTCACCGACGGGCAGCCATCCGTTCAGCAGGACTTCGGACTCCGCCCGCTTGTGCACGTACTGGCGAGGAACCGAAGTGGCGAAGGAGGTGGGTGTCGCCGGGCTCGAGGCCGTGATGGACATGCGGAAGTTCCCCCTAGGAAGTGGGTGCGTCGCACCCCTGAGACGTCTGGGACAGTCGTTCCTGACCAAGAAAATAAAGAGTGCTCGTTTTGTTTTCTGCTAAATGCCGCCCAAGGAAAACCCAAGGATTATTCAAGCCTCCTACCACAAAGGGGGAAATGAGTGCACAAAACCGTCAACTGAGAGGTGCGATTCCGCTGAAGCTGGCGCTGCGCGAGGCGGCCTAGTAACGTAAGGAACGTTCTTTTTCTTTGGGAGGTAATGCGGTGGTCCAGCAGCAGCCGAAGCAGGAGCGCGCTGTCCAGACCCGCGACTCGATCCTTCGGGCGGCCGCGGAGGTCTTCGACGAGGCCGGCTTCGCCGGCGCGAGCATCAACCGCATCCTCAAGAGGGCCGGGCTCACCGCGGGAGCCCTCTACTTCCACTTCGCCTCGAAGGAGGATCTCGCCCGCGCGGTCATGAACGCCCAGTCCGACTCGATCATCCCGTGGCTGAAGTCCGAGGGGCTGCAGCGGCTCGTCGACATCACCATGGTCTGGGCCTACCAGCTCCAGGTCGACCCGCTGCTCCGGGCGGGCGTGCGGCTCACCGGCGAGCAGGAGGCGTTCGGCGTGAAGGACGCCACTCCGTACCAGGAGTGGAGCCAGATCATGACCGAGTGCCTCGAGGTCGCCGCGGCCAAGGGCGAACTGCAAGCCGGCGTCGAACCCGCCGAACTCGCCGAGTTCGTGGTCGAGGCGTGCACCGGCATGCAGATGTACTCGGCCGTCGCCAGCGAGGCGCGGGCGGACCTCGCGGACCGGGCGGTGCGGATGTGGCGACTGCTCCTGCCCGGCATCGCCGTGCCGGCCGTCATCGCCCGCACCCAGGTCGATCCCGCCCGCGTCCAGGCGGTCATCCAGGACGCCGGAGCGTCCCGGGCAACCGCGGCGCGGGCCGCGGAGGACGACAGACGCACCACCGAGGCGGCCGGCTGAGGCCGCGCACACGGGCGCCGTCACCGCGCGGCGCCACAACCAGGGGGGTTCATCACATGGGGCACGGTCTGGAACATCTGCGCCTGGGCGCGGTGAACATCGACGGTGTCATGCTCGGCGACACCTTCAGCCCGGTCATCCACCGGTTCCTGACGAGCCGCGGCCGTGCGTACACGGTCGAGCTGGAGCGGAACATCTTCTCCCAGCCGCGCGCGGTCGCCGGCCGGCTGCTCGCCGAATCCGTCGGCGGCACGATGACCGGGGAGCAGGCGCTCGAGGCGTACTTCGAGGAACGCGCACGGTACGTGGCCGAGCACCCGGTGCGGGTGACCGAGGGAGCCCTCGAACTCGTCGCGCGGCTGCGGCGGGCGGGACTGCGGACGGTCTGCTACGGCGGCCTGGCCAAGGACCACTTCGACCGGTTCCTCGGCGAGCACGCCGCGCTGTTCGACGGTCCGGGCTACATCTGCACCGACGCCGTCCGGCCCGGCCTGCACGAGATCGCCACCGAGCACTTCGACCTCAAGTACGACGAGGTGCTGGTCGTCGACGACGTGGCCAGGGTCGCGGAGGAGGCCCGGCGGCTCGGCATGCCGTTCATCGGCCACCCGAGCCACTTCGAGCACAGCTTCCAGCGGCAGTTGATGCGGGAGGCCGGGGTACGGCACCTGGTCGACTCGCTGCACGCCGTCGACGAGGAACTGCTGCGGACCGTCGACGCCCAGGCCGCCGCGGGGACGGTCTGGTCCGCCTAGAGGCGGCGCGACGGGGACGTACGGGACCGTCCCGCGAACGACGAGCAGGACGACAAGCGGACGACGAGCCGACGACGACCGCACCGACACGACGAACACAGGGGGAACACGTCCATGAGCAAGGAGCGGGCGCTGCTGGACGGCAAGGTGGCCATGATCACCGGAGCGTCCAGCGGGATCGGAGCGGCGGCCGCCCGGCTGTTCGCGCAGGAAGGGGCCGCGGTGGTGCTCATGGCGCGGCGCAAGGAGCGGCTGGACACGCTCGTGGAGGAGATCCGCGACGACGGCGGACGGGCTCTGGCGGTCGCCGGTGACGTGGCGTCCTCGGACGACGTGGCGCAGGTCGTCCGGGCCGCGGTCGACACCTTCGGCAAGCTGGACGCGGCGTTCAACAACGCCGGCTACGCCACCGCGGGCACACCGCTCCACGAGATCGACGACGCGACGTACGACAGGACCCTCGACGTCAACCTGCGCGGGGTGTGGAACTGCCTGCGCCACCAGATACCCGTGATGCTGCGGTCCCCGACCGGTGGGGCCGTGGTGAACACCTCCAGCGTCGCCGGCACCAAGGCCACCGGCGCCTCGGCCGCCTACGTGGCGGCCAAGCACGCGGTGATCGGGCTGACCCGGGCCGCCGCGCTGGACTACGGACAGCGGGGGGTGCGCTGCAACGCGCTCGTGGTCGGCAGCACCCGGACGGAGATGATGGACGGCGTACTCGCCGCCACCCCGGAGCTGGAGGAGGTCTTCATGGCCGACTCCGTGCAACGGCGGATCTCCGCGCCCGTGGAGGTGGCACAGGCGGCCGCCTGGCTGTGCAGCGACCGGGCCTCGTTCATCACCGGGGCGGCGATGGCGGTCGACGGCGGGTCGACCGCCGTGTAGCCGTACGACCGGGGCCGGGGGCCGGGTGAACGGGTGATGCCGTTCACCCGGCCCCTTTTTCACATGGCCGACGCCGCTGTGATCGTCCACAGCCACTCCGGCAGCCACAGAATAGAGAACGATCGCTTTGTTTTAGCGGGAAGAGGGGGTACTACTAGAACGAGCGGGCGCGAGCCCGAGAACCCCGACAACGAGGAACAAGGCGCATGGCGATTCAGGAGCGGGCGGCGCGGACGCGCGGCCGGCTGGTGTTGGCGGCGGCCCAGGAGATCGACCGCGTCGGCTACGAGGGCGCCCGGCTGTCGCGGATCTGCCAGTCGGCCGACGTGTCGATGGGGGCCCTGACCTTTCACTTCCCCTCCAAGGGAGCACTGGCCGACGCGGTCCAGGAGCAGGGGTGGGGCATGGCCAGGTCCCTGGTGGACAAGGTGCTGGCGTCCACGGAACCCGGGCTACAGGCGGTGATCGAGCTGACCGTGGGCCTCGCCGCACTGCTGGAGCGGGACGTCGTGGCCCGGGCCGCCGCACGCCTGGGCGGGGAACGGCAGGCCGGATCGGCCCCGTGGTTCCGGGCATGGCTCCCCGTCGTCGAGGAGCTGCTGGAACGGGCCCGCAAGGACGGCGGACTGCGGTCCGGGGAGAAGCCCGAGGCGGTGACCGCCATGGTCACGTACCTGCTGGCCGGGGCGGAGTCGCAGATCCGCAGCGGCAGGCAGGCCGCGTCCGGTGGCACCACGAGCGTCGCCGACCAGCTCGAAGAGATATGGCGGCTCGCCCTGCGGGGCATCGCCGACCCGGACGCCTGACCGTTTCACCCGTTCGGTTTCCAGAGGGGCCCACGAGAACTAGAAAAACATAGCGAATGTTCTGTATGGTTTCTCTGGATCGTCGGGGGGCGAGCAGCACCCTCCCCTGGCGCGTCTTCAGGTACACGTCAGCCAGTGGACGGGGGGAGTCCATGAGACTCGCGGTGATCGGTGCCGACGGCGTCGGCGGCCACTTCGGGGGCCGCCTCACCTCGGCCGGGCACGAGGTCCGGCCGGCCGTCCCGGGGGCCCGTCCCGAGGCTCCGCCGCCCTCCGGGAACCGGGCCCGGACCCGGACCCGGACCCGGGCCGCCGACGGGCCCGGGCCGCCGACGGGCCCGGGCCGCGGGCGCCTTGCCGGGCCCGGACCCGGGCCACAGGGTCTTCGCCACCGACGGCGGCGTGACCCCCCGTCGGCACCGCCCCGGTCCCGCCGGGCGCGTTCTCCCGGGACGCCGTAGCCGTCACCACCGAGGGGTCATCACCGAGGGGCCCGCGCCCGAGGACGTGCCGGGCCTCCCGGTCCGGCCGGGCGGGTACGCGCCCGGCCGTCCGTCCCGGACCACGGCGCCGACGGCACCGCCGGACACGCCCGGCCGGCCGCACGCACCGGCCCCGCCGCCGTACCGCTGATCCTCTCCCGGGCCCGCCCCGGCACCACGGCCGCCCACGCGATCCGGAACCGGCCGCTCAGGACGTACCCCGTCTCCACGGCGGCCCCGCCACCCCTGCCGGTGCCCGCCTCCGGACCGCTCGGCCCGGTGCCGACCGCCGGCGAACGGGCCCCGGCACCCCGGCTCCCGCGCGCCGCCCCGATCGTCTCCGGACCGGCCGCGCGCCCGCGCGGCGAGCGCGTCGCCACCGCGGCGGCCCGGCGCGCGGCCGCCCGATCCGTCCCACCCACTCGTGGAGGAACCCGATGTCCCAGCACATGATCCCCGGCGTGGTGGACGGCACCCTGACCCCCGCCGTGGACCCCGACGGAAACGTCTCGTTCCACATCGTGATCCGCGACATCGACAGCCGCCGGAAGGACGCCGACTACGTCGAGATCGTCCTCACCGCCCAGGACGCCCGCGCGCTCATGGCGCGGCCCGGACAGGGCGCACCGGTGCCCTGCTCCGTCGGCGTCCGGCTGAACACCGCCCCCGCGTGCGCCTCGGCGCTCCAGGAATCCTCATGACCCCCATCGACCGGCAGGCCCTCACCACGCGGCCGTCCGCCGCCGAAGGTCATCGCCGCGGCCGCCCGCGAACCGGCGGCGAGGGCGCCCGCACCCGGCGGCCGACTCATCCCCGCACACCCGTGCCCCCGTACACCCGTACCCGGCGACCGGTACGGGCGACTCTTCCTGCGACCCGGAGGACAGGACAGGTGGACATGCGCCAGCTCACGACCTTCCAGAAGGCCGCCACACTGCTGAGCTTCAGCCGTGCGGCCGCCGAGCTCAACTACGCGCAGTCCAGCGTGACCGGGCAGATCAAAGGCCTGGAGAACGCCTTGGGCATCGCGCTGTTCGAACGGCTCTCCGGCCGCCGCATCCAGCTCACCCCGGCCGGCCGACGGCTCCTGCCCTATGCCGAACGGCTGCTCTCCCTCGCCGACGAGGCCCGCAACGCCACCGCCGGTCCACGCGAGCCGTCGGGCCGGCTGCTGGTGGGCACGATGGAGAGCATCGCCACCTACCGCATGGCACCGGTGCTGGAGTTCTTCCACCACCGCTGGCCGCGGCTGGAACTCGTGCTGCGGCCGGGCAGCGGGGCGGAGATCGTCGACGGAGTGCGGCGGGGCACGCTGGACCTGGCCCTGCTCATCGACGCCGAGACGCTCCACTCCGGACTGGACACCACGGTGTTCGGGCCCGAAGCGCTCGTCGCCGTCGTCTCACCGGACCACGAACTGGCCGGCCGGCCGACGGTCACCGCCGACCGGCTGGCCACCGTACCGATCCTCGCGCCCGAGTCGGGCCGCGGCTACCGGCGCCTGCTGGAACGGGAGTTGCAGGGACGGACCGCGCCCCTGCTGGAGTCCGGCACCGTCGAGTCGACCAAACGGTGGACCGCGGCCGGCCTGGGCGTGGGCCTGCTGCCCGAGGTGGCCGTCGCGGACGATCTGGCGGCGGGCGTGCTCACCCCTCTGCCCTGGCGCCCGCCGGCCGCGGTGTACGCCCAGCTGGTACGGCGCCGGAACTCCCCCGCCGGCCCGGAGACGCGGATGTTCATCGAGAAGGTGAGCGAAATCCTGTCCGGAGAACCCTCCCGGAACATCGGGAAAGAGCGACTTGCGGCCTGATCCGGAACAACCCATCGGGATGTCCGAATTAGCTCACCGAGCAACCCGATAAGAAATTGATTGACCCTCGTACAGGTGGCTGATGAAATTCAATCAGCAACAGGGAAGCCCCCGGACGAGAAAAAGGGGCTTGCCGAACAGCCCGGCTTTCAGCACGTTCGAGGGCGCCGGCCATGACGCCCGCCGCTCCGCTTCGCCGGGCCGGCTTCGCAATTCCGCAGAGCGAAGGCGGAGGCGAGGCGGAGGCGAAAATCAAAATCTTCAATTCTGCCACCGGAGGACGGGTATGCATGCCACCACCCTGTCGACTCCTCGCGGAGGCTCCCCGGTGCCATCGGATCTGGCGCCCCGCGAGCAGGAAGCACTCAGCTACATCGCCCTTGGCTTCACGCACTCACAGACGGCCAGACGTATGGGAATAAGCCCGTACACCGTCAATACCTATCTACGAAGGATTCGAGCCAAATACGGACTCGACAACCGTGCCCAACTCGTGCGCCTCGCATTCGAGCTACAGCTCTGAGCCGGCCGACCCGACCAGGAGAAACACGACCCATGGACAAGGACACACCGTGAAGTACGGAATTTTCATCGGCTATACGTTCACACCGGCCTGGCTCGCCAAGAGCTGGGAGGAACGAGAGCGGTTCCAGCAGGAGCACCTGGCTCCCATCTTCGAGAAGTACGCCGACCGGCTGAGTGTCCAGCAGTACGACGCCGAGGCCTTCTCCGCCTCTCCCACCGATTTCGCTTTCATCGAGACCGAGGACCTTCGTGCCTACTACTTCTTCATCGAGGAACTCCGTGACACCGCCCTCTTCGCCGAGGGACTTGCCCGTATCGACGTCATCCACGTCGGCCTCGCCGACGGCTACCGGCACTTCGCGAAGGAGGTCCTCGATGCCGACGACAGCCGCTGACGCCCGCACCCGGCTCCGGGACATCTACGCCGACGCCCACGAGCAGACCCTGCACCCCAACCTGCTGGGCTGGCCCGGCCCGCCCGACGCGGCGGAGCTGGACTTCATCTCCCGCGTCGTCTACGACCAGCCCGGCCGCTCCCTCGGGGGCTGCGCCTACCTGGTCAAGGAACTCGCCCAACTGGCCGAGATCGAGCGGCACCTGTCCGCCGTCTTCGGCATCATCACCGCCCAGCTCGGCGCCGACGACTCGGCCCTCAGCGAGGGTTACGACCTGCACCACGCGCTGAACCTGTTCGCGGCCGAGGAGTACATCCACTCCGACTTCTTCTACCGCTACGTCCGCGAACTCGCCGGCGCCGACATCAAGCTCGCCGACTCGCTGTTCATGGAGCGGCTCGCCCTGTACGAGGGCGACGACTCGCCGTACGTGAAGCTCGCCGCGATGTGCATGGCCGCCTACGTCGGCGAGTCCGTGATCACCGTGTTCGAGAAGCGCACCGCGCACCTCGACCCGCGCCGGGAGCGGTTCCTGACCCGGCTGCTGTGGGCGCACGGCATGGACGAGGCCCGGCACGTCCAGGTCGACCACGTCGTCATCAACCACGTGATCCCCTCGCTCACCGCGGCCGAGCGGGACCGCGCCTTCGAGATCTTCTGCGCCACCGAGGAGCTCAACGCCGAACTCGGCGGCCGTTTCCAGCAGTTGGTGCGTGACCAGTTCGGCCTGGACCACACCCCCGGCAACCGCGCCTGGGAGGTCCAGCAGGAGCTCGGCCAGGTCTTCCGCCGGGCGCTCGCCGAGTCCTGGCCGCCGGTCCCGGTCGACGAACGGCTGGACGACACGACCCGCGCCCTGCTCCTCGACTTCGCCGGCGACGAGCGGGTGCATGCCTGATGTCCCGCAGACCCGGCCGACCCACGACGACCCGAACGGTTGGAGCACGCACATGACCCCGCGCGACCCGGCGGCAGTGATACGCCGCCACCAGACGACACCGCAGTCCGCCCAGGCACCGGTCGTCGCCGGACTGTCCGGCGCCCGGCTGACGGCCGCCGACGGCAGCGAGTGGCTGGACGCCGCCACCGGCGGCTTCGGCAGCGGCCACCCCGCCGTGCTGGCCACGCTGCGCGAGCAGGCCCAGCGCGTCGCCCTGTCCAGCCGGATCCTGCTGAGCCGGCCCCTGGCGCGGGCCGTGCAGGCGCTGAGCGACTTCGTGCCCGACCCGCTGACCGTGTCCTACCTGTGCAACTCCGGCGCGGAGGCGCTGGACTCGGCGCTGAAGCTGGCCAAGGGGCTCCACCCCGCGCGTCGCCGGGTGCTGGGCATCGCCGGGGAGGACTTCGGCTCGCTCACCCACGGCCAGGGCCTCGCCCTCGACGGCTCCCCCGTACCCGCCCTGCCGCTACAGCCGTACACCGTGCCGGCCACCGAGCCCAACGCCCTGCTGAGCAAGCTGGGTCCGGAGGTCGCCGCGGTCGTCATCGCCCCGGCCGCCCCCGGCCGGCCGCTGGCGAGGCTGTCCGCGCACTGGTGGCGGGCGCTGCGCCGGCAGTGCACCCAGGACGACATCCTGCTGATCCTCGACGAACGCCTCACCGGGCCCGCCCGCCTCGGCCACGGCCTGGGCAGCGAAGCACTCGGCATCGTTCCCGACGTGGTGGTCCTGGGCGAGAGCCTGGGCGCCGACGCCGTACCGGTCGGCGTCATGGTGACCTCCCGCGCGACCTACGACCGCGTCTACGCCGGCCGCAACCCCAGCCTGCACGGCTCGACCTTCGGCGCCAACCCGCTGTCGGCCGCCGCCGTCGGCGCCGTCCTGCGCGCCCTCGACGACGACGACCTCGCCGGGCGCCAGCAGCACGCCGAGATCGCCGCCCGGGACGTCCTGGAGGGCGTCGCCGACCCGGCGGGACCCGTCCGGGAGTTCTGCGCCGACGGCTCCCTGGTGTGGCTGCGGCTCGCCGACGCCGGCCTCGCCGACGCCCTGCGCGCCGCGCTCGCCGAGCGGCGGGTGCTGGTCCGCCCCGCGTCCGACGGCGCGCCCGACGTCGTCCCGGTGCTGCCGCCGCTCACCGCCGACCCCGCGGACGTGCGGGAGATCTTCCGTGCCGTCCGCTCCGCCACCGACCAGCTGCGTTCCCCCGTGGAGGTGCTCGCATGACCACCGCCCTGAACCCGGCCGCGACGGCCCGGGACGACCGGCAGGAGATCCTGGCCTCCCTCGGCCGGCACTGGAACCCCACCGCCGCGCTGATGCTGGCGGCCGCCTCCCGCCCGGTCGAACACGAGAGCAAGAACACCGAGGTGATCGCCGAGGACGGTACCCGGTACCTCGACCTGGCCGGCTCCTACGGAGTGTTCCTCGTCGGACACGGCAATCCCCGCGTCCGCGACGCCGTCCTCGACACCCTGGACAGCGCGCCCTCCGTACCGCCCGGCACCTTCCACCCGGCGACCGCCGACCTGTTCGCGCTCCTCGCCACGGTCCTGCCGAAGAGCCTGGACCGCTACGTCCTCGGCTGCTCCGGCGCCGAGATCAGCGAGACCGCGCTGCGTGCCGTGCACCTCGCCCGACCCGGCCGCCGCAAGATCGTCATCGCCGAGGGCGGCTACCACGGCAAGACCCTCGGCGCGATGACCCTCCTGGGCCAGCCCAATCACCGCGAGCCCTTCGAACCGCTCGGCAGCGAACTGGTCACCGTGCCCTACGGCGACGCCGCCGCCGTACGCGAGGCGCTGGCCGACCGCAGCGTGGCCGCGGTGTTCCTGGAGCCGGTGCTCGGCGGCGCCCATCTGACCGTGCCGCCCAAGGGCTACGTACGCGACGTCGCCGACGCCTGCGCCGCCACCGGAACCCTGTTCGTCGCCGACGAGATCCAGACCTGTCTCGGCCGCACGGGCAAGATGTTCGCCGTCGAGCACGACGGGGTCGTCCCCGACATCATGCTCTTCTCCAAGGCGCTCACCGGCGGTTTCATCCCCGTCGGCGTCTGTGCCCTCAGCTCGCAGGTCGTCGCCGACGCCGAACGGCACCCGCGCTTCCACCCGTCCCTGCTCGCCGGGTCCAGCAGCGTCTCCGCGCTGTCGGTGGCGGCCGCCGCGGCCGCGGTCCGCGAGGTCCTCGACGGCGAACTCGCCGAGCGCGCCGCGCGCCTCGGCCCCCGCCTCCGCGACGGCCTCGTGGCCGCCTGGCACCGCCACCCCAAGCACATCCTGGACGCCCCCGGCATCGGCTTCATGACGGGGCTGCGCACCCGCAACCCCTCCGTCGAGCTGCTGATCTCGATGGTGATGGCGAGCCACGGCATCCACACCGGTCACTCGCTCAACGAGCAGATCGACCACCCGGTGCTGCGCTTCTACCCGCCGCTGACCATCACCGAGGCCGAGATCGACCGGGTCCTCGAGGCCCTGGAGACCACGCTGACCTGGCTCGACCACAGGCCGCGCCGACTCACCGACTCCATCACCTGGCTGCTGCGCCGCCAGTACCGCCTGCCGGCCTGGCTGGTTCTCAAGCTCAGCCACTCCAAGTTCCAGGCCGACTGGTGACCTGAGCAGCCCACCCGCAGCCCGTCCCCCGGACCGGACCGCTCACTTCTTCGAGGACCGACATGTCACACACCACCGAACGGACCACCCCCGCGGCGGCACCCGCCGCCGCACCCGCCGCCGCACCCGCCGGCCGCACCGCCCTGCTCGCCGGGGTGCTGCTCTCCCTGTTCCTGGCCGCCGCCGACTCCACCGTCGTCGGATCGCTGCTGCCCACCATCGCCGGACAGCTCGGCCGCCAGGACCTGTACTCGTGGCTGATCTCCGCCTTCCTGCTGACCAGCGTGCTGGTCACCCCGCTCGCCGGCGCCGTCGCCGACCGCTGGGGCGGCCGCCGGGCCATGCTGAGCGCCCTCGCCGTGTTCGCGGCCGCCTCCGTCGCGGTGGCCTCCGCGCAGGACATGCCCACCCTGATCGCCGCCCGCGCGGCCCAGGGAATCGGCGCCGGCGCCGTCGCCTCCCTCACCTACGTCCTGATCGGCCAGGCCTTCGACGCGTCCGAGCGCGGCCGGATGCAGGGCATGCTGTCGTCGGTGTGGGGCCTGGCCGCCGTCGCCGGACCCGCTCTGGGCACCGCCGCCCAGGCCACCGTCGGCTGGCGCTGGATCTTCCTGCTCAACCTGCCGCTGGCCGCCGTCGCCGCCGTCCTGTTGCGCAAGGTGCCCGCCGCGCCCTCGACGACCCCGCGCGTCATCAGCCCCGGCGCCCTGCTCTCCTTCGCCGCCGGCCTCGGCGGACTGCTCCTGCTGATCGAGACGCCCGCCCTGGACGTCCCCGCCCCCCTGATCATCGCCCTGGCCCTGCTCACCGTCCTCGGCCTCGCCGCGCACATCACCCTCGTGCGCCGCCGCCCCACCGCCGCACTGATCCCGTCCGCCTTCGCGACCAAGGGGGACCAGCGCGTCTCCGGACTGCTCGCCGTGGGTGCCGCCGCCGTGCTGTACGCCTCCGTCACCCTGCTGCCGCTCGCGCTCACCGCGTCCGGCGCGTCCGGCGCCACCGAGAGCGGACTGTTCGTCATCACCGGCGCCCTCGGCTGGGTGGTCGGCTCGGCGGTCTGCGGCAGCCTGCTCCAGCGCCTCGGCCCGCGGACGACGGCCGCGATCGGCGCCCTGCTCCTGGCCGCGGGCCCGGCCCTGCTCGCCGCCGGCGGCAGCGACGCCCTGCCGCTCGCGATCGCGGGCGAGTCCCTCGCCGGACTCGGTACCGGCTTCGTCGCCACCACCAGCCTGGTGCACACCCAGAACACCGCGCCGGTTCAGTGGCTCGGCGCCTACACCGCCGCCGTCACCCTGTGCCGCAACATCGGCGCGGCGGTCGGCGTCAACCTGCTGGCCGCCGTCCAGCTCATCGCCGCCGACCACGGCTACGGCCCCGACGATTCCTACTGCGTCGCCTTCGCCGCCCTCGCCGTGATCGGCATCCTCACCCTCGTCGGCGCCCTGCGTCTGCCCAAGCGCTACTGACCGTGCCATCCCCCGCCGGGGTCCGGCCGGACGGGTCCCCCTCCCGCATCCGGCCGGACCCCGGCCTTCACCCGGCAGGAGACGAACGACCATGCAGGACGCACCAGACAGCCCGCTCGCCCAGGTTCTGTTCCTGTTCACCGGCACGAGTCCCACCGCCTGCCCCGACGCCGCCGAGGACGTCCGCACGGCGGAGACCGCCCCGGCCCGGCGCTCGCCCCGGGCGGCCGGCCCGTCACCGTCGGCTGCCGGGCCGGTCCGCCGTCCGGGGAGACCCGCTGCGTGACCGCACGGCGCGCAGGGCGTGGGGAACTCGTCGGTCCGGCCGACGAGTTCCCC
>NZ_KZ627012.1 GCF_002911015.1 Streptomyces populi
TGGTGGCGATGAACCGGGCGCCGCCCCTGATCAGCCGGACCGCCTGGGTCATGGCCTCGAAGGAGTAGGTGCGGGTCTCCCCGAGGACCACGTAGTCCGGTTCGTGGTCGGTCAGGACGTACCCGATGTCGTGCAGCGCGGTGGTCAGGCCCGCCTCGCCGATGACGTACGCCGTGCCGCCGGGCCGCTGGTCGTCCAGGAACTTGGCGGTGGCGAGGGCAGAGGTCCAGATGTTCTCGACCGGTACGTCCAGACCCATGCGCCTGAGCCTGGCGTGCAGGTCGCGCGCCGTGTAGATGGAGTTGTTCGTCAGGACCAGGAAGGGCTTCTCGGAGTCCCGCAGCTTCTTGATGAACGCGTCGGCGCCGGGGATCGGCACGCCCTCGTGGATGAGGACACCGTCCATGTCGGTGAGCCACGACTCGATCGGCTTGCGCTCTGACATGTGCTGGGTCTCCTGCCGTCCTGGCGTACGTACGCACTCCAACCGGGGCCGCCGGAACGACGCTGTACCGACGCGCCCAGCCTAGTCAGGACGGCACGGTCCCGGCCGGGGTCCCCTCCTCCTGGTGTCAGCGACGGCGCGGACGCACCCGCCGCGCCAGGGCGGACAGTCCGGCTCCGGAGACGACGAGGGCGAGCGCGAGCGCGGCCAGTGCCGGGCGGTTCGGCCTGCCGGGCCCGGTGCTGGCCAGCTGGTCCGCGGGCAGCGCCGCCGTACCGGTCCCGGTGGTGCCGCCCACGGTGGTCCCGCTGCCCGTGCCCGTACGCGCTCCGGTACCGGGACCGGCACTGGCGCCGGGACTCTCCTTGGAACCGGTACCGGTGTCCGCGACGTTCTCCCGCTCCTCGTCCGTCCCCGTCGCCGTCCCCGTCCCCTTGCCCGCCTCCGCGTCCCCGCTCCCGGCCCCGCCCTCGATCCGGAAGCGGTAGGCGTTCGACTCCCCCACCCAGTCGCCGTCGTCGTCGTGCTTCTGCACGACGGCCGCGTTCGCGACGACGGCGTTCGGAGCGGCCGCGCCGGAGGTCAGGGAGAGCCGCACCTTCACGGTGAGGGTGCGGCCGGGGGCCACGGTGAACCCGGGGAAGCCGTCGTCGAACGGGCCCACGTTCTCGGCCTCGTCGCTCCGCTCGAACCTCACCGCGTGGGCCCGGCCCCCCTCGTGGAACTCCAGCCGCGCCTGTTCCGGCCGCAGTGTCCGTTTCTCGTCCACGAGGACGACGACCGGGTGGATCGCGCCGCAGGGGTGCGCCGTGGTGTTGGTGAGGTCGATGTACCAGGTCCCGGAGGCACCGCCCGCCCGGTAGGCGTCGGGGCCCCCGTGGATGCGGGTCCTGATCGGGAAGTCGTGGGTGTCGGAGGAGACGCAGGAGGGGAGGGGGGCCGACGCATGCGCCGGGGCCGGCGTGAGCGTCGCGCACAGCGCGAGGGCGGTCGGGGCGAGGACGGTCGGACGAGACGTACGCAGTCGCATGAGGAGCCTTTGGCCGATCGGGAGGGGGCGGGGATCGGGAGGACCGAAAGCGTCAGTCGGTACCGGGCAATGGCCCCGTGACCCTGCCACGCGCCACCCCCGCCACCGGACCGCCACCCGTGGAGTCACCCCCGTTCGGCCCCCGCGATCCCCCCGTCCGGCGGCACCCCCGGCGAACCGCCCCGGCTCGGACCGCCCGGCAAGGGGACGCCGCGGCACGGGCTGCCCCGGCACGGGCCGTCCCGGCACGGGCGCACCACGAGCCGCCCCGGCACGGGAGCCCCGGCACGGACCTTCCGGCGCAGTCGGCCCGCACCGGCGCGTCCCGGTCCGGTCACCGCCGTCCGAGTACGTGCGGCACGGGTCACCGCGGCGCAGCCCGGTGCCGTCGGAGCCGACGCGGTCGGGGCGCGTGTCGCGGGCGAGCCGGCCCCCTCAGCCCTCCCCGCGGCCGAACAGCGGGGCCAGCAGCAGTTGGGCCGCGCCCTCCGCCACCCCCCGCGCCCCGCCGGGAGCCACCCGGACCGGCACCGCCGTGCCGCCTCCCTCGCGCCGGGCCCGTTCCGCCAGGACGGCCCCGACCCCCTGGAGGAAGACCTCCTCGTGGGCCGCGACCGTACGCCCGCCCAGCAGCACGAGGTCGATGTCGAGCAGCCCCACCAGGTTCGCCGCCCCGGCACCGAGCACCCGGGCCGCCTCGGCCACGGCCCCCCGCCCCACCGCGTCCAGGCACAGCACCTCGATGCACCCTCGGTTCCCGCACTCGCAGAGCGGCCCGTCCAGCTGGATGACCTGGTGCCCGAACTCCCCGGCCCCGGTACGGGCCCCCCGGTGCACGGCCCCTCCGATCACGAGTCCGGCACCGAGTCCCGTGCCGAGATGCAGGTACGCGAAGGACCCGCCGCCCGCGGAACCGGAACCGGACCGGGCGCCGGCCCCCACCGCGACCCCGAGCGCCGCCGCGTTGGTGTCCTTGTCCACGACCACGGGCAGCCCGAGCCGCCCGGCCAGGGCGTCCCGCAGGGCGAACCCGTCCCACTCGGGGAAACCCGTCACCCGGTGCAGCACGCCCAGGGCGTGGTCGAGGGGCCCCGGCAGCGCGACCCCCACACCCAGCGGCGACACGCCGCCGAGCAGGGCCTCGACCTCCGCCGCCGCCCCCTCGACCACCGCGTCGGCCCCGGCCCCCAGGTCGAGCGGGGCGCGCCGCTCGGCCACCACGGCCCCGGCGAGATCGCAGAGCACCACGGTCAGTTCGTCCCGGTCGAGGTGCAGCCCGGCCGCGTGCCCCGCCTCGGGCACGAGCCGCAGCACCGTACGGGGTTTGCCGCCCGTGGACGCGCGGTGCCCCGCCTCCGTCGCGAGACCGTCGGCCCGCAGCCGCGCGGTGATCTTGCTGACGGCCTGCGGGGTCAGCCCGGTCCGTTCGGCGAGTTCCAGACGGCTTATGCCGAAGGCCCCCGCCGTGCGCAGCAGATCGAGCACCAGCGCCGCGTTGTGGCTGCGCAGGGCGGGCAGGTTCACCCCGGCCGCCCCGTTACCCGCGCCGGCTCCCGGCCCCCCGGGCACGCCCTGGTTCGCGAAGACGCCGGAGACACCGGCCGCGCCACGGCGGCCGGGAGCACCGGAGGCCCCGGCACCGCCCTCGCCCCCGGGAGGGCCGAAGCCCCCGGCACCGGCCCCGGCCCCATCCACGTCCCCGTCCACATCCGCGTCCGCGTCCGCGAAAACACCCGAGGCCCGGGGTACACCTGCGTTCCCGGGGATTCCCCGCATCCCGGCCCCACCCGTACTGGTCCTGTTCACATCACCCATTGTCCCCCCGGCTTGCACTTTGGCAACAGCGTTGCGAAAGTAGGACCCATGACAGGCATGACTGGTACCGGTACGCCCCTTCGCGTGGGTCTCGTGGGCTACGGCCTCGCGGGCTCCGTCTTCCACGCCCCGCTGATCGCCACGACCGAGGGGCTCGCCCTCGACACCGTGGTCACCTCGAACCCGGAGCGCGCGGCGCAGGCCCGCGCCGAGTTCGGCGACGACCTCCGCGTCGCCGCGACCCCCGACGAGCTGCTGGCCCGCGCCGACGAACTCGACCTGGTCGTCATCGCGTCCCCGAACAAGACCCACGTCCCGATCGCGACCGCCGCCCTGAAGGCCGGTCTCCCCGTGGTCGTGGACAAGCCCATCGCCGGCACGGCGGCGGAGGCCCGCGAGCTGGCCGCCCTGGCCGACGAGCGCGGCCTGCTGCTCTCCGTCTTCCAGAACCGCCGCTGGGACAACGACTTCCTGACCCTGCGCAAGCTGTTCGCCGACGGCGAGCTGGGCGACGTCCAGCGCTTCGAGTCCCGTTTCGAGCGCTGGCGCCCGCAGCTGAAGGGCGGCTGGCGCGAGTCCGGCGACCCGGCGGAGATCGGCGGTCTCCTCTACGACCTCGGCAGCCACCTCGTGGACCAGGCGCTCGTCCTCTTCGGCCCCGCGGTCTCCGTGTACGCGGAGTCGGACGTCCGCCGTCCGGGCGCGCTGGCCGACGACGACACGTTCATCGCGATCACGCACGAGAACGGGGTCCGCTCGCACCTCTACGTCTCCGCGACGACCGCCCAGCTCGGCCCGCGCTTCCGCGTCCTCGGCTCGCAGGCGGGCTACGTCAAGTACGGCCTCGACCCGCAGGAGGCCGACCTGCGCGACGGCAAGCGCCCCGGCGACGGCACGGAGTGGGGCGTCGAGCCGGGGGCCCTGTGGGGCCGCGTCGGCTCCGGCGAGTCCCCGCAGACCGGTGGCGGCCGCCCCGAGCCGACGGTCGCGGGCGCGTACCCCGCGTACTACGCGGCCGTGGCCGCCGCGATCCGCGACGGCGGCCCGAACCCGGTCAGCGCCCACGAGGCCGCGGCCGCCCTCGACGTCCTGGAGGCCGCCCGCCGCTCCGCCCGCGACTCGGTGGTGGTGTCCCTGTGACCGCGCCCGCCGCACCGGAGATCGCCGATCTCGAGGAGCAGGAGCGCCGGCTGACGCTCCAGCGTTTCACCCACGACGACGCCTGGGCCCTCGGCACCCTCCTCGTCGAACTCGCCCGTGAGCGCGAGGCGCCCGTGGCCATCGACATCCGCCGCGGCGGCCAGCAGCTCTTCCACGCGGCGCTGCCGGGTTCCACCCCGGACAACGACGCCTGGATCGACCGCAAGCGCCGTGTCGTCGAGCGGTACGGCTGCTCCTCGCTGCTGGTCGGCTCGCGCTTCCGCGCCAAGGGCACGACCTTCGAGGAGTCCTCGCGCCTCGACCCCGACACGTACGCGGCCCACGGGGGCGCGTTCCCGATCGCCGTGACGGGCGCCGGCGTCATCGGCACCGTGGTGGTCTCGGGCCTGCCCCAGGTCGAGGACCACAAGATGGTCGTCGAAGCCCTGGAAAAGTTCCTGGCCGAATAGCACTCCGCTTCCCCGCGCCCCGACCAGGGGCGCGGGGAACTGCGCGAGCAACCACGACGCACCCGCACCGGGAAGAGCACCCCGCCCGAAGCGGACCCCCACCGCGAACGAAGCGGAGCGCTCACGCGTCGGCGAGTACCTGCCGCTGCCGCCCCAGCCCCTCGATCTCCAGCTCGACGACGTCACCCGCCCGCAGGAACGGTTTCGGCTCGGGCCTGCCGAGGGCCACCCCGGCGGGCGTCCCGGTGTTGATGACGTCACCGGGATACAGCGTCATGAACCGGCTGACGTACCGGACGACCTCGGCGACCGGGAAGATCTGCTCGGCCGTCGTCCCGTCCTGCTTCAGCTCACCGTTCACCCAGAGCCTCAGCGACAGCGCCTGCGGATCCGGGACCTCGTCCGCGGTCACCAGCCACGGGCCCAGCGGGTTGAACGTCTCGCAGTTCTTGCCCTTGTCCCAGGTGCCGCCGCGCTCGATCTGGAACTCGCGCTCGGAGACGTCGTGCGCCACCGCGTACCCGGCGACGTGCGCGAGCGCCTCCTCGTCCGACTCCAGGTAGCGGGCGGTACGGCCGATGACGACGGCCAGTTCGACCTCCCAGTCGGTCTTCACCGACCCGCGCGGCACGAGCACGGTGTCGTTCGGTCCGACCACGGTGTCCGCCGCCTTGAAGAAGATCACCGGCTCGGTGGGCGGCTCGGCCCCGGTCTCCCGGGCGTGGTCGTGGTAGTTCAGCCCGATGCACACGACCTTGCCGACGCGGGCCACGGGCGGTCCGACGCGCAGTCCGTCCGCGTCCAGCGCGGGCAGCTCACCGGCCGCCGCCGCGGACCGGATCCGGCCGAGCGCCGCGTCGTCGGCGAGCAGCACCCCGTCGATGTCGGTGACGAGGTCCGACAGGTCCCGCAGGGTCCCCCCGGCGTCGAGCAGTGCGGGCCGCTCCGACCCCGCCGTACCGACTCGCAGCAGCTTCACGGTCACCATCTCCCTCGGTCGCGGGACGTCGGCCGACGGGTGCGGCCGACGGAAGACCGTGCGATCCTCCAAGGCCGTCGTCCAGTCCGCAAGACCCCGTTCACGGACTGGACCGGCAAGGGAGGGCACCGTCAGCCGAGGACCGCGGCCGCGGGCGCCGCCCCCGGCATGTCCCGGTAGAGCACCGCCCGCTCCACCGCGCTCCAGGCCGTGCTGGTCACCACGTACAGCGCGGCGGCCAGCGGCACCACGGCCACGGTGATCAGCGTGAGGAAGGACATGAACGGCATGATCCTGCCGACCGAGGCGAGCGCCGCCGCGGTCGCCTGCTCGGTCTCGCTCCGGCCCTCGCCCGTCACCGGCGCGGCGACGGCGGTCGTCCGCTTCGTCCGTACGTAGTTGAAGCAGGCCACGGCCGTGACGACCGCGAAGAGGGCCAGGTAGACGAGTCCGGCCGGCCCGAAGGGCCCGCCGTCGCCGAGCGCGTCGACCCACCGGTCCCCCAGGGGCGCGGCGAACAGCTTGTGGTCGAGCAGGGTGTTGGCCCCGCCGCCGATCGTCGAGCTGGAGAACAGGTGGTAGAGCAGGAAGAAGGCCGGCATCTGGAGCAGGCTGGGCAGACAGCCGGAGAGCGGCGACACCTTCTCCTCGGCGTGCAGCTCCATCAGTGCCTTCTGGAACTTCTCGCGGTCCTTGCCGTGCTCCTTCCTCAGCTCGGCGATCCGCGGCCGGAGCGCCGCCTGCGCCCGCTGTCCACGCGCGGCCGCCCGCGACAGGGGGTGCACGAGCAGGCGTACGAGCGCGGTGAACAGGACGATCGCCGCGGCGGCGGCCGAGGCGTGGAACAGCGGCTGGAGCAGGTCGGCGAGGTGCTCGACCAGGTGCGCGAAGACGGACATGAACGTGGACATGCGTGAGCCCTCCGGGGGGTCTCGTCGTGCCGGGCGTACGGAATGCGGCATGACGGCCCGCGCGGGTCACCCGTGGCGAAGCACCGCTCGGGGTGGGTCACCGGCCGTGTCGGGGTGAGTCACCGGGAGCGGGGAGCCACCCGGGACGGAACGTCACCGAAGCGGCGGGGAAGGGGTGTCCTACGCGGTCGCCGGGAGGGCGTGTCCGGGCGCCCTGGGGCGCCGCCGCCCGCTGGCGTCGGGATCGCGTTGCGGCAGGAAGGCCGTGCGGCCCTCGCGGTCGCGGATGGCCGTACGGACCCGGGTGGGCGGCACGGCGGGCGCGCAGCGCGCCACGATGAGGGAGCAGGCCACGAAGGCCGACCCGGCCGCGGCCGTCGCGGCGAACGCGACGGTGGCGGTGAGGCTGCCCGTGTCGAGCAGCGCGACCTCGAGGAGCAGGAGCAGCAGTACGGCGGCGGGGCGGGCGTCGGCCCAGGTCCGGATCATCGGCCGCTCCTCCTCTCGTACGCGGTGCGCGTGTCCCTCCGTTCGTTATACAGGACGGCCCTCGGCCGACCGCCCGGAACCGGACGCGGCGTCCGCCACACCGCCCGGGCCGCGGCCGCCCCCCTCCGGCTCCTGCGGGTGCCCGTCGACCGGCCTCCGCGGGTCCGTGTCGAGCGGCTCCAGCAGCCGCCTCGGCGCGAGCAGGGCCCGGCTGACCGGATCCGCCGGGTCCCGGTCGAGTCCGGGGCCCGGTGCCATCTCGACGTCCGGCACGGGCACGATCATCGCGCAGCGGGGGCATTCGCCGTACGGGCCGAGCTCGGTGCCGCAGTCGGCGTGCCGGAACCAGCGCAGCCGACTCTCGCCGAAGTGCTCGCGGCCCCACAGGCCGAGCGAACGCAGGGTGGGCCACAGGGCGATCCCGCGGTCGGTCAGGACGTACTCGTCACGCGGCGGCGACTCCTGGTAGCGGCGCTTCTCGAGGATGCCCTCGGCGGTGAGGGCCTGGAGGCGGGCGGCGAGCACGGCGCGCGGGATGCCGAGGTGCACGAGGAAGTCGTTGTAGCGCCGTACGCCGTAGAGCGCGTCGCGGATGACGAGCAGCGTCCAGCGCTCGCCCACGACCTCCAGCGCACGGGCGATCGAGCACTCCTGCGTCGCGTAGTCCTTGCCCAGAGCCATGACCCCACTGTAGCCACTTTCCGACACGTTGGTTCATTGACCGAACCCAGGTGTTACGGTCTACTCGTACGCAAAGTTCAATGAACGAACCAACACGCCTCACGGGACCGGCCCGCACCGCGGGACCGACCCGTCCGGCGGCAACCGACGCAGGGAAGCGAAGGCACGCCATGACCCCGCTCGACCGGCCCGACACCAGCACGCAGCCCGCGCGCACGACCGGGGTCGCCCGGACCTCTCCGACCCCTCCGACCTCTCCGGCGGCGGACGCTCCGCGAGCCACCCCGACCCTCGTCCTCACCAGTGCCGCCACCGCCGTGGCCCTGATGACGTACACGGCCCCGATGGTCACGCTCCCCGACACCGCGGCCGCCCTGCACACCTCGGTCTCCGCGCAGGCCTGGCTGCTCAACGGCACTCCGCTCGGCCTGGCCGCGCTGCTCCTGGTCGCGGGTAGCCTCGCGGACGACTACGGCCGCCGCCGGATCTTCCTGGCCGGCACCGTCGCCCTCGGCCTCACCACCGCGCTCGGCGCGCTGGCGAACTCCACCTGGCTGTTCACCCTGGCCCGCGTCGCGCAGGGAGCGGCGAGCGCGGCGATCCTCGCGAGCAGCCTGGGGCTGATCGTGCACGCCTTCCCGACCCCGCGCGGGCGGCTGCGCGCGACGGGGGTGTGGGGCGCGTTCGTCAGCGGCGGGATCGCGGCGGGCCCGCTCCTCGCGGGGGCGATAGCGGGCTGGGACTGGCGGATGGCGTACGCCGTCCTGGGCGCCGCCGCCCTGGCCGTCGCCCTCCTCGGCACCCGCGCCCTGACCGAGTCCCGCGCACCGCGCGGCGGCCGGCCCGACCTCGCGGGGGCGCTGACCTTCGGTCTCGCGCTGGTGTCGCTGGTGGCCGCGCTGACGCTCGGCCGCGACGGCTGGCTGCGCGCGCCGGTGGGCCTGCTGCTGGCCGCTTTCCTCGTCCTGATGGCCGTGTTCGTCGCCGTCGAACGCCGCAGCGAGACGCCCATGATCGACCTCGGTCTGCTCCGGCACCGCCGCTTCCTCGCCTCGTCGGCGGGCGGGCTCTTCACGGGCCTCGCGGTGATCGGCCTGTTCAGCTTCCTGCCGGCGCTGCTCCAGCGGGCGCTCGGGATGTCCGCCATGGACACCGCGTGGCTGTTCCTGCTGTGGTCCGGCCTCTCCTTCACGGTCGCCCTCCAGGCCCGCCGCCTCGCCGGCCGGGTCTCGCACCGCCATCAGCTCGCCCTCGGTTTCGCGCTGCACGCGGCCGGTGTCCTCACGATGCTCGGCGCGATCGGCTCCGGCTCCTGGGTCCGCCTGCTCCCGGGCTTCGTGCTCTCCGGGGTGGGCAGCGGCCTGCTCAACGCCGCGCTGCCGCTGCTGGCCGTCGAGTCCGTGCCGCCGACCCGCGCGGCGATGGGCTCGGGCGCCCAGCAGACCTTCCGGTACATCGGCTCGTGCGCCGGGGTCGCCCTCACGATCGCCCTGGTCACCTCCACCGGCGGAACGGCGCACGGCGCGGACGTCGCGATGGCCGTCTCGGCGGGCCTCGCCGCACTGGCCGCCGCGAGCGTCCTGGTCCTGCGGGACCGGGCGTGAGCCGGCCTCGTCCGGCGGAGCCCGCGCCCGTCACCGGGGCCGCACGGAGGTGAGCTTCCCCCACACCGCCATGCGGTACCGGGAGGTGTACTCGGGGGTGCACGTGGTGAGCGTGATGTAGTACCCCGGTTCGCCGTACCCGTACGACGGCCGGACGGTGCTGCGCGGCACCGGGCGGATCACCCCGACGTCCCGCGCGGAGGTCCGCGACAGCGTCCGGTCGACGGTGTAGGTGTAGACGGCGGCCTTCGTCTCGACGGTGATCGTGTCACCGCGCCGGAGCCTCGGGAGGTACCGGAAGGGCTCGCCGTGCGTGTTCCGGTGCCCGGCGAGCGCGAAGTTCCCTGCCTGGCCCGGCTGCTGGGTGCCCTTGTAGTGACCGACGTACCCCTTGTTGAGGACGTCCGCCTTGCCGACCCCCTCCGCGACCGGCACCCGCAGGGAGAGCCGCGGGATGCCGAGGACGGCGTAGGCCTGGGACCGGCGGGGCCGCTCCTGGACGCCCCCGCCCCCGGATCCGGACGGAGAGTTCCGCCCCGCCGTCCGTCCGGTCCCGTCCTTCGCGCCCCCGCCGCCCCCGTCGCTCCCGGCCGCCGCACCGGCACCGGACTCCGCGCCACCGCCGTTCCCGGCACTCCCCGTGGACGGATCCCCCCACTCCCGCTCCAGCGCCTGCACCTTGCGCTCGGCGCCGTGCCGCGCCTGCCGGTTGGTCCACCACAACTGGTGCGCGACCAGGAGGAGCAGCACCACCCCGACGGTGACGAACACCTCGGCACCGCCCCGGAGCACGCGCCGGTACGCGGCCCGCCGTCGCCGCGTGCCGTGGTGAACGACTCCCGGAGCCCGCATCCGTACGCCCCCTTCGCCGGGCGCACGATAGGCGCGGACCCGCCAACTCTCCAGCCCCGCGCGGCCACTGCGGGTCCCCGGTCTTCCTCCACCGGTTTTAGGAAGGGCTGTCACATCCCTCGACAACCTCGGGCGCCACACCCGATGCTTCCTGTTGGCATCACCGGAACGGGCGGGCGCCGACGGGAACGCCCCGGCGACCGAGTTCGAAGTCGAGTCGAGTCGAGTCGAGTCGAGTCGACACAAACGGCCGACTCCACCGCGAGGACCGTGGATCGAGCCGAGACGGACGGAGAAGCCGGCCATGAGGAGCCAGTCATGATCCGACGCAGAACGCTCCTGGCCGCCGCGGGCGGTACGGCCCTCGGCGGCGCCCTGGCGACGGGCACGGCCCACGCCGACGCGACGATCGCCGTCAACCCGGCCACCACGTACGGGAAATGGGAGGGCTGGGGCACCTCACTCGCCTGGTGGGCCAACGTCTTCGGCGCCCGCGACGACTTCGCCGACCTCTTCTTCACCACCAAGTCGGTCACGTACAACGGCGCTTCGCGCCCGGGCCTGGGACTGACCATCGCCCGCTACAACCTCGGCGCGTGCAGCTGGAACAGCGTCGGCGGCGAGACGATGACCGCTTCCGCCAACATCCCCTCCTTCAAACAGATCGAGGGCTACTGGCAGGACTGGAACGACGAGGACCCGACGTCGTCGGCCTGGAAGTGGACGGCGGACGCGACCCAGCGCGCCGCCCTCGCCAGGGCGACGGCGCGCGGCGCGACGAGCGAGCTGTTCGCCAACTCCCCGATGTGGTGGATGTGTCTGAACCACAACCCGTCGGGCGCGTCCGGCGGCGGCAACAACCTCCAGTCCTGGAACCACCGCCAGCACGCCTCCCACCTCGCGGCCGTCGCCCTCCGCGCGAAGACGGACTGGGGGGGGGTGGACTTCGCGACCGTGGAGGCGTTCAACGAGCCCTCCTCCGGATGGTGGACGTCCACCGGCACCCAGGAGGGCTGCCACATGGACGCCTCCGTCCAGTCGGCCGTCCTCTCCCACCTGCGCAGCGAGCTGGACAAGCGGGGCCTGACGGGCACGAGGATCTCCGCGTCCGACGAGACGAGCTACGACCTGGCCCGTACGACGTGGAGTTCCTTCAGCTCCGCCACCAAAGCCCTGGTCGACCGGGTGAACGTGCACGGCTACCAGGGCTCGGGCGGCCGCCGGGACCTCCTCTACACGGACGCCGTGACGACCTCCGGCAAGGCGCTCTGGAACTCCGAGTACGGCGACGGCGACGGCACCGGCCTCACCCTGGCGAGCAACCTCCTCCTCGACTTCCGCTGGCTGCACCCGACCGCCTGGGTCTACTGGCAGGTCATGGACCCCACGGCGGGCTGGGGCATGGTCAAGTACGACGCGGGCACCCTGACGGCCGGCGCGGTCGAGACGAAGCTCTATGTGATGGCCCAGTTCAGCCGCCACATCCGCCCGGGGATGACGATCGTGGGCACGGGCGTCGACCACGCGGTGGCGGCGTACGACGCGACGGCGAAGCGCCTGGTGATCGTCGCGGCCAACAAGGCCACGTCCGCCCAGACCCTGACCTTCGACCTCTCCCGCTTCACCACGGTCTCCGGCGGCACGGGCGGCCTGGTCCCCCGCTGGAACACCCTGACGTCCGGCACCGGCGACCTCTACACGGCTCACTCGGACACCTACCTGAGCGGCAGGTCCCTGGCGGTGCCGTTCGCGGCGGGGGCGGTGCAGACGATGCAGGTGGACGGGGTCGTGATGTGAGGCGGGCGCTGGGGCCTGTCCGACACTTCCCGCCTGCCCGGCGACGCGGGCGCGCGCGAGGGCCCCCGGGGACTCCCGTGTCTCTGGCCAGCAGGTCTCTCTCCTTGGCGGCCCGGCGGCAGTACGGTGTCCCCCA
>NZ_KZ627013.1 GCF_002911015.1 Streptomyces populi
GACGTTCTCCTTCACCGACGCTCCGTCGGTCGAGGGCGACGCGAAGTACACGGTCTCCTACGCGGGTGACGGCGGCCACGCCCCGGCGTCCGCCTCGCGGACCGTGTCCGTCGCCCGCAACGCCACCACGATCACGGTGAGCGCGCCCGCCACGGTCAACCTCGGCAAGTCGCTGACCGTCACCGGCAAGGCCGTCAGCGCCGACGCGCTCCCGGCCGGCACGGTGCTCACCGTCAAGCGCACGGACCCGGGGGCGTCGTCGGCCAAGACCCTGGCCCCGGTGAAGACCAAGGCGGACGGGACGTTCTCCTTCACCGATGCTCCGTCGGTCGAGGGCGACGCGAAGTACACCGTCTCCTACGCGGGCGACGCGACCCGCCTCGCGGGTTCGGGCTCGGACACGGTGACCGTCTCCCGGGCCGCCACCACGCTGAGCCTGAACAACAACGGCACGGTGTACTCCTACGACAAGGACGTCACCTTCACCGCGCACCTGGGCTCGACCTACAAGAGCCGCACGGTGGAGATCTGGGCCAACCCCTACGGCTCCGACAAGCCCGACAAGCTGCTGAAGAAGGGCACCGTCAACTCCAGCGGCAACCTCTCCGCCGTGGTCGACATGAAGCGGGACACCACCATCACCGCGGTCTTCGCCGGTGACGCCCGCACCGCCCCGAAGACGGTCAAGGTCACCGCGTACGCCAAGGTGAACGTCTCCACCTCGGTGGCGAAGTACTACAAGACGGGCAGGATCGGCTCCGGCTCGACCACGTACTACTGGTACCGCAAGAACGTCGGCCCGGTGTTCACCACCACGATGAGCTACTACCCGGGCCGCAAGCACCGGCTGGACATCGACGTCTACATCGATGGCGAGTGGCAGCGCGGTTACGAGAAGTTCTTCAAGCTGAACAGCGACGGCAAGAGCGTCATCGACCTCGGCGCCTCCGACGAGGCGGGTCTTCGTGTCCGGGTCCGGTCGGCCTACATCAACGGCTCCTCCGGCGACGACGTCAACTCCACCACCTACAGCTCCTGGAAGTACCTCTACTTCACCAACTGACCCACGGTCCCGGACCGTCGGCCAGAAGCCCCGAGCCGCCCGCCGGCCGGGGCTTCTGCCCTTGTGTCCCGCTCCCCGCAACCGGCCGCCCGTTCAGCGCGTCAAGTCCGACTGGTACAAGAGGAAAGGTGCACATGAGGAAGCTGGTTGGTTCGCTCGGTAGTGGTCTGCTGGTCGTCGGGATCACCGCGGGGGTGTGGTGGAACTGGTTCCACGAGCCCTATGCCCTGGCCGACGCGCCCAGGGTCGACGTGACGGTGCGCGCGGAGAAGTCCACGTACCCCGATGTACAGGAGACGGCCGAGGACGTCGACACGCTCGTACGGGTCTACGTTCAGCGGCTCAAGGCCGGAGACGCGAAGGGAATCGCCGAGCTGGCCGGGCCCGCCTTCAAGCAGCCCGGGCCCACCGCGGCCGAGTACGTGCGCGAGTACGGCCGGGCGGCGGGCGGTCCCGTCGAAGTCACCGTGCTGGAGGGAGTCGTCCCCTACTTCAACCCGGTGACGGTGACGTACGGACGAACCGGTCAGCGGCAGGAGTTGCTGCTGGTGAAGGACGACGGGCACTGGTGGATGGGCCTCGGTGACGGAGACCCCGCGGCGGGCTCGTGACGACGACCGCGGAGAACGGCCTCCGCGGCGCGGCCTCGTCCTCTCCCGGCGGATCAACGGGACACGGGAGCGGCGACGATCGGCGAGCTGCCCACCAGGGACACCGCGTCCCGTGAACAGCCTTGAATTTCAAGCCACTTGACGTGTGCGAAAGTGGTCCCGGTCCACGCGGCCAGGTCCGGAACCACCGGCATCCGGACGTTTCCGACGCCCCGTCAGGACGCAACGGGCCAAGGACGTTTGCGTCCATCCGTTTCCTCTTCCAACCCGCGTGACCTGCGACGAAAGTAGTTCTTGCCACCGAGCGCCACACCCGGAACGGCCTTCACAGCTGCACCTGCAGGGCAGCTGTCCAGGCCGCGGATGTGCCTTCGTGCGCTCGACTCACACACCGCAGGAGAAATCATGAAGCTGGGCCGTGCCATCCGCCGTACCACCGCCACCGTGCTCGCCGTCGGCGCGATGTCCCTCGGTATGGTCGCGACGACCGCCGGAGCCGCGCACGCCGCCGCGTCGTGCAGCGGCGACGTGTCGATGTACGGCACCCTGTCCGACGGCCGGCTGACGTACACGCAGATCGCTCCGGACACCGGCAACCGCGTCAAGACGCTCACCGGCCCGAACCTCGGCTTCACGCCCAAGGCGATGGCGGCCCTCAACTTCAACACCGTCCTGGTCACCTCGACCACCGGCGACCTCTACCGCGTCGACGTGCAGACCAACAACACCTCCCTCACCCTCGCCGGTGTCACCAAGATCTGGGAGGGCGGCTGGACCTTCGACAAGATGGTCTACGACGGCGCCGGCCACCTCTACGGGACGGTCGACGGCCAGCTCCACCAGTACCTGGTGTCGCAGGCCAAGCCCGCGGGTTCGGCCCACATAGGCCAGCACGTCGTGATCGACACCGGTTTCGTCCTCAAGACGCTCGCCGCCGCGGGCGACGACCGCATCGTCGCCTCGACCGCGGACGGCCGGCTGCTCAGCTACAAGATCAACGGAGTGGACGACTGGGACCGCACGGTCCTGAAGTCGAGCGGCTGGTCGGCGGTGGACTCGCTCTCCTCGCCGGGCGGCGGCCTCTACTACGGCCGTACCAACGGCGGCATGTACTGGTACTCCGACGCGGACCCGACCGACGGTGACGGCAGCGACATCACGTACCACTCCGACGACCCGGTGGACGCGTCCGGCTGGACCCAGAGCCTGCTGTCGACCTACGCGAACAACTGCGCCTACGTGGCGCCGGCCCCGGCGGAGTCCGTGCAGGGCGGCACCATCTCCCGCAACGAGGTCATCGCCCGCGCCAAGAACTGGTACACCCGCAACGTCCCCTACAGCCAGAGCGCCTACGCCTCCGACGTCGACGGCGACCACACCTACCGCACCGACTGCTCCGGGTTCGTCTCCATGGCCTGGCACCTCACCAGCTCGCTGAACACCGAGACCCTCTCCAGCGTGGCCACGCAGATCAGCAAGGCCGACCTGCGGCCCGGTGACGCGCTGAACGACTACTCCGAGCACGCCGTCCTCTTCGCGGGCTGGAAGGACCAGGACGCCGGCACCTTCTACTACTACGCCGAGGGCAGCACGGCCACCGACATGAACTACGACACCGCGAACATCAACAGCGGCAACATCGGCGGCCACCCGGCCTCCGCGTACGTCGCCCTGCGCTACAAGAAGATCGCCTGACACCCCGTCCGACGCCTCGAAGGCCCCGCCGATCCCCGGCGGGGCCTTCGAGGCGTTCTCGGCCCGGAACGGGCTCACGACCTGGCCGCACCCTCGCCGCCCGCCGCACGCTCCGGTACCGCGCCGGCCGGAGCGGCGCGGTACCGGAGCGTGCGGCACCTCACCGGTCCAGGCGGGCAACGCTTCACCGGTCCCGGCGGAGCCGCGCTCGCGGCACCGTCCACACCGGCGAGGACGGTGCCGGCCTCCGGGCCCGCCTCGTGCGCGACGCCGACGGGGGTGTCCAGGCCGTGCCGGTGGTCGTGGACCCCCTCCTCGGCCGTCCGCCCTCGGGAGCCCTCACCTTCCGGTCCGCGGCCGACGCACCGTTCGGCGTACGGTCCGGCGGCCGGAAAGGGACGGGCCGCTCCGGGCGGGCCGCCCCGGGCCGGCCGTGCGCGTCCCGGCCGTGCGCGTCCCGGCCGTACGAGGACGGCGTCAGCACCCCGGAGACGGCCGGCGGACGTGCGGCCGAACCGTCCGGCGCATGGGGCGGCGCGGCCGGCTCAGCGGGCCCGCCGAGCCCCGATCGCTTCCGCTTCCGCTTCCACGTCCACGTCCCGGAGGGGATTCCCCCGGCCCACGCCGAAAAGGGCGGCGCCCCCTCGGTTCGAGGGGGCGCCGCCCTTTTCGGTTCCGTCGGCATCAGTACCAGGAGTTCGCCTGCCAGAAGTTCCACGCGCCGCATGGGGAGCCGTAGCGGCCGTCGATGTAACTCAGACCCCACTTGATCTGGGTGAGGGGGTTGTCCTTCCAGTCGTCGCCCGCGACGTCCATCTTGGTCCCGGGCAGTGCCTGCGGGATGCCGTAGGCGCCGGAGGAGGAGTTCGTCGCGTTCCAGCGCCAGCTGCTCTCGTGGTCCCAGAGCGTCTCCAGGCAGGCCCACTGCGCGGAGGTGGCCCAGGAGGAGTCCTTGCTGTTCATCATCTGCCGGCCGGCGGCCTTGACCGCGGTGATGTCGTTGCGGTCGACCGTCTCCGTGGAGGTGGTGCAGGTGTAGGTGCCCGGCTGGGCGGACAGCAGACTCTGCGTCCAGCCACGGGTGTTGACCGGGTCGTCGAGGTGGTACGAGATGTCGGAACCGGATCCGTCGGTCGGGTCGGCGTCCTTGTACCAGTACATGGCGCCGGAGGACAGGCGGCCGAAGTAGAGGCCGGCGCCGGGCGAGACGAGCTGGTTGAAGCCGGACCAGCCGGAAGTCTTGAGGGTGTTGCTCTTCCACGAGCCCGCGCCCGCGACGGAGTAGTCGAGCAGCCGTCCGTCGTCGGTGGTGGCGCCGAGGCGGTCGTCGCCGGTGGCGGTGAGGGTCTTCAGGACGAACCCGGTGTCGATCTCGGTGCGCGCGCCGATGTGCTGCGAACCGGCCGGCTTGTCCTCGGTCACGTTGTAGCGCAGCAGCAGGCCCGCGGCGGTGGTGCCGTAGAGGTGGCCGTGGCCGTCGTACGTGAGCTTGTCGTGGGTCCAGCCGCTGTCGGCGATCTTCACCGGCGCGTTCAGCAGGGCGAGGCTGGTGTTGTTGGTCTTGATGTCGACGCGGTAGAGGGCACCCGAGGTCGACGTCATCAGGACCGTGTTGAAGTTGAGGGTCGCCATGGCCTTCGGCTCGAAGCCGAGGTCGGGCCCGACGAGCACCTTGGCCAGGTCCCCGGTGGCCGGGTTGATCTGGCTGAACGTCAGCCTGCCGTCGTCGAGCACGCCGTAGATGTTGACCCCGCCCGAGCAGGTGGTGGCCGCTTCGGCGGCCGGAGCGGCCACCGTGAGGAGTCCGGTGCCGAGAACGCCGGCCGCCAGCAGGCCTGCGGCCTTCCGGCCGTTCTTACGGATGGTCTTCACTCTTCGCTCCCCCTGGGACGGTTGTGGTCGTGCGGGCGGGCGTCGGAGGGTGACCCGGCAGCCCGGTGAACGGGACGGCGCCGCGGCGGACGGCCGTCAGCGGCGGTGGAGGGCCTACTGCCAGCCGGCGTCCGTCGGAGCGACCTGCCAGCCGGCGTCACCGGCGAGAACGGAGGAGGCCGGAACCGCGTCCGTCGTGGACCGGTGCGTGACGGCCGGGGCGGCGAGAGCCGTGGCGACGACGAGGGAGGAGACCGCGGCGGCCTTGGCGATTCGGGTGCGGAGCATGGCTGTTTCCGTTTCTTCCGGGACGAGATGCGGTGTCCGGCCCTTCGTCGCGCCCCGCGGTGGCGCTCGGTTCGGCCGGTGATCCATAGGTTCGTCGCAGCTCAGGCCCGTGAAAAGGGTTCACGGATGGACGGAAGCGGCCTTGGACCGATGCGTCCACGCGGGCCGCTTCAGTCCACCGTCTGCGGTTCGAAGGCCAGCGGCATCAGCGGCGCCCCCGCGCCGGTCGGCCGCGCCGTGGCCAACTGCGGTACGGAGAAGAGCAGTCGGCGGGCGGTCCGGAGGGCCCGTTCCTCCGCCTCCTCGAGTGCGTCGGCCAGCAGGTAGAAGCCGAGCGTGAGTTCGGAGGGAGAGACGGGATGCACGGCGACGTGCTCGACGCGGTCGCGGGGGGCGATCGCCGACCGCACCAGGGTCCTGATGTTCTGCGGCAGTTCTTCGCCGGACGGTAGTTCCAGATATATGTGGACCAGATACATACGTTCCAGAGTCTCAACGGGATTCATGAACAAGTTGCCTTGTGGCGTGGTCAGTTGAGGCCATGGCCGCTTTGGTCCTGCCTCTGTGACGATCCCCCGTCCTCTGCGAAGATCATCGTCGGACAGGGGAGGAACCGTGCAGGAAGCTGGGGGAACCGGATGCTGACCGCTCTTGGACTCGACGCCGCCGCGGAGACTGTGTACCGCGCCATGCTCAGACATCCGGCCGCCGGTGTGGCGGCCCTCGCCGACGCCGTGGGGCTGCCCGAGGAAGAGGCGCGCGATGCCCTCGACACGTTGAGCGAGCTGGCCCTGGTGCGCCCCGCCGCCGGGGACGCGGGCCGGCTCCGGGCCGTCTCCCCGGACATCGGCATGGAGATCCTGATGGGTCGCCAGCAGGCGCAACTGGCGGCCCAGCAGCAGCGTCTCGAATCCTCGCGGGCCGCCGCGGCCCAGCTCATCTCCGAGTACGCCGAGCTTCGTCCGGCCACCAGCCATCCCGGGGTGGAGCAACTGGTCGGCCTCGACCAGATACGCGACCGGCTGGCCGTGCTCACCCGTGAGGTGCGCGAGGAGTTCCTGGCCTTCGCCCCGGGCGGACCGCAGACCGCGGAGAACATGGCCGCGTCCCGGCCGCTCAACGAGGACCTGCTCGGCCGCGGGGTGCGCATGCGCACGATCTACCTCGACAGCGTCCGCACGAACCGGCCCACCGTCGAACACGCCACCTGGCTGGCCCGGCTGGGCGGCCGGGTCCGCACGGTCCCCTCGCTGCCGACCCGGATGATCATCATGGACCGGCTGACCGCCATGATCCCGGTCAGCAGCGACGACACCGCCGCGGGCGCCGTCCTGCTGACCGGCCAGGGCACCCTCACCGCCCTGTGCGCGCTCTTCGAGACCACCTGGGAGACCGCCCAGCCGCTCGGCGAGACCGTGCCCACCGACCCGAACGGACTCACCGGCCAGCAGGCGACCGCCCTGCGGCTCCTGGCCGAGGGCCACACCGACGAGGCCATCGCCAAACGACTCGGGGTCTCCCACCGCACGGCCCGCCGGATCGCCTCCGAGCTGATGGAACGCCTCGACGCCCGCAGCCGTTTCGAGGCCGGCGTACGCGCCGTCCAGCAGGGCTGGCTGCCGACCCGTTCCTGAGCTTTTGCCCGGGCGGCGGTCACGTCGCCCGGCTCCCGGATCCAGGTGGTGCCCGCCCGGTCGCTGTGCACGGTCACCGTCGCCTGCTTCCGGCCGACGGTCTCACCCTTCACCCTTGCTCGGCTGCTCGGCGGAAACCGCCGGCAGCGTTCGCGCCCCGGGAGGGGAGTGAAGGGAAGGCCGCATTTCGGTGTCCCGGCGGTTAATGGACGGGAAAATGAATTCGCCTCCGGGAATCCTGCGGAATTCCGCTACAACCACCGCCCGGGGTGCGATGTCCAAACGGGTGAATAGGAAACACGACCCCCGCGCGTAGCTGCGGGCTCACGACTCGACCGCTGCCCGCCGTGACGACGGCGGCGGCGGTGGCGGCGTACGGACCGGCGTCTTTCCCCGCCGGGCCTGATCATCACCCATTCCCCGAAGGGTCATTTCTGCATGCGCACGTTAAGGACCATCGCCTCCACCGCTTCTCTCGCGCTCGCACTCGGCGGAGGCGTGTTCGTGGCGTCCACCGCCCAGGCCGCCGCGAGCCAGGCCTCCATCGGCCGTACCTCCTGGGGCGAACTCCGGTACACGGCCGGTGCCGGACAGACCAACAAGCTGAGGATCACCGGGAAGAAGGTCGACGTCGGCTCCGAGGACCACTACGAGATCCTCCTCACCTTCCGCGACGCGTACGACATCACCCTCTCCACGGACCGGTGCGGCTATCCGTCGGCGGCCGACCACAAGCTCGTCGAGTGCAGGGTGGAGGTCGGCGTGGGGGGCACCGGCGACGGAGACCACTTCGACGCCTACCTCGGTGACGGCAACGACACCGCGGTGGTCGCCGGACCCGCGCTGAACTCGGTCCACGGCGGCAAGGGCAACGACCTCCTCAAGGGCACCTCCGGTTCCAAGCTGTACGGGGAGGACGGCGACGACCGCCTCGACGGGGGCGGCGGCGTCTACGGCGAGGGCTCGTCCGGCGGCGCGGGTGACGACACGCTCACCGGCTGCGAATCCAGGTGCCACGGCGGTCCCGGCGACGACGTCCTCTTCGGCACCGCCTCGGGGCAGGACGACGGCCTGTACGGGGACGACGGCAACGACGTCGTCCACGGCGGCTCCGGTGCCGACCTCCTCTCCGGCGGCCGCGGCAACGACAAGCTGTACGGCGACGCCGGCGACGACAGGATCTACGGCAACACCGGCAACGACCTGCTGCACGGCGGCGCGGGCGCGGACGCGCTCTCCGGCGGCGCGGGCACCGACAGGGTCTACCAGAACTAGAGCCGGAACGTAGCGAGAACCCGGGGCCGGCAGGGGGTGCGGAGGGGGAACGGTTCCCCCTCCGCACCCCCTGCCGGCATCCAGGACAGCGCCGGGGCGACGGGTGCCCGCGGCACGCCCGCACCTCACCCGACTGACCGGAACTCTTCGTTCCGCCTCTCGCGTTCTTCCTGTGTGACTCTTCAGCAAGAAATCGTCGGCAATGCCATGCAGATGGCCGTCGTCAACCTGCGCCTCGGCCAGACCGTGTACTGCGAAGCGGGAAAGTTCCTGTTCAAGACGACCAACGTGACCATGGAGACACGGCTCTCCGGGCCGTCGGGCGGAGGCGGAGGGCAGCAGGGCGGCGGAGGCGGTATGGGCGGCATGCTGCGCCAGGCCGTGGGCACCGCCATGCAGGCGGGCCAGCGCGCCCTCGCGGGCGAATCGCTGGCGTTCCAGTACTTCACGTCGACGGGCGGCGAGGGAACCGTCGGTTTCGCGGGCGTGCTGCCCGGCGAGATGCGCGCGCTGGAGCTCGACGGCACACGCGCGTGGTTCGCCGAGAAGGACGCCTTCGTGGCGGCGGAGTCGACCGTGCAGTTCGGCATCGCCTTCCAGGGCGGCCGGACCGGACGCAGCGGCGGCGAGGGCTTCGTCCTGGAGAAGTTCACCGGCCACGGCACGGTGATCATCGCGGGCGCGGGCAACTTCATCGACCTGAACCCGGCCGACTTCGGCGGCCGCGTCGAGGTCGACACCGGCTGTGTGGTCGCCTTCGAGGAGGGCATCCGGTACGGCGTCCAGCGCATCGGCGGCCTCAACCGGCAGGGCCTGATGAACGCGGTCTTCGGCGGCGAGGGCCTGTCGCTGGCCACCCTGGAGGGCGACGGACGGGTGATTTTGCAGTCCCTGACCATCGAGAGCCTCGCCAACGCCCTCAGGAAGGCCCAGGGCGGCGACAAGCAGGGCCCGACGGGCGGACTGTTCTCGACCCGCGAGGGGTGAGTCCCCGAGCCTGTCGTTCGGATCGGGCGGCGCCGGGACGCGGCGCCTCGTCGGCTGCCCCGCGTCCCGCCGCATGATCCGAACGACGGGCCCCGGGCCCGCGCGGACGCGGGGGCGCGGCACCGGGTGGTTGCGGCGCGGACCGATGAGTTGCGGGTACCGGTGGGGTCTGTCCTGATGACAGCAGACCCCACCGCAAGGAAGCAGGCACCGCCATGGGCAAGCTCACCCTCACCGCGTTCGTCAGCATCGACGGAGTCCACCAGGCGCCGGGCGGTCCCGAGGAGGACCCCAGCGGCGGCTTCGCCCAGGGCGGCTGGAGCGTTCCCTTCGGCGACGACGACTTCGGGCGCTTCGTCGTCGACAACTTCTCCCACGTGGACGCGTTCCTGCTGGGCCGGCGCACGTACGAGATCTTCGCGGGCTACTGGCCGAAGAAGACCGACCCGGCCGACCCGATCGCCTCCAAGCTGAACTCGCTGCCCAAGTACGTCGCCTCCTCGACACTCACGGACCCCTCCTGGGAGGGCACGACGGTGATCACCGGTGACCTCGGCAAGGAGGTCACCGCTCTCAAGGAGCGCACCGGGGGCGAACTCCAGATCCACGGCAGCGCCGTCCTCGCCCAGTCCCTGTTCGCGCTCGGTCTGATCGACACCCTGCACCTGATGACCTTCCCCGTCGTGCTCGGCGAGGGCCGCCGCCTCTTCGCCGACGGCGCCGCCCCCACCGCGTTCCGGCGCACCGGCGGCACGGTCACCGGCTCGGGCGTCGCGATCAACACGTACGAGCGCGAAGGGCGTCCCGCGTACGGCAGCTACTAGCCACTGGTCGGGGGTGTCGTGTGCCGTCCCGGTCGGTGTCGCGGCCGGGGCGGTCTTCCAGAACCGGGAGGGTGTCCTGCCCTCGCAATCCACCGGGTACTACCACGAGTACACGGTCATCACGCCCGGCTCCTCGACGCGTGGTGCCCGTCGCATCGTGACCGGCAGGAAGACCCTGGAGGACTACTACACCTCGGACCACTACGTCACCTTCAAGCTGATCGACTTCGGCTGCTGATCCGGGCCGCCGGACGTCCGGGCCCTGTTCGTCAGGGCCTCCGGCTCCGCGCGGCCGCAAACAGCGCGAGCGCCAGGACGAGGAGCGAGACGCTCGCGTAGATCTCGTGACCGTCGAGGAAACCCAGCCGCTGCACGAGTCCCCACCCGTGCGGGTGGCCGGTCGCCTCCCGGACCAGACCCAGGGCGCCCTGAACGAGGGCGACGAAACCGAGAACCTCCAGCGACTGCCTCATGGCACGACCCTCGCCCCGCGGACCCCCCGGGCACATCGGCCGCGGGGCGAGACGTGTCCGACCTGAGTCGCGGGTCACCGGCCCCCGGCCGGACGAAAGTCCGGACCGTTCCGACTTCGGTCTACGGCCGGGCTCGCGGGGAGGTGGCGGCGTGCTCCGCTGCGTAGATTTGTCGATCGTGAGTGGTGACAGTCCGGCGCCCGAGCCGTGTGACGTTCCAGCGCCGGTCCTGCCCGCCCGGCGGTGGCTGCTGCCGTCGGCCGTGGCCGCGGACCTCGACCCCGAGGCCGAACGCGCGGGGCCCTCCGGACGGCCCCGGCGCACCGTGCGCGACTGGGTCGTCGACCTCGGCTGCTTCCTGCTGGCCGTCACCATCGGTCTCGCGGCCGCGAGCACCGTGAACGACGAGCCGGACATCCCGCACGGCCTCGCCGTCGCCGACCAGCTGATCGGAGCGCTCGCCTGCGCGGCGGTCTGGCTGCGCCGCCGGTGGCCGCTGGGACTGGCCGTCGCGATGATCCCGGTCGGGCTGGTCTCGAACACGGCGGGAGGCGCGGGACTCGTCGCCCTCTTCACCCTCGCCGTGCACCGGCCCTTCCGGTACGTGGCCTGGGTCGCCGGCGTCCAGCTCGCGCTGCTCCCGGCGTTCTTCTGGCTGCGGCCCGACCCCGAACTGCCGTACCTCGCCGCCCTCGCCGTCACCGCGCTGCTCACCTCCGCGGTGGTCGGCTGGGGCATGTTCGTACGGTCCAAGCGCCAGCTCATGCTGAGTCTGCGGGACCGCGCGCGACGGGCCGAGACCGAGGCGGCGCTGCGGGCCGAGCAGGCGCAGCGGCTCGCCCGGGAGGCGATCGCGCGCGAGATGCACGACGTGCTCGCGCACCGGCTCACGCTGCTGAGCGTGCACGCGGGGGCGCTGGAGTTCCGGCCCGACGCGCCCCGGGAGGAGGTCGCCCGGGCCGCGGGGGTGATCCGGGAGAGCGCGCACGAGGCCCTGCAGGACCTGCGCGAGATCATCGGGGTGCTGCGGGCCGGGGACTCCGACGAGGCGGGGCGTCCGCAGCCGACGCTCGCGGCGCTCGAGGGGCTGGTCGCGGAGTCGCGCTCCGCCGGTGCGGAGGTCGTGCTCGACAACGGGGTCCTCGATCCGGGTGCCGTACCGGCGTCCGTGGGGCGCACCGCGTACCGCATCGCGCAGGAGGGGCTGACGAACGCGCGCAAGCACGCGCCGGGGGCGGAGGTCACGGTGACGGTGCGGGGCGCTGCCGGCTCCGGGCTGACCGTGACCGTCGCCAATCCCGCGCCGCCGGGGCCGGTGCCGAAGGTGCCGGGGTCCGGGCAGGGGCTGATCGGGCTCACGGAGCGGGCGACGTTGGCGGGGGGACGGTTGGAGCACGGGGTGGTGGGGGGTGGGGGGTTTCGGGTTCGGGCCTGGTTGCCG
>NZ_KZ627014.1 GCF_002911015.1 Streptomyces populi
GAGCGAACCGCCGAGGATGCCGATGACCTGGTAGGTCGCCGCCCACGCCAGACAGGCGGGGACGTCGCCGCGGGCGAAGACACGCAGCGGCATCTTCGCCAGCAGGCAGGCCAGCATCACCGGAATGCGGCCCGCCGGGACGAGACGGGACAGGACGAGGACCGCGATCCCGTGGTCGGCGAGCTTCTGCTGCGCCTGGGCGAGCCGGTCCTCGGGGGCGCGTTCCCGGATCGCCTCCAGCCAGCGCGATCCGTTCCTCGAGCCCATGCCGCGCCGCCCGAGCCAGTAGAGCGACATGTCACCGAGGAACGCGGCGACCGAGGACACCAGGAACACCGTCAGCAGCGCGAAGGGCGACGTCTGGTGGAAGGCCACCACCGCCGCCGAACTCACCAGGGCACCCGTCGGCACCACCGGTACCAGAGCGCCGATCAGCACCAGCAGGAACAGCGACGGGTAACCGATCGCCTGCTGAGTGGATTCCGGCGGAACGGTCCTCGCCGCGGTGGACAGGAACATCGCCGGAGCGGCGCTCCCGAGCGGCTGGAGGAGCGGTGGAGCCACCGCTCCCGCGGCGGACCAGGGAATCACCGGGAGGCCTTCGGGCGCACGCTCTCGCCCTGCCGCAGCAGGTGCACCGCCACCTGGGGCGCACGCTCGGCGGCCAGGCGCACGAACTCCTCACCCGGCGCATGGAATTCATGGGGGCGCACGGCATCCATCCCGATGGGCCAGAACGTGCCGTAGTGCACCGGCACGGCGCTGCGCGGACGCAACGCCGCGAGCGCCTCGGCGGCACGCCCCGCGTCGAGATGCCCCTCCCCGAGGTACGGACCCCAGCCGCCGACGGGCAGCAGGGCCACGTCGACCGGTCCGACCTCCTCGGCCATCGACGCGAACAGCCCCGTGTCCCCGGCGAAGTACGTCCGCGCCTCGCCCTCGATCACGTACCCCACGGCGGGGGAGCGGTGCGGGCCGATCGGCAGCCGGCGCCCGTCGTGCCTCGCCGGGACCGTGCGTACGGCCAGGTCACCGACCCGGATGCGGTCACCGGGCGCGACCTCCGTGAGCCGCAGGTGGTCCAGCCTGCGCAGTCCCGGCACCGAGCGCGGGGCCCCGCGCGGCACGAGCAGTCGGGTGCCCGGGGCCAGCCGCGCCAGCGAGGGCAGGTGCAGATGGTCGGCGTGCAGATGGGAGACGAGCGCGACGTCCGCGACCGCCGCCGGGGGAGGGGGCGGCGCCCCGCGCCTGCGCCGCAGGTGTGCGAGCCGGCGCGCGAAGAGGGGGTCGGTGAGCACGCGTGTCCCGGAGTCCTCCAGCGTGCAGGTGGCGTGCCCCCACCAGGTGATCTCCACCGGCACCTCTTTGCCTCCTTCGCACGACTCCCCCCGAGCCTACGGGCAGGAGTAGGGTCTGCGGCGAAACCCGGAGGTGAGGGGACACCATGAGAGACGCACGCGGTGCCTCCGGCACGCACGCCCTCGCGCGCCCGCACGAGCGGAGCGTTCCCGCGCCGCGACCGCCGGCGCTCCGCGTCATGGCGATCGCGAGCCTGACGCCCCTGGAGGAGCTCGACGAGGACCCCTTCCTCGTCGACTCCCGCAGCCAGCACGCGATGTGCGCCCGCTGGGCCGCCGAACACGGCCATGTCGTCACCCGGGAGCTCCTGGTGCGCGGTCTGCGCCCCGACCACCGCAGCCTGTGGGCGGATGTCGAGGCCGGTCTCGTGGACCTGTTCGTCGCGCCCAGCCGCCGGGTGCTGGAGCGCGCCCTCGCCTCGGTGGAGGAGTTCACCGCCGAGTGCGCGCGCCGTGGCGTCCGCGTCGAGACCGTGGGCACCGCCGAACCGTCGTACGACGCCCAGATGAAGGCGAGCGTCCACCGCCGCCTGTCGATGCCGACGGCCGGATACGACGGCCGTTGACCTCCCTCCCGTGACGATTCCCGGGACCTCCGGGGGACTTCTCGCGGCTTTTGGGGACTCCTGGGGACCTCCGGCCGTTGTGACAGGGTGGGAGCAGGCCGCGCGGACCGGGCGGGCCGGGACGTGAGGTGGGCTGGGCGTGGACAAGGGACGGTGGCGGCGCCTCGCCAGCGCGACGGGACGCAGTATCACGGTGTGGGCCGTGTCCACGGTCACGATGCTCGTCCTCGCCGGCGCGCTGCCCGACTTCCGGCTGCAGTCGCAGAGCGGGGACAGCGCGACACGGATCGCCGTCACCGCGGCGGCCGGCGCGGGTGTCTTCGGTCTCCTGTCGTCGCTGGTGTGGCCCCTGCTCGTGCGGACCCTGCTGCTCGTCCCGGCCTTCGTGCTCGGTCTGCTCGTCTTCTTCCTGAACGGCTCGCTGCTGCTGATCGCCCTCAGGCTCAACCCCTCCGGGAACAGTGAGGCGGCCCCCGAGACCGCCGTGGTCGTGGCCGCCGTCATGTCGGCCGTCGCCTCGGCCACCGGCGCCGCCCTCGCCGTACGGGACGACGACGCGTACCGGCGCCGCCTCTACCGGCTCGCCGACCGGCGCCGCAGACGTGCCGCCGGGCGGCCCGGCCCCTCCACGCCCGGCATGGTCTTCCTCCAGCTCGACGGCGTCGGACACGACGTGCTGCGGGAGGCGGTCGACAAGGAGCTGATGCCGACCGCCGCCCGCTGGCTCGACGGGCCCCGTCCCACCCACCGGCTCACCCCCTGGAGGACCGACTGGTCCAGCCAGACCGGAGCCAGCCAGCTCGGCATCCTGCACGGCAGCAACCACGACGTCCCGGCCTTCCGGTGGTACGAGAAGGACACCCAGGAGGTCATGGTCTGCAACCGGCCGACCAGCGCCGCCGAACTCCAGCGGCGGGCCGTCGCGCACACCGGCGACGGGGGCCTGCTCGCCGTCGGCGGCGCGAGCCGCGGCAACCTCTTCAGCGGTGGCGCCGACGAGCTCGCCCTCGTGCTGTCCGTGGCCGCGCGCAGGGGACGGGACAACCGCTCACGGGCCGGCTACTTCGCGTACTTCTCCGACCCGGCCAACGCCGTCCGTACGGCGATGTCGTTCGTCGCCGAGGTGTTCAGGGAGACGGGCCAGTCGGTCCGGGCCCGCCTCCAGCGGCGACGGCCCCGCGTCAAGCGCGGGGGGCTGTACCCGTTCGTCCGCGCCTTCGCGACCGTCGTCGAGAGGGACGTCGTGGTCGCCGCGGTGATCGGCGACATGCTCGCCGGACGCGACGCGGTCTACGCGGACCTGGTGGCCTACGACGAGGTGGCGCACCACTCCGGGCCGCGCAGCCGGGACGCCGAGAAGATCCTGGAGCGGCTCGACCGGTCGCTCGCGCTGATCGAGAAGGTCGCCGAGCACGCACCACGGCCGTACCGGATCGTGGTGCTCTCCGACCACGGCCAGAGCCCGGGAGAGACCTTCCTGACCCGGTACGGCCTCAGCCTCGGCAACCTGGTCCGGGCCGGCTGCGGACTGCCCGTGCCCCGCAGGGCGCGGCGCACCCACAGCGGTGCCGAGGCGCGGACCGCCGTCCGGGCCGCCCTGCGCAGACCGGTCGAGGAACGCGGGGAACCGCTCGGACCGGCGGGGCGCCGCTCCGAGCCCCTGGTCCTGGCCTCCGGCAACCTCGGTCTCGTCTCCTTCCCCGACGTCCCGCACCGGATGAGCCGGGAGGAGATCGACCGGCGCCACCCCGCGCTGCTGTCCACGCTCGCCAACCACCCCGGCGTCGGCTTCCTCCTGGTCCGCAGCGAGGAGCACGGCGGCCTCGTGCTCGGCGCGCACGGCGTCGAGGTGCCGGTGGACCGGCTCGACGACGAACACCCGGGTCCCCTGGCAGGCTTCGGCCCCGGCGCCGCCGCCGCGGTGCGGCGCACGCACACGTTCCCGCACACCGCCGACATCATGGTCAACTCCTGGTACGACCCCGTCGAGGGCGAAGTCCTCGCCTTCGAGGAGCAGATCGGCTCGCACGGCGGACTCGGCGGTGCCCAGGGGCGCCCCTTCCTGCTCTCCCCGGTGACCCTGTCCGCACCGGCCGGAGCGGACACGGGACCCGTCGGCCCGGACACCGGGCTCGTCGGCGCGGAGCGCGTGCACGACGTGCTGCGGCGCTGGCTGCGCGAGTGCGACGGGCCCCAGGTGCCACTGCCGTCCCATCCGGACGAGCAGGCCGCCTGAGCGGGGATTCCGCCCTGCACGGAAGAGCGACCGGCCGGAGCGGGGACCCCGCCACGGACGGGAGGGCGACCGGCCGAGGAGGCCGTGCGCGCCGGAAAATGGGAGGCGGCGGACGGACCGCCGCGTCCACACTGTGGACGCCGCGCGCTTTCGCGCACACGTTCCCCACATCTCTTCCGGTACCTCTCCCACACGTCCAAGGAGTTCGCCTGTGCAGGCAGCCGTCACCGTCACTCCCTCCCGCGTCCCGGAGCTGCTTCTCGGTCTCGCCACCGTGCGGCCGGTCTTCCTCTGGGGCGCCCCCGGCATCGGAAAGTCCTCCCTGGTCAGGGAGTTCGCCGAATCGCTCGGGCTGGAGTGCGTGAGCCTGCTGGGCACGCAGCTGGCGCCCGAGGACCTGATCGGCGTACCGCAGATCCGTGACGGGCGCTCCGTCTTCTGTCCGCCGCAGGCCATCGCCCGCGACGAGCCGTACTGCCTGTTCCTGGACGAGCTGAACGCGGCGACCCCCGATGTGCAGAAGGCCTTCTACTCGCTGATCCTGGACCGCCGCATCGGTGACTACGAGCTGCCGAAGGGCTCCATCGTGATCGGCGCGGGCAACCGGGCCACGGACAACGCGCTGGCCCGTCCGATCGCCTCGGCGCTGGTCAACCGGCTCACCCACGTCCACCTGGAGGCCTCCCCGAAGGACTGGCTCGCCTGGGCCGCCGCGAACGACATCCACCCCTGGGTGCTCGACCACCTCACCGACCGCCCCGACCACCTGTGGTCCAAGCCGCCGAAGACGGAGGAGCCCTTCTCCACGCCGCGCTCCTGGCACATGCTCTCCGACGCGCTGGGATCCTTCGGCGACGCGGTCGACGAGGAGACCCTGAAGGTGATCGCCCACGGCACGCTGACGCCCGCGCACGCGGCCGCGTTCTGCGGTTACGTCAAGATCGTGCGCAGCCGGTTCGGCATCGAGGCCATCCTCAAGGGGGACGCCGGCTGGCCCTCCCGCACCGAGGACCGCGATCTCCTGTACTACCTCGCGGAGTCCTTCCGAGGCCGGCTCATCAAGGAACTCCCGGCCGCCCGGGAGCACATCTCGGCGAACACCCGTCAGACCGCGTACCGGGCCAAGTCGCTGCTCGTCCAGCTCGCCGAGATATCCGTCGAGGTCGCCCGGAACGTCATCGCGTCGGACGCGGACGGCAATCCCGTCCTGCCCGCGTGGTTCCTGGTGGAGGCGGCCCGGGACATGCCGCGCCTGGTGGAGGCGCGCCGGTGAGCGTCCGCACGGCCCCGTGTCCGGCTCGGCCCGTCGGGGCGGCCCCGGCCGTGGCGACGGTGTCCGGGCCGGTCCCGGCCGCGGGGAACGCGCGATGAGCCGCTCCCGCAAGGCCGGGGCCGGGGCCGGGGCCAAGCCCGATCCCGCCGCCGAGGCGTTCGCCGAGGGGATGCGGCTGGTGCGGGCCAACCCGGCGCTGGCCGCCGTGGACTTCCGCGTCTGCCGGGAGGAGTCGTGCGCCAGGGTCCCCCGGGACGGACTGGCGGTCGTCGACTCCAACGGGACCGTGCACGTCCACCCGACCCGTCGCGCCGCCCCCGCCGCCTGGGCCTGGGCGGTGGCGCACGCCGTCATCCACCTGGGCTTCGGCCACGTCCCGGCCGCGACCGGGCCGCGCGAGCAGCCGGACCGCTTCGACCTCGCCGCCCGCTGCGCGGTGGTGAACCGCTTCCTGCTCGGCTTCTCGGTGGGGCTGACCCCCGAGGACCTTCCGGGCTCCTACCCCGACGGCGACGAGGAACGGCTCGCCGCGGTCTGGCGCCGCGACGGCATCCCGTCCCGGTACGAACGCTGCGGCACGGCGGGCGGCGCCCCGGACCAGGTGCTCGTGCCCTGGAGCGCGTGGCAGGGTTCCGTTCCGACCGACTGGCAGGTGGCCTTCGCGCACGCGCTGACCCGCACCATGGCCGCCGCGATGGACGTCGCGGGCGGCAGGCGCGCCTCCATGAGCGAGGGACCCACCCCGCTCCGGCCCTGGGAACGGGCGCTGAGCTGGTTCGTCTCCTCCTACCCGCTGCTCGGCGGCCTCGCGGCGGGCATCACCCTCGTCGCCGACGCCGAACTCGCCCGCGCCCACGGCATCTCCGTCGCCGCCGTGGACACCGGGGCGGCCGAGATCTACATCAATCCGCTGTGCCGTTTCGACGACGAGGAATGGCGGTTCGTCCTCGCCCACGAGATGCTGCACGCCGCCCTGCGCCACGGCGACCGCTGCGGCACCCGGGACCCCTACCTCTTCAACGTCGCCGCCGACTACGTGGTCAACGGCTGGCTGTGCGAGATGCAGGTCGGCACGATGCCGGCCGGGCTGCTGCACGACCCGGAGCTGAAGGACCTGTCGGCCGAGGAGGTGTACGACCGGATCGCCGGCGACCTGCGCCGGATGCGCCGCCTCGCCACGCTGCGCGGCAAGGGGACGGGCGACATCCTGGGCGGGCCGCTCGGCTCGCCGCGCGACTACGTCGACCTCGACGAGTTCTACCGCCGCGGCCTGGCCCAGGGCCTCGATCTGCACCAGCGGCAGGAGCGCGGCTTCCTGCCCGGCGGCCTGGTCGAGGAGATCCGCGCACTCAGCCATCCGCCGCTGCCCTGGGACGCCCGGCTCGCCCGCTGGTTCGACGAGTTCGTGCCCCGGCCCGAGCCGCTGCGGTCGTACGCGCGCCCCTCGCGCCGACAGGCGGCCACCCCGGACATCGCGCGCGCGGGCCGCTGGTACCCGCCCGAGGAGATCGCCCGCTGCACCTTCGGCGTCGTGCTCGACACCTCCGCCTCCATGGACCGCACCCTGCTCGGCAAGGCGCTGGGCGCCATCGCCTCCTACGCCGAGGCCCGCGACGTACCCGCCGCCCGCGTCGTGTTCTGCGACGCCGCCCCGCACGACGCGGGCTATCTGCCCGTCACGGAGATCGCCGGACGCGTACGGGTGCACGGGCGCGGCGGCACCGTGCTGCAACCGGGCGTCGATCTGCTGCACCGCGCCGACGACTTCCCGCCGGGCGCGCCCGTCCTGGTGATCACGGACGGGTACTGCGACGTACTGCGGGTGCGGCGCGAGCACGCCTATCTGGTGCCGCACGGCGCACGGCTCCCGTTCACCGCGCGGGGGCCGGTCTTCCGGGTGACCTGAGGACCCGCCGCGGTGCGCCGGCGGGCCGGAATCCCGGACACGCACCGGCAGGTCGCCACCCGAACCGCCGGGTGCGCCGGGCCCAGGTGTGATCGGATGGGAGACCCGGACCCCGGCAACGGGACCCACCCGAAAGGAATCACCGTGGCAACCACGCGCACCGCACACACCGTGTGGGAAGGCAACCTGCTCGAGGGCAACGGCGTCGTCACCTTCGACTCCTCCGGTGCCATCGCCGACCAGCCGGTCACCTGGGCCTCGCGCGCCCAGGACGCGAACGGCAAGACCAGCCCCGAGGAACTGATCGCGGCCGCCCACTCCAGCTGCTTCTCCATGGCGCTGTCGCACGCCCTCGCGGGTGCCGGGACGCCGCCCACCAAGCTCACCACCAACGCCGACGTCAGCTTCCAGCCCGGCGAGGGCATCACCGGCATCCACCTCACGGTCGAGGGCACGGTGCCCGGCCTCGACAACGACGGCTTCGTCGCGGCGGCCGAGGACGCCAAGAAGAACTGCCCGGTCAGCCAGGCCCTGACCGGCACGACGATCACCCTGTCGGCGAAGCTCGCCTGACGTACGCACGCCGGTGCCGCGTCCTCCCCGCGGGGGCGCGGCACCGGCGTGTCCGCCCCCGTGCGGCCGTCCGCGCCATTGACAAGCGAGAACACAGGTTTTGTGCTTGAGGGCGGGCAGAGCCGTGGGCGGAAGGGGACGGACATGGCACGCGCGGTCGGGATCGACCTCGGTACGACGAACTCGGTGGTGGCCGTCCTGGAGGGCGGTGAGGCGACGGTCGTCGCCAACGCCGAGGGAGCACGCACCACGCCCTCGGTGGTGGCCTTCGCCAAGAACGGAGAGGTATTGGTCGGCGAGGTCGCCAAACGGCAGGCCGTGACGAACGTGGAGCGCACCGCGCGGTCCGTGAAACGGTACATGGGCGACGTGAACTGGCGCTTTCCCGAGAAGGGCGGCGTCGACGGCACCCGCTACCGCGCCCAGGAACTGTCCGCGCGGGTGCTGCAGAAACTGAAACGGGACGCCGAGGCCTATCTCGGCCAGGACGTCACGGACGCCGTGATCACCGTGCCCGCCTACTTCGACGACGCGCAGCGCCAGGCCACCAAGGAGGCGGGCGAGATCGCGGGCCTGAAGGTATTGCGGATCGTCAACGAGCCGACCGCCGCGGCCCTGGCATACGGGCTCGACCGCGGGGAGGAGCAGACCGTCCTCGTCTTCGACCTGGGCGGCGGCACCTTCGACGTCTCGCTCCTGGAGATCGGTGACGGGGTCATCGAGGTCAAGGCGACCAACGGTGACACCCGGCTCGGCGGCGACGACTGGGACCAGCGGATCGTCGAGCACCTGGCCCAGCGCTTCAAGGCCGCGCACGGAATCGACCTCGGACGCGACAAGATGGCCCTGCAACGGCTGCGCGAGGGCGCGGAGAAGGCCAAGATCGAGCTGTCCTCGTCCACCGAGACCACCGTCAACCTGCCCTACATCACCGCCACCGCCCAAGGTCCGCTGCACCTCGACGAGAAGATGACGCGCGCCCAGTTCCAGGAACTGACGGCCGACCTGCTCGACCGCTGTAGGACCCCCTTCCACCAGGCCGTCAAGGACGCCGGGGTGAAACTGTCCGCCGTCGACCACGTCATCCTGGTCGGCGGATCCACCCGGATGCCCGCCGTCACCGACCTGGTGAAGGAACTCACCGGCAAGGACCCGCACAAGGGCGTCAACCCGGACGAGGTCGTGGCCCTCGGTGCCGGACTCCAGGCCGGTGTGATCCGGGGGGACGTGAAGGACGTCCTGCTCCTCGACGTGACCCCGCTGTCCCTCGGCATCGAGACCAAGGGCGGCATCATGACCACGCTCATCGAGCGCAACACCACGATTCCCACGCGGCGTTCGGAGATCTTCACGACGGCCGCCGACAACCAGCCCTCGGTCGGCATCCAGGTCTACCAGGGGGAGCGCGAGATCGCCGCGTACAACAAGAAGCTCGGGGTCTTCGACCTCACCGGCCTGCCGCCCGCGCCGCGCGGTGTCCCGCAGATCGAGGTCGCCTTCGACATCGACGCCGACGGGATCACGCACGTCTCCGCGAAGGACCTGGCCACGGGGCGCGAGCAGAAGATGACCGTGACCGGCGGCTCCGCGCTGCCCAAGGACGACATCGACCGCATGGTGCGCGAGGCCGAGCGGTACGCCGAGGAGGACCGGCGCCACCGGGAGGCGGCCGAGACCCGCAACCAGGGCGAGCAACTCGTCTACCAGACGGAGAAGTTCGTCCGCGACAACGAGGACCGCATCCCCGCCGACACCAAGGACCAGGTCGCCTCGGCGGCCGCCGGGCTGAAAAGGCTCCTGGAGGACTCCTCCACCGACACCACCGCCCTGCGCGGCGCCATCGAGGAACTGGCCACCGTCAGCCAGCAGATGGGCCAGGCCATGTACGCCCAGGCCCAGCAGCGGTCGGCCCCGGGTGACCAGCCGCCCACCGGGCGGCCCGGGGGCGAGGAGGAGGACGAGGCCGTGGTCGAGGCGGAGATCGTGGACGAGGAACGTGAAGGCGGCGAAGGACGCCGGGGCCCGGGAGCAGCTCAGTAGCGCTCGCGGAACTCCCGGAGGATCTCCTTGGTGCGTTCGGCGGAGGCGGCGTGGGCCGACATGTGGTCCAGCACCTCCAGGTGCAGGGCCACCTCCTCGCGCGCGTCGAGATAGAGGGCGCCGGTCACGTACTCGCTGTAGACGATGTCCGGCAGCTCTCGCTCGGCGAAGCGGAACAGCGCGAAGGACGTGTATGTCCCCGGGTGCGGGCCGGCCGCGAACTCGGCGACCTGGAGCGTGACGTGATCGAGCTCGACCCATTCGAGGAGCCGGTCCATCTGGTCCCGCATGACCTCGCCCCGGATGCTCACCGGACGGAGCAACGCCGTCTCGTCCATGATCACCCAGAGGTGGGGAGGGTTCTCGCGGGTGAGCAGCGCCTGCCGCTTCATGCGCAGGGCCACGTGCCGGTCGATGGCCTCGGCGCCCGTCTGTCCGACCGTCCCGGCCTCCAGCACGGCGCGCGCGTACTCCTCGGTCTGTAGCAGACCCGGCACGAAGTGCGGTTCGTAGCTGCGGATCAGCTGGGCCGCGCCCTCCAGGCTGACGTGCATGCTGAACCAGTCCGGCAGCACGTCGTGGTACCGCTGCCACCAGCCCGGTTCGTTCGCCTCCTCCGCCAGCGCCACGAAGGTCTCGGCCTCGTCGTCGGCGACCCCGTACGTGGTCAGCAGGACCTGGACGTAGGGGATCTTGAGGGCGACCTCGGCCGTCTCCATCCGCCGCACCGTCGCCGGAGCGACCCGCAGGACACGCGCCGCCTCCTCCCGCTTCAGGCCCGCGGCCTCGCGCAGCTCCTGCAGCCGTCGCCCCAGGACCATCTGCCCCACCGTGGGTGCTGGCCGCCGCTCGCTCACGCCAACCCTCCCCACGCGCCGAAGTATGCGTGCAGTGTGCCATGTCCGCGCGGAACCATCATCGTTTGACCTCAACCCATGTACAGCCAGGGTGATATGACACACCGTCGACAGGGGCCGTCGGCGAATGCCGTCGCCGATGCCGTCACGAATGCAGCGAATGAAGGTACTTGACCGTCGCCGGGTCAGCGGGCAGGAACGTCTCGATGGCCAGTTCGGAGACCGTCACGTCCATCGGGGTGTTGAACGTGGAGATGGACGAGATGAACGACAGCACCCGCCCCTCGTGCTCGATCCGCATCGGGAGCGCGAAGTGAGGAGTGGGTCCCGGCTGCTCGTCGTCCGCCTCCCTGTCCCGGTCCGGGACCGGGTACGCCGCCACCTCCTCGTACAGCGCGCGCAGCGGCCGCGAACGGCGCAGCGCGATCTGCCGGTCCATCTGGGCGAGCAGATGGTCCCGCCACGTGCGCAGATTGAGGATGCGCGGCGCCAGGCCCTCCGGATGGAGGGTCAGCCGCATCGCGTTCAGCGGCGGCGCGAGGAGCCGCTCCGGGACGCCGTCCAGCAGCATGAAGACGCCACGGTTCGCGGCGAGGACGTCGTACGTCGCGTCGACCACCAGTGCCGGATACGGCTCGTAGCCCTGGATCAGCCGCTCCACGCCCTCGCGCAGCGCGTCCATCGAGGGGTCGTCGAGCGGGGTCTCCGCATAGTGCGGGGCGTAACCCGCCGCGAGCAGCAGCGCGTTGCGCTCCCGGACCGGGACGTCGAGGTGTTCGGCGAGCCGCAGCACCATCTCCTCGCTGGGGCGGGAGCGGCCCGTCTCGATGAAGCTGATGTGCCGGGCCGAGGAGTCCGCGCGCAGGGCCAGTTCCAGTTGGCTGACCCGCCGTTGCTCCCGCCAGCCGCGCAGCAGCGGCCCGACACCCTTGTCGGCGGCGGCACTCGGGACGGCGGCGGGACCGGACGGGAGGATGCTCATGGGGGGACCGTAGCCGAGGAAGCGGATCCGGGGCCGCTCCATGATTCACGCTCCTGGTGGACGACCGCGCTGCGGAGTGCGGACGAGGGCGAGGACGCCCGGCGCGGCCGTGGCCGGCCCGTGAAGCCGTCGGCTCGCCGTCCGGCCGGGCGGCCCTCTGGCCGGG
>NZ_KZ627015.1 GCF_002911015.1 Streptomyces populi
CGGGGTGCGGGGGTCGTGACGGGTCCGGCGGGGGAGCCGGGGACGCGGGCCGGGGCGGGCGTGCCGGAACCGGCGCGGGAGCGGGCGGCACGGGCCGGGGCCGGGCCCCTCCGCGAACCGGCGGTCCGTGCGGCGGACGCCCTCCCGTTCGAGCGGCAGGGGGCGCTCGAACGGCTGCGGGACGGGCTGCGCTCCTACCGGCTGATCACCGCGATGTGGATCCGCTCGACGATGGCCTACCGGGCCTCGTTCGCGATGACCGCCTTCGGGAACTTCGCGGCGACCGCGCTCGACTTCGTGGCGATCCTGCTGATGTTCTCGCGGGTCGACCGGCTGGGCGGCTACAGCCTGCCCGAGGTCGCCCTGCTCTACGGCGTGTCCGGTGTCGCGTTCGGGTTCGCGGACCTCGCGCTCGGCTCGATGGACCGGCTCGGGCGCCGGGTGCGCGACGGCACGCTGGACACCCTGCTGGTGCGCCCGGCGCCCGTGCTCGCGCAGGTCGCCGCGGACCGGTTCGCGCTGCGCCGCCTCGGCCGGATCACCCAGGGGCTGCTCGTGCTCGGGTACGCCCTCACCGTCCTCGACATCCACTGGACGCCGCTCAAGGTGCTGGTGATGCCGATGATGCTGCTCAGCGGCGCGGCGATCTTCTCGGCGGTGTTCGTGGCGGGCGCCGCCTTCCAGTTCCTCGCCCAGGACGCCTCCGAGGTGCAGAACTCCTTCACCTACGGCGGCAACACCCTCCTGCAGTACCCGCCGACCGTCTTCGCCAAGGACATGCTGCGCGGGGTGACCTTCGTCCTCCCGCTCGCCTTCGTCAACTGGCTGCCCGCGCTGTACGTGCTGGGGCGGCCCTATCCGCTCGACCTGCCGACGTGGGTCGCGTTCGCACCACCGGCCGTGGCGGCGCTGTGCTGCGCGCTGGCCGGGATCGCCTGGCGCGCGGGGCTGCGCGCCTACCGGAGCACGGGAAGTTAGGGGAAAGGCCGTGGCCGTCGCCGCAGACAGGGAACCGGCCGGTCCGGGCGGGGAGCCGGGACCGGGAGCGGGGTTCATCGAGCTCGACGGGGTCGAGAAGGTCTTCGACGTGCGCAGGAGGACCGGGTTCCTGCGCGGCGAGCGGCATCGGGTGCGGGCCGTCGACTCGATCTCCTTCACCGTGGAGCGCGGTGAGATGGTCGGCTACATCGGCCCGAACGGCGCCGGCAAGTCGACCACGATCAAGATGCTCACCGGCATCCTCACGCCCTCCGCCGGGCGGCTGCGGGTCGCCGGTCTCGACCCGTCCCGCGAGCGCACCCGGGTCGCGCGCCGGATCGGGGTCGTGTTCGGGCAGCGGACGACGCTGTGGTGGGACCTCCCGCTGATCGACTCGTACCGGCTCATGCACCGGATGTACCGGGTGCCGGACGCCCGGTTCCGGGAGAACCTCGACCGCTGCGTCGAACTCCTGGAGCTCGGAGCCCTGTTGGACGTCCCGGTGCGGCAGCTGTCGCTGGGGCAGCGGATGCGCGGCGACATCGCGGCGGCCCTGCTGCACGACCCCGACGTGCTCTACCTCGACGAGCCGACGATCGGGCTCGACGTGGTCAGCAAGGTGCGGGTGCGGGAGTTCCTGCGGGACCTGAACGCCGATCGCGGCACGACCGTCCTGCTCACCACGCACGACCTCACCGACATCGAGCAGCTGTGCCGGCGGGTGATGGTCATCGACCACGGGCGGCTGATGTACGACGGCGCGTTGAGCGGGCTGCACGAGGTGGGGGAGAGCGAGCGGACCCTGGTGGTGGACCTGGAGCGGGAACTGCCCCCGATCGAGACGGAGTCGGCGCGGGTGGTGAAGGTGGAGGGGCCGCGCCAGTGGCTGGCCTTCCCCGCGGCGATGTCGGCCGCTCCGCTGGTGGCGCGGATCGCGGCGGAATATCCGCTGGTGGACCTTTCGGTGCGGGAGCCGGACATCGAGGCGGTCATCAGCCGCATGTACGCGGGGAAAGCGGTCTCATAGGGAGAACTTCTGCGAGGGCGGGCCGGATGGCCCGCGGGCGGGGGACCTCGTAGGCTGCTGCCCATGACCGACGAACTCCCGGAGCTGCGCGCCTCCGACGCCGATCGTGAACGAGTCGCCGAACAGCTGAGGGACGCCCTCGCGGAGGGCCGTCTCGACATGGAGGAGTTCGAGGAGCGGCTGGAGGCGACGTACGCGGCCCGTACCTACGGGGAGTTGGCGCCGATCACCCGCGATCTGCCGGGGGCGGCGACGGCTCCCCGCGTCTCCATGGTCAAGCAGCCCGTGGACGACGGGAGTTGGGGATCGCGGATCGTCGGCGGCGAGGGCTCGTCCTCGTGGGCCGTGGCGGTCCTGTCCGGTTTCGAGCGCAAGGGCCGCTGGACGGTGCCGAAGCGCTTCAACTCCTTCGCCTTCATGGGCGGCGGCGAGATCGACCTGCGCGAGGCGAACTTCGCGGACCGTGAGGTCGTCATCAACTGCGTCGCCTTCATGGGCGGGTTGAACGTCATCGTGCCGCCCGGTGTCGAGGTCGTCGTCCGCGGCATCGGCATCATGGGCGGCTTCGACCACCGTGAGGAGGGCCGGCCGGGCGACCCGGGCGCGCCCAGGGTGGTCGTCACGGGCTTCGCCTTCTGGGGCGGTGTCGGTGTCGAGCGCAAGCTCACCCGCGCCGAGCGCCAGCGCCTCAAGGAGGAGCGGCGCCAGGAGAAGCTGGAGCGCCGTGAGGCCCGCAAGGAGCTCCAGGGCTCGCGGGACGGGGGCCTCGACGACATGTACGACGCGCTCGACGAGGCCCGCGACCTGATGCGCGAGCGCCACGAGGAGCGCCGTGAGCGTCATGAGGAGCGCCGCATGCGCCACGAGGAGCGCAGGGAGCGGCACCGGGAGCGCCGGGAGGACCGCCACCGGCGGCGCGACGGCGGCTACTGAGCCGCGGGCCGCCGGTCCCACCACGACGGGCGGCCGCCGGCTCCCGGCGGATCACAGCTCCGCCGGGACCGATCCCTTCAGGGCCGACAGGTCGAACACCTCGGCCATCCGCCGGAACCCCTTGTCGCTGGGGTGCAGATGATCGCCCGAGTCGTAGTCGGGCCGCAGCCGGCGCGGGGCGCCGGGGTCGCGCAGCGCCGCGTCGAAGTCGACGACGGCGTCGTACACCTTCCCGGCCCGGATCTCCGCGTTCACCGCCCGGCGCACGGCCTCCCGCGCGTCCGTGTAGCCGCGGTGGCCCTGGAAGGGCATCAGGGTGGCGCCGACGACCCGCAGTCCCCGCGCGTGCGCCCGCCGTACCAGGGTCCGCAGGCCGTCGGTCACGGTCCGGGGGTCGACCTGGCGGGGGTTGCGCAGGATGTCGTTGACGCCGAGGTCGATCACGACGGCCCTGACGTTCGTACGGCCGAGCACGTCACGCCCGAACCGGCTCAGCCCGCTGGGGCTGTCGGCCGGCCTGCCGGGCCCCGCGTCGAGGACCTGGTTGCCGCTGATGCCCTGGTTGACGACGCTGTAGCGGGGCGTGCCGCCGGATCCGGCCGAGGCGCGCAGCCGCTCCGCGAGGACGTCCGTCCAGCGGCGGTCGGCCCCCACGGTGGAGGTGACGCCGTCGGTGAGCGAGTCGCCGAGGGCGACGACGGTGCCCGTGGTCTCGTCGCTGAGCACGTCGAGCGCGGTGAGGTAGCGCCAGTACGGGCTGCGTCCGGTGTACGGGACGGCGCTCACGTCCTCCGCGCGGTCGCCGTCCGCGACGTAGGAGATCTGCTGTGCGCGCGGGTGGTAGGTGACCGGGCCGGACGGGGTCGGTGAGTACGTCGTGACGAGGACGTCCACGTCGTGCGGGATGCGCACGCGTGCGGCGTCGCTCGTGACCTGTCCGCCGGCCGGGACCGTGACCGTCGTGGCGCCGCCGAACGTGAGGCGGCGCATGGTGCCGGCCGCGGCGGCGGCGTCGTTCTCGGCCGCGGCGACGGCGATCGTGGCGTGCGTGACGACCAGCGGCTGCCGCCCGAAGAGATTGGACAGCGTGATGCGGGCACTCGTACCCCCGACGGCCGTGTGCACGACGTTGCGCACGGAGCGGCCCGCCAGCCCGTTCGGCTCCGTGCCGGGCTCGGCCCCGGCCGGGGAGGTGGACCAGGCGCCGACCCAGGTGCCGGCGGAGGCGGGGGCGGCGTCGTGCGACGTGTGGCCACTGGCGACGGTGGCCTTGGCGCCGGTGCCGTCGTCGGCCGCGACGCCGATGTATATGGCTGCGGAAAGGACCACGACCACGGCAAGGATCGCAGCGAGCAGGGCATAACCGTGACGCTTGGTCATGCGGTGCGTTTCTCCTCGGACGAGGGAGCTCGGGGCTCCGGTGGGATCACTCCATGATGTGCCATGGGACGGGGGGACTTCGACGCGCCCCCCTGGGGGTCCCCCGGTCGATCCCTCCTCCGGACAGACGCCGGGAACTCCCGTGCCGTTCCAGGAGTCGGTGAGGAAGGGGGAGGAAGGAAGACAGGCAGAAAGGAACAATGGGTACGGCGCGCGACGTGGCCTGCGAACGGGTGGAGTGAATGGAACGCACGAATTCGGGTGAGGCGGACGGCATGGAACGGCATGCCCGCCCCGGGAACGCCACGGACGCCGGGGCTTCCGGGAACGCGTCGAACGGCGGGAGCCCCGGGAGCGGCGAGAGCGCCTCGACCGCCGGGAGCCCCGGGCGCCCGGTGGACGCCGGGCACACCGCGGGCACCGCGGGCGCCGGGAACGTCTCGGGCACGGTGAACGGCCGGACGGCCCCCGCTCCGCCGGGCCGGGCGATGAACACCTTCAGCCCCGCCGACGAGGAGAAGCGCCGCGGAGTGCGCCGGATGAAGGCGACCGCCACCGGCCTGCTCCTCTTCGTCGCCCTCGTCTACGTCCTGGCCAAGTGGGCATCGAGCGAAGGCGCGGGCGCCTGGGCCGGCTACGTCGCGGCGGCGGCCGAGGCGGGCATGGTCGGCGCGCTGGCCGACTGGTTCGCGGTCACGGCCCTCTTCCGGCACCCGCTCGGCCTGCCCATCCCGCACACCGCGATCATCCCCACCAAGAAGGACCAGCTCGGCGTCTCGCTGGGCGAGTTCGTCGGCGAGAACTTCCTCTCCGAGGAGGTCGTCCGCCAGCGGCTGCGCGCGGTGGGCATCGGCAACAGACTGGGGGCCTGGCTCGCCGACCCCGAGCACGCGGACCGGGTCACGGCCGAACTGGCCGCCGCGCTCAGGGGCGCGCTGACCGTGCTCCGCGACTCCGACGTGCAGGCCGTCGTCGGAGAGGCGATCACCCGCCGCGCGGACGCCCAGGAGATCGCGCCCGGCATGGGCAAGATGCTGGAGAAGATCGTCGTGGACGGCGGCCACAGACGGTTCGTCGACCTGGTGGTCACCCGCGCCCACGACTGGCTGGTGTTCCACGACACCCAGGTGATGGACGCCGTCCAGGGGGGCGCGCCCGGCTGGACCCCCCGTTTCGTCGACAGGAAGGTCGGCGAGCGGGTCTACAAGGAACTGCTCCGCTTCGTCACCGAGATGCGCGACTCCCCGACCCACCCGGCCCGCGGCGCCCTCGACCGGTTCCTCACCGACTTCGCCGCCGACCTGCAGTCCGACACCGACACCCGCGCGCGCGTGGAGCGCCTCAAGGGCGAGGTGCTGGGCCGCGGCGAGGTCCAGGACCTGATCGCCTCCGCCTGGACGGCCGTACGGTCGATGATCGTGTCCGCGGCCGAGGACGAGCGCAGCGAACTGCGGCTGCGGGTGCGGGCCTCCCTGCTGTCCCTCGGCGCCCGGATGGCCACCGAACCCAAGCTCCAGGCCAAGGTGGACGGCTGGGTGGAGGGCGCCGCCGTGTACGTCGTGACGACGTACCGCAAGGAGATCACCTCGCTCATCACGGACACGGTCGCGGGCTGGGACGCCGAGCACACGACCAAGAAGATCGAGGCGAACATCGGCCGTGACCTGCAGTTCATCCGGATCAACGGCACGGTGGTCGGCTCCCTGGCCGGACTGCTGATCTACGTGGTGTCACAGGCGCTGGGGGGTTGACCGGCCGCAGGGCGGGAACCCGGACCGGGCTCGCCCGGCGGAGGGGGACCTCACCCGGGCGGGGCCCGCCCCACGGAGAGGGAACCTCATGTCCGCACCGGCCGCCTCACCGGCCCCCGGCCCCGCCGCCACCGGCACGGTCACCACGAACGTCCCGTCCCGCCTGGACCGGCTGCCGTGGTCCCGCTGGCACTGGATGATCGTGATCGGACTGGGAACCGTCTGGATCCTGGACGGCCTGGAGGTCACCACCGTCGGCAACATCGCGGGCCGGCTCTCCGAGGAGGGCAGCGGCCTGTCCATCACCTCGGCGCAGGTCACCGGCATCGCGGCGGCGCTCTACGTGGCGGGCGCCTGCGCGGGCGCCCTGTTCTTCGGCTGGCTGACCGACCGCTACGGCCGCAAGAAGCTCTTCATGATCACGCTGGCCGTCTACCTCTCGGCGACGGCCCTGACCGCCCTGTCCTTCGACGCCTGGTGGTTCTTCACCTTCCGCTTCCTCACCGGCTTCGGCATCGGCGGCGAGTACGCGGCCATCAACTCGGCGATCGACGAGCTCATCCCCGCCCGGTTCCGCGGCCGGGTCGACCTGATCATCAACGGCACGTACTGGCTCGGCGCGATCGGCGGCGCACTGCTGTCGATCGTCATGCTGAACACGGATATCTTCCCCAAGGACCTCGGCTGGCGGCTGACCTTCGGCCTCGGCGTGGTCCTCGGCCTGGTGATCCTGCTGGTCAGGCGGCACGTCCCGGAGAGCCCGCGCTGGCAGTTCATCCACGGCCGCGGTGATCAGGCGGAGGAACTGGTCGCCTCGGTGGAGGAGGGGATCGAGGAGGAACGGGGCGAACCGCTGCCACCGGCCGAGGGCGAGATCACCATCGAGCAGCGCAAGAGCATCGGCTTCGGCGTCATCGCGAGGACCGTCTTCGGGAAGTACCCGAAACGGGCCGTGCTCGGCCTCGCCCTCTTCATCGGCCAGGCCTTCCTCTACAACGCGATCACCTTCGGGTTCGGCGCCATCCTCACCACGTTCTTCGACGTGCCCACCGGCGCCACCGGCTACTACTTCGCCGTCATCGCGGCCGGCAACCTCCTCGGCCCGCTGCTGCTGGGCAAGCTCTTCGACACCCTCGGCCGCCGGGTGATGATCTCCTCGACCTATCTGCTCTCGGGCCTGCTGCTCTTCGTCACAGCCTGGCTCTTCGACCAGGGTTCGCTGAACGCGGTGACGATGACGGCCTGCTGGTGCGTGGTGCTCTTCTTCGCCTCGGCGGGCGCCTCCAGCGCGTATCTGACCGTCTCCGAGGTCTTCCCGATGGAGACCCGCGCGATGGCCATCGCCTTCTTCTACGCCATCGGCACCGCGGCCGGCGGCATCAGCGGCCCGCTGGTCTTCGCCGACCTCACGAAGTCCGGCGTCGTCGCCGACACGGTGCTCGCGTTCCAGATCGGCGCGTCCCTGATGTGCGCCGCGGGTCTGGTCGCCGTGTTCCTCGCGGTCAAGGCCGAGCGCCGTTCCCTGGAGGACATCGCCGCACCCTTGTCGACGGCACCGGCAAGGACGGGCGCCCCGGCGTCCTCGGCGCAGGCGACCTGAGCCGGGCGGCGCCGACCCGCGAGGGCGGCCGGTACGGGGGCGGGCCCGTACCGGCCGACAGGAGAGGCGCCCGTACGAGAGGCTCCGTGCGCGGGTTCCGTACGAGTAGTCCTTTCCGGGGTGTCCGGGGAGCCCGTTCTGAGTACGCGTACTCTGTCGCGGCCGCGCCGGACACGGAACCCTCGTACGCATGACCGAGAAACTGCTCCGCCCCTTGCGAACGCGCCCCTGGTCGGAACGCTGGCTGACGCGTGTGCTCGGCGCCGCCCTCTCCTGCGCGGCGTACCTCGTCTGTCTCCCCTGGGACCTGCGCAACCGCCCCGAGTCGCCGGGCTCCGTCGTGGAGACCACCCCGTTGACGGGCACGGGCGTCCTCGCCCTCGCCGCGGTCCTGCTGCTCCTGGCCGTCCACTTCGGACTCCGGGACGCGCTGGCCTGGCCGCTGCTCCTGGTCGCGGCGCCTCCGGCGGTCCTGCTCCACGTGTCGCTGCGGACCCATCCCGGTCCCGCGGACGGTCTCGCCGGGGTGTGGCCGCTGACCTGGGCGGCCGTCACACTGCTCGGGGCGACCGCGGTGCTGGTCGTGAGCGCGGTGGCACGGCAGTTCAGGACGGACCTGGTGGACGCCATGGAGGAGGAAAGGGCCCTGGCCGGCCTGCGGTGAGACACCGCGGCCGGCCGGACGGCACGGGCCCTCCTACTGGCCGTTGAAGTACCGCGAGCTCTTCTCGTTGAAGTACGAGGCGTAGACGCGCCCGAGCATCGGCTTGCCGCGGTACGTCCCCACGTACTGACGCGAACTGTCGACCACGACGGGCCGTGTCATGCAGGCGAACTTGACCCGCTGCTGGGCCTCGGCCCACTGCACGGCCGCCGGATCGACCCGGTCGCTGACCAGCAGCGGGAAGGCGCCGATGCCGTTCTGGAAGCCGACGGGCAGACCGCCCTTGTTGTCCTTGGCGTACTTCATCACCTGGTCGGTGAAGCCGGAGATGGCCTGCACGGTTATCTCCGGGACCGCCGCGGCCACCGTGAACAGGTGCAGCTTCGTCCCCATCCAGCGCATCCGGAACTCGCTCCGCCGCCCCACGAGCACGGGCACCCCGGCCCAGTCCTCCCACCGCGTGGTGCATCCGTCTCCGGTCAACTGCTGCTCGACGAAGGACAGGTAGGCGCCCGGAGCGGATTGCTGCTGGTTTGCGTTCATGGCGGGGATCCTAGAGCCCGGGGGCAGCGGCCGGAACAGGGGATACCTGATCGGCTAGACGCCTGTCGTGGACCCCGGCCGGATGATCATCAGGACGGTGACGGTGGCCCACAGCAGGTTGAAGATCCCGGTGAACATGGCGAGCCGGACGGTCGCCGCCCGGTCCACGGCCCGCACCTGGAGCGCCCCTTCCTGGTCCTCCCCCTGACCCTCTCCCCGACCCTCCCCCTGGACGGCGCCCTCCAGGATCGCGCTCTGCCGGGGCAGCACCAGCGCGGCGAGGACCACGGCCGCGAGCGCGGTCAGCGCGATCGAGACGATCAGCCAGGTGTCGCCGAGCACACCCATGTCGCTCGCCGTGGCGAACCCGAAGACGGGGACGGCGACGCCCGCCACGGCGTACACCTGGCAGATGCGGTGCAGCAGCCGGACGGTGGCGAGGGCGCTCGTGTCGTCCGGCGCTTCGAGGACCTTGCGCGCGGCCGGCGGGAACATGCTCGCGGCGACCGTGACGGGCCCGATGGCGACGATCGCGGCGATGACGTGGACGGCGAGGAGGAACTTGGTCACGGGGTGACGGTAGAGGCCGGGCGGATCACGGAGAAGTGGCACTTTTGCCAGAGCCCGACGGATTCCGGCCAGGACTCCTGTGCCGCTTTCTCCTCGCCCGGGGTGAAGGCCAGGTCGCCCGCCGACCTGTTCGTACGCCCGCTGACCTGCTCATGTGCCCGTCGGGACCCGGCGGGCGAGGCGGAACGCCGCCGACGCCGGACACCCGGTACACCCGATGCACCCGGATGACGAGAACCCGGCGCATGCCTACGCTCTGGTCATGCACACCGTGGCCGTACTGGCACTCGACCAGGTCATCCCGTTCGATCTCTCCGCCCCGATCGACACCTTCGGCTGGGCCCGGCTGCCCGACGGCCGCCCGGCGTACCGGACCCGGGTGTGTTCGGTCACGGCGGGCGCGGAGGTGAGCGCGGGCGCGTTCACCCTGCGCGCCCCGTACGGCCTGGAGGCGCTGGCCGAGGCGGACACGATCGTCCTGCCGGGCGTGGCCGACCCGTCCGCCCCGCTCCCGCCGGGCGTCGCGGAGGCGCTGCGCGCGGCGGCCGCGAACGGCACCCGGATCGCCTCGATCTGCGTCGGCGCCTTCATCCTCGCCGCCACCGGCCTGCTGGACGGACTGCGCGCGACCACGCACTGGGTCGCGGCCGGGGAACTGGCGGCCAGGCACCCGGAGGTGACCGTGGACCCGAACGTGCTCTACGTCGACAACGGCCGGCTCCTGACCTCGGCGGGCGCGGCGGCGGCGCTGGACATGTGCCTGCACATGATCCGCAAGGACCACGGTTCGGCGGTCGCCGCCCACGCCGCCCGGCTGTCCGTGATGCCCCTCGAACGGGAGGGCGGCCAGGCCCAGTTCATCGTCCACGCCCAGCCCCCGGCCCCGGCGGGCGCGACCATGGAGCCACTGCTGGAGTGGCTGGAGGAGAACGCGGACCGGGAGCTCACCCTGGAGGACATCGCGGTCCGGGCAGGCATGAGCACCCGCACCCTCAACCGCCGCTTCCGCGAACAGACCGGCACGACACCGCTCCAGTGGCTGCACCGGGCCCGGGTGCGCCGCGCCCAGTACCTCCTGGAGACGACCACCTACCCGGTCGAACGCATCGCCGCCCAGGCGGGCTTCGGCTCCCCGACGACTTTCCGGGACCGCTTCAAGCGGGTGGTGGGGACGAGCCCGCACGCGTACCGGAGGGCGTTCCGGGGGCTGGAGGAACCGGTTTCCTGAAGGGCGGGCGCAAGCCTGCCGGACACCTGGGCGCGCCGGCCGACACCGTCACGCCCCGCCCTGACGGGGCTCAGGCGCGCCGGTCGGCCACGGCCCAGGAGGCGAGGGCCATGGCACCGGCGACACCGAAGACGGCGGGCCAGGCGCCCACCTTCTTGGCCAGCGGGTGCGACCCGGCGAACGCGGCGACGTACCCGGCCGTCAGCGCCCCGGCGGCCACGCCCCCGGCCTCCTGCTTCCACTGCCGCGCGGCGGCGACCCCGGCGGCGGCGAGCACGACCCCGCCGAGCTGCCGCTTCCTCGTCCACCGGGCGACGCCGTACCCACCGACAAGCCCCCCGGCGGCCACCACCGCGGCCGGAACCTTCGCCATCACTGCCTCCTTGTTCGTCACCCGAGGCTAACGCCCTGCCGGTGCCGGACGGGCGCGTGGGTGGCCGCGAGCCGGGTGCGGCCCGGACGCTGCCCGGCACCTGCCCCGGACCCACTGTCGGTGGCACACGATTGGATGGCCCGCATGACAGCCCGAGACCTCGCCGCCGCCCTGCCCGGCATCGGCACCCTGAAGGACCTCTGCCGGTCGATGGCCATGGCCGAGGCGATCCTGAACCCAGACGGCGAGTGCATCTACTCGTACAGCGCCCAGTGGTCGGAAACCGAGGAAGCGGCCTCGATGAGGAACGGATCCGGCGACGAGTACGACATGGTTTTCGCTCCCGAGGGCGCGTACATCCGCGGCTTCGACCACGAGTCCCCGTTGAGCCCGTACCACCACGAGGACGTGCCGCGGCCCTGGCCCGGAGTGCTGGACTCGGTGCCCGAGGCCTTCCGGCGCCACGTGGACGAACCCGCCTTCACGGACGAGAACGGATGCCCCGTGGTGACGGTGTGCCTGTGGCGCGCAGCGGACGCCCTGTCCTGGGAGACGGGCCGGATCACCTTCCCCGAGGGCCACCCGGACCCCGACGGCTCGCACTGGCTCTTCGAGCTGCTCCTCGACCCGACCCCCGAGGCGTTCCGGTCGTTCGCCGAGGACTACTACGAGGTGTCGGCGGACATTGAGACACTTCGCTACATCTATGACCTGCGCCCCCTCGGGCTGCCCCAGGTCATCGCGCTCAACTCCGGGGCTTCCGTCCCCGAAGTGGCCGCGGCCGCC
>NZ_KZ627016.1 GCF_002911015.1 Streptomyces populi
CCAGCGGTCCGGCACCCCCAGCCTGCGCTGGAGCAGCAGGAACACGAACGAGTCGCTGACCGTGGCGAGGCCGAGCAGGAGCGCGCAGAGCGTGATGCCGCGCAGCTCCGGCCGGCGCAGGAGGGCGAGGGCGGCGCGCAGGGTGGGACGGGGCGCGGCGGGGGCGGCGGGCGCGACGGGCGCGCGGGTGCCTTCGGCGACCCGGCGCGGACCTGCGGAGTCCGGGGAGCCGCTGGACTCCGCGGAGCGCGGGACCAGGGCGTCCCGGCGATCCACGGTCGTGGCGTCCGTGGCGTCCCGGGCGTCCACGGTCGCGGTGCCCGCGGCCCTCCGGACGTCCACGCCCGCGGCGTCCCGGGCGTCCACGGTCGCGGTGCCCGCGGCAAGGGCCGTATCGGACCGTGTCCCGGCGGCTCTCGCCGCGGACGCGGGCCGCGCGGCCGGGTCGTCCGGTACGAACAGCACCAGGACCAGGACGCCCACCAAGGCTACGCAGAAGCTCATCGTGAACACCGCGTCGTAGCCGTCGGCGGTCGCCCGGAGGATCAGGAAGGCGACGAGCGGGCCCAGCAGCGCGCCCGCCGTGTCCATCGCGCGGTGGACACCGAAGGCGCGGCCGCGGGTCTCCGGGGTGCTCGACAGGGAGATCAGGGCGTCGCGCGGGGCGGTGCGCAGGCCCTTGCCGGTGCGGTCGGCGGCGAGGACCAGCCCGATGGGGGTCAGGGTCTGTGCCACCAGGAGCAGCGGTTTGCACAGGGCCGAGAGGGCGTATCCGGCGCCCGCCACCCACTTGTGGCGGCCGCCGCCCCGGTCGGCGAGATGCCCCCCGGCGAGCCGGACCAGTGCCGAGAAGCCGTTGTGGATCCCGTCGAGGAGCCCGAAGCCGAGGGGGGACAGGCCGAGGCCCGCCACCAGGTACAGGGGCAGGACCGCCGTCACCATCTCCGAGGAGACGTCGGTGATCAGGCTGACCGTGCCGAGTGCCAGCACCGTGGGTCCGACCGCGGTGAGGCGCCGCCCGGCGCGGGGCCGGGCGGCGCTCTCCGCGGACGGTGCCGCGCTCTCCGGTGCACCGGCGCGGCTGTCCGCGAGGTACATGTCAGGACGCCCAGATGCCCGTGATGTCCTTGGCGGAGGCCGCGTTGCCGGCGTGCGACGTGAGGCCGTGCATGTCCTCCAGCGTCCGCAGCAGGTCGTAGTGGTTGTAGGTGGTGGAGGAGGTGGACCCGGCGGTCACCTGCCGGCCGTAGAGCACGGTCGGGATCTTGTTGCCGCTGAGCCGGTTGTCCTCGTCGAAGGTGACGACGAGCAGGCTGTTGTGGGTCTTGGCCCAGGTGGCGTACGCGCCCAGGTTGTTCTTCAGCCAGGTGTCACCGGTGGACACCGAGCAGTCGTGCATGTCGCTGCACAGGTTCGGGACGACGAAGGAGACCTGCGGAAGCGTCGAGTAGTCCGTCGGGAACTGGGCGAACGTCTTCGCGCTGGACGTCGGCACGTTGCTGAAGCCGAACCAGGGGTTGTGCTTGCGCGCGTAGTTCCCGCTGCTGCACGTGGTCGAACCCTGGCTGGGCAGCGTCTCGTTGTAGCTGCCCCAGGTCCTGCCCGCGGCGATCAGCTCGGAGGCGAGGTTCGGGGCGGAGGAGAAGCCGGGCGTGTAGCAGCTGTCGTCCGTGATGCCCTGGGTGGAGCCGGAGAACAGGGCGAAGTAGTTGGGCTGGCTCGGGTGCGTCTCGGCGTACGACTGCGTGAGGTTGGCCCCGCCGGTCCTGAGCGAGTTGATGTACGGGGCGCTGGAGGAGCCGATCACCTGGCTGTACGCGTGGTTCTCGAAGACCACGACGACGACGTGGTCCGGGGTCGGGACCGCGGCCGCGGCGTGCGCGGGGGCCGAGCCGGCGAGTCCGCTCCACAGTCCCACCGCGGCCGCGGTGAGGGCGAGGGCGGATGCCACGACGGCACGGCTGCGGGTGTACACGTTTCTGCCGGACACTTCAGACCTCCGGTGGGGGGAGAGGCGACGGTGGCGGTGCGGACAGAGCATGTGCACGCCAACACTCCTCGGGCTCACATCCCTCGACCCGAGGGGTGAAGACCGGATGAACTGCTGCCTTCAGTGATCGCGGGCCAGCTGGGCCAGCACCTGGTGCAAGGGCTCCTCCGCCCGCCGGCGGTACTCCTGGATCGCCCAGCCGTTCCCGTCGGGGTCGGTGAAATACATGAAGGTGGCTCCGTCCCGCGGGGCGAACGCGACCGGCTCGCTGACGTCGAGGCCGCGGGCGGTCAGCTCCTCGTACGCCGCCGCGGCGTCCTGGACGCACAGCTGCATCCCGTGGTACGTCCCCGGCCGCGGTGTGCCCGTCGGGATCTCGAGCCCGTCGACGAGCGCGATCGAACACCCGGACCCGGGCGGCGTCAGCTGCACGATCCGCACCCCTTCCATCACCTCCCCGTCCAGGTCGACGTGGAAGCCGACCTTGTCGCGGTAGAACTCCTTGGCCCGGTCCACGTCGGAGACCGGCAGCAGGATCACTTCGAGGGTCATGTCCATGGCTTGACTCCCTTGCCGTACGGCTCATGGCTCTGTCCACAGAAGCCCAGACCGGTGCGGGGCGCCACCCTGGAGACCGGGGTTAGGCTCGCTTCGCACGACCTTGATCCGATGATCCGTGGAGTCCGATCCGACAGGGAGGCCGGGATGACGGCGCCGGGGCGCAGGAGCAGTACCTTCACGCGGCTGCTGCGGCACGGCTTCACCGATCCGTCGGCGGCCGAGCGGCTCCTGGAGGGCACCGAACTGGCCCCCGTACGGTCCGACCCGGTCCTCCTGGACGCGCTGGGCGCCACCGCCGACCCCGACCTCGCCCTGATCGGACTCGTCCGGCTCGTCGAGGCCCAGGACGGCCCCCCGGCCCAGCGGGAACTCCTCGACACGCTGATCGCGGCCAAACCGCTGCGGGACCGGCTGCTCGGGGTGCTCGGAGCCTCCGCCGCGCTCGGCGACCACCTCGCCCGGCACCCGCACGACTGGCAGGCCCTCGTCACCTACGAGGCACGGGACCTGCACCCCGGGGTCCAGGAGTTCGAACGGGGGCTGGCCGACGCGACGGACCCCGTCTCGCTGCGCGTCGCCTACCGCCGCTGCCTGCTCTCCATCGCCGCACGCGACGTGTGCGGCACCACCGACCTCGCCCAGACCGCGGCCGAACTCGCCGACCTCGCCACCGCGACCCTGCGCGCCGCGCTCGCCGTCGCCCGGGCCGCCGCGCCCGACGACGCCGCGCTGTGCCGGCTCGCGGTCATCGCGATGGGCAAGTGCGGGGGACACGAGCTGAACTACGTGTCCGACGTCGACGTGATCTTCGTCGGGGAGGGCACCGAGGGAGCCGACGAGGGGAAGGCCGTGCAGGCGGCCACCCGGCTCGCCTCGCACATGATGCGGATCTGCTCGGAGACGACCGTCGAGGGCAGCATCTGGCCGGTCGACGCCAATCTGCGCCCCGAGGGCCGCAACGGCCCCCTGGTGCGGACGCTCAGCAGTCATCTCGCCTACTACCAGCGGTGGGCCAAGACCTGGGAGTTCCAGGCGCTGCTCAAGGCCCGCCCGGTGGCCGGGGACCTGGACCTGGGCGAGGAGTACGTGGCCACCCTCGCCCCGCTGGTGTGGCAGGCCGCCGAGCGGGAGAACTTCGTCGCCGACGTGCAGAAGATGCGGCGCCGGGTCGTGGAGAACATCCCGGCCGCCGAGATCGAACGGGAGCTGAAGCTCGGTCCCGGTGGACTGCGGGACGTCGAATTCGCCGTACAGCTCCTACAGTTGGTGCACGGCCGGGCCGACACGACCCTGCGCAGCGGTACCACCCTGGACGCCCTGAAGGCGCTCGCCGCGGGCGGGTACGTGGGGCGCGCCGACGCCGTGCAGCTCGACGACGCCTACCGCTTCCTGCGGTCGATGGAGCACCGCATCCAGCTCTTCCGGCTGCGGCGCACCCATCTGGTGCCGCGGGACGAGGCCGATCTGCGGCGGATCGGACGGTCGCTCGGGCTGCGCGCCGACCCGGCGGTCGAACTGAACCGGGAGTGGAAGCGGCACACGGCCATGGTGCGGCGGCTGCACGAGAAGCTGTTCTACCGGCCGCTGCTCGACGCCGTCGCCCAGCTCGCCCCGGGCGAGAGCAGGCTGAGCCCGGACGCGGCCAGGGAACGCCTCGTCGCACTCGGGTACGCCGATCCGGCGGCAGCCATGCGCCACCTGGAGGCGCTGGCCTCCGGCGTCAGCCGCAAGGCCGCCATCCAGCGGACCCTGCTCCCGGTGCTGCTCGGCTGGTTCGCGGACTCCGCGGACCCCGACGCCGGTCTGCTCAACTTCCGCAAGGTGTCGGACGCGCTGGGCAAGACCCCCTGGTACCTGCGGCTGCTCAGGGACGAGGGCGCCGCCGCCGAGAACCTCGCGCGGGTGCTCTCCGCGGGACGGCTCGCCCCCGACCTGCTGATGCGGGCGCCGGAGGCGGTGGCCCTGCTCGGCGACGGGGAGAGCGGCGGCCTCGAACCGCGCGGCCGGGTCCAGCTGGAGCAGGAGATCCTCGCCGCGGTGCGGCGGGCCGACGGCGGCGAGCAGGCCGTGACCGTCGTGCGCGGTGTCCGGCGCCGGGAGCTGTTCCGGATCGCCGCGACGGACATCGTCGCCAGTTACGGGACCGAGGAGACACCGGCCGTCGCCGACCAGGGAGCGCTGGTCGACCTCGTCGGCGGGGCGGTCTCGGACCTGACGGCGGCGACGCTCGCGGGCACCCTGCGGGCCGTGGTGCGGGACGGCTGGGGCGACACCCTGCCCACCCGGTTCGCGGTGATCGGGATGGGCCGTTTCGGCGGCCACGAGCTCGGCTACGGCTCCGACGCGGACGTGCTCTTCGTGCACGAGCCCCGCGAGGGCGTGGACGAGCAGGAGGCGGCGCGGGCCGCGAACGCCGTGGTCTCGGAGATGCGGCGGCTGCTGCAGATCCCCAGCGCGGATCCGCCGCTGCTGATCGACGCGGACCTGCGGCCCGAGGGGAAGTCCGGGCCGCTGGTCCGGACGCTGAAGTCGTACGAGGCGTACTACCGGCGCTGGTCGCTGGTGTGGGAGTCGCAGGCGTTGCTGCGGGCCGAGGTCGTGGCCGGGGACGCCGACCTCGGGAGCCGGTTCGTCGAGCTGGTCGATCCGCTCAGGTACCCCGCGGAGGGGCTGGGCGAGGAGGCCGTCCGGGAGATCCGGCGGCTGAAGGCCCGGATGGAGTCGGAGCGGATGCCGCGCGGCGCCGACCCGACCCTGCACACCAAGCTGGGGCGCGGCGGTCTCTCCGACGTGGAGTGGACGGTCCAGCTGATGCAGCTCAGGCACGGCTGGGCCGAGCCGGGCCTCAGGACGACCCGGACCCGTCAGGCGCTGGCGGCGGCGCGCGCGGCGGAGCTGCTGTCCACGGAGGACGCGGCGACCCTGGACGAGGCCTGGGTGCTGGCCACCCGGGTGCGCAACGCCGTGATGCTCGTGCGGGGCAGGGCCGGCGACACCTTCCCCTCCGACGGGCGCGAGCTGGCCGCCGTGGGCCGCTATCTGGGGTACGACCCGGGACACGTCGGGGACATGCTCGACGACTACCGGCGCACCACCCGGCGGGCCCGGGCCGTGGTGGACGAACTGTTCTACGGAGCGTGAGCGGACGCCCGGCGGTCACCGGACGTGACGCCGGGCGGCGGCCGGGCCCTCACCCGGCTCGGGCTCTCACCCGGTCCGGGGCCTCGCCCGGCTCAGGTCTTGACCGGCAGGACCGGGGTCCCGCGCGTCCCCGGCACCCACTGCGGCAGCGCGTACGGCAGCGCGCCGTACCACAGGCGCGCCACGAGGAAGCCGAAGGCGAGGCAGAGCAGGCCGCCCACCGCGTCCAGCCAGAAGTGGTTGGCGGTGGCGACGATGACCACGAGGGTGGCCACCGGGTACAGGATGCCGAGGATCCGCGCCCAGGGCGCCCTGGCCAGCGCGAAGACGGTCAGCCCGCACCACAGGGCCCAGCCGATGTGCATGGACGGCATCGCGGCGTACTGGTTCGACATGTGCTTGAGATCGCCCGAGGCCATCGAGCCCCAGGTCTGGTGGACCATGACCGTGTCGACGAAGGTGCCGCCGGTCATCAGACGGGGTGGCGCGAGCGGGAAGAAGTAATAGCCGACGAGGGCCACCACCGTGGTGGCGAAGAGAACGAGACGGGCCGCCGCGTAGCGGCCGGGATGACAGCGGTACAGCCAGACCAGGACACTCAGCGTCACCACGAAGTGCAGGGTCGCGTAGTAGTAGTTCATCCCGATGATCAGCCACCCGACCTGGTTCACCGCGTGGTTGACCGACTCCTCGACGGCGGCACCGAGGTGGTGCTCCGTCCGCCAGATCCAGTCCGCGTTGCGGAGTGCCTCGTGCCGCTGTTCCGGAACGGCGTTGCGGATCAGCGAATAGGTCCAGTAACTCACGGCGATGAGCAGGACTTCGAACCAGAGGCGGGGGCGACGCGGGGTTCGCATGCGGCGCAGGAGCGTGTTCCCCGTCCTGTCCTCCGCGGCGGGCCGTGGAGTGGCCTGACGGCCTTCCAGTGACGACACGGTCGTATCACCCATAGGCACAGAGTCTGCCAGAAAAGGCTTCCCCCACCGATGATCCTAGGGTCGGGTCCCGGCCGCACTTTCTGCACCCGTGGGAGTGCTTCGCCCCCTTTGTCGTCCTGCTCAGGGACGATTTCGGTCCCCGGGGGCGGAAGCGGTCGAACCGCGCACCACGAGTTCGGGCATGAACACGAACTCGCTGTGCGGCGCGGGCGTCCCGCCGATCTCCTCCAGCAGCGTGCGCACCGCGGCCTGGCCCATCGCCGGCACCGGCTTGCGGACCGTCGTGAGCGGCGGGTCGGTGAAGGCGATCAGCGCGGAGTCGTCGAATCCCACGACCGAGATGTCCGTGGGGACCTCCAGGCCGCGCTGGCGTGCCGCCCGTATCGCGCCGAGCGCCATCATGTCGCTGGCACAGACGATCGCCGTGCAGCCGCGGTCCATGAGGGCGCTCGCGGCGGCCTGGCCGCCCTCCAGCGTGTACAGGGAGTGCTGGATCAGTCGCTGCTCGACGTCCGCGGGGTTCAGGCCGAACTGCTCCTGCATCGCGCGCACGAAGCCCTCGATCTTGCGCTGCACCGGCACGAACCGCTTGGGCCCGAGGGCGAGCCCGATGCTGGTGTGCCCGAGCGAGGCGAGGTGGGTGACCGCCAGCGCCATCGCCGCGCGGTCGTCCGGCGAGATGAACGGCGCCTGCACCTTCGGCGAGAAGCCGTCGACCAGGACGAAGGGGACGCCCCGGCCGCGCAGTTGCTCGTAGCGCTGCATGTCGGCCGAGGTGTCGGCGTGCAGTCCGGAGACGAAGATGATGCCGGCGACCCCGCGGTCGACGAGCATCTCGGTCAGTTCGTCCTCGGTGGAGCCGCCGGGGGTCTGGGTCGCGAGGATGGGGGTGTAGCCCTGGCGCGTCAGGGCCTGCCCGATGACCTGCGTGAGAGCAGGGAATATCGGGTTGTCCAGCTCGGGGGTTATGAGGCCCACCAGGCCCTCGCTGCGCTGGCGCAGACGCACCGGGCGTTCGTAGCCCAGTACGTCGAGAGCGGCCAGGACAGCCTGGCGCGTGGTCGCGGCGACGCCCGGCTTCCCGTTCAGGACGCGACTGACAGTCGCCTCACTGACCCCCGCCTGGGCTGCGATGTCGGCAAGCCGTGTGGTCACAGGATTGGACTGTACCGGCCGTATCTCGCCCTGCCCACCAACCAGACGCCGTGTGCGGGCGTTCGATCGGGCCGCTGCGGGCTGCTGCGTCATCGCGCTCCCTCGTGTTCTGGTCGGCTCGGTGTCCCGTGCGCTCGCCGCGCGGGAAGGGGTGGCTCCTGCAAGGCGCTGACGGTCGATGATCCCGGTATGCGACGCGCGCGGCAAGTGCTTGCAGAGTCTTGCACAGACGTCCGCATGTCTGCTGAGCGGCCTGCCGACAGGGTTGCGGGACGGCCGCCTCGAGGTCACGGGCAAGTAACTGTCGTCATCTCTTTCACTTTTTTGCTGCAAGGTCTTTCGCACCGCTTACATGGCTGTTACGTTCCAGTCGCCCGGCGGACGCAACGGCGCAGTCGGCAAGTCGGCAAGGGGACCGGGCGGGACCGGTTCCCCACCTACTCGGGCTTTCACCCTCAAGGAGAACTCATGCGGCGTGGCATAGCGGCCAGTGCGCTGGTGGCGTCTTTCGCCCTCGCGGCGACGGCCTGCGGCGGCAGCGGCAGTGACAGCAGCGACAAGGCCAGCGGGCCGGTCACCATCACGTGGTGGGACACGTCCAACGCCACCAATGAGGCGCCGACGTACCAGGCCTTGATCAAGGAGTTCGAGGCCGCCAACAAGAACGTCAAGGTCAAGTACGTCAACGTGCCCTTCGACCAGGCGCAGAACAAGTTCGACACGGCCGCCGGTGCCTCCGGCGCCCCGGACATCCTGCGCTCCGAGGTCGGCTGGACCCCGGCGTTCGCGAAGAAGGGCTACTTCCTTCCGCTCGACGGCACCGAGGCCCTCAAGGACCAGGCCAAGTTCAAGTCGAACCTGATCGAGCAGGCCAAGTTCGACGGCAAGACCTACGGTGTGCCGTTCGTCACGGACACCCTGGCGCTCGTCTACAACAAGGCGCTGTTCAAGAAGGCCGGCATCGCCGAGGCCCCGAAGACCTGGGCCGACCTGAAGACGGCCGCCGCCACGATCAAGAAGAAGACGGGCGTCGACGGCTACTGGGGCTCGACCCAGGCCTACTACGCGCAGAACTTCCTCTACGGTGAGGGCACCGACACCGTCGACGCCTCCGCCAAGAAGATCACGGTGAACTCGGACGCCGCGAAGAAGGCGTACGGCACCTGGCTGGGCCTCTTCTCCGGCAAGGGCCTGCACAAGGCCGACACCACCGCCGACGCCTACGCCCACATCCAGGACGCGTTCGTCAACGGCAAGGTCGCCGCGATCGTCCAGGGTCCCTGGGAGATCACGAACTTCTACAAGGGTTCGGCGTTCTCGGACAAGGCCAACCTCGGCATCGCCACCGTCCCGGCCGGCTCCACCGGCAAGGCGGGCGCCCCGACCGGCGGCCACAACCTCTCGGTCTACGCCGGCTCGGACAAGGCCCACCAGGCGGCCTCGCTGAAGTTCGTGAACTTCATGACCTCGGCGAAGTCCCAGGCCACCATCGCCCTGAAGAACTCCACGCTGCCGACGCGTGACGACGCCTACACCGACGCCGTCAAGGCCGACCCGGGCATCGCCGGCTACGGCACGGTCCTCGCCGCCGCCCAGCCGCGCCCGGCGCTGCCCGAGTACAGCTCGCTGTGGGGCCCGCTCGACACCGAGCTGCCCAAGATCGCGGGTGGCAAGGAGTCCCTGGACAAGGGTCTGAGCAACGTCGAGCTGGCCATCGCCAAGCTGGTGCCGGACTTCAGCAAGTGAGCCCGTGTGGCCGCCGGATCCCGCTCCGCCGCAAGGCGGGCCGGCCCGGCGGCCACCGGCTGTGTGCGCCCCAACCCTGATCTTGCAGAAGGTGTCGAACCATGACAGTCGCCATCGATCGTGCGACCGGTAAAAGCCGCGGTGACCGAGCACCGCGTCCCGGCCGGATGCAGCGTCTCAAGCACTCCTACCAGAAGTACTGGTACGCGTACGCGATGATCGCCCCGGTCGTCGTCGTCCTCGGCGGACTGGTGCTCTATCCCCTGGTGCGGGGCTTCTACCTGACGCTCACGGACGCCAACAGCCTCAACTCGGCTCGCACGATCGGCGTCAACCACATCGACGCCACCTACAAGTTCATCGGGCTGGACAACTACAAGGACATCCTGTGGGGTCCGACGGCGTACGACCGCTTCTGGTCGCACTTCATCTGGACCATCGCCTGGACCGTCATCTGTGTCGCCCTGCACTACTGCGTCGGACTGGGCCTCGCGCTGCTGCTCAACCAGAAGCTGCGCGGCCGTACGTTCTACCGGCTGATCCTGGTGCTGCCCTGGGCCGTGCCGACCTTCGTCACCGTCTTCGGCTGGCGCTTCATGCTCGCCGACGGCGGCATCATCAACTCCATGCTCGACGCGGTGCACCTGCCCTCGCCCCTGTGGCTCGAGGACACCTTCTGGCAGCGCTTCGCCGCCATCATGGTCAACACCTGGTGCGGTGTGCCGTTCATGATGGTCTCGCTGCTCGGCGGACTCCAGTCCATCGACGCGACGCTGTACGAGGCCGCCGAGATGGACGGCGCGAACAAGTGGCAGCAGTTCCGCTTCGTGACCCTGCCGGGTCTCAGGTCGGTCAGCTCCACCGTCGTGCTCCTCGGCATCATCTGGACGTTCAACCAGTTCGCGGTGATCTTCCTGCTGTTCGGCAACACCGCCCCGGACGCGCAGATCCTCGTCACCTGGGCCTACTACCTCGGCTTCGGACAGCAGCCGCGTGACTTCGCCCAGTCGGCTGCCTACGGCATGCTGCTGCTGGCCATCCTGATCGTCTTCACCTCCTTCTACCGCCGCTGGCTGAACCGCAATGACCAGCAGCTCGCGATCTGAGGCGGGAGTCTCCATGAGTACCACCACACTGCCGACGCCTCCGGCCGACCAGGCCACCAGGCCCGCCGAGCCGACCCGCCCGGCGCGCAAGCGCGGTCAGCGCAGCCTCGCCGGCTCGCTCGCCTCCCACGGCATCCTGACCGTCGCGAGCCTGGTCGCGCTGTTCCCGATCGCCTGGCTCGTCTACCTGTCCCTCGGACCGGACAAGGACGACTACCTGCACCCCGGACGCATCTGGGGCACGATGACGTTCGACAACTACAGCTTCGTGCTCCAGCACACGAACTTCTTCGAGTGGATGAAGAGCTCGATCATCGTGTCGCTCGGCACCACGGTCGTCGGCGTCATGGTCGCGGCCACCACCGGCTACGCGGTCTCGCGCATGCGCTTCCCCGGCTACAAGAAGTTCATGTGGGTCCTGCTGGTCACCCAGATGTTCCCGATCGCCGTGCTGATCGTGCCGATGTACCAGATCCTCTCGGACCTGCAGCTCATCGACACCTACTTCGGCCTGATCCTCGTCTACTGCTCGACGGCGGTGCCCTACAGCGCCTGGCTGCTCAAGGGCTACTTCGACACCATCCCGTTCGAGATCGACGAGGCCGGCCGGGTCGACGGACTGAGCCCCTTCGGCACCTTCTTCCGGCTGATCCTGCCGCTCGCCAAGCCGGGTCTCGCGGTGGCCGCGTTCTACAACTTCATCACCGCGTTCGGTGAGGTCGCCTTCGCCTCGACGTTCATGCTGGACGACTCGAAGTACACCTTCGCCGTCGGACTCCAGAGCTTCGTCAGCGAGCACGACGCGCAGCGCAACCTGATGGCGGCCACCGCCGTTCTGGTCGCGATACCCGTCTCCGCCTTCTTCTACCTCGTGCAGAAGAACCTGGTGACCGGACTCACCGCGGGCGGAACCAAGGGCTGATCCGCGAGGACGCCCCCAGAACGCCCCCAGACTCCCGCGTGCTCGACGCGCGCGGGTGGCGGCCGCGGTGCCCATCCGACCCCGCCGGTACCGCGGCCGCCTCATCCCCCGCCTCGACACACCCACCGCCCCGCGC
>NZ_KZ627017.1 GCF_002911015.1 Streptomyces populi
GCAGGCCGCGCAGCCGGTGGAAGCCGGCGAGCGACTCGACGAGATGACCGGGCTCCGGCTCGAGCGCGAGCGGCACACCGGCGCGCGCCGCCGCCTCCAGGACGGGGCCCAGAGAGCTGCCGAGCAGCTGCCAGGCCGTGCTCTCGCCGGTGGCGGCCGAGCGTACGCCGCTGAAACAGTGCACCGCGTGCGCGCCCAGGTCCGCGGCCACCTGCACGGCGGTGACCAGCAGCGCGGTCCGTGCCGCCCGGCCCTCGGGCTCCGGCTCGAGCAGACTCGGGGCGTGCTTGCGGCGCGGGTCGAGCACGTAGCGGGCGCCGGTCTCCACGGTGACGGACAGCCCCAGCCGCTCCAGCCGCGCGGCCACCCGGGCGACCCGGCCGGCGAGATCGGGGCCGAGGGGGTCCAGATGCATGTGGTCCAGGGTCAGGCCGACCCCGTCGTAGCCGAGGTCGGCCAGCACACCGAGGGCGTCCTCGAGCCGCAGATCGGTCAGGCCGTTGGTGCCGTATCCCAGGCGGACGCTCATGTGGGGCTCACCTTCCGGGCCAGCCGCCGGGCCACGGGGGCGAGGCCGGTGAGCAGCGCGGCGGAGGCCGGCGCGCCGGAGCGGGCCGCCAGGGCCGCCTGGAGCGGGATCATCGCGCGGATGCCGCCGCCGACGGCCCTTTGGGTCAGCGGCGGCGACGGGTTGAGCGCGGCGTGCAGATACGGGACCGCGGCCGTCGCCACGTAGACGCCGGCCAGAGCGGCCCGGACCCGGGCCCGGGGCCGGTGCTCCGCGCGCCGCCCGGCGCCGGTGAGCGCACCGAGCACGGCCGTCGCGCCGAGCGCGGCCAGCGGCGCGCCCGCCCGGCCTCCTTGGACCTCGCCCCGGGAGACCGCGGTGAGCGCGTAGGTGTGCGCGCCGAGCACGGCGGCGGGCAGCAGGGCGCCGCGCACCGCCCGCGGGCGAGGCCCTGCACCCGTGCCGGGGCCGGCGCCCGCCACCGCGCCGAGCAGGAGGTCCAGGCCGCGGGCGGCGGCCATCGCCGCCGGGCCCGCGGGGGTGTGCTTCAGGCGCAGGTCGTAGGCCCACACGGTGCCGGCCAGGGCGGCCGCGGTCAGCGCGGCGGGGCGGCCCGCGGCCAGCGCGAGGCCCAGCCCGGCGGCGGTCAGAGCGGTGGCCGCCGCCAGTGCCTGGGCGGGAGAGATCCGGCCCGAGGGCAGCGGGCGGTGCGGGCGCTCGACGGCGTCCTCGGCCCGGTCGGCCCAGTCGTTGAGCGCCATGCCCGCCTCGTACAGGCACAGCGAGGCACCCGTCACCAGGGCGGTGCGGGCCCCGGGACGCACGCCGCTCGCGGCGGCCCCGGCGAGCACGTCGCCGGGGACGGTGAACAGGGCCGACACACGCAGGAGTTCGGCCCAGTCGCGGGGGGTGCTCACCGGGATCCCCCCAGTGCCGCGGCGAACGCCAGCAGCTCCTCGTACTGCTCGGCCAGAGCGGCCGAGGAGCCGTCGGGGTCCTTGAAGTAGAAGCCGAGCCCGGGAAGGCTCCCGGTGATGCCCGCCTCGTGGGCGCGGGCGGCGAGCCGGGCCAGGTCGAGCACGAGGGGCGCGGCCAGCGCCGAGTCGCAGCCCTGCCAGATGGTCTGCAGGATCATCCGCGAGCCGAGGAAACCCTCGAAGGCGACATGGTCCCAGGCGGTCTTCCACTCGCCGAGCGCGGGCACGTCGTCGATGTGCACCTCGCCCTCGGGCAGCGCGCCGAGATTGTCCTCCAGGACCCGGTTCTTGCCCGCGTTCTTCGCCGCGGCGGCCGCGGCGTCGGCGAGCGCGGCACCGTCGCCGCCGCCGAGCAGATTGGTGCCGGACCAGGCCCGCACCTCAAGGGCGCGCTGGCGGAACATGGGCGCGAGCACCGCGCGCAGCAGGGTCTGCCCGGTCTTGCCGTCCCGGCCCGCGTACGGCACCGCGGCCGCCGCCACCGCCTCGGCGAGGGCCGGGTGACGTATCCCGGTGGACGGCGTGAAGTTCACGTACGCGCAGCCCGCGCGCAGGGCGGCCGCCGCGTACAGCGAACTGGCCGGCAGCCGCTTCGCGCCCGGTGCCGGGGCGGGCTCGGTGGAGGCGACGTTCACCACGACGGTCCGGGCGAGGCCGGCCCGCCGGGTGAAGTCCTCGATGTCGGCGGCGAACGCCCGGATCAGCTCCTCGTCGCCGCGCGCGTCGCCGGGCAGCGGGCCGCCGGCGCGTATCTCCCGGTCGGCCGCGGCCAGTTCACGGTGCACGGCCCGTACCAGCCCGTGCGGCAGGACGCCCTGCTCGGCGAGTGCCTCGGCCCGCTTGGGCAGCGGCGTCTCGACCGTGTCGTGGCCGCCGAAGACGAGGTCGGACAGGGCGGGCAGCGAGGCGGCGGCGAACGCCGGCGACTCGGTGACCACGCCCGCCGGCCCGTACAGCCCCGCGGCCAGCGCGGCGCACCCGGCGACCGCGGTGGTGGCGACGGAGCCGCGGGCCCCGATGAACCAGACGCCGGTGTTTTCGCCGCTGTCTGCTCCGGCAAGAACACCGGGTGTCTCGGCATGCTCGGACACGGAAGGCCTCCTGAAGTGCGTCGGTTCTGACGAGCGGGGCGGTGCGCGAGGGGCGCTACCGGGCGCGTTCCTGGAGCCGTTCGGCCAGCTCGCTCCAGGCGGCCGCGCAGCTGCGGGCCAGGTCGGCGACCTCGGGGGCCCAGTGACAGGGCAGCGCGTGGGCGAGCGTCTCGATGTCCTGGCCGGTGACGGCGTAGTGGTGCAGCCGGCGCAGGGCGCGCCGGCCGGCCTCGTTGAGCCGCAGCGAGGGGTCCTCGCCCAGCTTGGCGAGCAGCTTGTGCCGGTCCACCGGGGCGGCCTCGCGCTCACCGCGGGCGGGCTCGGCGGGCGGGCGCCGGCGGCCCGGCCCGGCGGGTTCGGGCGGGGCGGGCCGGGCGTCGCGGTAGCGGCCGGGCACGGGGTCCTCGCCCCGGGCGATCCGGCGTCGCACGTCGCGCACCGTGGCCGGGGACAGGCCGGTGGCGCGGGCCACCTCGCGCAGTCCCGCCTCGGGCGCCTCGCGCAGCAGCGCGGCGGCGCGGCGGCGGCGCCGGCCGCTGTCCATCGGCCGCACCCGGCCGTCCCTGCCGAGCCGGGTGCCGCTCTGCGCCGCGGGCCCGGCACCCGGCCGCGTGCGCAGGCGGGAGACCGTCTTGTCGGAGATCCCCGCGGCCGCCGCGACCGCACGGTCGGACCACTGCGGGAACGCCTCGACGATGCGGGCCGCCGCGGCCGTGCGCTCGCCGCGCGACAGCGGCAGGCCGTGGGTGACATTGGCCCGCACCGCCAGCACGAAGGCGGCGTCCCGGTCGCAGTCGACCAGCCGCGCCGAGATCTCGTGGCACCCGTTGAGCTGGGCCGCGCGGACCCGGTGGACACCGTCGATGACGCGCAGGGTGGCACGGTGCACGGTGACGGGCGGCAGCCGGTCGCCGGCCTCGGCGAGCACGCGCACATGGGCCTGGTCCTGGCCGGACAGCCGGGGGGAGCCGTCCAGGACGAGCGAGTCGACGCGTACACGGGTGACGGGATGGGACGCGATCCACAGGGCCGGCGACGCGATCGTGCCGGGATCGCCGGCCGGGTACGTCACCTGCTCGGCCAGAGACAACGTGCACCTCCCAACAGCGTCTGCAACGGCGGATCCGTTTCCGAGCGACATTGGAGGCGCTCGCGCCGAACAGTGTCAACGCGCCACCAGCCGGTCTCGAATCCGGCTGAAGTCCCTCTCGAGGGCGGGGCCGGCGGCCGCCCGCCGCGCGTGTTCGTGTCACGGCCCGGCGGCGCGCGGTGTCTTCAGGACGTACGCACCCGCCACGACCGCAGCAGACCCCGTGGAACCCCGCCTGAACCTCTTCGCCGGCCCCGTCGTCGCCAAGGCCCTGAAGTACTTCGCCTCGGCGAGCCGCGTGCTCATCAAGGAGTCGTCGCTGCCGAAGCCGACCCAGGACCTGGTGATGCCGCGGGCGAGCCAGATCAACGGATGCGGCTACTGCACGGACGCGCACTCCAAGGACCTCGCGCACGCGGGGGAGTCCGCGACCCGGATCAACCTGGTCGCGGCCTGGCGCGAGACCGGCGTCTTCACCGACGCCGAACGCGCCGCGCCGGAGCTGACGGAGCAGGGCACCCGGATCAGCGACGGCGCCGGCGGCATCACGGACGAGGCCCGGACCGAGGCCGCCAGGCACTACGACGAGGAGCAGCTGTCGGCCCTGGTGTGCTTCATCTCCCTCATCAACTCCTCCAACCGCTTCGGCGTCGTCAACCGCACGCCCGGCGGCGACTACCGGCCCGGCGATTTCGACTGACCGCCTCGAGGCGCCGTGGAAGCCCGGTGGACGCGCGCCCGCGCGGCACGGCGCCCGGGCCGCGAAGCCGCCTGCTGGATCCCGGTGTCCGGCGGATCCGCAGGTGTGCAATCACGGAATCCCCGAGGTTGCACACCGTGCGCGAGGCCCGGCCCCCGTGCCTATGGTGACGCCGGTCGCATGCGCCGTGCCCGCGGGCCGGGCCGCCGGCGGGCCGTCTGACCGGGTTCACCTGTTGCTACAGATGCGAGGCATCCATGACGGAAGAAGCTGCGGTGCAGCCACTGGTCCCCTTCCCTCAGGACCGTACGTGCCCGTACCACCCGCCGGCCGGGTACGACCCGCTGCGCGCGGCCCGGCCGCTGACCCGGGTCAGGCTCTACGACGACCGCGCGGTGTGGCTCGTCACCGGGTTCTCGGCGGCCCGCGACCTGCTCGGCGACCCGCGCCTGTCCGCGAACCAGGACAACGAGGCCTTCCCGTCGCCGACGGCCGGCTTCAAGAACCGTGTCCGCGGCCGCCGCCTCTCGCTGCTCGGCATGGACGACCCCGAGCACAAGGCACTGCGCCGGACGGTGATCCCCACCTTCACGGCCAAACGCATCTCCGCCCTGCGCCCGCGCATCCAGGAGATCACCGACCGGCTCGTCGAGGACATCATCGCCCAGGGCCCGCCGGCCGAACTGGTCAGCGCGTTCGCGCTGCCGGTCTCCTCGCAGGTGATGTGCCTGATGCTCGGTGTGCCCTACGACGACCACGAGTTCTTCGAGGAGCAGTCGCGCCGGCTGCTGGCCGGCCCCACCGTCGAGGACACCCAGCGGGCCGGCGAGCAACTCGACGCCTATCTGGGCGCGTTGATCGAACGCAAGCAGCGCGAGCCCGGTGACGGCCTGCTCGACGAGCTGATCCACGAACCGTACGCCCGGGGGGACATCCGGCGTGATGAGCTGACGGCGCTCGCGGCGCTGCTGGTCGTCGCGGGGCACGAGACCACCACCAACATGATCTCCCTCGGCGCGTTCACGCTGATCGAGCACCCCGAGCGCCTCGCCGAACTGCGCGCCGACCCGGACCTGATGCCCGCGGCCGTCGAGGAGCTGCTGCGCTTCCTGTCGGTCGCCGAGGGCGGGATGCGGGTGGCGACGCAGGACATCGAGTACGCGGGCCGCACGATCCGCGCGGACGACGGCGTCATGATGTCGACGTCCCTGATCAACCGCGACCCCGCGCTGCACGGCACGCCCGACGAACTGGACTGGCACCGCGAGGACCGCCACCATCTCGCCTTCGGCTTCGGCATCCACCAGTGCCTGGGACAGAACCTGGCCCGCGCGGAGATCGAGATCGCGCTGCGCACCCTGTTCGACCGGCTGCCCGGCCTGAAGCTCGCGGCACCCGTCTCAAAGATCCCCTTCAAACCCGGCACCACACTCCAGGGAATGATCCAGCTCCCGGTCCGATGGTAGGAGGCGAACGTGCGGATCCAGGTCGACAAGGACCGCTGCATGGGCGCGGGCATGTGCGCGCTCACCGTCCCCGGCGTCTTCACGCAGGACGACGACGGGCTGAGCGAGGTCCTGCCCGGGCGTGAGGACGGTGCGGGAGAGCCGCTGGTGCACGAGGCGGTACGAGCCTGCCCCGTGCAGGCCATCACGGTCGAGGAGACCTAGGGCGTGTCCGCCGGGCCCCGCCCGCCCGGCGACGCCCGGCACGCTCCCCCGAGCTCTTCGGGCAGGGGACCCCACGTCGCCGCCGGGCCCGCCCTGCGGGCGGACGACGCGACCTCGCGGACACGCCCCGGGACCTGTGGTGCGGGTCGTGCGGCGGTACGCGGGGCAGGGCGCGCACCCCCGAGCTCTTCGAGCGGGGGACCCCGGCGGCGCCGCCGCCGGCCGCCGGCCTCCCCGGCCCCCGGCCCGGGAGGCGTCCCCACCGCGTCGGCCTGCTCCTTCGCCCCGCAGTTGCACCCGGCCCGGCAGCGGTGATCGCACGCGGGCCGGCGGCTGTCGCCCGCCGGCCGCGACCGTGTGTCCCGGCACGCGCGCACGCCGGCCGCCTCGCCGGCACCGCGCCCGGCCGCCGTGCCCCTGGCGCCCGGGTGCCGTGCGCGCACCGGGGCGCGGCACGGGGCCGGTCGCGTCCGCGCCCGCCGCGTCCGGGGGACACCGCCCGCAGCCGCCGGTGCCCCGCCGCTTTTCGGCCCCGCCCCTTCGGGCCGAGCCGTGGCGGCAGGACCCGTCCCCGCTCAGCGCCCGGGGACGGTGTCCGCGGACAGGCGCGGGGAGAGCGCGGGCAGGGGGCTGTGCCCCTGTTCCCCGGGTCCCGGGCCGGGGGAGGCCGAGGCCTGCGGGGCCCAGATGTCGTGGCCGGTGTCGTGGCTGAGGAATTCGTCGAGACCCACCGCGTGCCTTCCCTGGGCGATGGGGACGCTTTTCAGGTACTCCTCGGGCAGGTCGAACGCCTCGGCGAGCAGGGCGAGATGGGGGGCGAGGTTCTCGACGGTCCGGTCGACGGCGCCCTGCAGCCCGCGGACGTGACCGGGCGTCAGCCGTCCCTCGCTGAGCAGGTCGCCGGTGTGCCGGCCGAGCTCCTGCAGCAGGAAGAGCCTGCACAGGTCCTCCAGCAGCAGACGCGTCCGTGGTTCCGCCGCGGACGCGGCCGCGGCGAGGAAGGCGTCCGCGGCCTGCAGCCGGGCGTGTGCCGCGACCATCTCCAGGCCGCTGGCGGAGGCGGAGTTCCAGCGCGCCAGCGGATCGCCCCGGCGGCCCTGGCGCATCGCGGTGCGGGCCCGGTCCTGCCAGATGGCCTCGAGGTGCGCGTACAGCTCGCGCAGGTACGACAGGTCCTCCAGGGGCCGCTCCTCGGCCGCGTGCGGCTGGTGGCCGCCGCGGTCCACGACATGCCCGAAGACCATCTCGGAGGCGGCCTTCACCCAGATGACGAGGTTGTCGCCCTCGGCGGTGATGCCGCCCTCGATGTTCGAGGCCAGGTCGGACAGCCCGTTGTGCGAGAACAGCCCGTGGGCCCCGCACCGCTCGCGGCACTCGACGACGATCGCGCGGGCCTGCCAGGTGATCCAGCCCTTGGCGATGGCGACCAGGCGTTCGGTCTCCTCCCGCTCCCCGGGGGCGTGGCAGGTCCAGCGGTCGACCACGCTGCGGTGCAGGAAGGTCATGGCGTAGGCCGTGGCCAGGGAGCCCAGGAGTCTTCCGTGGTGGCTGCGGTGATCCGCTATCGGTATGCGCAGGCCGGCCTTGGCCCCGGCGATGAGCCGGGTGCCGGAGTGGCGTACGGCGATGGAGAGGGCGGCCCGCGCCATGCCGAGCGTGCCCGCGCTCATGCACAGCTTGCCGGTGGTGACGCGGCTGATCGTCTGCAGAAACCGCCTACGCGGATTGCCGAGGCCGCTGACGAGCGTGCCGTCGGCGCCGAGGCGCCCGTGCGGGCCTTCCAGCAGGGCCTCGCGCGGCAGCCGCACCTGGTCGAAGGCGGTGACACAGTGATCGACCGGGGTGCCGGGCCGGGCGGGCAGACGGCGTACGTGGATTCCGGGGAGATGGCCGAACTCGTCGCTGAGCGGGACCAGGAACAGGCAGACCCCCTGGTCCTGCCCGTCCGTCAGCAGGCGCGCGGCCACCAGGGCGCTCTTGGGGCCGCCGGTCGTGCTGGTGTTGGGCATGAACTTCTGGGCGCCGGGGTTCGGCGTGTGCAGGACGAACCCGCCGGTGGCGCGGTCGTGCGCGGCCGTGGTCTCCAGCAGCGCGGCGTCGTTGCCGTGCTCCAGTTCGGTGCACAGGAACGTGCCCGTGCGGCGCATGGAGGTGTAGTCGGTCAGGTCCCGCGGGCCGGCGGGGTCCTGGTGGTCGAGCAGACTGCCGAGGAACAGGTTGTAGTGGATGCTCTCCAGCGTGCACAGCCCGCCGTCGAGGAAGCCGGTCCATTCGTGCAGGCCGGCTAACTTCCTTGGGTCGAGGGTCAGTTCACGGGGGTCGCCGAGCGCCGCGTTGACCTGCTGGAGCCGGGCGTAGGACAGCGCGGTGCGCTCCTGCGCGGACAGCCCGGGCCGGTGGTGGAAGCTCTCGTGCGCGATGAGGTCGCGCCAGACGCCGTGCAGCCGGCCCCGGTCGTCGCGGTCGAACAGGATGTACGTCAGCTCACGGAGGGTCGGCTCCGTGCCGCGGTGCGCATCCGCTGCTCCGATGGTGCCAGGAGCCTGCGGGGGTTTCATCAGCAGGTTCACAGCGATCTCCCCATGGAAGGACGACGGTGAGGGTGGTCTGTTGGCAAGAAAGGGACGCCCGCAAAGTACGTACTAACCGGTTTCTTTTTCAAGGCTCTTTTGGAACAGTTGACCTAAGCCCGTAGTGGATCAAATGCCCGCAGACGGGAGAAGCCGCTGGTCCGCAGGGGTGCGAGACGGCTCGGGCGGAGGGGATCCCGGGATCATCGAGAAACCGGCCGTCAGGTTTTATTGGGCGGAGGTCGGGGAGGATGACAGCGGCGACCCGACGGGGCGATTGGCCGGAATAAGGTATTCCGCAATGGGGGCGCGGACTTAAGATCCGACGTGCCGGTTTTTTTCCTGGCCGGTGGATCAAGGAACATGGAGGCGGCTTGTGACACAGCAGGAGCGGGCGGTCCGCACACGGCAGGCGATCCTGACGGCCGCCGCCGAGGTCTTCGACGAACTCGGCTACGAGGCCGCGACCATCTCCGAGGTCCTGAAGCGGGCGGGCCTGACCAAGGGCGCCCTGTACTTCCACTTCGCCTCGAAGGAGGAACTGGCCCAGGGCGTGCTGCTCGAGCAGGTCCGCGCCCTGCCCGAGACGCCGGAGCACGAACTCGTCCTGCAGCAGTCGCTGGACGAGTCGCTGCTCCTGGCCTACCTGCTGCGGCGCGACACCGGCAATCCGATCGTGCGGGGCGCCGTGCGGCTCACCGTGGACCAGGGCTCCCCCAAGGACGGTCTCGACCGCAGGACTCCCATGGGCGCGTGGGAGGAGCACATCGTGACGGTCCTGGGGAAGGCCAGGGAGCGCGGCGAACTCCTGCCCAACATCGACCTGGCGGCCGTCGGGAAGCTGTTCGTCGGCGGCTTCACCGGGGTGCAGGTCCTCTCCAACATCATGACCGGCCGCGACGACCTGCCGGAGAGGGTGTGCGACCTGTACCGGTACATCCTGCCGGCCATCAGCGTCCCGGGAGTCCTCGTGCAGATGGACTTCGATCCCCGGCGGGGGGAGCAGGCCCTGCGCAAGGCCCTGCGCCTGCAGGAGGAGAAGGCCCTCGAGGCCGCCGGAACGGCGTGAGCCGACGGCCTTTCGGTGCGGCAGGGCGCCGCACCGGGAGCAGGACGAGTCCCCTCGGGCGCACGCGGGCCGGTGCGCTTCATGCAAGGCCAACCGAAGCAAGGCCAACCGAAACGGAGTGCATGAATGGGATCCATCACGTGCCCCTACGCGCTGGATGCGCAGGGGCGCGATCAGGCGGGGGAGGCCGCGGCGCTGCGCGGACGGGGCGCCGCGGCCCGGGTGAGCCTTCCGGGCGGCGTCACCGCGTGGGCCGTCGTACGGCCGCAGTACGTCAGGCAACTCCTCCTCGACCCGCGGGTGTCGAAGGACGCGCGGCAGCACTGGCCGCCGTTCGTGCAGGGCGAGATCACCCCGGAGTGGCCGCTGTTTCCCTGGGTGGCCCTGGAGAACATGCTCACGGCCTACGGTGAGCGGCGCGCGAGACTCCGCCGACTGGTCTCGGGCGCGTTCACCGCACGCCGCATGGAGGAGCTGCGGCCCCGGATAGAGGAGCTCACCCACGAGCTCCTCGACGACCTGGCCGCGGTCCCGGCCGGCCAGGTCGTGGATCTGCGGGCGCAGTACGCGCAGCTGCTGCCGATGCGGGTGATCTGCGGGCTGATCGGTGTGAGCCAGGAGGCCGAGAAGCTCCTGGGCGCGGCGATGGACGTCGGCTTCAGCTCCGCCGCCACGGCCGAGGAGATGGCCGGGGCGATGGCCGACATCAAGGGGGTGCTCACGCGCCTGGTCGCCGCCCGGCGCGAGCGGCCGCAGGCCGACCTGACCTCCGCGCTGCTGCAGATCCAGGACCGGGGCGACGCGCTCACCGAGCAGGAGCTCGTCGACACGCTGCAGCTGCTGCTCGCGGCCGGACTCGAGACGCTGACCACCTTCATCGGCAACGCGATCGCCGAACTGCTCATCCGTCCCGAGCAGCTGGCGCACGTGCGGGCCGGCCGCGCGGACTGGGACGCGGTGGTCACCGAGACGCTGGGCACCCGGGCCCCCGCGTCCTACATGCCGCTGCGCTACGCCGTGGACGACATCGAGCTGGGCGACGTCGTCATCGGCAAGGGGGACGCGATCATCGTCTCCTTCGCCGCGGCCGTCCTCGACCCGGAGACCTACGGCGAGGACGCGGCGGAGTACGACCTGCTGCGCGCGGAGCGCCGTGACAACCTCGCCTTCGGCCACGGGCCGCACTACTGCCTGGGGGCCCCGCTGGCCCGGCTGGAGGCGGCCGTCGCGCTGCGGGCGCTGTTCGAACGGTTCCCCGGCGTGTCCCTGGCGATCGCCCCCGAACGCCTGGAACCCATCGAGTCGTTCATCGTCAACGGGCACAGCGAGCTTCCGGTGCTGCTCGGCTAGGGCGCCCCCGGGGGCGTGCGGTCCCCGCGGCCTCCGGGCCGCGGGGGCTTTGCGTTCTCCGCCGGTGCTCGAGCAGGACGGCAGCGGGCGTCGAGCCGTCTCGGAGACCGTGACGGCAGGCTGAAGGAGGGATTCTATGAGCCACGGCGAGAGCGCCCGGGCCGTGATCCGGGTGGAGCGGGGAGAGGCCTGCGAGGAGGAACTGGCCGCCCTGGCACTGGTGCTGCTCGCCCTGCGCGACGGCGGCGGGCACGGGGACGACGACGGGACCCGCCCCCTCGCGGGCGCGCACCGGTGGCGCGGCGGCACCGGCTACCGGGCCCCGGACAGCTGGCGCTGAACCCGCCGGGCCGCCGGCCGGGGGAGGTGCCGGCGGGGTAGATGCATCGTCAATTTACAAACCGCATGCGCGGTTTTATAATCTCTCTGCAGGGCTCCGAGGTGACTCGGCCGTGCCCCAGGAAGGGACCTGACATGGTGGCGACGACTGCCTCGGATTCGGTCGAGGTCGAACCAACCCCCATCGGCGGCCGCATCGCCGAGCTGCGCGAGATCCGGGGCCGGGCCGAGGCCGGCCCGAGCGAGAGGGCGACCGAGGCGCAGCACGCCAAGGGCAAGCTGACCGCCCGGGAGCGCATCGAGCTGCTGCTGGACCAGGGCTCG
>NZ_KZ627018.1 GCF_002911015.1 Streptomyces populi
CATTCTGAAGATCTTCCGTATTACCGGTCTCACCAAGGTGTTCCCGATCCACACCTCGGTGGACGAGGCGGTCAACGCGACCGACTGACGGCCGGTCTCCCGGGTCGTGGGCCCGGCATCGCACACATCGGGGGCCGGGCCCACGGCCCGGCCTCCGGACAGCACGCCCGTAGTTCAGAGGGGGATGCATGGCCACCGTTGAACTCCGCTTCAGCGCGCTGCCCGAGCACGTCAGGACCGCCCGACTGGTGGCGGCAGCGGTGGCGCGCAGGGCCGGAGTGGACGAGGCCGTCCTCGACGAGGTCAGGCTCGCCGTGGGCGAGGCCTGTACGCGTGCCGTCGGACTGCACCAGAGCGGCGGTATCTCGGCGCCGGTGCACGTGGCGCTGATCGAGGAGGAGAAGCAGTTCTCCATCGAGGTCGGTGACGAGTCGCCGGGTTCGGTGCCCGGTGGGGCCGCGTCCGGCGCGGGCCCGGACGGCTCCGACGCGGAGGCCGAGGAGGACGAGATGGGCCTCGCGGTCATCAGCGGTCTCGTCGACGACGTGGAAGTCATCGCCGGAGAGCACGGCGGACTGATCAGGATGAGCTGGCCCACCACGCCGCCGGCCGTGGCTCTTCCCTGACGACCGCCCCTCTTTAAATCTGTCCCGAAGGGCCCTACTCGGTGGGGCCCTTCGGCATGTCCGGGAACTCTCGCTCGCCCATATGGTGATCGTGAACCGCGTTGATCGCGCACGGCGTTTCGTGAATTGATTCACGATCATTCGAGCGATAATTGGATCAAGCGCCAACGCTTCTGGGGCATTACTGCATTTGGGTCCGTGGGCGCCCGTCGATCATTTGCTGAAGGGCAAGTGAAGGCTAATTCCGCTTACCGCGCACTGTTTTGATCAGGTTCCGGTACCTAGAATCCGTCCACATCTTGAGCTCAGCCCAAGCGTCAAGGAGGACGAATGGCGGGGCTTTCTACCCCTCATCAGTTTGACCACCCCACAACCTTCGCGGCCGCGGTTCTGACGGACGGCAACCGTCTCATCGTGATGGTCGTCGCGGTCGTCGCCGTGGCGGCGCTCGTGGTCGCCGGGATCCTGGTGCGCCAGGTTCTCGCGGCCGGCGAGGGCACCGACAGCATGAAGAAGATCGCGACGGCGATCCAGGAAGGCGCGAATGCCTACCTGGGACGGCAGATGCGCACGCTCGGCGTATTCGCCGCGGTGGTGTTCTTCCTGCTCATGCTGCTGCCCGCGGACGACTGGAATCAGCGCGCCGGACGGTCGATCTTCTTCCTGATCGGCGCGGCGTTCTCGGCGGCCACCGGCTATATCGGTATGTGGCTCGCCGTACGGAGCAATGTCCGCGTGGCCGCCGCGGCACGGGAAGCGACCCCGGCGGAGGGAGAGCCCGAAAAGGATCTCACCGCCGTCTCGCACAAAGCCATGAAGATCGCTTTCCGCACCGGTGGCGTCGTCGGCATGTTCACGGTGGGGCTCGGTCTGCTGGGAGCCTCCTGTGTGGTGCTCGTGTACGCGGCCGACGCGCCGAAGGTCCTGGAGGGCTTCGGTCTGGGTGCGGCGCTGATCGCCATGTTCATGCGTGTCGGCGGCGGCATCTTCACCAAGGCGGCCGATGTCGGGGCCGACCTGGTCGGCAAGGTCGAGCAGGGCATTCCGGAGGACGATCCGCGCAATGCCGCGACCATCGCCGACAACGTGGGCGACAACGTGGGCGACTGCGCCGGCATGGCAGCCGACCTCTTCGAGTCGTACGCCGTCACGCTCGTCGCCGCGCTGATCCTCGGCAAGGTGGCGTTCGGTGACTCCGGGCTCGCCTTCCCGCTGATCGTGCCCGCGATCGGCGTGCTCACCGCGATGATCGGCATCTTCGCGGTGGCGCCCCGGCGTTCCGACCGCAGCGGCATGTCCGCGATCAACCGCGGGTTCTTCATCTCCGCGGTGGTCTCGCTCGTGCTGGTCGCTCTCGCCGTCTTCGTCTATCTTCCGGGGACCTACGCCGAACTGGACGGGGTCACGGACGCGGCGATCAAGGCCAAGGGCGGCGACCCTCGGATCCTCGCACTCGTCGCCGTCGCGATCGGCATCGTGCTGGCGGCGCTCATCCAGCAGTTGACCGGCTACTTCACCGAGACCAGCCGCCGTCCCGTGCGGGACATCGGCAAGAGTTCCCTCACCGGCGCGGCCACCGTCGTCCTCTCCGGCATCTCCATCGGTCTCGAATCAGCCGTCTACACCGCCCTGTTGATCGGTCTCGGCGTGTACGGGGCGTTCCTGCTGGGCGGTACGTCGATCATGCTGGCACTGTTCGCCGTGGCGCTCGCCGGAACGGGCCTGCTCACCACGGTCGGTGTCATCGTCGCGATGGACACCTTCGGTCCCGTGTCCGACAACGCGCAGGGCATCGCCGAGATGTCCGGCGACGTCGAGGGCGCGGGCGCGCAGGTGCTCACCGACCTGGACGCCGTCGGCAACACCACCAAGGCCATCACCAAGGGCATCGCCATCGCCACCGCCGTCCTCGCGGCCTCGGCCCTCTTCGGCTCGTACCGCGACGCGATCACCACGGCCGCGAGCGACGTGGGTGAGAAGGTCTCGGGCGCCGGCGCTCCGATGAACCTGATGATGGACATCTCGCAGCCCAACAACCTGGTGGGTCTCATCGCGGGCGCCGCGGTCGTCTTCCTCTTCTCGGGGCTGGCGATCAACGCGGTGTCGCGGTCCGCCGGGTCCGTGGTCTACGAGGTGCGGCGGCAGTTCAGGGAGCACCCGGGGATCATGGACTACTCGGAGAAACCCGAGTACGGGCGCGTCGTCGACATCTGCACCAAGGACGCGCTGCGCGAACTCGCCACGCCGGGACTGCTCGCGGTGCTCACACCGATCGCGATCGGGTTCACGCTCGGTGTCGGCGCGCTCGGTTCGTTCCTGGCGGGTGCGATCGGCACCGGAACGCTGATGGCGGTCTTCCTCGCCAACTCCGGTGGCGCGTGGGACAACGCCAAGAAGCTCGTCGAGGACGGCCACCACGGCGGCAAGGGCAGCGAGGCGCACGCGGCGACGGTGATCGGTGACACGGTCGGTGACCCGTTCAAGGACACGGCGGGCCCCGCGATCAACCCGCTGCTGAAGGTCATGAACCTGGTGTCGCTGCTGATCGCCCCGGCGATCGTCAAATTCTCGTACGGCGACGACAAGAGCGTCGGCGTGCGGGTGTTCATCGCCATCCTCGCGTTCATCGTGATCGTGGGCGCCGTGTACGTCTCCAAGCGGCGCGGGATCGCCATGGGCGACGAGGAGGACGACGACGAAGGGATCGCCAAGTCGGCCGATCCGGCGGTGGTTTCATGACGCACCGGTTCCGCCTCCGACCCGGCACGGACTTTTCTGCCTGATCGGGAAGCGGGCCAACGGGCGGGTGGACGGCGTGTGCTGACGCGCCGTACGCCCGCCCTGTGTGTGTTCACGTCATTGTCGTGAGCCTTCTCTCGCTTGGTGCAAATGGCCTCAAAAGGTGTCGTAGCGGACACTCGCCATGTGGGTGCCGCCCACATGGCGTGTATGTTCCGGGCCGAGAGCCATGGAAGGGACCAAACCGGTGAACAAGAAGCTCACGGCCGCACTGTCCGGCGGTGCGGTACTGGTGCTCGCGCTGTCGGGTTGCAGCAGCGACGGCGGCAGCGGCAGCGGCGGCGACGACAAGCTGAACTCCTGGGCCAAGCAGGTCTGCGACGCGTTGAAGCCGCAGGCCCAGAAGATCCAGGAAGCGAACGCCGCGATCCAGAAGCAGACCTCGGACAACAGTGCGCCGGAGGAGGTCCAGAAGACCGACGCACAGGCCTTCCAGGACATGTCCGACGCGTACAAGGCGCTGGGCACCGCCGTCGACAACGCGGGACCGCCGGACGTCGAGGACGGCAAGACGAAGCAGGCCAACGCGGTCAAGGAGCTCAAGGCCCTCTCCGCGTCGTACGCCGACCTGAAGACGCAGGTCGCCAAGCTCGACACCAAGGACCAGGCCAAGTTCGCCGAGGGACTCAAGGACGTCGCGACCCAGCTCGGCAAGCTGAGCCAGAGCGGGAACGACCCCCTGAAGCAGCTGGAGCAGGGCGACGTGGGCAAGGCGATGGCGCAGCAGGAGGGCTGCAAGTCGGCGTCCGGGTCCCCGGCGGCGGTCAACGGCTGAGACCGTCCGCGGGAGCCGGGAGAGGGCCCGGCGCACAGGCGCGCCGGGCTCCCGGCCCGCGTCATGTGCGTCGCGGGCCCACGGGACCGGCGCCCGGCACGCGTCTCCGCTTCCCGCCGGGCACGGACCCGGTACGCGCAGCGGGTGCCGCACGCGCTGTCCACGGGCGAGGCTCTGTCCACAGGTGTGGGTGCCGGTGGGCGACAGCGGACACAATGGGAGGCGTGAGTCACACCAGCCTGTCACCGTTGCCCTCGTCCGATCGTGCCGACATCGCCGCCCGGCTGCGGAGAGCCCTCCTCGACGCCTCCTTCACCGCGGACGGTCTCCTCGACCTGCTCGGCGCCCCCGCGTACGCGGCGCTGGCGCGCAGCGAGACCGTGCCCGCACTCCGGGCGACCCGTGGTGACACGCCGCTGGAGACGCTCGTGCGGCTGTTCCTGCTGCAGCAGCCCGTGCCGTACACGCGCGTGGCGGACGTGCTGCCGGTCGAGGACGCCCTGGAGAGCGGCTGGCTGACCCGGACGGGCGGGGACGAGGTCGCGGCGAGCGTCGACATCCGGCCGTACGGCGGACCCGACGGCGAGGACTGGTTCATCGTGTCCGACCTCGGATGCGCCGTCGGCGGCGCGGGCGGCATCGGCAGCAGGGAGGAAGGGGTCGTCCTCGGAGTGGGGGGTGCCTCCACGACCCTCGCCGGCATCACCGTGCGCGGGCCCGTCGGCTCCGCCCTCGATCTCGGCACCGGTTCCGGGATCCAGGCGCTGCACGTCGCGCAGCACGCCACGCGCGTGACGGCGACCGATCTGAACCCCCGGGCGCTGCACATCACCGCGCTCACCCTCGCGCTCTCCGGCGCCCCGGCCGCCGACCTGCGCCAGGGCTCCCTCTTCGAGCCGGTCCGCGCCGACGAGAAGTACGACCTGATCGTCTCGAACCCGCCCTTCGTGATCTCGCCGGGCGCCCGGCTGACGTACCGCGACGGCGGAATGGGCGGGGACGATCTGTGCCGCACGCTCGTTCAGGAGGCGGGGGACCGGCTGAGCGAAGGGGGATACGCCCAGTTCCTGGCCAACTGGCAGCACGTGGAGGGCGAGGACTGGCAGGACCGGCTGCGCTCCTGGGTGCCGCGCGGCTGCGACGCGTGGATCGTGCAGCGCGAGGTGCAGGACGTCACGCAGTACGCGGAGCTGTGGCTGCGCGACTCGGGTGACCACAGGGCCGACCCGGCCGACTACCAGGCGCGGTACGACGCGTGGCTCGACGAGTTCGAGGCGCGCAAGGTGAAGGCCGTCGGCTTCGGATGGATCACGCTGCGCAGGACGGCGGCGGCCGAACCCTCGATCACGGTCGAGGAGTGGCCGCACTCCGTCGAGCAGCCGCTCGGCGAGGCCGTACGCGAGCACTTCGACCGGGTCGACTACCTGAGACGGCACGACGACGCGGGTCTGCTCGCCGGTCACTTCAGACTGGTGGCGGAGGTCGTGCAGGAGCAGGTCGGACTGCCCGGTGCCGAGGACCCGGAGCACGTGGTGCTGCGCCAGCACCGGGGAATGCGCCGGGCCACCAAGGTGGACACGGTCGGCGCGGGCTTCGCCGGTGTGTGCGACGGCACGCTGAGCGCCGGGCGGATCCTCGACGCCATCGCCCAACTGGTCGGCGAGGACCCGGTGTTGCTGCGGGACCGGACGCCCGCTCAGATCCGTCTGCTGGTCGAGCAGGGATTCCTGGAGCCGGTCGAGTAGCCGGCCCTCGCCGGCGATGCCGGGGGAGGGCCGGGCCGGTGCCGGGATCGAGCGGGGATCGAGGTGAGCGCGGGCCGGGTGTGAGACGGGCCGATGTCTTCCATGATCCGTCGGCCCGTCGGCCCGTCGGCCCGTCGGCCCGTCGGCCCGTCGGCCCGTCGGGCCACTGGTTTCCTCAGGTCCGCTGATTCCTCTGGCCCGCCCGTTCCTCCGGCTCCCCGGTCCGCCGCTCCTCCGGCCCCTCGCCCTGTTGCCCGCTTCTTCGGTTCCCCGTCCTGTTGCGCGCTCCTCCGGTTCTCCGTTCCTCCAGTTCCCGGGTTCCTTTTGCGGCAGCGACCCGGACCGCGGGGAGGGGGTGCCGGAGTTCCCGCCGCCCCCTCTCGTCGCCGGGGCGTCTCCCGCCGTCCTTGCTCGGGCTTCGCCGGACGTCGGATCGGGTACTTCGGCCGGGAGGGGAAACCGGCCAACATCCGAAGAGCGGCGGACGCGCCCCTTCCCGTGTCCCATGCTCTTCTCCGTATCCGTATCCGTATCCGTATCCGTATCCGTATCCGTATCCGTATCCGTATCCGTATCCGTATCCGTCTTCCTCCCCGTGCCTGTGGCCGTCTCCGGCTTCTTCTTCGCCGCCCTCCCCGTTCCCGCCCCTGTCCGTGTCTCCGTGGTGCGGCGTCGCTCCCCGGACGACGACGGATTCGCCACAGTCGGGAGCGCCGGGAGCCGTGCGGGCGGGAGGGGGACGGAGGGTGGACCGCGACGCCGGGTGCGGTGCGGGTGCCCCACGGGGTGTCGGTCACCCGGAGTTCACCGTGGGTTCGCGCGTCGGTCTCCGGGCCGTGTCAGCCTCCCGGGGCCGAGGACTCGGGGTGAAAGGGCGGAGCCATGGAAAGCAGTCCGGCGATCTTCGCGGGGATGGTGTTCGCCCTGTTCGGAGGCGGAATCCTGGCCTGGACGGTGCTCCGGGTGCGGCAGGGCGAGCCGGTCGCCCACGGTGTGAACCGCGTCGCATCGGCGGCCCTCGCGAGCGTCGCCGGGAGCGGGGCGCTGGCGCTCGGGGTGTGGTGCTTCACGCGCGTGTGAGACCGCGCGCGAGGATCGCGGCTCCGGTAACTGGGAAGTTACCCTCCGGATAGACCCGAAAGAGCGGGTCGACACTCCGGGCGGCAGGAATGGCGGTAGTCGGGTTACCGTTCGAGTGGCCGTTGCGGGCTTTTCCCGTTTGACACGGGGGCGGGATGTACCGTCACACTCCGCAGCGTCAGCATGACCCGACCCCCCGGGATTCAAGCCCCGGGGAGATTCCGCGTCGACCGGAGAGAAGAGCGAAGTTGTCCCCGACCAGCGACACCGCACACGGCGGCCGCCGACTCGTCATCGTCGAGTCGCCTGCCAAGGCGAAGACGATCAAGGGCTACCTCGGCCCCGGCTATGTCGTCGAAGCGAGCGTCGGGCACATCCGCGACCTTCCCAACGGCGCCGCGGAGGTGCCGGAGAAGTACACCGGTGAGGTCCGCCGCCTCGGTGTGGATGTCGAACACGACTTCCAGCCGATCTATGTGGTCAACGCCGATAAGAAGGCCCAGGTCAAGAAGCTCAAGGACCTGCTGAAGGATTCCGACGAGCTCTTCCTCGCCACCGATGAGGACCGCGAGGGCGAGGCCATCGCGTGGCACCTCCTGGAGGTCCTGAAGCCCAAGGTCCCCGTCCACCGGATGGTCTTCCACGAGATCACCAAGGACGCGATCCGCAGCGCCGTCGCCAACCCGCGCGAGCTCAACAAGCGCATGGTCGACGCGCAGGAGACCCGCCGCATCCTCGACCGCCTGTACGGCTACGAGGTCTCGCCGGTCCTGTGGAAGAAGGTCATGCCGCGGTTGTCGGCGGGCCGCGTCCAGTCCGTGGCGACCCGGCTCGTCGTCGAGCGGGAGCGCGAGCGCATCGCCTTCCGGTCCGCCGAGTACTGGGACCTGACCGGCACCTTCGGCACCGGCCGCACCGGTGACGCGAGCGACCCGTCCAGCCTCGTCGCCCGTCTGACCTCGGTCGACGGCAAGCGCGTCGCCCAGGGCCGTGACTTCGACTCGCTCGGCCGGATCAAGAGCGCGAACACGCTCCACCTGGACGAGACGAACGCCCGCGCGCTCGCCGCCGCGCTCCAGGACACGGACTTCGCCGTCCGCTCGGTCGAGTCCAAGCCCTACCGCCGCTCGCCGTACGCGCCGTTCCGCACGACGACGCTCCAGCAGGAGGCCTCGCGCAAGCTCGGCTTCGGCGCGAAGGCGACCATGCAGGTGGCGCAGAAGCTGTACGAGAACGGCTTCATCACCTATATGCGTACGGACTCCACGACCCTGTCGGACACGGCCGTCGCCGCGGCCCGCGCCCAGGTCACCCAGCTCTACGGCGCCGACTACCTGCCGGCGCAGCCGCGTACGTACGCCGGGAAGGTCAAGAACGCGCAGGAGGCGCACGAGGCGATCCGCCCCTCGGGCGACCGTTTCCGCACTCCCGCCGAGACGGGACTGACCGGCGACCAGTTCAAGCTGTACGAGCTGATCTGGAAGCGGACCGTCGCCTCCCAGATGAAGGACGCGGTCGGCAACTCCGTCACCGTGAAGATCGCCGGCACCTCCGCCGACGGCCGGGACGCCGAGTTCAGCGCGTCCGGCAAGACGATCACCTTCCACGGCTTCCTGAAGGCGTACGTCGAGGGCGCTGACGACCCGAACGCCGAGCTCGACGACCGTGAGCGCCGGCTCCCGCAGGTCGCCGAGGGCGACCCGCTGTCCGCCGAGGAGATCACGGTCGACGGCCACGCCACCAAGCCGCCGGCCCGCTACACCGAGGCCTCCCTGGTCAAGGAGCTCGAAGAGCGCGAGATCGGCCGCCCGTCGACGTACGCGTCGATCATCGGCACGATCCTCGACCGCGGTTACGTCTTCAAGAAGGGGACGGCCCTGGTGCCCTCCTTCCTGTCGTTCGCCGTGGTCAACCTCCTGGAGAAGCACTTCGGGCGGCTCGTCGACTACGACTTCACCGCCAAGATGGAGGACGACCTCGACCGCATCGCCCGCGGCGAGGCGCAGGCCGTGCCGTGGCTCAGGCGCTTCTACTTCGGCGAGGGCGACGCGACCGGCGCCGCCGACGCGGGCAACGGCGACGGCGACCACCTGGGCGGCCTCAAGGAACTCGTCACCGACCTGGGCGCCATCGACGCCCGCGAGGTGTCCTCGTTCCCGGTCGGCAACGACATCGTGCTGCGCGTCGGCCGCTACGGCCCGTACGTGGAGCGCGGGGAGAAGGACGCCGAGAACCACCAGCGCGCCGACGTCCCCGAGGACCTGGCCCCGGACGAGCTGACGCTCGACCTCGCCGAGGAACTGCTCGCCAAGCCGAGCGGCGACTTCGAGCTGGGCGCCGACCCGCAGACGGGCCACCAGATCGTCGCCAAGGCCGGCCGCTACGGCCCCTACGTCACCGAGGTGCTCCCCGAGGGCACCCCGAAGACCGGCAAGAACGCCGTCAAGCCGCGTACCGCCTCGCTCTTCAAGACGATGTCGCTCGACACGGTGACCCTGGAGGACGCCCTGCGGCTGATGTCGCTGCCGCGCGTCGTCGGCGCGGACGCCGAGGGTGTCGAGATCACCGCGCAGAACGGGCGCTACGGGCCGTACCTGAAGAAGGGCACGGACTCGCGGTCGCTCACCACCGAGGACCAGCTCTTCACCATCACGCTGGAAGAGGCGCTGGAGATCTACTCCCAGCCCAAGCAGCGGGGCCGCGCGGCCGCCAAGCCGCCGCTGAAGGAGCTGGGCACCGACCCGGTCAGCGAGAAGCCGGTCGTGGTCAAGGACGGCCGCTTCGGTCCGTACGTGACCGACGGCGAGACGAACGCGACCCTGCGCTCCGGCGACAGCGTCGAGGACATCACGCCGGAGCGCGGCTACGAGCTGCTCGCCGAGAAGCGCGCCAAGGGCCCGGCCAAGAAGACCGCGAAGAAGACGGCGGCCAAGAAGGCGCCCGCCAAGAAGGCCCCGGCCAAGAAGACCGCCGCCGCGAAGAAGACGACGGCTTCGAAGACGACGGCGGCCAAGAAGGCGCCGGCCAAGAAGACCGCGGCGAAGAAGACGGCGGCCTCGGAGGGCTGAGCCACCCGTCGAACCCTGTCGAAGAGCGGAAGCCCCTACACCATTTGGTGTGGGGGCGTCCGTTTGTTCGGGCACCCCTTCGGGGAGTCAGCGGGTCCGGATAGGCTGGCAGGATGACGCGAGCCGAGCAGCCAACGGCCCACAACTGGGCCCCCGACGAAGCCCTGGTCGCGGATTCGCGCGAGCGTGCCGTCCGCGCACTGCTGCGTCAACCGCAGCTGAAACGGTTGTGGAGCGCACACCTCGTGGGAGGTGTCGCGGACGCGCTGGCCCTGCTCGTCCTGGTCGTCCTCGCCCTCCAGGCGGCGATCTCCGAGGGCTCCTTCGGCGGTGGCGCCCGCGGGGCCGCCCTCGCCGTGTCGGCCGTCTTCGGGGTGCGCGTCCTCGCGACGCTGCTCTTCGGAGCCGTGCTCCTGGGGCCCCTGACGTCACTCACCTCCCCCGACGGACCCCTCGACCGGCGCTGGACCATGCTCGGGGCCGACGGCCTGCGGGCCGCGCTCCTCATCGTCGCGCCGCTGTTCATCGACTGGACCCCGGACAACGCGCTCGCCGTGCTCCTGGTCATCGTCTTCGTGTCCGGGGTCGCCGAGCGGTTCTGGACGGTGTGCCGGGAGAGCGCGGCGCCCGCGCTGCTGCCCGCGCCGCCGCTGGAGGGTGCCGCCGTGCGCCCGCTGCCGGACCACATGGACGCGCTGCGACGGCTGTCCCTGCGCACGGCGTTCGTCGCGCTGCCGCTCGCGGCCCTCACCCTGGTCGTCGTCTCCCTCGTCAGCAACATGCTGGGCGCCGGGATCGACTGGTTCCACCTGCACCAGGCGGCGCTCGCCTCGTACGTGGCGGCCGGACTCTTCGCGGCCTCCCTGTCGGTGATCACCTTCCTCGAACTGCCCGACGCCCGTACCCCGCGCGCGCGGTCGCCGCTCGAAGGACTGCGCCGCCCGAAGACGGGCACCACCGGCGACAAGGGCCGCACCGGCGCGATCCCGCTCCTGGTGCCGGCCTGCGCGGCCGTCGCCGGGGCCATCTCCGCCGCCGTCGCCGTCTCCGTGCTGGACGCCATCGACCTGGGCGGCGGACCGGTGCTGTACGGGCTGCTGGTGCTGGCCCTGACCGGCGGTGTCGTCGCCGGCATCCGCACGGCTCCCTCGCTGCTCCCGTCGCTGTCCCGGCGCAGGCTGCTCGCGCTCGCGATCGCCTTCACCGGGATCGCGCTGCTGGCCGCCGGCCTCGTCCCGGACGTCACCACCGTGCTGCTGGTCGTGGCCTTCGCCGGTTTCGGCGCGGGTGTCGCCGCCAACACCGGGCACGCGCTGCTCGACCAGGAGACCGAGGACTTCCGGCGGGCCCGCACGACCGAGCACCTCCACGCGGTCGTACGGGTCTTCGTGGCGGTCGGCGCGATCGTGGCGCCGCTGGTGGCCGCCGCGATCGGCCCGCACCGTCTGGAGAACGGCAAGTTCGTGTTCGCGCACGGCGGCGCCGCCTTCACCCTC
>NZ_KZ627019.1 GCF_002911015.1 Streptomyces populi
GGTGGTGGAGGCTGGGAAGTGGCCCCGGCGCTCGCCGCAGCGGGTGAGATCCTGAACGGATGAACGAGACATCCGCTGCTCTGGCGGTGGCCCGGTGGCCGCTGACCGCGGCTGGGGAGACCGGCTGGCTGCGGGAGCTCGCCGACGATGATGGGCTGACCGGCTTCATGCCGCCGGCACTGCCCGACGCCGCCTGGGTCCTCCACTCCATGTACGAACACGAACTCGGGCCCACCAGCATGTCCTATGTCGCGTATCAACGAGCTGTGCTGAATGGCGGCGGTCCCGAGGTTATCCCTGGCCTCGACCCCGCGGACGTGTTCGGGGGAACGCCGGGCGAGCCCCCGAGCCTCCGTTGGCGTCGGCTGCGCTGGGCGGAGCTCTCGAAGCGGACCGGTGATCCCGTGGCGCCCGAGGGGCGGCTGCCTTGCTACCGCTCCTTCCCCTCGCTTCGGGAGCCGAGTGGCTGGCCGGTCGGCATCGCGGGGCCGTCCGAGGGCAGTCTGGACCGGACCGACTGGAACCGCCTGGTCGACATCCTCACCGAGCACAGCCCGCAGGGTCCGGAGACCCGCTGCATGGCCTACTACAACCCGCTGTTGCAGAGGACTGAGGACTTCGGCAACCTGCACGTCCGGGCCGGCACGCTCGCGGATGCCAAGGCACTGTACGACCACCCGGAGGAGGACGGTTGGACCCCGTCCAACCTCTGGGCCCAGGACCGGTCCTGGGTCCTCTGCACGGACCACGACCTCTGGGCCACCAAGGTCGCAGGCCCCGCCCCGCTCGTCGAGGCCCTCCTGAACGACACGGAAATCGAGGCCATCCGACTGGCCTGGGCCCACTGATCCCGACCTCCCGGCCCGAAAACGACCAGTGTGGTCGAGAGGCCAGATGAAGCACACGGTCACCAAGGGTGCTACGCCGAGGTGAGAGCGGGGTGGGGCGGCCCGGCCCTGCTCCGCCCCGGTCCACAGGACCTTCCCCGGCCCGTCCGCCGCACCCGCCGCACCCGCCGCACCCGCCGCCCCCGCGGCGCCCGGGGCGGGGACCGCGCCACCGGCGCAGGCGCCCCCCCACGCCGGGTGAGCCGCAACGTTCCCCGCACGTGGCGGCGCGGCCGGCCCGAGGACCCCGGCCGCCCGCCCGGGCGGTCCGTCAGGCCACGGCGAGGCGGTCCACCAGCAGGCGCACTCTTTGCCCGGCGTCCCCGGGCAGCAGCCGTCCTGCCCGGGTCAGGGTGGCCAGCCCGTGCAGGGACGCCCAGAACACCTCGGTGAACAGCCCCGGATGGATGCCGTCCCCGGCGACGTCGGTGAGGCATTCGAGCAGGGCGGCGAAGGCGTCCTTCAGCGGCTCGGGGGTGTCCTCCTGCGCGTAGGTCAGGCCGCCGTCGAGCTGGAACAGGGCGTCGTAGACCGCCGGGTTGCGCTCGGCGAAGTCGAGGTAGGCGTGGGCGAGGGCGGTGACCCGGGCGCGCGGGGTGTGCTCGGCGGAGGTCGCGGCGCGCAGGGCCGCGGCCATCTCGGTGGCGCCTTCGAGGGCGACGGCGCCGATGATCTCGCGTTTGCCGCGGAAGTGGCTGTAGAGGACGGGCTGGCTGTACTCGATGCGTTCGGCGAGCCGGCGGGTGGTGACCGCGTCCCAGCCCTGCTGCTCGGCGAGTTCGCGGGCCGTCGCCACGATGAGGCGCTCGCGTTCCGCCCGTTCGCGCTGTTTGCGTTCCTGTACCGACATGACCCGATCCTAGCACCGCTAGACAATCGAGCGACAGCAGTACTAGTGTTGACCCATCAGCTAGCAACGCTAGATTCCGGGAGGGGTCGTCATGCTCAACGCACTCGAGGTCTTCACCACCGTGGTCGTCGGCGTGATGGTGGGGGTGGAGTTCTCCGTCGCCTTCATCATGAACCGGATCCTGAACGCGCTCCCCGAGGACAGCGGCCAGCTCGGCCACGCCCACGGCGGCCGGATACTCGGCGCCCTGATGCCGTTCTGGTACATCGGCTCGCTCGTCCTCAGCGCCGTCTGGGCCGTCGCCGGATGGCACCACCACGGCGCCGGACTCGTCGTCATTGCCGCCGGCCTGCTGATCGTCAGCGTGGTCATGTCGATCCTGCTGCTCGTCCCGATCAACAACCGGAACAAGACCTGGACCCCCGACAACCGGCCCGCCGACTGGAAGCAGCAACTGCGCCGCTGGGACCGCTACCACTACGTCCGCGTCGCCGTCATCATCGCCGCCTTCACCCTGCTGGCCACCGCCCTCGCCTGATACCGCGGGCGAAGACCGCACCGGTGACGCCGTCGTGCAGCCGCCGCCCGGCACCCACCGCTCCGGGCGGGCACCCCGCGCGAAGCCGGCGGATGCCGCCGGTGGGAGCCGGGCCGTTCATTCGGGTTCGGCGGTCTCTGCCCCGCCGCAGGGATGCGGGGAGCGCGTCCGGGCGTGAGCGTTCCGGGCGCTGGGAGCCGCATCGAAGGAGGCGCCATGAGTGCGATCCGTCCGGTCGCCCATGGGCTGCGCACCGATCATCCGGTTCCGGGGGCGGCCGTTCATCAACGATGAGCGGCCGCCCCCGGAGAATCCCGGCGCGATCGAACGGACCGGCCGCAACCAGGGTGAAGGCTGTGGAGCCGTACGGATTCCTTGCCCGGCGGGGGATGGGTGGCCTTCACGACCGAAACGAAGAATCGCGCCTACGCGCAGGCCGTCCACCAGCACCCCGCGTACGGCCGCACCGTCCTGCTGATCCGCGACCAGGACATGGGCGACCTGCACCACGACTGGATGTACGGGCACAACAAGTTCCTCTACCGGCACGGCTGCTACCGGTGGGACGGAACGGCATGGCACCGGCCCGGCCAGGTTCTGGACCGCGCCTATGAGGGGTACGACGCCCGCCGGGTGGAGGACGCCGTCACCGTCACCGCCGCGGAGCCCTCTGACCCCGGTCGCGGCAAGAGGCTCGGGGAACAACCCGAGGGGTCCGGCGGAGGCCGGGCCGCCGCGTGCGCCGGGGCCACTTGCACGCGGCTCAGGGCAGTCGCAAGGCGACTCGGCCCGGCCCCCGTCCCCGGCTCGCCCGTCTGCATGGGCCGCGCATCGACGAGAGGCCCCGCCTGCGCGGGTTCGCCGCCCCGGGCCGCCACTTGAACCGGAGAGGGCAGGACGGTTGCCCATGAAGATCAAACTCTGCCTTGGCCTCCTACAGCCATCCCGCTCGCCTGGCGTTGACCACCGCCTCCATCCTGGAGGTGGCCGCCAGCTTGGCCAGGATGCTGGGGATGTGGGTTTCCACGGTCCTGACGCTCAGGACCAGTCGATCGGCGATCTGCCGGTTTCGACGGCCGTATGCGACCATTTCCAGGATTTCCAGCTCCCTGGGGGTCAGAACGCCGGGTGTCGGAGCCGTCAGCGTCGGGTCGATGACGTATTCGCCGTTCACCGCGTGACGCAGAGCATCGCAGAACTCGTGCGGCTCGATGTCCTTCGACAGGACCGCCACCCCCAGACGCCCGATAAGGCCGGCGAACAGCGGCGGCGTCGACCGGGGCTCGACCAGAGCCACGAACGCGGAGTCGGGCAGAAGACGGTGCAGTTGGGAGACGAAGACCGGCTCATGTCCGGGAAAGTCCAGGACCACAGCCGCAGGCCGGGCGGTCCGTGCCCCGCGAAGCGCCTCCTCGGGACTGCCGGCTTCAGCGACGACCTTCAGATCCTGCTCGGACGAGAGAAGCGCGGCCATCCCACGACGCACAAGACTTCGAGGGGCGACGAGCATGATCCGGACGGGCGCGTGAACCAGGCGCGCCGCTGACGGAAACGCTCTTCGACGAGCGGAGCCCCCGGACACATCGAGCGTGCGATCTCGGCGCGCCCTTCGGACCGTGCCGTCCCGGCGCGGATGCTCCGCGGCGGCCTCGGCAGCGCCATCACCCTCACGCGGAACAGGCAGCGGACCCGGCTTCGGTGCCGCACCGGGTACGGGCACGGCTGCCCCCGTGCCGGAAGTCACCGGAGCGCTTGACACAGCCTCACGAACGACGCCCCAACGCGACTTCCACCGATCGAGAACGTGCGGATCGGCCACACGAAGGCCCGCAGGTATGCCTCCACGCACGGCCACGACGGCAGGCTCCGGCCAGCGGCGGCCTTCGACAGCGCGGGCGCCGAGTAGTGCGCATGCCTGGCCATCTCGCGGTAGGTCGGCTGCCCGGCGCAGTGCCCGCAGATCCAAGGCGAAACGGGCGAGATCGCCGGTGCGATCGTCGATGGGTTTTTCGCGCCGCCCCATCGTGGTTCACCGCGGTGGGGTCAGGTCGCCTTCGACCGGCGGGGCCGGAGCGTCGGCCGGATCATGAAATGGCGAGTTCGCCAGGATCCGCCGCGTCATCTGCCCGGCAGAGAAGACCGCGTGCCCCGGCCAGTCTCGCAGCACCCGCAGTGCCGGGGACATACGAATTGGTTCCTGGCCGAGCCGGCATCAATCCCCGTGTCCGCCGCCGGGATCGAGTGTTTTTTGGGATGGCGGGGCCGGCCCCGCCCCCGCAGACTGTGAGCACGGACGGCACCAGACGCCGCCCGCCGACCGAACCGGCCCTCCTGGATCTGGGTGGTCATCGGAAAGGGGGGGGGCCTCCGTAGCCGCGGAGGACCCCACAAGCCGTCGGGATGCTTCACCGCACAAGACGGCGCCGTGCGCAATCGCCACTGCCGCCACCGGACCCGAGTCTCACCGTGCCCGGGCCGGCCTCGCCGAGGAGTGCGTCGCTGCGCGGGCAGGAGCGCCACGGGCGCGGGCCGTCCCGCCCGACACGTCCGTCCCCGGACGCCGCCCCGCGCCCCGTGCCGGGCCGCGCGCCCGCCTCCTCGAGCCCCTCGCCTTCTCGAGTCGCCTCCTCGAGCCTACGAACCGGTTTCGATTCCGGCCGGTGCTTGGGCGCCGATCGCCGTCGGGCAATCATGGGAACATGCGCCGGCCGCTCCACCTCCACAGCCCTGAGTGGCTGACGGTCGACGACTCGGCCCTGAACGTCGCGCTCGTGTACCCGATGCAAGGGCCCGCCGGCATCTTCGGTCCCGCCTGCGAGGCGTGCGCACGGCTGGCCGCCGAAGAGGTCAACAAGGCCGGCGGCGTGCTCGGCAGGGAGCTGCGGCTGCTGGAGGTGGACGGCGGAGCCCGGCCGGAGAAGGTCGCCGAGGAGGTCGAGGCCCTGGTGGCGACCGGCGCGGTGCACGGGGTGACCGGCTGGCACATCTCCTCGGTCCGCCAGGCGGTGGCGCCGCGCATCGCGCACCGGGTGCCGTACGTGTACACCGCCCTCTACGAAGGCGGGGAGCGCACAGACGGGGTCTTCATGACCAGCGAGACGCCGGACTGGCAGCTGCGGCCCGCCATGCGGCTGCTCGCCGGGACACGGCGGGTGCGCAGGTGGTTCGTCGTCGGCAACGACTACGTCTGGCCCCGGCGCACCGCCCGGGCCGCCCGCCGCTACGCCCGCGCGCCGCGGGGCGGACGGGTCTGCGGCGAGGCCTACCTGCCGCTGGGCACCGAGGACTTCGCCGACGTGCTGCGACGCATCGAGCACACGGACGCGGACGGTGTGCTGATGCTGCTCGTCGGCAGCGACGCGGTCCGCTTCAACCGGGCCTTCGCCGCCTTCGGCCTCGACCAGCGCTGTCTGCGGCTGAGCACGCTGATGGACGAGAACATGCTGATGGCCAGCGGCCCCGAGGCGACCGGCGACCTGTTCAGCACGGCCGGTTTCTTCGCCTCGCTCGCCAACCAGGACACCCTGGACTTCCACGGCCGCTACGCCGGCCGCTTCGGCTTCGAGGCACCGGCCCCCGGCAGCCTCGGCGAGTCGTGCTACGAGGGCGTGATGCTGCTCGCCTCGCTCATCGAGCGGGCCCGCACCCTGGACGTCTCCGCGATCTCGGCCGCCGCCGAGAGTGTCTCCTACGAGGGTCCGCGCGGCCTGCTCCGCCTCCATGACCGGCATGTCCGCCAGCGCATCTACCTGGCGGAGGCGGCCGGGCCCGACTTCAACGTGCTCGCCCAACTGCCTTCCCCGCACGACCTGCCGTGACGCGTGCCGGATCGGTGGTGGGCCGTCCTTCCAGGGCCTCGGCCAGCTGCGCGAGCAGGCCGTCCAGCTCCTCGCCCGCGGGCAGATGCTCCAAGTCGTCCCAGTCGGCCCGCACTTCGCGCGCCAGCACCTGCCACCGCTGCCTGCCCCGTGGGGTGAGGTGGGCCAGGACACGGCGCCGGTCGGCCGGGTCGACGCGACGGTAGACCAGGTTCTGGTCGACGAGTTGGTCCATCAGCTTGGTGAGGCTCGGGGCCGGCAGGAAGGCGTGGTCGGCCAGGGCCGTCATGTTGTGGCCCCGCCCGTCGGAGAGCAGGTCGAGCACCCGCCACGCCTCCACGGAGCACTCGAACTCGTCGAGGACGCACTGCACCCGGCGCACGGCCAGCCGTTCGGCCCGCGTGAGCAGGTGGAGCAGTTCCTGGGGCCGTCTCGCCATCGTGCTCCTCCGCTCGTGCTCGCCGACCGGTGTCCGAGCCTACCGTCGATCAGCGGGCCCTCGAAAAAGGGGAATCAGAATAACTGATCCTTTCCAGGGGAAACATTGATCGCCATTGCTGTCATGTCCTCAACCGGGCCTATTCGGCGGCGACTTCCCGGATTTGGCAGGCCGCGATACTTCCACTGGAAACTGTTCTTCAATTGCCGCGAAACGCGGTTGAAACAGTGTCCCCGCAGGCTGTGGTCGCACTTCAGCGACCAGCCCGGAGGCCACCCCGGAACGGCTGGGGACCCGTGCGCAGACACCGCCACTTCTGAAGCGCTTTCCCCTTCATCCCTCCACAGAGTCGTTCCGCTCTCTTCGTATCGCCCTTCGGGGCAAGGAGGTTGTGCATGTCCGGGTTCAGCATCAGCAGGCGCGGTCTCCTCGCCGGAATATCGGCCGTCGGCACCTCGGCCGCCCTCGGCGCGTGCGGCGCCAAGACGGGCGACACCACCTCCACCGGCTCCGGCGCCAAGGCCGACACCTCCGGCGACACGGTCAAGGTCGGGCTGCTGAACTCGCTCTCGGGCACCATGGCGATCAGCGAAGTCACCGTCCACAACGCGCTGTTGCTCGCGGTGAAGGAGATCAACGCTTCCGGTGGCGTGCTGGGCAAGAAGCTCGAGCCCGTCAGCCAGGACGGCGCCTCCGACTGGCCCACCTTCGCCGAGAAGGCGGAGACCCTCATCAAGGACGACAAGGTCGTGGCCACCTTCGGCTGCTGGACCTCGGCCAGCCGAAAGGCCGTCAAGCCCGTCTTCGAACGGTACAAGTCCCTGCTGTTCTACCCCGTGCAGTACGAAGGCCTGGAGCAGTCGCCGTACATCTTCTACACCGGCGCCACCACCAACCAGCAGATCGTGCCCGCGCTGGACTACCTCAAGAAGCGGGGTCTGACCAAGCTCTACCTGGTCGGCAGCGACTACGTCTTCCCGCGCACCGCCAACAAGATCATCAAGGCGTACGCGAAGGCCAACGGCATGCACGTCGTCGGCGAGGACTACGCCCCGCTCGGCTCCACCGAGTTCGGCACCATCGTCAACAAGGTCAAGGACGCCGGCGCGGACGCCGTGTTCAACACCCTCAACGGTGACTCCAACGTCGCCTTCTTCAAGGAGTACAAGTCCGCCGGCCTGACCGCCAAGAGCCTGCCGGTGCTCTCGGTCTCCATCGCCGAGGAGGAGGTCAAGAGCATCGGCACCCAGTACCTGGACGGCCAGCTCACGGCCTGGAACTACTACGAGACCACCCCGGGCGCGGCCAACACCAAGTTCGTGGCCGCCTACCAGGCGGCGTACGGCAAGGGCAAACCGACCTCCGACCCGATGGAGGCCGCCTACATCTCCCTCTACCTGTGGAAGGCGATGGTCGAGAAGGCCGGGTCCTTCGACGTGACGAAGGTGAAGGCCGCCTCCGACGGCATCGAACTCGACGCCCCCGAAGGCAAGGTCACCGTGGACGGCGCCACCCAGCACGTCTACAAGACCGCCCGGATCGGCAAGGTCGGCTCCGACGGTCTGATCACCGAGGTGTGGAACTCCGGCAAGCCGGTCAAGCCCGACCCGTACCTCAAGGGCTACTCCTGGGCCTCCCAGCTCTCCTGAGCCCCGCACGGCACCGGACCCGGCCCTCTCCCAAGGGCCGGGCCACGCCCACGGCACCCGCGCACACCCGTACCCGCGTCCCCGACCCGGAGCCGCCCCATGACGGTCGTCCTCAACCAGTCCCTCACCGGCATCAGCATCGGCGCCGTCCTGCTGCTCATCGCCCTCGGCCTGACCCTGACCTTCGGCCAGATGGGCGTGATCAACATGGCGCACGGCGAGTTCATCATGGCCGGCGCCTACACCACGTACGTGCTGCAGAAGTCCATCAGCAGCGCGGGCCTCTCCCTGCTCGCCGCCCTGCCCATCGCCTTCCTGGCCGCCGGGGCCATGGGCGCCCTGCTGGAATGGCTGCTCATCCGCCGCCTCTACACACGCCCGCTGGACACGCTGCTGGTGACCTGGGGCGTCTCGCTGATGCTCCAGCAACTCGCCCGCGACATCTTCGGCGCCCCCAACGTGCAGACCACCGCGCCCGACCTCCTCACCGGAAACATCGCGCTGGGCGGCGGCATCACCTTCGCCAACAACCGCCTGTTCATCCTCGGCCTGGCCCTGCTGAGCGTCCTCGCCCTCACCCTCGTCCTGAAACTCACACCACTGGGACGCCGTATCCGCGCCGTCGTCCAGAACCGCGACCTGGCCGAGGTCTCCGGGATCGCCACCGGGCAGGTCGACCGCATCACCTTCTTCATCGGCTCGGGCCTCGCGGGCATAGCCGGCGTCGCCCTCACCCTGGTCGGCCCCATCGGCCCGACGACGGGCACCAACTACATCGTCGACGCCTTCCTGGTCGTCGTCGTGGGCGGCATCGGACAGCTCAAGGGCAGCGTCATCACCGCCTTCGCGCTCGGCATCCTCCAATCGGTCCTCGAATACTCGACGACCCTCAGCGTCGCCAAGGTCATCGTGCTCGTGGCGATCGTCGCCTTCCTGCAGTGGCGGCCCCAGGGCCTGTACACCCTGCGCACCCGGAGCCTGGCATGACGACCACGACCACCCCCGCTCCCGCCGCGGTGACACCACCGCCCCCCTCCCTGCCCAAGCGGCTGCGAGCCCCCGCCGCTCTCGCCCTCGGCGCCGTACTCCTCCTCGGCCTCGCACCGGCCGTCCTCTCCGACTTCCGCCTCAACCTCCTCGCCAAATACCTGTGTTACGCGATCGTCGCGGTCGGCGTCAGCCTCGCCTGGGGCCGCGGCGGGCTCATGGTGCTCGGCCAGGGCGTCTTCTTCGGCCTCGGCGGCTACGCCATGGCCATGCACCTCAAACTCACCGACGCGGCCGCCACCGGCGAGACCCTGCCCGACTTCATGCAGCTGTACGGCACCGGTGAAACCCTGCCCTGGTGGTGGAAACCGTTCGCCGACCCGGCCTTCGCGCTCGCCATGACCGTGCTGCTGCCGATGACCCTCGCCGCCCTGCTCGGCTTCTTCGTCTTCCGCCGCCGCGTCAAGGGCGCCTACTTCGCGATCCTCAGCCAGGCCCTGGCCGCCGCCCTGTCCATCTGGCTGATCGGCCAGCAGGCCACCACCGGCGGCACCAACGGACTCACCGACATCCACGGCTTCTTCGGCTACTCCCTCGACGACCCCGTCAACCAGCGGATGGTGTACCTCATCATCGCCACCGTCCTGCTGCTCCTGATGACCGGCGCCCGCCGGCTGTTCACCAGCCGGTACGGCGAACTCCTCGTCGCCGTACGGGACTCCGAGGAACGGGTCCGCTTCCTCGGCTACGACCCGGCCAACGTCAAACTCGTCGCCTACGTCCTCGCGGCCGGCACGGCGGGCCTGGCCGGCGCCCTGTTCGTCCCCGCGGTCGGCATCATCTCCCCGGCGCTGATCGGGATCGTGCCCTCCATCGGCTTCGTCATCGGCGCCGCCGTCGGCGGCCGGGCCTCCCTGGTGGGCGCCGTGCTCGGCGCGATCGCGGTGGCCTGGACGCAGAGCACGCTCTCCGACGCCTTCCCCGCCGCGTGGACCTACCTCCAGGGCCTGCTGTTCGTGGTCGCGGTCGGCTTCCTGCCCGGCGGACTGGCCTCCCTGGGCGCCGTCCTGCGCAGACGCCGCACCGCCACCGCCACCACCGCTCCTACGACGGGAGAGAGGCCATGAGCGGCGAGCAACTGACCGTCCGCGGCCTGCGGGTGACCTTCGACGGCTTCACCGCCGTCGACGGCGTCGACCTCGACATCCACCCCGGCGACCTGCGCTTCCTCATCGGCCCCAACGGCGCCGGCAAGACCACCCTGGTCGACGCCGTCACCGGCCTGGTCAAGGCGACCGGCTCGGTGCGCTTCGGCGACCAGGACCTGCTGGGCAGGCCCGTCCACAAGATCGCCCGCATGGGCATCGGACGTACGTTCCAGACCGCCACGGTCTTCGACCGACTGACCGTCCTGCAGAACCTCGACATCGCCGCGGGCGCCGGACGGGGCCCGTGGACGATGCTCAGGCCCCGCAAGAACATCCCCGAACCGGTCGCGAAGGCCCTGGAGACCACCGGACTGACCCACCTGCGCGACCGCCTGGCCGGCACCCTCGCCCACGGACAGAAGCAGTGGCTGGAGATCGGCATGCTGCTCGTCCAGGACGTGCGGCTGCTGCTCCTCGACGAACCGGTCGCCGGCATGAGCCACGACGAACGCGAGGCCACCGGCACACTGCTCCAGCACATCAGCGCGGACCGCACGGTCGTCGTCATCGAGCACGACATGGACTTCATGCGCTCCTACGCCCGCAGCGTCAGCGTCCTGCACGCCGGCAAGGTCCTCAGCGAGGGCACCGTCGCCGAGGTCCAGGCCGACACCAGGGTCCAGGAGGTCTACCTCGGCCGCACCACGCAACCCGATCCCGCTCCCGCCACCGCCGTGGCCGTCGCCGAGGAGGCCTGAGCCAGATGCTGGAGATCACCTCCGTCCGGGCCGGCTACGACCGCACCACGGTCCTGCACAGCGTCACCCTCACCGTCCCGAAGGACGGTGTCGCCACCGTCCTCGGCCACAACGGCGCCGGCA
>NZ_KZ627020.1:0-8941 GCF_002911015.1 Streptomyces populi
GTGGCATCCTGGAGCGCAGCCGGGCGGTGGGAGAGGGCAGGTGGAGGCCATGGTGGGCGCGACCGCGAGGGAGTCGGCCGGGACGTCCGGGGCCGTCCCGGTCCCGGGAGCGCCGCGCGTGATGCGCGCGGACGCCCGGCGCAATCACGGACGGCTGCTCGCCGAGGCGCGCTCCGCGTTCGCCGAGCACGGCACGGACGCGTCCCTGGAGGACGTGGCCCGGCGCGCGGGAGTCGGGATCGGCACGCTGTACCGGCACTTCCCGAATCGGCACGCCCTGATGAGCGCGGTCTTCGAGGAGGCCGTGAGCGATCTGCTGGCCCGCTCGCGGGAGTTGCTCGACGCCCCGCAGCCCTGCACCGCCCTGGTGAAGTGGCTGCGCGAGATCGTCACGCACGCGAGTGAGTACCGGGGGCTCGCGCGCGCCCTCATGTCGGCCTCGCGGGACGAGGGTTCACACCTCGCCCGGTGCAGCGGCCCGATGCGTGAGGCGGGCAGCGCCCTGCTGCTCCGCGCCCAGGAGTCGGGGGCGGTACGCCCCGACGTCTCGATCGGCGACCTCCTCCAGCTGACCAACGCGATCGCGCTGGCGGCGGAGGAGACCCCGGACGACCCCGCGCTGGCCGACCGGCTGCTGAACCTGACCCTGCGCGGCCTGAAACCGTGAGCCGACCCGGCCGACCTGCCCGACACCGCGACCGACCCGGCTGGGCAAGCGCGTACGGCGTGTCGCACCGACTGGACGGCCCGACACCGCGTGTCGCACCGGCTGGACGGCCGCACCCTGCGGGCCGCACCGGCTGGGCGGCCGGACCGGGGTCCGCCGTCGGCGTCACCGGCCGCCGACGCCGCTCAGCGGCGTCGGAGATCGGCCACCCGCGCCCTTTCGGCCGGGGGCTGGTCCCCCATCACCGTCGCGCTCCGTAGTTGCGGTCCCGAGCCCGGGCCCACCTGGCCGCGGCGCGGGCCCGGGAGGGGTACGTCCCGACGCGGCTGGCGCCCCGCCGGGAGCGGATCCCCTCCCGCACCGCCCGGCGCCGACGCCCCGGCCACCGCGATCTGTACGCCCTGATCGGCCAGGGCCTGCAGTTCGGTGGCCGCCCGGTCGTCGTGGGCGGGCGGTTCGTCCGTGACCAGGCGGGTGATGAGGTCGGTCGGCACGGTCTGGAACATGGTGTCCGTCCCGAGCTTGGTGTGGTCGGCGAGGACCACGACCTCCGCGGCCGCCTGGACGAGGGCGCGGTCCACGGACGCCGAGAGCATGTTGGACGTGGAGAGTCCCCGCTCGGCGGTCAGACCGCTCCCGGACAGGAACGCCCGGGAGACGCGCAGCCCCTGGAGGGACTGCTCCGCACCCGAGCCGACCAGGGCGTAGTTGGAACCGCGCAGGGTGCCGCCGGTCATCACGACCTCCACGCGGTTGGCGTGGGCCAACGCCTGGGCCACCAGCAGGGAGTTGGTGACGACGGTCAGACCGGGCACCCGCGCGAGCCGGCGGGCCAGCTCCTGCGTGGTGGTACCCGCCCCCACCACGATGGCCTCGCCCTCTTCGACGAGACCCGCGGCGAGATCGGCGATGGCCGTCTTCTCGGCGGTCGCGAGATGCGATTTCTGCGGAAAGCCGGACTCCCGCGTGAAACCGCCCGGCAATACCGCACCGCCGTGCCGGCGGTCGAGGAGTCCTTCTGCCTCCAGCGCGCGCACGTCCCGCCGTACGGTCACTTCGGAGGTCTGGACGACGCGGGCGAGTTCACGGAGCGACACGGCCCCGTTCGCTCGCACCATTTCGAGGATCAATTGGCGACGTTCTGCAGCGAACACGAAACTGACAGTAACCCCAACGACCGTCTGCTTTCAGCAGTTTGCGCCGAATAACAGAAGTTGTTCGCATGGCATGGTGTCCAGTGGTATACGTGTCCACTCGCGCCGCTCATGCCCCGCGCACGGTCACCGACTCCCCGCGACCGGCGGGGAGTCGGCCCAGGTCGTCAGCCCTCGCCCGCGGTCTTCCGGGTGTGCAACTGCCGTGCCACCTCGGCGATCGAGCCGGACAGGGAGGGGTACACGGTGAACGCGTTCGCGATCTGTTCGACCGTCAGATTGTTGTCGACCGCGATCGAGATGGGGTGGATCAGCTCCGAGGCGCGCGGGGAGACGACCACGCCGCCGACCACGATGCCGGTGCCGGGACGGCAGAAGATCTTGACGAAGCCGTCGCGGATGCCCTGCATCTTGGCGCGCGGGTTGCGCAGCAGCGGCAGCTTCACGACCCGGGCGTCGATCTTGCCCGCGTCGACGTCCGCCTGGGTGTAGCCGACGGTGGCGATCTCGGGGTCGGTGAAGACGTTCGAGGAGACCGTCTTCAGGTTCAGCGGGGCCACCGCGTCGCCGAGGAAGTGGTACATGGCGATGCGGCCCTGCATGGCGGCGACGGAGGCGAGGGCGAAGACGCCGGTCACGTCACCGGCCGCGTACACGCCCGGGGCGGTCGTGCGCGAGACCTTGTCGGTCCAGATGTGCCCGGAGTCGCGGACCTTGACGCCGGCCTCCTCCAGGCCCATCCCGCTGCTGTTCGGGATGGCGCCGACGGCCATCAGGCAGTGCGTGCCGCTGATGACCCGGCCGTCGGCGAGCGTGACCTCGACCCGGTCGCCGACCCGCTTGGCGGACTCGGCGCGGGAACGGGCCATGACGTTCATGCCGCGGCGGCGGAAGACGTCCTCCAGGACCGCGGCGGCGTCCGGGTCCTCGCCCGGCAGCACGCGGTCACGGCTGGAGACGAGGGTGACGCGGGAGCCGAGCGCCTGGTAGGCGCCGGCGAACTCGGCGCCGGTGACACCGGAGCCGACCACGATGAGTTCCTCGGGCAGCTCGTCGAGGTCGTAGACCTGGGTCCAGTTCAGGATGCGCTCGCCGTCGGGCTGCGCGTCGGGCAGCTCGCGCGGGTGCCCGCCGGTGGCGATGAGCACGGCGTCGGCGGTGAGGGTCTCCTCGGTGCCGTCCGCGGCGCTCACGACGACCTTGCGGGAGCCGTCCAGGGCCTGCATGCCCTCCAGCCGCCCGCGGCCGCGCAGGACCCGGGCGCCGGCACGGGTCACCGAGGCGGTGATGTCGTGCGACTGGGCGAGCGCGAGGCGCTTCACACGCCGGTTGACCTTGCCGAGGTCGACGCCGACCACCTTGGCCGCCTGCTCCAGCGGCGGGGTGTCGTCGGCGACGATGATCCCCAGCTCCTCGTAGGAGGAGTCGAACGTCGTCATCACCTCGGCCGTGGCGATGAGAGTCTTCGACGGTACGCAGTCGGTGAGCACCGACGCCCCGCCCAGACCGTCGCAGTCGACGACGGTCACCTCCGCGCCGAGCTGCGCGGCCACCAGCGCCGCTTCATATCCGCCGGGTCCGCCACCGATGATCACGATCCGAGTCACGTACTCCATTGTCCCGCACGCTTCAAGGTGCTTCCGCCCAGGGGCCCCGGGACCGGGGCATCCGCGCCACTTTGTTACGCGAGAGGCGTACGTGTCGCTGCCGTACCCTCGATCTCATGTCGCTCTACGCCGCGTACGCCGGCAATCTCGATTCGCGGCTCATGACGCGCCGCGCCCCGCATTCGCCGCTGCGCGCCACGGGCTGGCTGAACGGCTGGCGGCTGACCTTCGGCGGCGAGCACATGGGCTGGGAGGGGGCGCTCGCGACGATCGTCGAGGCGCCGGGATCCCAGGTCTTCGTGGCGCTGTACGACATCGCGCCGCCGGACGAGGACTCCATGGACCGCTGGGAGGGTGTCGGCCTCGACATCTACCGGCGGATGCGTGTACGTGTGCACACACTGGAGGGCGAGGAAGCCGCGTGGGTGTACGTACTGAACGGGTACGAGGGAGGACTGCCCTCGGCGCGTTACCTGGGCGAGGTCGCGGACGCCGCCGAGTCCGCGGGGGCGCCGCACGACTACGTCATGGAGCTGCGCAAGCGGCCCTGCTGACGCCCGCTCCACCGGCGCGCCCCGCCGCTCCGCGGCGGAATCCGTGCCGCTCCGCGGCGGTTTTCCCACCGGCCCACCCGTCTCGCTCCGTGGCGAGGGTGCCCTCGTCACCCCGCCGCTCCGCGGCGTGTCTCCCACCCGCCCGTCTCGGTCCGTCATGACGTGCCCTCGCCGTGGCCTCGGTCTCACCCATTTGTCGGAAACGACAAGACAACGATCGCAAGACCGTGAGCCCCGTCATCTACGCGCGTAGGCCCAGACCGGCTACGCTCTTGCGCGTGAACGCATCTCTTCTTCCGGACGACATCCAGGGCGACCCCCACGCCGCCGCCGACGCCGCCGCCACGCGCCTGCGTGAGCTGACGGGCGCCGAGACCCACGACGTCGCCCTCGTGATGGGCTCCGGCTGGGCTCCCGCCGTGGACGCCCTCGGCACCCCCGAGGCCGACTTCCCGGTCACCGAGCTGCCCGGCTTCCCGGCACCGGCCGTCGAGGGACACGGCGGCAGGATCCGCTCGTACCGGATCGGCGACAAGCGCGCCCTGGTCTTCCTCGGCCGCACCCACTACTACGAGGGCCGCGGTGTCGCCGCCGTCGCGCACGGCGTCCGTACCGCCGTCGCCGCCGGCTGCAAGACCATCGTCCTCACCAACGGCTGCGGCGGTCTGCGCGAGGGCATGCGCCCCGGTCAGCCCGTGCTGATCAGCGACCACATCAACCTGACGGCCACCTCGCCGATCGTCGGCGCGAACTTCGTGGACCTCACCGACCTGTACTCGCCGCGCCTGCGCGCGCTGTGCAAGGAGGTCGACCCCACGCTGGAGGAGGGCGTCTACGCCCAGTTCCCCGGCCCGCACTACGAGACGCCCGCCGAGATCCGGATGGCCCGTGTCATCGGCGCCGACCTGGTGGGCATGTCCACGACCCTCGAGGCCATCGCCGCGCGCGAGGCGGGCGCCGAGGTGCTCGGCATCTCCCTCGTCACCAACCTCGCCGCCGGCATGACGGGCGAGCCCCTCAACCACGAGGAAGTCCTCCAGGCGGGCCGCGACTCGGCCGCGCGCATGGGGGAACTCCTGACCCAGGTGCTGGATCGTCTGTAGACGACAGGGTGGTCGCCCCCGGCGCCGGGGGCGGGACGACCCGGCACACGGAAGCCGTACGACCGAAGAGAGGTGCACCCCAGGTGCAGGACGACACCGTCGCGCGGGCCAAGGCGTGGCTGGCCGAGGACCCCGACCCGGAGACCCGTGACGAACTCGCCGAGCTCATCGAGGCGGAGGACGTCAAGGAGCTGTCCGTCCGCTTCGGCGGGACGCTCCAGTTCGGCACCGCGGGTCTGCGCGGTGAGCTCGGCGCGGGGCCCATGCGGATGAACCGCAGCGTGGTCATCCGGGCAGCGGCCGGACTCGCCGCGTATCTCAAGGCCAAGGGGCGGACCGGCGGACTCGTGGTGATCGGCTACGACGCCCGCCACAAGTCCGCGGACTTCGCCCGGGACACGGCGGCCGTGATGACGGGCGCGGGACTGCGCGCCGCCGTCCTGCCCCGGCCGCTGCCCACCCCCGTCCTCGCCTACGCCATACGGCACCTCGGCGCGGTCGCGGGCGTGGAGGTCACCGCCAGCCACAACCCGCCCCGCGACAACGGGTACAAGGTCTACCTCGGCGACGGCTCGCAGATCGTCCCGCCGGCCGACGCGGAGATCGCCGCGGAGATCGCCGCGGTCCGCGCGCTCGCCGACGTGCCCCGCCCCGACTCCGGCTGGGAGACCCTCGACGAGAGCGTCCTGGACGCCTATCTGGCCCGTACGGACGCCGTCCTCGCCGAGGGCTCGCCGCGCACCGCCCGCACCGTCTACACGGCGATGCACGGCGTCGGCAAGGACGTCCTGCTCGCCGCCTTCGCGCGGGCCGGGTTCCCGGAGCCGGTGCTCGTCGCCGAGCAGGCCGAGCCCGACCCGGACTTCCCGACCGTCGCGTTCCCCAACCCGGAGGAGCCCGGCGCGATGGACCTCGCGTTCGCGGCCGCCCGCGCGGCGGAGCCTGACCTGATCATCGCCAACGACCCGGACGCCGACCGGTGCGCCGTGGCCGTGAAGGACGGCGCCGACTGGCGCATGCTGCGCGGTGACGAGGTCGGCGCGCTGCTCGCCGAGCACCTGGTGCGGCGCGGCGCGCGCGGCGTCTTCGCCGAGTCGATCGTCTCCTCCTCCCTGCTCGGCCGGATCGCCGAGGGCGCGGGCCTGCCGTACGAGGAGACCCTCACCGGCTTCAAGTGGATCGCCCGCGTGGAGGGGCTGCGGTTCGGGTACGAGGAGGCGCTCGGCTACTGCGTCGACCCCGAGGGCGTACGCGACAAGGACGGCATCACCGCCGCGCTCCTCGTCACGGAGCTGGCCTCGGAGCTCAAGGAGCAGGGCCGGACCCTGCTCGACCTCCTCGACGACATCGCCGTCGCGTACGGGCTGCACGCCACCGACCAGCTCTCGGTGCGGGTGGAGGACCTCTCGGTCATCGCGAACGCCATGCGCCGGCTGCGCGAGCAGCCGCCCACGGAGCTCGCGGGCCTGGCCATCACGAAGGCCGAGGACCTGACGCGGGGGACGGACCGGCTGCCGCCCACGGACGGCCTGCGCTACACGCTGGACGGCGCCCGGGTCATCGTCCGCCCGAGCGGCACCGAGCCCAAGCTGAAGTGCTACCTGGAGGTCGTGGTGCCCGTCGACGGCCACGACGCCCTCCCGGCGGCCCACGCGAAGGCGGCCGAACTCCTGACGGCGATCAAGCGGGACCTGTCGGCCGCGGCCGGCATCTGACCGCCTCCGTCCAGGGCCCCGGTGCGGCGGCGCGTCCGCCGCACCGGGGCCCTGACACGCGCGCCCACCCTCCTTACGGGTGATTTCCGCACGGCACTTGACGCAGCGCTCCCGTGCGCCACCGGACGACCGAGGAACGGTTACCGGCAGCGCACCATCGAGTCCCAGGAGCCGCCGCGTGCCCTCGACCGATTCCCGGCCGACGTCCGCCCCGCCCCGGAACGCCCCGGGCGGGACCGTCCCCGGCGTCCCGGCCGCCCGGCGCGCGCCCGGCGCGGCCGGTCTCCTCGCCGTGGTCCACGCCCCGCTGCGGCACGCGGCCCCCGCCCTCCTCGCCTACGCGGCGGTCCGCCTCACCGGTCTGCTCACCCTCGCGCTCTGGGCCCACCGCAGACATCACGGCGTCTGGCCGGTCCTGGCGGCGCAATGGGACGCGAACTGGTACCTCGGCATCGCCGACCACGGCTACGCGCGCCAGCTGGGCACCGCGTTCGACGCGAACAACCTGGCCTTCTTCCCGCTCTACCCGGTCCTCGTCAAGGCGGTCGCGGTCCTGACGCCCGGCTCGCGCGCCTCGACGGGGCTGGCGATCGCGGTCGTGTGCTCGTTCCTCGCCGCCTGGGGCGTCCACGCGGTGGGCAGCCACCTGCACGGCCGTCGCACGGGCGTGCTGCTGACCGTGCTGTGGGCGGCCCTGCCCGTGGGCCTGGTCCAGTGGATGGGCTACACGGAGTCGCTGTTCACCGCGTTCGCCGCGTGGGCGCTGTACGCGGTGCTCACCGGCCGGCTGCTGTGGGCGGCCTCGCTGGCGGCGCTGGCGGGGCTGACCCGGCCCACCGGTGTCGCGGTGGCCGCCGCCGTGACCGTGACCGCGCTGCTGTCGCTGCGCCGGGGCTTCACCGTCCGGGCGCTCGCCGCGGCCGCCCTGGCTCCGGCGGGCTGGCTCGCGTACGTGGGCTGGGTGGGTCTCAGGCTGGGCCGCTGGGACGGCTACTTCGCCGTGCAGCGGCTGTGGCACAACGACTGGGACGGCGGTGCGGAGACCGTGCGCCGGCTGCGGGAGGTGCTGGCGCAGAACTCCTCGCCCGAACTGTTCCTGGTGATGGTGACCGTGACCCTGCTGGCGGCGGTGGCGCTGTACGCGCTCTGCGCGGGGGACCGCCAGCCGGTCCCCCTGCTGGTCTTCACCGGGATCCTGCTGCTGATCGTCCTCGGCAGCGGCGGCGTCTACTTCCCGCGCGCCCGCTTCCTGCTCCCCGGTTTCCCGCTGCTGCTCCCCGTGGCCCTCCACCTGACCCGCGCCTCACGCCGCTTCCGCGCCCTGTTCCTGACGGCCGCGGTACTGGGTTCGGCGTACTGCGGCGCGTACATGGTCCTGGTGTGGCCGAGCGCGCCCTGACCCCGCGTCCGCGCCGGTCCCGCCCGCTGTTCCCCCGCCTTCCGCGGGCGCGCCCGGCCAGCCGCGGTCGCGGGCGGGCCGGGCGCCGTTCGTCCGCGGACCCTCAGCAGGTTCCCGCGCGGCTGTAGGCACCGAGCTGTTCGAGCGTGGTGTTGTTCGACTCGTACGCGTTGTACACACTCGGTGTCCCGCTGTACTTCAGCAGCGACTCGTCGTTGGCGTGCACGACCGGCATCACATAATTCCCCCAGATGACGGCGACCCGCTCCCCTCGCCGCACGTACGGGGAGAGCAATTCCGCCGCCATCCTCGTCCAGTGCTCCTCGTCGTCCCACCAGAGACGTTCTCGATACGAGGTGGATTCGAAGTCGATCACGTCCCCGGAGGCCGCCGGAAACCTGTTCAGGGTCGCCGCCGCCAGTTCGCGGTCCTCGGCGAGATTCAATCTCACGACCTGACGGCCGTCGGAGTCGTGCGGGTCGTTCATGAAGTCCGGAAGGTATTCCGGACGGCTCGCGTAGGAATTTTTGCCGGTCATGCGCTCCGCCTCGGCGGGTCGAAATGCTCCCGCAGGGGAACCCCGCGGCCCGTTTTCGAGGTCGGGCTTCGCCGCCGATGGGCGGGTCCGCCCGTTTTCGGGAGGGGGCCCGTTTTCGGGAGGGGGCCCGTTTTCGGGAGGGGGCCCGGTTCCGGGAGGGGGCCCGGTTCCGGGAGAGGGCCCGGTTCCGGGAGAGGGCCCGGT
>NZ_KZ627020.1:8951-11205 GCF_002911015.1 Streptomyces populi
GTTCCGGGAAGGGGGCCCGTTCAGCCCACTATCAGCAGGATCGCCAGGACGACGGCGCCGGCGAGCGCGGGGCCCATCACCTCGTACGCCCAGCGCACCGTGACCTCGCCCTGCGCGCCGTCCGCGGTGGCCCGGGCCTCGGCCAGCTCGCGCAGTTCGTCCATGACCCGGTCGGCCTCGGCGCGGGACGGCACGTCGGCGGCGGCACCCCGGCCGAAGGCGGACGCACGGCCCAGGGACGACGGACGGCCGTCGCCGCCGCGGCCGTCCGGCCCCTGTGCCGCCTGCCTGGCCGCCTTCTTGCGGGCGCGCAGCGAAACCGGCACCGACCACAGCTGGTACTTCGTGCCCGAGGTGTCGACCACCTCGTTCGAGTAGTGCGAGCGCAGCGAGGCGACCTTGCCCCAGGGGAGCACGATCACGCGCAGCGGGTTGCGGATGCGCAGCCGGTCCTCGTTGGCGTAGACGGCGGGACGCAGGGTGAAGGCGATCACGACCGGGACGATGAGGATCAGCCCGGCGAGCGCCAGCCAAGGGGTGCGGCCGTGTCCGGAGATCAGCGCGTCGAGGCCGAGCCAGCCCACGATGAGCAGCAGGAGGACGCCGCCCACGATACCGGCGGGTGACCGGTAGATCCGGTCCCTGGCCTCGGGTCGCGAGGCGTCCGGAAGGGGTGACTGGTGGTCGGGGGTCGTCATGGTCCCGATTGTGCCCGACGTGTGCGGATCACTTGAGCTCGGCGGGGTCTCGCTACGGTCGCGAAAGCCCCCGCCGCGCCCGCCTCCCGGGCACCGCGAGCGCGCCGGACACGACGGCGCCGAGCATCCGGCGGAACGTCGGGCATTCCATGTGGCTCGGCGCGGGGCAGGCGGCGGTGTGCCGCAGGGAGTCACGCAGGACCGCGAGCTCGGTGATCGTCCGGTCCAGCTCGTCGGCCTTGTCGAGGAGGGTCCGGGGGTCGATGCGCGGGCGCCCGTCCGGTGCGAACATCCGGGCGATCTCGTCCAGCGAGAACCCGGCGGAACGCCCGATCGCGATCAGCGCCAGCCGTTCCAGCACGTCGGGGTCGTACTGCCGGCGCAGGCCGCGCCTGCCCGTCGGGGCGATGAGCCCCTTCTCCTCGTAGTACCGCAGGGTCGAAGCGGGCACTTTGGCGCGGCGCGCCACTTCTGCGATGTCCAGGTCCGGCATCCTCTTGACCTCAAGTCGGCTTGAAGTAGGACGCTGTCATCTCCAGACCATGAGGGCAAGCACGGGAGGCGTCATGGAATCCGACCGCGGGGCGGACGGCACGGCGGGCGGTACGGCGGACGGCGAGCAGGCGAAGCGCTGGAACGGTCCGGCCGGGAACGCCTGGGTCGAGTCCCAGGACATGGTGGACGCGTTGTTCGCGCCGCTGGAGGAGTTGCTCGTCGAGGCGTTCCCGGCCGGGCAGGGGGGCCGGGTCCTCGATGTCGGCTGCGGTACGGGCGGCACGACGGTGGCCGTCGCGCGCCGGCTCGGCCCCGGGGGGCGGTGCGTCGGCGTCGACATCTCGGAGCCGATGGTGGAGGCCGCGCGCGCCCGGGCGGAGCGGGAGGGGGTGGCCGCCTCCTTCGTCCGCGCCGACGCGCAGGACCACGTCTTCGGGTCCCCGGCCTTCGACGCGGTCGTCTCCCGGTTCGGGGTCATGTTCTTCTCTGATCCGGCGCGGGCCTTCGCCAATCTGCGGCGGGCCGCGAGGGAGGGTGCCGGGCTGCGCTTCGTCGTCTGGCGCGGCATCGCGGAGAACCCGTTCATGACGACGGCCGAGCGGGCGGCGGCGCCGCTCGTGCCGGGGCTGCCGGCGCGTGAGCCGGATGCGCCGGGGCAGTTCGCGCTGGCGGACGCGGGCAGGGTGCGGGCGCTGCTGGAGGGGGCGGGCTGGGCCGGGGTCGACCTGCGGCCGGTGGACGTGACGTGCGTCATGCCCGAGAAGGAGCTGGTTCCGTACTTCAGCCGGTTCGGGCCGGTCGGGATCGCGCTGCGCGACGCGGACGAGGCGACGCGGGCCCGGGTCGTCCCGGCGGTCCGTACCGCGTTCGAGCCGTTCGTCCACGGTGCGGAGGTCCGCTTCACGGCGGCGTGCTGGCAGATCGACGCCCGCGCGAGCTAGAACGCGCGGGTGCGGTGCCGGTGCGTCGTGGGTCGGGGCCGTGCCGGTGCATCAGCCCGTCGCCGTCGGGTGAGGGGTGGGCGTCGGTGGCGACGGGCATCGATGTACCGGCACGGCCCC
>NZ_KZ627021.1 GCF_002911015.1 Streptomyces populi
TCTCAAAGGCTTCCGCGGCATCGCCACCAGGTATGACAAGACCGCCACCTCCTACGAAGCAGCGGTCAGTCTCGCGTCATTCCTGCTCTGGGCAAGATCCGTTTGAAGACGGACCCTAGGACTGGCATTCTCCCTGCTGCGAGCTTCCCACGCGATACGGGCCGGGCGTGGTGTGATCGAGTTCCACTGGTGCACCGTCACAAAGGAGACAATCGATGGGAGACCGCATTCCACTGTCAGATGTGCTCGACCAGATTCGGGCCGAACTGGTCGATGCTGCAGCACAGAGCGCGGACCAGGACTTGCAGTTCCCGGTCGGTGCGGTCCAGATCGAGCTTCAAGTCGGTGTGAGCCGGAGTGCTGATGGCAAGGCGGGCCTGAAATTGTATGTCTTCGAACTGGCAGCAGGGGCAGCCGTATCTCATCAGGCTGTGCAGAAAGTGATCGTGAACTTGGAACCCCCGGTCGACCGTGAAGGCCGTCGGATCCGGGTGGCTCACGAGCTCGACGAGCGGCCGTGAGCACGTCGGGAACATCCCTGCTGGCGGGTGCCGCACCGGCCCGGGCGGTTTTGACCATCGCTCAAAGCCTGTCGGGCGGCGGGACATGGTTGGCTGGGTCAGGATTCCTGGTTAGACCGGATTACGTGCTGACCACCGCGCACAACGTCGGGAACGGTGCCGTGACCATCCGCACCACCGGGGGTACGGAACACCAAGCCTCTCTTGTGTACGACGGCCGTTCCGATGCTCTCGATCTCGCCATCCTACGCGTGCGCGATGTCATCGACGCGCCAGGCGCGGTGGGTTTTGCTCAGGTGAACCGGACCGTCCCGGTGGTTATCGACCACTGCTGGGCTGTGGGATTCCCGCGTTTCATGCAGCGCCGAAGCGCCCTCGGACACCGCTTGCGTGACACCGTACAGGTCACTGGCGTCATCGCACCGGTCTCAGGCGTTGTGTCCGGACTGTTGCGACTGCAGGTCACCGACACACCTTCAGGTGTACACGAGGGGTCGCAGTGGCAGGGAATGTCAGGTGCTGTCGTCTTTGCCTCCGACCGTCACTACGGTGACCTCGCTGTCGGCATTGTGGTCGAGCATGGGCTTGACGAAGGCCCTAGCGCTCTCACCGTTCTGCCGTTTTCTGCGATCGACGGCCTTGAGCAGGGGCAGCAAACCACAGTGTGGGAACTGCTCGGCGCCTCGGCAGACACACTGCCCGTCTTGCCCCGTGCGCAGGACCAGCAGGACACCGGGACGCTGCTTGGGGCTTCCGCTCTTCTCGACGTCCTGGCCTTCCGTCGTGCCTACTTTCATGGTGACCAGCGCCTGCTCGAAGACGCATGGGATATCGCCGAGAGCGCTCAATCTATGACGAAGTGGCTGGCGGGTCTACATAAAGGGCGGGCCATGAGCGTGGCCTTCTCTCTGAGCGAGAGCGTCCGAGAATTCCAGGGCGCCCTCGCGACTTTTGAGCGCGCGGCGCCCAGTTCCCTGCGCCGCGCTGTACACCGACTCGTCGTCCTCAGCAAGGACTATGCAGAGGACTTCGGGCAGCAGCCCGGCTACTCCGCGCTCCCGCAGATCGGACGGAGAGAGCCTCCGACGGGCGACCCGACACCCTTTGCTGATCCCGCAGACGACAGTTTCGCGGTGTTCCACAGACTGGTCATATACCTCGCCCAGTCCTGCGTGCGACTGGTCGAGGTTCGTGAAGCTGCCCTCAAGCTCATCACTGAGATCACCGACATTCATCCGGCTTTGCGCCCACAGGGCGAGGACACGGCCCATGACGTCCGTAACGGCATCGAACAGCTCCAGCATGTCCGGTGCACTTTCGAACGTACGGCTGACCTTATGGGCCAAGCCGTCGCGCACTCCGACCGTGCAACGACCCGGAGAACCATGCTCAGGGACCTAGCAAAACATGAAACCGGCGACACCGCGCAACTGCTGTCAGCCCTTGCCACAGTGCCTTTGCCCGCCGCCTTGATGCTCAGCTGGATCCGCTGGCAAGCCGGAAGCACCACGATCCGTGTCAGATTCGCGGACGGAGCCGTTGGCAACATCGACGTCAAGGAGTGTTGGCAGCGAAACCACGGCGAACTCCTGCAGCCCCACGAAGTCGAGCGGTTTGAGCTCGACCGTGCCAACAACACAATCAACGTCTGGCTGCGCCATCCCCATATGAGAAAAGGGAGTTACCAATTCGACGGCGAACAGCTGCGCACGCTCCTGGAGGACCCTCAGGTCCACGACCCAGCCACCAGGGATGAGGGGCGCTGAAGCCCTCAAGGAGTTCCATCAACAATGTGCAACCAGTGCCTGCGGACCAGGGTCCGTCTTCAAAGACCGGTTGCGTCCTTGGAAGTGGTGTACCGGTCTCACCTGATCCGGGTGTTTGTCCCGGCGTCGGGGTGAGGGTCCGGATATGAGAACGGCCACCGGCTGATCTTCGAGATGTCTAGTACTCCAGCCGTAGATGTGATCTTCATGGTTGAAGGGCGGCCTGGCGTCGGTAGTGGCTGCGTTGGGCGCGGGCTTGGTGGCGTCGGCGCCAGGTGGACCAGCGCAGTCGATGGGCGAGGTCGCGGGTCGGCCGTGCGGTCAGGGCGGTGAACAGGCGCTGGATCTCGTTGCAGGTCAGCGGGATCAGCCCGTTCGGGCTGGTCCCGTCGTCGGCCAGGGTCTGGTCGCGGCGTTCGAGGGCGGCTGTGACCGCGAGGAAGGCGTGGGCGAGCAGGGCCAGGGTGACCCAGCGGTGCCAGGAGTCCCAGCGGCGGACCTGGTGCTCGTCCAGCCCGGCCAGGGTTTTCGAGCTCTGGAACGTCTCCTCGACCGTCCAGCGGCTTCCGGTGACCTTGACGAGGGTGGACAGCGGCACCGGGCGGGGCGCATAGCAGCGGTAGTAGGCGAGTTCGCCGGTGCGGCGGTTGCGGCGAAGCAACAAGTGCTGATGGCCGGCCGGGCCGGGGGCGGTGATGGCGATCTGGGCCCAGTCGTACCAGCGGTGGCCCTTCGCACCGCGTCCGGCGGACAGCTTCTGCCAGGCCCGCTTGGGGATCTTCTTGGCCAGGCGGTCGGCGCGCTGACCGCCGGCTGGGGTGGGGACGCGGTGGGTGCTGGAGACTGCGAGCACGTAGCCGAGCTGGCGCCGCTCCAGGGCGGCGCGCAGGTGTGGGTTGTCGCCATAGACCTCGTCGCCGGCTGCCCATGCGGCCGCAACTCCCGCGTCCAGAGTGCGCTCGATCATCTGTCGGGCGAGCTGCGGCTTGGTGGCGAAGCCGACGTCGTCGGGGACGGCGGCCTGGCGGCAGCGGTCCGGGTCGCTCGTCCAGGACTTGGGCAGATAAAGCGCGCGATCGATGGCGGCGTGTCCGTGGCGGGAGGTGTAGGTGAGGTAGACGGCGACCTGGGCGTTCTCGATTCGCCCGGCGGTGCCGGTGTACTGGCGCTGAACGCCGACGGTGCGGGTGCCCTTCTTTAGGTCGCCGGTCTCGTCCATCACCAGCACGGCCTGGTCGTCGGCCAAGTGCTCCAGCACGAACGCGCGCAGGTCGTCCCGGACGAGGTCGGCGTCCCATTTGGCGCGGCCGAGCAGGTGCTGCAGGCCGTCGGGGGTAGCGTCCCCGGTGTGCTCGGCGATCGTCCAGCAGTTCTTGCGCGGCAGGTCCGCCAGCAACCCGAGCAGCAACTGCCGGGCTCGAAGCCGGGGTTCGACTCGGCCGAATTGTCCCGCGATTCGCTCCATCAGGCTCTCGAACACCGCCTGCCAGTGGGCAGGCACTACGCTGTGACCTGCGGCCACCGCTTCATCGTCAGTCCACACACCTCACGATGATCACCGGTGGCCGCGGCCGTCTCCGCACCAGGTCCCACCGACTCGATCACACTCCATGTTTGGATCGGGGTCTCCTGCGAATCCCGCTGGTCGCCGAAGTCCGCTGGAGATCTCCTGAGCGCGGCGCCGGCAACGTGTGATCATGCCGATATGGCATCTGGTCGGATCATTTTCCTCAACGGCACCTCCAGCTCGGGGAAATCGAGCATCGCCAGGGAGCTTCTGGGCGTCCTGGACGATGGTGTCTTCTTCCACATGGCGGTCGACGGCTTCAACGCGATGCGCAGTAAGCGGGAGCTCGGGGCGGAGGAGCTCGATACTGCGCTGCGGCGAACCAGGATGGGCTTCCATCGTTCGATCGCGGCCATGGCGGAGGCGGGCAATGACATCGTGGTCGACCATGTGCTGAGCGAGCCGTGGCGGCTGCTCGACTGCCTGACGGTGCTGCGGCCTGAAGACGTGCTGTTCGTCGGTGTCCACTGCCCCTTGGACGAGCTGGCCCGCCGCGAGCTGGCCCGGGGCGACCGCCCGCAGGGCCTCGCGGCGCACCAGTACGGCCTGGTCCACGGCCACGGTGACTACGACCTGGAGTGCGACACCAGCGCGGCAAGCCCACGTGAATGCGCGCAGCGGATCAAGGAGTTTCTCCCGCACCGCCCCAGCCCCACTGCCTTCACCCGCCTCCGCCGACGCCACCTGACTGACGGCCGGGAACCGCTGACGGCGTGAGGCATGCCTACTCGGCCGTGCTGGTCTCCTCGTGGCCGACACCTGAGCCCCGCTGATCCGTATGGGCAAGGGCCTGTGAATGAAGATCCACATCTACGGCTGGAGTACTAGGCTCGAAGGAGATCAGCACGATGACCGCATCAGACAGTCTGCCCCTGCACGCCCTCGCCGAGGACAACCTCGTCTCGGCGAGTCCCGATCTGCTGCGCGCGACGGTCAAGACGTTCGCCGACGCGCTCATGTCCGCGGAGGCCGACGTCCTCTGCAACGCCGAATACGGGCAGGTCAGCGACGAACGCGTCAACCACCGCAACGGCTATCGCCCACGCGAGTGGGACACCCGCGCCGGCACCGTCGAACTCGCCGTCCCCAAGCTCCGGACCGGCAGCTACTTCCCGCATTGGCTCCTCGAACGACGCCGCCGGGCCGAGCAGGCCCTCATCTCGGTGGTCGCCACCGCCTACCTGCTCGGCGTCAGCACGCGCAGGGTCGAGAAACTCGCCGCCTCCCTCGGCGTCACCCAGCTGTCGAAGTCCCAGGTCAGCGCGATGGCCAAGCATCTGGACGAGCAGGTCACCGCGTTCCGCAACCGGCCCCTGGACGCCGGGCCGTATGCGTTCGTCCGGGTCGATGCACTCACACAGAAGGTCCGCGAGGGCGGCCGGATCATCAACGTCCACGCCCTGATCGCGGTCGGCGTCAACGCCGACGGCCACCGCGAGATCCTCGGGATCGACGTCGCCACGGCCGAGGACGGCGCCGGCTGGCTCGCTTTCCTGCGCTCCCTGACCGCCCGCGGTCTGTCCGGCGTCCAGCTGGTCGTCTCCGACGCCCACACCGGCCTGGTGAACGCGATCGGCGCGGTCCTGCCCGGTGCTTCCTGGCAGCGATGCCGCACGCATTACGCCCGGAATCTGCTCAGCCAGGTCCCGAAGTCGGCCCAGCCCTGGGTGTCCACGCTGCTGCGGACCGTCTTCGAACAGCCCGACACGACAGCCGTCCAGGCCCAGATGCGGCACGTGCTGGACGCACTGGAGGCCAAGTTCCCCAAGGCGGCAGCCCACTTGGATGCCGCCCAGCACGACCTGCTGGCGTTCACCGCCTTCCCGCGGGAGATCTGGCGGCAGATCTGGTCCAACAACCCCCAGGAACGGCTGAACAAGGAGATCCGCCGCCGCACCGACGTGGTCGGCATCTTCCCCGACCGCACCGCCCTGATCCGCCTCGTCGGCGCGGTCCTGGCCGAGCAGAACGACGAATGGACCGAAGCCCGGCGTTACATGGGGTTGGGCCTGCTGGCCAAAGCCCGGATCCACTCGATCGAGTCAGAAACCGACGAGACCGACCTGCCCACCGAACTCACCGCATAGCGTCACAACGAGATCACCGAGTGGCCGTCGATACACCACTCCAGCGGACGTGACCGGCCCCGCAAGAAGCCGGTCAGTGTTGCGGCCGACAAGGCCTACAGCAACAGCCCCTGCCGCCAGTACCTGCGGCGGCGGGGCATCCGCCACACCATTCCGGAGAAGGTCGACAGCCAAGTCGTCCGCCTACGCAAAGGATCACGTGGCGGACGGCCACCGGGCTTCGACGAGGACCGGTACAAGAAGCGCAATACGGTCGAACGGGCCGTCAACAAGCTGAAGAACTTCCGGGCCGTGGCCACCCGCTACGACAAGCGAGGGTATGTGTTCCTCGGTACGGTCACCGCCGCCGCCCTGGTCATCTGGCTCCGTTCATGACCACCCACGCCAACGAGTGTCCGCGCGGGGCGGTGTGTGCTCAGAAGATTGCCCAGGCTTCCCTCGGCAGATGGTGATAGACGTCGTTCATGGCAGCGGCGGGTAGGAAGACAGGGCGCGTGACCAACTGATCGCCGGCCCGCTGCACGCACAGCACTAACCCGAGAGTCAGCGATCCAGCCTCCGCTCCGGGCATATAGAAGAGCTCCGTGAAGGGTTCCCGGTTCTCGGCACGGTCGAACAGCCACTGCTCCAACTCGGAGGGAACCCGGCCCACCAGTGCTGTCCCGTCGGTGCGAACCTGCGGGCCCCGCAGCGCATCAATCGAAATGCCACACAAGCACTCATTGGCTGCGAAGTAGAGCTTCACGCCCGTCTCGGAGTAGGTGTGGCACGCGATTTTCCAATGCGGGTCGTGCTGGCGAACGCTCGCACGGACGCCGCCGAGCGCAGCTGATGCCTCGTCCGAACTCATTCCGAACCGCAGTGGGCCCACGCTCACGAAGGGGGCGAAGGACCACTCCTGTCGTTCGCTGTCCGGCAAGACGTCCCACAAGCTCATGGGGCGCAGCCTACGACGAGCCGGCCTATCAAGATCCGGCGCCTCGTGGCTCTGCTCAGCGCGCGGTCATGTGATCGGCCGGACAGCTCCTAGTCCTGATGCGGGTGGTGTCGAGGGCGGCTCGGGTGGTGTCGATGAGGGCCGGGCTGGGCACGTCCGGCCTCGAGTCGCTCACGCCTGGCCGCCGTCCGGCTCGATGCCCGGCGCAGGGTTGCGGTCAGACGTGACGGCCTGCGGGGGCGTCGTGTGGGATCAGCTGTCCGGCGGTGGCGGGCTGTTTTCGGTCCCGGCGGGCGTCCGCGGAGGCCGGTCTGCGTCCCGCGTGCGGCGGTGGCCATGCCGTACGGGGCCGGTCCTTCGGCGGACCGGCCCCGTGCGGCGCGCAGTGGGCGGGGCAGCCCGTTCGGTTCCTGGTCAGCCGGTGTAGGTGGCCGCCAGCACGCCCCATGTGCTCGGACCCACGATCCCGTCGGCGTCGAGGCGGTACTGGTGCTGGAAGAGGCGCACGTAGTAGTCGGTCCGGGCACCGAACTGTCCGTCGACGAAACCGGATTTCTCTGACTCGGTCACGACGTACCTGACCAGCACTACCTGGATGGCTTTGACGCAGACCCCCGAGTCGCCGCGGGCAAAGTTCCGGGCCGGGATCTCATTGCCGTTCGGGGCGGTGCGGCTGCCCACCTGGGCGATGCAGGTGTCGAAGTTGTACTCGGTCGCGTCGGCCGGCGGAGTGGCCGCCAGCAGCGCGGCCGAGGCGAGGGTCAGGGCGGCGGTGGCCTTCAGCGAGCGGGACGGACGGCGTATGGACATGTGATCCCCCATGCACGGTGGTAGAGGTGAAGCGAATTCAATTCATGATCATGTAAAGGGTGCGACCGCTCCGGGCCGGCCTTCTCCGGGCTGTTCGTGAATCCCCTCCGCCGCGGTTGCCGGCTCTGCGGTCCGGGCCGCGGGAGGCTCGATGTCGCTTTGAGTGCGTTGCCGTACTGCAGGTGATGCGCGGCGTGTTCGAGTGGCATCGGCTGTACGCCAGAGTCGGCGGCGATCGTGCCTGCGCCCTGGTCGTCGACCCGGCCGTCCGGCCGTCCGGTACGTCGGCACCGGCCTGGGTCACGGGGCTGGGGTTCACCGGGGTGACGTCCGGCGGTCGGCGGCTGCCCCGCCCCGGGGGAGAACGTCCACCCCATCCAGGGGTGATCGCTGACCGTCGGGGTGGGGACTGCGGTGGTGTTCCGGGCGAGGGTGGTGGGGCCGATGTGCTGCCGGCGGTTGTCGGTGCCGTGGCGGCCGGGGAGGAGGGTGTCCGGGGCGGTGAGCGGGTCGGCGAGGGCATTGACGATGGTCTCGGTCGTCTCCGGTGTCTTGTACGCGCGCCGTCCCCTGGCCGCGGGCCGGCAGGGGGCGGAAGGCCGTTCGAAGACGGCACACCTGCGGTCCTGCTGGTCCCCGCGCGGCCGGGTGGCCGCGGGGGCCTGCCCGGGCCGGCGCTGCGGCGGGCGGGAGAAGGGCAGGGGCGGTGTCTCGAAGGGCGGGGTGCCGGCCGGTTTCGGGGCTCTTGGCGAGGAGGGGGCGGGGCGCAGGGTGCGGTTCCCGCGCTATGCGCCCCGCCCGGCGGGATGGCCGGGGCGGTCGTCCCGGGTGCGGCGGCCTCACCGCGGGGCTGCCGCCCGGCCCCTGCCCGGGAAGGGTGCAGGTGGGGCAGCGTGCGGTGCGCGGGCTCAGTACCAGCGCTGGTTGGGGTCGCCGTTGCCGGCGTCGTTGTCGTTGGCGTAGATGCTGCCGTCGCCGGCGTCGTCGAGGATGCGCCCGGTCTGGCGGTTCTTCAGCGCCCAGCCGGTCTTGGTCGCGACCTCGTACCAGCGCTGCCAGTGGTTGGTCTGGTCGCGGCGGGGGTTGCACGGCTCGGTGTAGACCTGCCGGTTGAAGCCCACCAGGCACTGGCCGTCGTTCGACAGCAGGTTCCAGCTGCCGTCGCTGTTCTGGTACTCGGACCACAGGTGGTAGTTGCTCACCCCCGCCCACTTGTCGTCCCACACCCGGCCGCCGTGGGCGGACAGGAAGAAGTCGTTCTTGTGGTTGCGCCACGTCACCGTGCCGCCGTTTGCTGCCGACGCCTGCTCCGCCGACCCCAGCAGCATTGCCGGAACCGCCAGCACCGCAGCCAGCACCACCCCGCCCGTCCGCCTGCCCATGATCATCCTTCCGTGACGCGGCCGGGCGGCCGCTTGCGCACCGCCGGCAGCAAGATCGGTCGTGGCGGCGGCCGTGCCGCCCTTGCCGATCGTGGACTTGAAGCTCATCAAGCTTGCCCCGTCTGTGAGTTGTGGGCGTGCGAATGTGGCACAACCGTGTGGTTGAACAGTGAAGTGATGGGCCCCGGAGAACGGCCGCGCGGCGGGTCTCACCGCACCGCATGAGCCGCTTCCGGTGGCTGCCTTCACTTACTTTGGGCGGCTCCGCTACCCGGACCCTGCTCCCTCGCTCTTTGTCCGCTACTCACCGACCGCGCATGCTGAACAGCCGCTGCGAGGCCATGTGACCGTCGCTGTCCGGCCCGAGGCGTGGAAGGCGTTGATCGCCTTCGCCGGGTGATGCCGCGGGAGCCCTTGCGGTCGTGTTGTCCCCGCGCCTGCGGGGGTGGTTCGGCCGCTGGCATGCTCGACCTCACCGCCGGCTGCTGAACTTGAACGGGTGATGTCGGGGCCGTTTGCCTGACGGCGGCTGGTCGGTTCCGGTGTGCCGGCGACGTAGCCGGCGAGGGTGAAGGGCGTTGCGGGCGTCTCCGGGCTGGTGCGGTTCTGCACGGGTATCGGTGCTCGGCGTGGGGGTGTGGGCCGTCGTGGAACTGCGGGCGGAGGCGCCGCGGGTGGTGGCTGGGGCCGGGGTGGCCGTTGTCGGGGAGGGTCTTGGTGTCGGGGAGGTGTCGGAGGCGGTCGGCGGTGTCCTTGCTGGGGGTGGTTGTGGCGTCGTGCGTGCGGCCGGGTCGCGGGGCATCGGTCCATGACGTGCGGCCCCGCCGGTCTGCGGTGACGGTGGGACTTCGGTGCGTGGCCCGGGGCTCCAGAGGTGGGCCTGGGAGTGGGAGGCGCCCGCGGAGCGTTCGTCCTTCATGACCGAGTGGCACCAGCGCTACCGCGGCCCCGGCGTGATGATCTACTGGCACGTCGAGAAGAAGTCACTCTGCGTCTACAGCCAGCTCAAATCCTGCTCGGCCTCCGAGGTCGCCGCGATGATCGAGGGCGTGCTGCGGCACTGCACGGACGTGGAGATCGACCGGCAGTACACCGACACGCACGGTGCCTCCGTCGTCGGGTTCGCCTTCGCCCACATGCTCGGCTTCAGCCTGCTCCCCAGGCTGAAGAACGTCGGCTCCGCGCGGCTGTACCGGCCGACGGCCGGAGAGGACGAGAAGGGGCCGAACCTGGCGCCGGTGCTGTCGACCAAGACGATCGACTGGGACCTGATCCGCCAGCAGTACGACCAGATCGTGAAGTACACCACCGCCCTGCGCCTGGGCACCGCCGAGGCCGAGCAGGTGCTGCGCCGCTTCACCCGCGGTGGTCCCAAGCACCCCGCCTACCGGGTGATCGGGGAACTCGGGCGGGCGGCACGTACGGCGTTCATCTGCGACTACCTCGCCGACGCCGGCCTGCGCCGCGAGATCAACGACGGGCTCCAGGTCGTGGAGAACTGGAACAGCGCCAACCACGACCTGCTCTACGGCAAGGACGGCGACCTGACCGGCTCCGACAAGGAGTCTCAGGAGGTCTCCATGCTTGCCCTGCACCTGCTCCGGTCCGCGCTGGTGCACGTCAACACCCTGCTCCTCCAGGACATCCTGAGCGAGGAGAGGTGGCAGAAGCGGCTCACCGATGCCGACCGGCGGGCCCTGTCCCCGCTGTTCTGGACCCACGTGAACCCCTACGGCCGGTTCGAGCTGGACATGAACTCCCACCTCGACCTCGCCGCCGCAGTGGCCGCGCTGCCGGGCCCCCGCACCGCGCCCGAGGCGGAATCCGCACGGTCCGCGATGGCCGGTACGGCCGGTCAGCAACCTGAAGACCACAGGCCCGGCGTCGTCGGCGGGCGGCTGGCGTTGACTCGTACTACGGGGCTGTGAGGGTGTCGAGCCGGGCGGCGAGGTCGGGGTGGGCGGCGGCCAGGTGGGGGCGGGCGGCGGCCAGGGGGGCGATGAGGTCGGCGGGGTCGTCGTGGGCGAGGGCCGCGTGGAGCTCGCTGAGCGGGCGGCGG
>NZ_KZ627022.1 GCF_002911015.1 Streptomyces populi
TCGAACCGCCGCATCTCGCGCTGCCCGACCACCCCGATGACGCCGGGCAGATATCCCCGGATCCCTTGCATCCCGCGCAGCCACCACTGCGCGTACACATGACTGGAGCGGCGCTCGATCCCGGCCACGATCCGGTCGACGGCCGGCCCCAGCGGATACGTCTTGTTGGACGGCCACGGCAGCCGCTGCCTCAACTCCCGCATCACGTCGTCCTGATCGGCCCCCCGCACCATGTCGGTGTCGGTCCAGGACAGATAACCGACGCCGACCCCCACGCCCTTGTGGCCGACCTCGGCGCGCAGACTGTGCGCGTACGCCTCCACACCGGACTTGGAGGCGCAGTAGGCCGACATCATGGGGGCGGGGGTGATCGCGGCCAGCGACGCGATCTGCAGCAGATAACCCCGGCTCTCCGTCAGCGCCGGCAGGAACGCCCGCGCGGTGACCGCCGATCCGATCAGGTTGACCTCGATCACCCGCCGCCAGGCGACGGGGTCGGAGTCCACGAAGGGCCCGCCGCTCGCGACACCGGCGTTCGCGACGACGATGTCCACCTTCCCGAACCGCTCCTTCACCTCCCGGGCGACCCGCGCCATCGCCTCGTGGTCGGTGACGTCGGCGTACCAGTGGTCGCTCTCGCCGCGCAGCCGTTCCGAGACCCGCTTCAACTCCTCGGCCTCCAGCCCGACCAGCGCGACCCTGGCCCCGCGCGCGGAGAGCTTGCGCGCGAGGAGTTCGCCGACACCGCGTGCGGCCCCCGTGACGACGGCGACCCGCCCTTCCAGGCTCACCCTGCTCATGCGCCCTCCTTGATCTCTGCGGTCTCCGGGATCTCCGCGCCTTCGGCCGCGGCCTTCACGGCCGCACCGGCGCCCCGGACGTAGGTGGTGACGAGCTCCCGGATCCGGGCGGTCACCAGCTCCGGCGCCTCCACCGGAGTCATGTGCCCGAGCCCCGGCAGTTCGGTGCTGCCGACACAGTTCGGCAGCGCCGCCACCAGGGCGCGCGCGTGCACGACCGGTGTCATCCGGTCCGCGGTGCCCGAGATCACCGCCGTCGGCACCCTCAACTCCCGCACCCCCGCGTCGAGATCGAGCGTGGAGAGCACGACCGACCAGGCGTGACGCACCGTGCGCGGACAGGCGTGCACGATCCGCGCGCACGCGTCCACCATCACGGGGGACGAACCGGGGCCCATGGTCGCGTACTTGAGGATCCGCCGGGTGACCGGTGTGACGGGCCCGAGCGGCGCGCGCGAGCTGAGCACGGCGGCGGTGACGCGCGTGCGCAGCCGTCCGGCGCGCCAGGGCAGCACCAGCGACTCCTCGACCAGCCGTGTGCTCCCGGTGCTGCACAGCAGCGCCGCCGCCGCGTGCTCCCGGAACCGCGGCCGCGCCGAGGCCGCCATCAGCGTCATGCCGCCCATGGAGTGACCCGCGAGCACGGCCTTCTCCCCCGGCCCGAGGGTGGCCGCGAGCACCGCCTCCAGGTCGTCGGCCAGCGTCTCGGTGCTGCACGCGTCGCCCGCGGGGCTGCGTCCGTGCCCGCGCTGGTCGTACGCGACGACCCGGTGGTCGACGGCGAGGTCCCGGATCTGGGCCGCCCAGAAGGCGGTCGAGCAGGTCCAGCCGTGCGCGAGGACGACGACGGGCGCGCCCTCGGGGCCGTGCACCTCGACGTGCAGCCGCGCACCGTCCGCGGAGTGCGCGATCAGTTCCCTCACCGGCACGGGAGGCGCGTACGCCCCGTGCGTCTCGTGCGTCGGTCGGCTCACGCCCCTGCCTCCACCTTCTTCTTGCGGGTGCTCTTCGTGCGCGGCTCCGGCGCGGCTTCCGTCGTCCGCCCCGGTGCGGGGTCCCCCGCGCGCAGCACGTCGTACTCCCCGAGGTCGACGCGGCGCGTGGCACCCCGGAACTCGGTCGTCGTGCCGGGCCACACGGTCGTGTTGACGCCGTTGGCGTCCAGGTACCAGCTGGTGCAGCCGCCGGTGTTCCACACCGTGCGCTTCATGCGTTCCTGGACCCTGTGGTTCCAGGCGTCCACGGCGCCGGGGCGGGCGTCGAGCGCCACGCGCCCGCCGAGGACGTCGAGCTGCCGCACGAAGTCCGCCATGTAGTTCAGCTGGGACTCGATCATCAGGATCATCGAGGAGTTCCCGAGCCCGGTGTTCGGTCCGATGACCGTCATCCAGTTGGGGAAGCCGGCCGCGGTGGCGCCGCGCAGCGACTTCATGCCGGTCTCCCAGGCCTGCGCGAGCGTCCTGCCGTCCGCGCCGACGACCCGCTCGGCGATCGGCATGTCGGTGACGTGGAAGCCGGTCCCGAAGACGATCGCGTCGACCTCGGCCCGGGTGCCGTCGGCCGCGATCACCGTGGAGCCCTCGATCCGGTCGAGCCCGGAGGCCACCACGTCCACGTTGGGCCGGGTGAGCGCCGGGTAGTAGGCGTTCGACAGCAGGATGCGCTTGCAGCCGATCCGGTAGTCGGGGGTCAGCTTCTTCCGCAGCTCCGGGTCCTTCACGGCGCGCGCGAGGTTCCGCTCGGCCAGCCGCTCGACCAGGCCGAGCTCGTTCGGCCGCTTGGTGAAGGCCTGCACCTGGAGTTCCCGGATGCCCCAGAGCAGTCCCCGCCGGGCCTGCGCCGTGAAGGGCAGCCGCCGGTGCAGCCACCGCTCGGCGCCGGTGATGGCGCGGTCGACCCGGGGCATCACCCACGGCGGGGTGCGCTGGAACAGGGTCAGCCGGGCGACGTCCGGCTGGATCTCCGGCACGATCTGGATGGCGGAGGCCCCGGTGCCGATCATGGCCACCCGCTTGCCGCGCAGGTCGTAGTCGTGGTCCCAGCGGGCCGAGTGGAACACCTTGCCGGTGAAGGTGTCGATCCCCGGGATCGAGGGGATCTTGGGGTCGGAGAGCGGCCCGGTCGCGGACACGACGACGTCCGCGGTCAGGAACCCGGCGCTCGTCTCGATGCGCCAGTGGAGCCGGTCCGTGTCCCAGGTCATCTTCTCGACCTCGGAGTCGAACCGCAGGTGCGGCCGCAGTCCGAAGACGTCCGCCACGTGCTCCAGGTAGGCGCGGATGTGCTCCTGCCCGGAGAAGGTGCGCGGCCATTCGGGGTTGGGCGCGAACGAGAACGAGTACAGGTGCGAGGGGACGTCGCAGGCGCACCCGGGATAGCTGTTGTCACGCCAGGTGCCGCCGACGGAGCCGGCCCGCTCCAGGACCACGAAGTCGGTGATCCCTTCGCGTCGCAGCCGTACGGCGGCACCCAGCCCGCCGAACCCGGACCCGATCACCGCCACCCGTACATGCTCGTGCTCGGTCATCCCGACGCCTCCCTGGTCCGCACGACCCTGCCAGTGAACACTGGCACAATCGGGAGGGTAGAGCAGCTTCGTACTCATGGGTAGAGGTCGCGGCCGGGAAAGTTACCGGGGGTACGACGTAGGGTGCGGACGTGGCCGAGGGATCAGGAAAGCGCGGCGCGCGGACGCGCGAAGGGGGCGCGGAGACGCGGAAGCACGGCGGGAACCGGCCGGAGGCGCCGCCACGCGAGGCTCCGGAGCCGGACCCCGGCCCGGCCGCCGGTGCCGCCCGCTCCACGGCGGATCCCGGCCGGCACCGCGAGTACCGCATGGAGGAACTGGCCGAGGAGGCCGGCATCACCGTGCGCACCCTGCGCTTCTACCGGGAGCGCAAACTCATACCGCCGCCCCGGCGCGAGGGCCGCATCGCCTGGTACGACGACACCCACCTGGCCCGTCTGCGCACCATCTCGGCGCTGCTGGAGCGCGGCCACACCCTGAACGGCATCGCGGAACTCGCCGAGGCCTTCGACCACGGCCGTGACGTCGGCGAACTGCTCGGCCTCGGCGAGCCCACCGAGGAGACCCCCGTCCGCCTCTCCCCCGAGGAACTGGCCGACGTCTTCGCGGGCCAGGCGACCGGGGAGAACCTCGCCGCGGCCCTCGACCTCGGCTACCTCGGCACGGACGGCGGCGAGATCGTCCACATCAGCCGCCGCCTGCTCGACGTCTCGGCCGCCCTGGTCCGCGAGGGCATCCCCCTCGCGGACGTCCTGACGGCGGCCCGCCGCGTGCGCGAGCACACCGAGGCCCTGGCCGAACTCTTCACCGCCCTCGTCCTCACCGAGGACCGCACCCCCGAAGACCTCCAGCGCCTGCGCCCCCTGGCCAAGAACGTGGTGGAGGCGGAACTGTCGATGGCGCTGGACCGGCGACTGCGGGAGCACCGGGACGCCCCGCCCCGGGAGCGCGGCGAGGCCGCTCAGAGTTCGTAGGCCACCGTGACCGGCGCGTGGTCGGACCAGCGCTCCCCGTGGGTCGCCGCACGCTCCACGAGACCCTTGACCGCCTTGCCCGCGAGCCCCGGCGTGCTGACCTGAAGGTCGATCCTCCAACCTGAATTGTTCTCGAAGGCCCGCCCCCGGTACGACCACCAGGTGTACGGCCCCTCGGTGTCCGGGTGCAGGGCGCGTACGACGTCGACGTACCCACCGTCCTCCGGGTCGAGGACGCGGCCGAGCCACTCCCGTTCCTCGGGCAGGAAGCCGGAGCTCTTCCGGTTGGCGCGCCAGTTCTTGAGGTCGGCCTCCTGGTGGGCGATGTTCCAGTCGCCGCACACGACGACCTCGCGCCCGTCGGCGGCGGCCCGCTCCCTCAGCCCCTTCAGATAGGTGAGGAACTCGTCCATGAACCGGACCTTCTCGTCCTGCCGCTCGGTCCCGACCTCACCCGAGGGCAGGTAGAGGCTCGCGACGGTGACACCGGGCAGGTCCGCCTCGACGTACCGTCCGGTGGAGTCGAACTCCTCGGAGCCGAAGCCGATCCGGACCCGGTCGGGCTCGCGGCGCGTGTAGAGGGACACGCCCGCACGGCCCTTGGCGGCGGCGGGGGCGTGCACGACGTGCCACCCCTCGGGCGCCCGCACCTCCTCGGGGAGCTGTCCGGGCTCCGCCCGTACCTCCTGGAGGCACAGCACGTCCGCGGAGGTCCCCGCGAGCCACTCCACGAAACCCTTCTTCGCGGCGGCACGGAGCCCGTTCACATTCACAGAGGTCACAGTCAGCACCCGGGCACGATACTTAATCCATACGGCCGTCCAGAACTCGATCTACGGTGGCACGGCCGGCCGCGGGTTTCTCCGCCCTCCATTCACCCATCGCATAGATGTACGGTATTACGCATGAATTTCCGCCCGGTCCCTTTCGACCATCCCGACGCCGTGAAGCTCAACGACCAGGTCCAGGCCGAATACGCCGAGCGCTACGGCGACGACGGCGACGCCACGCACATGGACGCGCGGATGTTCGTCCCGCCGGCCGGCCTCTACCTGATCGCGTACGACGAGAGGGACCGTCCGGTGGCCACGGGCGGCTGGCGCACCCAGGACGAGAACGACGAGGGGTACTCGGACGGGGACGCCGAGCTCAAGCGCATGTACGTGGTCCCCGAGGCCCGCGGCCTCGGTCTCGCCCGGCGCATGCTGGCCGCGCTGGAGGAGGACGCCCGCACGGCGGGCCGCGCCCGCATGGTCCTGGAGACCGGCTCCAAGCAGCCCGAGGCGGTCGCCCTGTACGCGTCGAGCGGCTACGAGCCGTGCGCGAAATTCGGCTACTACCGCTTCCACGAACTGAGCCTCTGCTACGCCAAGGCCCTCTAGCCATCGGGGCGGTGCCCGTCCGGCACCGCCCCGGCGGACCGGCCGCCGCGCCGGCCCCGTCCGTCGGCGGCCCGGGGCGGGGGCCAACCGGCCCTGTCCGTCTCCACGTTCCCGCAGGCACCGACGGCGGGGGCCGGATCGGCGTCGCCCTCCGGGAGGTTCACACCGATGCCCAACTCGGTCCCGCGCCCGTAGCGGTTGCGGCGCTCGCGCCCCTCGGGCCGTGTGACACCCGACACAGAAGTGGATCACCGCCCGCCGCGGCGGAACGCCAAAGAGCCCCGGCCGGATTTCTCCGGCCGAGGCTCTGAGCTGCGGTGGACCTGTGGGGATTTGAACCCCAGACCCCCTCGATGCGAACGAGGTGCGCTACCAGACTGCGCCACAGGCCCTTGCAACGAGTGAAACTCTAGCATCCCGATCGAGGTGCTCGGTAATCCGTTCCCGCCTGGTCAGCCGGACGGCCGCGGACCCCGGTCGGCACACCCGTCACTCGTTGGCCGCGCGCGGCCGTTCGCCGTCCTCGTACTGGTCGAACAGAGGCGTCCGGCCGCGCTCGCGGGCGCGCCGCGCGGACGCCGCCCGCCGCGCGTCGCTGCGGCTGTCGTCCGCCGCCTCGGCGCCGCCGGAGCCCTCGGAGAGGTCCTCGTCGGCCGGTTCCGCCCCGGGCGCGCTCGGCTCGGCCACGCTGGAGCGCGCGGAGCTCCACGCGTCCGGCGCGCCCAGGTCCACGCTGGACGTCGCCCTGGGCGCGACCGGCGCGGTCACGTAGGTCGGCAGGGGAACGGGCACCGGGTCCCAGCTGTCGCCCTGGGCGGGCCCGCACTGGCGCTCGCGCTGCTGGTCGACCCACTCGGCATGGTCGGTCTGCTCGACGAGGGCGCGGCGGTCGGCGGCGAGCGCCAGGAGGCCGGGATCGGTGTCGGGGGCCGGGGCCTCCTCCGGTTCGTCCGCCCCGGGGTCGGCGGACGCCCGCCGACGGGGCTGCCGCTCCCTCAGCCGCTGCGCCGCGGCCTCGGCCCGGCGGCGGTCCATGGTGTAGGTGAAGCGCCGCCGCTCCTGGGCGCGCAGGTACACGATGTACGAGCTCAGCATCACGGCCGGCACACCGGGCGCCCACAGGAACGCGAGTCCGCCCACGGCCGCCACGATCGCGCCGAGGGTGAAGGCGAGGAACAGCAGGACCGTCGTGCGCCGACGGCGTGCGAGGACCTTCGTGCGCTGGGCCCGTGCCGCGGCTTCCGCCGAGACCGCCCGGCGCGCGCCCGGCAGGGCCTGCTGGGACGCGGACTTGGCCGGAGGTCTCGGCGTGGACGCGCCCGGCTGGTGCGGTACGGACCGGGCGACACCCGGAGTCTCGTACGCACCGCTCTCCTTGCCGGTCGCGCGTGCGCCCGGCTCCTGCTCCGCCCGGTCCGGCTCCGGCGCCTGCGTCCGTTCCTGTACGTGCGGACGGTGCCGGTCCGCCGCCTGGGGCCGGGTCGGGGGCACGGCGAAGGCCCGGACGTCCACCGAATCGGTGACGGCGTCCGGGTCGGCGCTGGGCTCCTCCTCCTCGGCGGAGCGTGCGCGCAGGTCCTTGGCGTATCGACGCTCCATGCCCGCCCGTCCGGACAGCAGCCGGATGGCGGTGCTGAAGCGTTCCGTCGGACGGGCTTCGTTCAGCTCGTCCTGCCTACGGAGCCACATCGGCACCAAGTAGGCGGCCCAGGCCCCGACGATGACTGCGTAGATGAGGCCGCTGCTGCTCACGCCTCACACGGTAGAGGGGTTTGCGTGAGGCCATCTGCCAATTGAGCCGGTGTGTCGCACGATCCGGCTGATATTTCGAGCTTTTTTTGTGAGCGATGCGATCACCGGGCCGCCGAGAGCGTGAATTTAATGCCCGGACGCGATCGCTCGCCGATCATTTTCGAACACCTATTTCATTTTCCGGTGTTGCCGGGCTTGCCGGGGTTCCACGAGCCGGCCTGCTCCGGTCCGGCCTGATCCGGACGGCCCGGCGCCGGACGCGTCCGCCGCCAGCGGCCGAGCAGCCCCTCGGGCACTTCCTCCGCGGTGAGCGCGAAGACGAGGTGGTCCCGCCAGGCACCGTCGATGTGGAGATAGCGCGGGCGCAGCCCTTCCTCCCGGAATCCGAGTTTCTCCACGACCCTGCGGCTGGGTCCGTTCTCGGGGCGAATGCAGACTTCGATGCGGTGCAGCCCGACGGTGCGGAAGCAGTGGTCGCTCACCAGCGCCACGGCCGTCGGCATCACCCCGCGGCCCGCCACCGACTGGTCCACCCAGTAGCCGATGTGCCCGGAGCACATCGAGCCCCAGGTGATCCCGGCCACGGTGAGCTGGCCGACCAGCCGCCCCTGGTACTCGATCACGAAGGGCAGCATCCGGCCCGCGTTGGCCTCGGCGCGCAGGTGGCGGACCATCTGCCGGTACGTCGGGCGGTGCGCGATCGGGCCGCTCGGGGTGGGGGGCGGGATGGTCGCCTCCCAGGGCCGCAGCCAGTCGCGGTTGCGCCGGTTCACCTCGCGCCAGGCCCGCTGGTCGCGCAGCCTTATCGGCCGGAGGACGACATCGCCGTCCACCAGCTCGACCGGCCATGACGGGCTGTTCAGCTCGCACCCCCACTGCCGCCGGGTCTCTGGTGGTCGCCGCCGCGGATCTGGTCGACGGCGTGGATCAGGAGGGGTTCCAGGACGGCCAGTCCGTCCTTCACCCCGCCGGTGGAACCCGGCAGGTTGACGATCAGCGTCCCCCGGGCGACTCCGGCGAGCCCTCGCGAGAGCGCCGCGGTGGGCACCTTGTCCCTGCCGAACGCCCTGATGGCCTCGGGGATGCCCGGGATCTCGTGGTCGAGCACGCGCAGGGTCGCCTCGGGGGTGCGGTCGGTGGGCGAGATCCCCGTGCCGCCGGTGGTGACGATGACGTCGTAGCCCGCCTCGACCCCGGCGCGCAGCGCCTCCTCCACGGGGTCCCCGTCGGGGACGACCCACGGACCGTCGACCGCGAAGCCGGATCCCGCGAGGCCTGCGGCGACCAGGGGGCCGCCCTTGTCCTCGTAGACCCCGGCGGCGGCGCGGTTGGAGGCGGTGACGACCAAGGCGCTGTAGTCCGCCGTGAGGGCTTCGCCGGTGACGGTCTCGCCGCTCATGCCCGGCTCCAGTGGCCCGACTTCCCGCCGGTCTTCTCTTCCACCCGTACGTCCGTGATGACCGCCCCCTTGTCGACAGCCTTGACCATGTCGATCACGGTCAGGGCCGCCACGCTGACCGCGGTGAGGGCCTCCATCTCCACGCCCGTGCGGTCGGTCGTCTTCACGGCCGCGAGGATCTCGACGGCGTCGTCCGTGACCGACAGTTCAATCTTGACACCGGATACCGACAACGGGTGGCACAGCGGGATCAGGTCCGGCGTGCGCTTGGCTCCCATGATCCCGGCGATGCGCGCGGTGGCGAGGGCGTCGCCCTTGGGGACCCCTTCGCCGCGCAGCAGCTCCACGACACGCGGCGAGACCAGGACACGGCCGCTCGCGCGCGCGGTGCGGGCGGTCACGTCCTTCCCGGACACGTCGACCATACGGGCGGCGCCGGCCTCGTCGATGTGCGTCAGCCGGTCCTGCACAGGGTGTCCGGAGGTCTCCCCCCGGGACGGAACAGTCATGTGCGTGGGCACTCCCGGTCAGGGCCCGTCGCGGTGCGGCGCGCGAGCCTGGTGTGCCCGACACGTTACCGCCCGCCCGTCCGGGGCTACGCCTCGGTAAGGAGCCGCGCGCCCCTCGCGCGCCCCGGTCGCCCCGCGGGGCGTCCCGCGGGGTCTTTCGGCAGGTGTCCCGCGCGGGCGCCCTCCCCTCCCGGCCGCTCAGCCGAGGAGCACCACCTCGACCTCGGCGCCGGGCTCGACCGAGGTGTCGTGCTCGGGGACGACGATCAGCGCGTCGGCGTGCGCGAGGGCCGCGACCAGATGGGACCCGGCGCCGCCGACCGGCGTCACGGTGCCGTCGGCGTACGTCCCCCGCAGGAACTGCCGGCGGCCCTTCGGCGAGGTCAGCGCCTTGTCCGCGGAGAGCTTCGCCCTGGTCGTGGGCCGGTGGACGTCCGGCAGTCCCATCAGGGTGCGGATCGCGGGGCGCACGAAGAGTTCGAAGGAGACGTACGACGACACGGGGTTGCCCGGGAGCGCGAGCAGCGGTGTGTGGTCGGGGCCGATGGAGCCGAAGCCCTGGGGCTTGCCGGGCTGCATGGCGAGGGTGCGGAAGTCGATGCCGCCGCCCGCCTCGTCCTCGTCGCCGACCGACGACAGCGCCTCCTTGACGACGTCGTAGGCACCGACGCTCACCCCGCCGGTCGTGACCATCAGGTCCGCGCGGACGAGTTGGTCCTCGATGGTCGAGCGCAGCGTCTCGGCGTCGTCCGCGACGGCGCCGACGCGGTAGGCGATGGCTCCCGCGTCACGGGCGGCCGCGCACAGGGCGAAGCTGTTGGAGTCGTAGATCTGACCAGTGCTCAACTCCTCGTCGGGCTGGACGAGTTCGCTGCCGGTGGACAGGACGACCACGCGCGGGCGGGGGCGCACCCGCACGGTGCCGCGGCCGATCGCGGCGAGCAGGCCGATCTGCGGCGGGCCGAGGAGGGTGCCGGCTTCGAGGGCGCGGTCGCCCGCCTTCACGTCGCTGCCCATCGCGCGCACGTGCGCGCGTGCCTCGGCCGGTCGGTGGACGTGGACCTGTCCGCGGGAGCCCTCGGGGGACGCGCTGTGCGCGCGCATCCCGGAGACCGGCCCCTCGCCCAGCCCTCCGTCCGTCCACTCGACGGGGACGACGGCTTCGGCGCCGGGCGGCAGCGGGGCACCGGTCATGATGCGGGCGGCCTGGCCGGGGCCCACGTGGGGCTGGTCGGCCTGGCCGGCCGCGACGTCCCCGACGACCGTCAGGACCGCCGGGAACTCCTCGCTCGCGCCCGCCACGTCCGCGACCCGGACCGCGTACCCGTCCATGGAGCTGTTGTCGAACGGCGGCAGGGAGACCGGCACCGTGACGTCCTCGACCAGGACACAGCCCTGGGCGTCGAGGAGTTGCAGCTCGATGGGTTCGAGGGGGCGGACCGTCGTGAGGACGTCCTCCAGGTGCTCGTCCACCGACCAGAGGTGTTCCCGGTCGGCGGTGCGGGTCGCGGCGCTGCTCAAAATCCCTACATCTCCTCGGTTACGTAACTGCGGAGCCAGGTCCGGAAGTCCGGGCCCAGGTCTTCACGTTCGCATGCGAGTCTGACAATGGCACGCAGGTAGTCGCCGCGGTCGCCGGTGTCATAGCGGCGGCCCTGGAAGACGACGCCGTGCACGGGGCCGCCGACC
>NZ_KZ627023.1 GCF_002911015.1 Streptomyces populi
CGACCGCCTGCTCGCCTCGGACGCTCCGCTGGAGAAGCCGTACCTCGTACGCGCCCTGAAGGCGTCGAACCTGTGGGAGTACGACCACGAGGCCGAGGCCCGCGCGATCATCGACGGCGTCCGGGCCGCGGCCCCCCGCGACCCGGCCCCCTGGGTCATCGTGGCGGAGGCCCTGGAGTCGCACGACGAGCTGGAGGCGGCACAGGACACCTTCACCGAGGGAACGACCCTGCTCCTGACGGACGTACCGGAGCCCCCCTACTCCACGCTCCCCCTCCTGTTCGGCCGCCACCGGGTGCGCCGCATGCTGGGCGCGGCGCACGACGAGTGGGACGCCCTGGCCGACACCCTCCACTCGTCCCCGATCTCCCTGGACGAGCTCCACGACCCGAAGCGGATCTGGTCCCTCGGCTCGGACAACCCGGCGGAGCTCCAGGCCGAGATCACCCGCCTCCAGGCCGAACTGGGCGCCTACCGCGAGGCCCTGTCCCGCCCGTTCCCGGTGGCGGTCCTGCACTGGTCGGCCCCCGAACTCACGGAACTGACCACCGCGTACCCGGACCTCACCACCGAGTACCCCTCGCACGGCGAGCACCTGGCGACGATAGAGGCGTCCCTGCGCGAACTGGCGGGCTCCGGCACCCCGAACCTCGGCATCGTCACCGCCACGGTCCCCTCCTACGAGGCCTTCGCCGCCTCGGAGGCCTCGTCCCCCTCGGACACGACCCTGCTCCCCCAGTACGCGACGACCCTGGCGGCCAGGGGGCTGGCGGTGGCGTGGCCGCCGCAGCGGGGGGCGGAGTGCTGGTGCGGGTCGGAGGTCTCCTACGGGGAGTGCCACGGGGACCAGTACGCCTGAGCCCGACGGCGTCACACCCTTCGGAACGCGGCCCCTGGAACGTCTCCGGGGGCCGCGCTCGTATTCGTGCCGCCCCCGTCCCCCCTTCACAACCCGTTCACGCTAACGTCACACCTGACCTGCTGAACCGGCATGCCCACACACATCCCGGGCGTGTCCCTGCTCGCGAGGACCCTGTATGCCGCCCTACCAGCCGTCGTCCGACTGGCAGTTCGACGTGCCCACGAGCGGAAGCAAGCGGCTCCCCCCGGCGGCCAGGTCGTTCGAGTCGCTCGCGCACCAGGGCTACGGCTTCGAGGCGGCCATCGCCGACCTGATCGACAACTCGATCGACGCCGGGGCCGGCAACGTCGTCGTGAGCTTCCTGCGGGACACGGGCGAACGCGGCGGCCGGGACCGTCTCGTCGGCCTGCTCGTCATCGACGACGGTCACGGCATGGACGAGGCGGGCCTGGACACGGCGATGACCGTCGGCGGGCGCGAGGAGTACGCCGTCGGGGCCCTCGGGCACTTCGGCGCCGGGCTGAAGGCCGCCTCCCTCTCGCACGCCGACGCGCTCACCGTCATCAGCCGGACCAGGCGCAGTCCGTCGACCGGCCGCCGCTGGCTCACCGCCCGCGCGCAGGCCGACTTCACCTGCGACATCGTCGACGCGGCGTACTGCCAGGACCTGGTCGACCGCTACGACGGGATCATCGGCTGGCACGGCACGATCGTGCGCTGGGACCAGGTCCGCGCCTTCGAGACCATCACCGCCGGCCAGACCGACCGCTACCTCAACGACGCGATCGAGCGGCTGGAGACCCACCTCGGCCTCTACCTCCACCGCTTCCTCGCCCGCGACGGCTTCCACGTCGACATCGTCGTCGAGGACGTCCACACCCGGGAGGAGCTGGACCACCGGGGCGTCGAGCCCATCGACCCGTTCGGGTACCGGGTCCCGGGCCGCCCCGGCTATCCCCGTACCTACACCGCCCCCGTCGAAGGCCTCGGGGACGTACCGCTCACCGCGCACATATGGCCGCCCAAGTCTCCACTGGTCGCCTACCGCGGCATCGGTCCGCTCGCCGAGCGCCAGGGCTTCTACCTCTACCGCAACGACCGCCTCGTCCAGGCCGGCGGCTGGAACGACACCCGCAGCCCGGAGGGCCACCTCGCCCTCGCCAGGATCGCCCTGGACCTGCCGTCGGAGCCCAACGACGTGTTCTCCCTGACCGTCAAGAAGGACGGGGTCCAGGTCACCCCGGCGTTCGCCCGGGGACTGGAGAAGGCCACGGACGCCGCCACCGGCCACACCTTCGCCGACTACGTCCGTGACGCGGAGACCGCCTACCGCGAAGCCGCCAAGCGGCGCACGGAGGTCAGGCGCGCGGCCGTCATCCCGCCCGGCAAGGGCATCGACCCCAAGCTGAAGCGGACGCTGCGGGACGAACTGCCGCAGCTGGAGGGCGACGACCCCATCGCCTTCGTCTGGGCCAGGCTCGACGTGCCCGCCGACACCGACTCCGCCGACCTGCTCTTCACGATCGACCACAAGGAACGCCTGGTCACCCTCAACAAGGACTACCGGCACGCCTTCAACGGCGGCCGACGCGGGGGCTCCAACGACGCCCCGGTCCTCAAGAGCCTCCTCTACCTGATGCTCAACGAGATCTTCCAGAAGGAACGGGTCTGGGCCAACCAGACCGACAAGGTCACCCTGTGGAACAGCGTGCTCGTCGCCGCGGTACGGGCCGAACTCACCCGGGGCGAGGACTAGTCCACCGCCCTCTCCTCCTCCCTCCCCCGCACCTTCCCGTACACCAGAGAGGCCATCCGACCACCGTGACCGCCGAGAACGCCCCCGCTCCCGACCACCTCACCGACCTCCACGGCGAGGTGCTCGACGCGATGAGCCGGCGCGGCCCCAAGCACTTCGCCAAGCTCGCCTTCGCGCTCGCCGACGACGAGGAGCCGGCGGACGCGGACGTGACCGGGTTCCACGAGCGCATCCTGGCCGCGGCCCCCGGGGACGACCTGCTCGCCCTCTGGCGCCGCAAGCTCACCGCGTGGGACTTCGAGCAGTCCCCCGCCTGGTCGGCCACCGCGGCACGCACCCCGGAGCGCCGCGCCGAGGTCTACGGCAAGCTCGCGCTGGACGAGGACCTCCGCAAGGCGTTCGACGCCGTCGTCCCGGTCCACACGGAACCGGGCCCCGTCACCATCAGCCGCGAGTTCCGGCCCTGGTACACCCGGGAACAGGCGGCGAACCGCTCCTTCTACTGGGCGTCGTACGAGCGTCTGCTGCGCGGCAAGGGATGGCCCGACGCGGCGGTCTCCGGCCTGGACGAGGCCGCCCACGCCGTCGTGGAACGGCTGGCCGACCCCACCAGCGACACCCCTTACGGCGCGCGCGGACTGGTCGTCGGCTACGTGCAGTCCGGCAAGACCGCCAACTTCACCGGCGTCACAGCCAAGGCCATCGACGCGGGCTACCGCCTGGTCATCGTGCTGGGCGGCACCCTCAACCTGCTGCGCGGCCAGACCCAGCGCCGGCTCGACATGGAGCTGATCGGCCAGGAGAACATCCTGGGCGCGGCCGACCCCTCCGACCCGGACGCCCTGGTCGGGATCGACTACCAGGACGACGAGGACTGGCCCGCCAAGTTCGTCTCCTTCGGCGCCCGCCCCTCCGACCTCGGCGCCTTCGACATCGAGCGCCTGACCTCCCGCGACCGTGACTACATGTCCCTGGAACGCGGCATCAGCGCCCTGGAGTTCGAGAAGCCCGACCGCACCCGCCCGCTGCACGACCCGGCCAACCTGCACGCGGCCCGCGCGCGGATCATGGTCGTGAAGAAGAACAAGTCGGTGCTGGAGAAGCTGGTCAAGGACCTCAAGAAGATCGGCCCGATCCTCGGCGAGATCCCGGCCCTGATCATCGACGACGAGTCGGACCAGGCCTCCGTGAACACCACCGACCCGAAGAAGTGGGAGGACGGCAAGGTCACCCGCACGGCGATCAACGGCCAGATCAGCGCCCTGCTCAAGCTGCTCCCCCGCGCCCAGTACGTCGGTTACACGGCCACCCCCTTCGCCAACGTGTTCATCGACCCGGGCGACGAGGAGGACCTGTTCCCGCGCGACTTCCTGATCTCCCTGCCCCGGCCCACCGACTACATGGGCGTCCAGGACTTCCACGACCTGGACGGCTTCGAGGGCGACGAGGGCGAAGCCGAGAAGAAGCACGTCCGGGGCATCTACGACAGCACGGGCGACAAGCTCCAGGAAGCCTTGGACGCGTTCGTTCTCACGGGCGCGCTGAAGGTCTACCGCGCGGAGCACGGCGTTCCCTCCGGCCCGTTCCGGCACCACACGATGCTGGTGCACGAATCGGTCCGCATGGCGGAGCACGCGGCCCTCGCCCAGCGCATCAGAACCCTGTGGGAGAACTCCGCGCACACCGGCCCGGAAGGCCACGCGCGCCTGGCGGACCTCTTCGACAGGGACTTCCGCGCCTACGCGAACGGCTCCCTGCCCACCCCCGCGACCTACGCGGACCTCAAGCCGTACGTCAGCGAGGCCCGCCGCCTCATCAACCAGGGCGGCAGCCCCGTCATCGTCGTCAACGGCGAGAGCGAGCGCGACTACGCCCAGCCCGACCTGGACTTCGACCGCACCCCCAACGTGTGGAAGATCCTCGTGGGCGGCACCAAGCTGTCCCGCGGCTTCACGGTCGAGGGCCTGACGATCACGTACTACCGCCGCACGACGCAGCAGGCCGACACCCTGATGCAGATGGGCCGCTGGTTCGGCTTCCGCCCCGGCTACCGGGACCTGGTGCGGCTGTACATCGGCCGCGAGGAGGCACTCGGCCGCGGCCGCAACGCCAAGACCGTCGACCTGTACGAGGCCTTCGAGGCGATCTGCCGGGACGAGGAACTCTTCCGCGACGAACTGTCCCGCTACGCACCACTGGTGGACGGCCGCCCCCAGGTCACCCCCGCCCAGATCCCGCCCCTGGTCGCCCAGCACCTGCCCTGGGTGAAGCCGTCGGCCCGGAACAAGATGTTCAACGCGGAACTGGTGGAGGTGCGGTCGCCGGGCCAGATCATCGAGCCGACCGCTCACCCGAACACGGGCGCGGACCTGCATCACAACACGATGCTGTGGCGCCCCCTCCTTGACGACCTCCGGCCCGAACGCGAGGTGTTCACCTACCACCACCCGAGCAACGGCCGCTCCTACACTCTCTCCGCGTTCACGCACACGTTGTCCCATGAGCAGCTGATGGGGATCCTGGAGAACCTCCGGTGGTGGAACCCAGCTCCTTTCGAACCCCACTTGGAGTACTTGAGGAGCCTTCTGCGCGCGCCCCACCTGATAGACGACTGGCTCTTGATCGCCCCTCAACACACGTCGTCTGTACGCACGTTGACGGGCAGCATCGCTGGTAGTCGCCCCTTGGCTCTCTCTCACCGCCAGCGGCGTCGAGTCGAGATCTTCGGCAACATCAGTGACCCCAAGCACCGCGCTACGGCCCTGCGCATCTCGGGCGCCCTACCTCGAACCGAGGACGAGGTCACCGAACGTCACGTGACCGAGCGGCGGGGGAGCATCCTGCTGTATCCGGTAATTGAGGACGCTCCGGAGTCAACGGTCATCGATGGCCGCGTCGATCCGGGCAAGGTCGCCATGGTCTTCTCACTTGTGCCGCCGGCTGCCGCAAACAACGCCGCTCAGTCTTTGGTGCGCTTTAGGGCCATCGATTCCACTCGGGACACACCGATCACTGACCGACCTACGACTTCGTGAACGGCTCCGCTTACCCAGCTCCGGGAACTGGATCCGCTCCCTTTGTCAGTTGCTCCTGTTAGAACAGAGCCGCATCAACGTGCAGTCAAGGAGGGGGTCGTATGGCAGCGTCTCAGCAGCCCGGACAGCCGATACCGGGGGTCTACGAGAAGCTCATCACGCATGGCCTCCAGGAGGACGTCGGGCAGCTCGAAGCCATGGGCTGGAAGGTCATCGATGCCGAGGTAGGCGCCGAGTCAGCGCCACATGTCCTGGCCCGCCACCTTGGGGAGACGATCAGCCGCAGGCTCGGGCGGCTTCCACATGCGGACCAAGTCGCGGCCGCCAACAAGATCATGGCCGCCCTGGACGCCACGATCCCTTCTGACGTAGCGCCGGAAGAAAATCGCATCAGCGATGGCCCTCGGCAACTGCTGGCTCTTGCCGAGCAAGAGGCCCCCGGGGTCTACGCCATCCGACCGATGACACCGCTCTCCGAGACCGCCCTGATTACCAACTCGCGCGATGACCTTAGCCTTGGCGCGGAGCTCAGGGCGGAGCTGGCAACAGCCGACCGCATCGACCTTATCTGCGCCTTCGTGAAGTGGTACGGAATCCGCGTCCTCGAGGATGCCTTCCTATCCGCCAAGAGGCGCAATATCCCGATCCGTGTCATAACGACCACGTACATCGGCGCTACCGACCGTGCTGCCTTGGACCGGCTTGTCCGTGAATTCGGCGCGACGGTGAAGGTCAACTACGAGATCCGATCGACGCGCTTGCACGCGAAGGCGTGGCTTTTCCGCCGCGAAACAGGGTTTAGCACGGCTTACGTCGGCAGCTCTAACCTGTCCAAGGCGGCACTTCTCGATGGCCTTGAGTGGAATGTCCGCCTCTCCTCCGTAGCCACTCCGGCGGTGCTCCGCAAGTTTGAAGCCACCTTCGACTCGTACTGGGAAGACAGCGCCTTCGAGACGTACGACCCCGATCGCGACGGCAATCGGCTCGATGAGGCCCTCCTCGCAGCCGGCGGTAGCCGCTCCCCCGAGGAGTTGAAGATCAGCCTGTCCGGACTGGAGGTACGGCCCTTCCCGCACCAGCGCGACATGCTCGAACGGCTGCGCATCGAGCGGGAACTTCGCGGGCGTCACCGTAACCTGCTGGTCGCCGCGACAGGCACCGGCAAGACGGTCATGGCCGCGCTCGACTACCGCGACCTGCTACGGATGGCCGGCCGCGACCTGCGTCTGCTCTTCATTGCGCATCGGAAGGAGATCCTGAAGCAATCCCTACGCACCTACCGCGAGGTCCTCGACAACGCTTCCTTCGGCGAACTGCTCTTCAGCGGGGAGCTTCCGCGCGACTGGGACCATGTGTTCGCCAGCGTTCAGTCCCTAAGGGAGCAACGCCTCGAACAGCTTGATCCAGAGCACTTCGATGTGATCGTCATCGACGAGTTCCATCACGCCTCTGCCAGCACGTATCGCCGAGTCATCGAGCACTTCAAGCCCAAGCAGCTCCTCGGGCTCACTGCCACCCCAGAGCGTACGGACGGCACGAATGTCCAGGACGAGTTCTTTGACGGGCATATCGCTGCCGAGATGCGCCTGTGGGAAGCGCTGGAAAACGACCTACTGTGCCCGTTCCACTACTTCGGAACGCCTGACGGCACCGATCTGACGGCGCTGACCTGGCAGCGGGGCACCTACGATGACGATGAACTGAGCAACGTCTACACCGGCAACCACGCCCGAGCCCGGATCGTCGTCAAACAGATCCAAAGCAAGCTCACCAACATCAGCACGATGCGAGCTCTGGGCTTTTGTGTCAACAAGAAACACGCGCGCTTCATGGCCGACTTCTTCTGCGAAGCGGGCTTCAAGGCCAAGGCGCTCGACAGTGACTCCCCTCAAGCGGAGCGAGATGCAGCGCTTTCCCAACTGCGCACCGGGGAACTGCAAGTAATCTTCTCTGTCGACCTGTTCAACGAGGGGCTAGATATCCCCGATGTGGACACCTTGCTCCTGCTGCGCCCGACCAAAAGCGCGACCGTCTTCTTGCAACAGCTTGGGCGCGGACTCCGTCGCACTCCCAACAAGCCGGTCCTAACCGTACTCGACTTCATCGGGCAGCATCGCGCCGAGTTCCGCTTCGAGGAACAGTTTCGCGCAATGACTAACCTCACACGAAACCGCCTCATTGAGCACGCAGAGCGAGATTTTCCGCAGCTCCCATCCGGCTGCCAGATCATCCTCGAAGGTAAAGCGAAGGACTTGATCCTCGACAACATCCGCACACAGATCAAGGCTGATGTGCGGTCGCTAGCTAAAGAGGTCAGGTCATATAGGACGCACGGACTATCTGCCTATCTCGAAGAGAGCCGAAGAGAGATCAAGGAGCTCTATAGGGGCTCCAATTCCTGGACAGCCATCCTCCGTAAAGCGCAGTTGCTCGACGGCCCTGCTCCGGAAGGCGAGGAGGCCCTACTCAAGCGCGTCCATGCGTTCCTGCACGTGGATGACCCGGAACGCGCCGCAGCATACCTACGTCTCCTGTCGGACGAACCTCCCGCATATGAAAGCCTCAGCTTCACGGAACAGAGCTACGCTCGTATGCTGTTCTTCAACCTCTGGGACAAGGCAGGAGGGTTCTCCACCTACCAGGAGGGGCTCGACTCGCTTCAGCGCCAACCGAATCTACGCTCCGAGTTGCGACAGGTCCTCACCCACGTACAGGAGCGTTTCGACCACTATCCGGAAGATCTTTCTGGAACACTCCGAAACCTTCCGCTGAAGGTCCATAGCTCGTACAACCGCTCCGAGATCCTCGCCGCTCTAGGGATCGCTCGCATCGGCGGACAAATGCCCGGTTCTTTCTCTCAGGGAGTGACCTACTCGGACGAACTCAACACTGACGCATGCCTGATCACCTTCAACAAGGACGAGAAGGATTTCTCACCCACCGTTCGTTACAGGGATTACGCGCTGAGCTCGACCGAGTTCCACTGGGAGACACAGAACATCGTCTCCGAGAACACCCCAACCGGTCGGCGATACATGGAGCACGAACAGCAAGGCGGACACGTTCTGCTGTTCATGCGTCACTACAAGGACTCAGACATCGGCAAGTCAGAGCCGTGGATGCTGTTGGGCCCGGCAACCTACCAGGGGCACAAGGGCAGCAAGCCCATGGCGATCACGTGGAAGCTTCATCACCCACTCCCCGTTGATGTCTTCACCTACGCATCCATCGCTATGGCGTAAGGCGGGTGCAGGGGTGCTCAAGTCCCTCCAACCTGCACCTCGAATCGGGTCTGCGCACGATCGAGGACATCATCCGGGTCGTAGCCATGCGCCCGGAGCCAGAGAAGCACGTCCGCGATGACGTCGATCACGGTCTCTTCGGCGACTGATGCGGCCAATTTGCTGAAGCTCGAGCTACGGTGCTGCCTCACCGCCCCGTAGCCGTTCAGCAACACCTCAGCACGCGTGACGCCTGCCCCACGCACGTGACCGTGCGGCGAGGTAAGCCCCGTTGCCAGTTCGCACCATGTCACCTTGCGCTCCGGGTGAAGGAGGACACCCCAGCGAGTGGCGACAGCATCAACCAGAAACATGCCTCGGCCACCCTCGGCATCGCAAGCGGCACTCAACAGTGCAGGCAGGGCACGCGTGTCAGGGTCGTGGACCTCGATGCGGAGACGGGTGCCGTTCATCGAGACAGCGAGCGTTGCCGGGGTGCCTGCACCGACGTGGTCGATGACATTGGACACCAGCTCACTGACGCACAGCGCAGCCTCATCGGCGATCTCATGCAGCCCCCAGACCCCCAGGTGCAACCGCATGACGCGGCGCAGGGCGGCCACTTCCTCGGGTTCCGCGGTGAAGTCCAGTTCCCAAGGCTTCCGCGACATACACGCTTCTCGGATCACGAAGACCTCTCTCGTCGCATGCCATCTCCGCGTGGTCGCGGAGCGTCACGCATCCTCACGGGGAGTTGCATCGTGCTCAGAGTGGCGCGGGCACATCCCGTCGTGCAATGTGCACGGCGGGATTCCCACTTACGAGTGATTGGCTGGCGCACTCCTTGGCGAAAGACTGAACACCCTTCACCAGGAGAGGGGTTGGGATGGCCGGATCGCCGACCGCACGACGTCGACGTCTCTCGATCGAGCTGAAGAAGCTCCGTGAGCAGAACGAGCTGACCTGCGCGCAGGTCGGTGAGGCGTTGGACTGGAGCGGATCCAAGGTCAATCGCATGGAGACGGGCAGCGGCAGGGTCCAGCCGTCCGACGTCGATGCGCTGTGCCGGTTCTACTCCACCAGCGACGAGTTGCGTGAGTTCCTGAAGTCACTGGCCCGACAGGCCAGAACGCGCGGATGGTGGCAGGCGCACGGTTCCGGGGTCCCCGAGTGGTTCTCGATCTACATCGGCCTGGAGCAGGACGCGTCCACGTTCCGCCAGTACCAGTGCGAGTTGCTGCCCGGTCTCATGCAGACCACGGCGTACGCGTCCGAACTCCACACGACCGGAGCGCACATGACACCGGCCGACATCGAGCGTGCCGTGCGCGTCAGGCTGGAGCGACAATCCATGCTCACGCGGCCCGACGGTCCGGACGCCTGGTTCGTCCTGAACGAAGGCGCCCTCCGCAATGTCATCGGAGATCAGCCCCTGATGCGCGAGCAGCTCGAACGCCTCCTGGAGTCCATGGAGTTGCCGTCGGTGACATTGCAGGTCCTGCCCTTCGATTCGGGCACCTACCCGGCCACCGGGTCGTTCACGATGCTCGGGTTTCCCGACCCGGAGGATCCGGACATCGTCTATCGGGACGGCATCACCGACGCGATCTACTTGGAGGGCGAGCATCATGTTCGGGAGTACACCCGGGCGTTCGACGGCTTGAGAGCCGCCGCCCTGAGCCCTCAGCGCTCCAGAGAATTGATCGAATCAGTCCTGAAGGATTACGCGCGATGAGCATGGCAGAATCCGCCGTCCCCACCGGCTCGGCATGGTTCAGGTCCTCGTACAGCAACGGAGCCGGCGGTGAGTGCGTCGAATGCGCCTGCATCGGCCAGGGCATGTCGATACGCGACTCCAAGGCCGACCCCGGCCCCGTCGTCACCGTCGGCCGTCACAGCTGGCATGTC
>NZ_KZ627024.1 GCF_002911015.1 Streptomyces populi
AGGGGGCGTGCGCAGATGCTGTCGTGGCGTTGGCCGGGTGTCAGCAGGATCGCGAGGGGGCGGCCGCGTCCGTCGCAGGCGAGGTGGACTTTGGTGGTCAGTCCGCCTCGGGATCGGCCAAGGGCGTGATCGTCCAATTCGTCCGGCCGGTGGATCCCCTTTTTCGACCGGTGGCGGCGGCGTGCTGGTGGGCGCGGACGATGGTGGAGTCGATCTGGACGAGCCGGTCGATGTCGCCGACGGCGTCCGCACGTGCCTGGATCTGTTGGAGAGCTCGGGTGAACACGCCGTCCAGGGCGTAGCGGCGGAAGCGGGTGTACACCGTCTTCCACGGTCCGTAGCATTCCGGCAGGTCACGCCAGGAGATCCCGGTCCGGATCTTGTAGACCATTCTATTGATGACCTGCCGGTCCGACACCCGCGGCCGCCCTGTCGCGGCCCGCGGTATGAGCGGAGCGAGTAACTCCCACTCCAGATCGGTGAGTTCATGTCGACGTATCACCCCACCATGATCCACCACGCGATGATCTTTGAAGACGGACCCTAGTCGCAGCCGATCGGATGTGCTGCTGCTGGCCAGGCTTCCACGCCGTGGGAGGTACGGATATAGGCCGTTGACTTGTCCGCGGCCAGCCAGAGGGTCCAGTCGCGGTAGTGGTAGCCGGTGTCGCGCGCGTCTGCCGGCATGCGGGTATTCGCGTCGTATGTGCCGTTCAGCAGCTCGGATTCGAAGAGCCCTTGCGGGTCGCGCACGTATTGGCGGGAGTTCGGGCCGCTGCCCAGGTCGAGGAAATGTGCGCTCTGCCAGTCGCAGTGCTCGGCGCCGGGGGAGCTGCTCACCTTCGTGGTCGGCACCCGGTGGCCCTTGCGGTCCTCCCAGATCTCGTAGCCCTTGGACTTGGCGTAGCTCGCTGGCCATTCCGACGGGTCACAGGACGCGCTGGTCTCCGGGCCCCAGCCCGGGCGATGGGGCTGGTCCCTGGCGACGACGACGGCCACCTTGGTCCTGCCCTTCACGTCGAAGGAGAACAGGACACGATCACCCTCCCGCCGCTCCACGCGGTAGCCGTAATCGGGCTCCTCGGGCTGGTAGATGTCGAAGTACGCGTTCAGCCCCTCCTCGGGGGTGGAGCCACCGTCCCTCTTGCTCCAACGGTCCGACCCACCGCCCGAGAAGATCGCGCCGTCACATTCCAGCGCCTTGCCTGCCGCGCCCGAAGCCTCCCCCGGTTCGGGCTCGTCGGCCCCCGAGTGCTTCTCCGAGGGCAGATGGAGCGGCCCCGCGTAGGGCGTGGCCGGCGGAGTGCCCGTCACCACCAGGTCGTCCCGCACGTCCGCGCCGCCGCACCCCGCCAACGCCAGCCCGGTCAGCACCGCTCCAGCCACGATCCCCTTGCGCATCCCAACCCCTGTCACACCGTTCCGTGTTCGTGCTCCTACGACGAGGGAGGGGCGGAGATCGTTCAGTGATCGGTAAGTGGGCGGGGCTCAGTGCGTCGCCTGGAACGTCTGCCGGTATACCTGCGGCGAGACGCTGATCGTGGCGTGCAGGTGCTGACGCAGGGAGGCGCCCGTCGCGAGCCGTCAGCTCTCCGCCCACTCCAGTCCGAGGTTGGCGAGTGTGGTGAGTTTGGTGCGGCGGCTTTTCTGGAGTACAGGAGCGCGTCAGAGGCGACGGCCTCGCCGCTGCCGATCGGGTGGTGGACCTCGGGGATCCAGTCCAGAGGCTCGTGCACATCGCCGCGGCGGCGGGCGTCCTGGAGGAAGACGAGCGCGGTCTCGGTCACGGTCAGCGTGTGGCCAGCCTTCAAATCGGGCGCCGCCGGTGTTCCCTGCGCGCGACGCCGGGCGGACAAGCCGCCCAAGGCCGGACGACTACCTCTTCTTCTCCAGCAGCTTGGCCGTGATCACGCGGTCCGCGTCGACGAACGGGTTTGCGGTGACATCAAGGCCGAAGAGCGCGTAGATATTGCGTAGAGCTTCATACGCGTCGCGCTCTGGATCCCCCAGCGCCTGCCAGCCGTGGTTCCAGGTGGCGCTTGCTGCGGGCTGTGGTGAGCCGATGAACGGGAAGGTGGGGTCGTCCCCGGCAGCCAGCGTACGAGCCGGCTTGCGGGTGAAGTCCGAGGCGACGATCCGGTGCGTCCATGTGCCGCCGACCAGCGGCAGGACGTGCCGGTCGACCAGCCGGAAGTACTCCAGAGTGATCTCGGTCAGCACGAACACGCTGATCCTGCGTGGCCCGCCGCTGGAGTGCTGCTCCATTGCCCAGCCCAGCATCTCCGAAGTGGCAGCCGCGGCCCCGGTGACCGCGCCGTCCGACTCGATCAGCAGTCCGCGACGGGGAGCGTCGGCCAGCAGGAGACCGCCCTCACGAGGTTCCGGATGCGTGTATGCCGTGGACCAGTTGAAGGCGTGGGCGCCCCGGAGTGTGTCCTGGTTGCTCAGGACGTCCCGTAGCCCATGGTCGGCGCACATACCAGGAACGATGCCGCGCGGATGATCGGGGACGCTCTGGAAGAAGAGCAGCGGCGTCTTCTCCATGTCCAGGGCGTTGCACAGGTCGTCCCGACTCTTGACGCGGTCAGCAGCCGGAGCAGGCGCGGTATCGGGGCCGCGCCGCGTACGCAGGCCGTCGTTCAGCAGCCGGTACACCTCGTCCTGAGGGAGGAAGGCCGTAGTGTCGCCGTTGCGGATCGGGATGGTCCAGCTGTTCTTGATGAACTGGCCGTTGTCGGTGATGCCCCGGGTGACCATCGCCCACCGGTCGGCCTCGGGCAGCGCCGGTACCTCGATCACGAAGTAGTACCCGGATGCCTTCAGGTCACCCCCAGGGTGGTCGTACCAGAAGAACTTCACCTGGAGCAGCGGGCGCACGTATTCCGTGATGACGTCCTTGTACTTCGTGCTGTCGACCACCTTCTTGTCGAAGGGTGTGACCTTCTCGGCGACCTCGTAGAGCTCGGTCTGCTTCTTCTTCGCTTTGAAGCCGCACACGATCAGTCCGCCGCTGGCGTTTGCGAACGCGGCGACGTCCTTGGCGAGCTCGAACTTGCCCTTGTCGGTGCTCAGGTCGTACGGCCCTTCGGGCGGGACGCTCTTGAAGTCGACCCACTCGCTCTCCGGCGTGCCCACGATCTCGTACGGCTGCTGCACGGCGAGATAGGAGATGAGCTGAACCCTGCTGTCGGCGGCCATGTCGTCGGAGCGTACGCGCACGCAGACAAGCGCGGGGAATTGCGCGCCGAACTGCGCCATCTCTTGTTCCGCGCTGGTGACCGAACTTCGGCTCTTGCCCTGTGCAGTTGGCCCCGTACGACGGCGCGCATGCGGTGACCGACGGGGAGCCACTGGTGGTCTCGGTCTCGGGACCGGGACCACCAGGTCGAGGGAGAGGGGATCAGCGGGTGCGCCGGGTCAGCGCTGCTGGATCCACCAGATGATCCACCCGGTCCCGCTCGCGCCCACGGCACCGGCGGCGCCGCGGAGGATGCCGTAGCCCGCCGTACGGGCGAGGGCGCGCAGACGACGGCGGCGGCCGCCATCCAGCAGCTGCCGCAGCCGGGTCCGGATCTCGGACCAGATGTGGCGCAGCTTGCCGTTGCCCTGGTGATGCCGGGTCGACGCCGGCTGGTCAGTGCCCTTAGGCTCGCTGGACATGCTGATGGTGCCTCCTTGGGGAGTGACTGTTGGTTTCTTCACTGGGCGGCTCCCTGCTGGAACAGGGGGCCGTCGCCCGTTTGCGGGGCGGCGACCTGCGCCGCGCCCGACCCGGGTGTGCCGGGCCGGGAGTCGTGGGGCCGGGGCCGTAGCTCCCCGGCGGTGCTCATCGCGGAATCGCGGCTCCCGAGAGCGCGGGAACACGGGAACCGATCCGCAGCGCGGTGCGGGCGACGCCCTCAGGAGTCCAGGCGGCCTCTGCCGCCTCGCGCTCCGTCTTGTTGACGTTCAGGTCGAACGGCGCGGCGAGAGCCCAGCGGACGTGCGTGCTCTGTCCGAGGACGGAGAAGCCGTCCAACTGTTGCTCGGAGAGGAACTCGTACAGCAGACGCTTCTTCTGCAGCTCCTCGATGCCGCGCCCGACCGTTGACGGGGAGACCCCGTACCAGAGCGCGTACTCCCTGGCCTTGTGCAGGGCGAAGGACGGGCTGCGCTGGCTCATGAGGATGAGCAGCATCGCCTTCGCCGGCATCGACAGCTTCCGGTAGTACTGCTGCTCCCAGTACGCGAACGGCACCTTGAAGTAGGTGCTCTTGCGGGAGCCCTCCTTGTCGCCCGACGGCAGCGTGTACGGGTCGCCGGAGCCGTCCTCGAGCAACTTGGTGATCTTCGTCATCCGGCCGTACGGCTCGGTGCTGATCAGCTTCAGTTCCTTGAGCTTGTGCAGGTGCCGGGAGACCGCGGCGCTCGCCGTGCCGTTGGTGGCGAAGGAGATCCCTGCGGCGCGGCCCCAGGTCTCGGACCGGTGAGCGACGCCCCAGTCGGCGCGCGCGGTGACGCAGTGGATCAGAAGGAAAAGGTCCAGCCGCTCGTTACTGCGCAGCATCTTGGAGAACGGGCCGGGCCGAGTGACCAGGCGCAGGCCGGGATCGGCATCCTGGACAAAGGCGCGCCGGATGGGGACGGCACGGCCGGTGCGCTTGGACTGCTCCAGCAGCATCCGTATCGTGTCGTCCTGGCTCACGGCCATGTCCCTGTTGAGCACGGTCAGTTCGGTGTTCACGGAGTCCATGTTCACCGATCGGTCGTACGAAGCGGGTGTCGAATTCCGGTGCGGCCGCTTGGCCGCCTCCCGTTCAGACCGGGTTATCGGAAAACCTGGGATAACAGATGACCCCAGTAGGAAACCATTGGTGTCCGAAGCTGCAGGCAGGCACGTACTTAACACCTGGAACCTTTATCGCTTCAGACGGTGATCTTTGATGTTCTAGAGCCGAACCCTTGGATAGTTCACGCCGTGACTCCGTACCTGGGAGAACGCGGCGGCGAGTTGGTTCCGAGCCGGTCGCGGGGGTGACATGCGGCCTACGCGGTCCGTACGACTGCGCCCGTCCCGGACCCGAAAGGGCCCGGGGTCCGGCGTGGTGGGGAGAGCGCAGGGGAAGGCTCAGTAGTCGTCCCGTTCGGAGGGCGGCCCGTACAACGGGCCACGAGCCGACCTCAGCGGACCGGGCCGGGGCAGTCTGGTTGGCGGCGCGGAACTCGATGTCCACGACAGCGGAGGCGATTTCGTCCTTGCGCCACTTCTCAGGGGAGTTGTGGTTCACCAGGCCGCCCGCGTAGGCCATCCGCAGCAGTTCGGCCTTCATCGTCATGGACCCGTTGTCGATGGCGACCATCGGTCGGTTCCGCCTGTGCTTCGGCCGTTGTCGTCCCGTTCGCCGTCGTTGCGGGGGCGTTGAGTTGTTCCGAGCAGCCCCGGCTGGCCAGGCGGGGCCCGTGGCGCGCGTCGCCCATGACGGACCCGCAGCGCCTCCGTGCCGCTGCGAGGCTGCGCCTTGCTGTCGTGGTGTTCTGTGGCAACTGGGGGGTTTGGGTGGTTTGTTGTGGGTACGGTTGGCGCAGAGTGTCGGCCGGTGTCGAGGGGGTCTCGTGGTTCCGGGTGTGGAGATCGCGGTCGGGTACGTGTGCGCGTGGCTGGTGGGCAAGGCCAGGCGGGTGGCGGGCCGCGCGGATGCGGAGATCGACCAGGGACTGGACGCGGGCATGGACCGTCTGCACAGGCTTGTCAGCGCGAAACTCGGGACCGATCCGGCACTGGCACGGGCCCGGGAGGAAGCAGACGCAGGAGAAGGGGAACGGGAGCCGAGTGAGCGTACCCGCCAGCGCCTGATCCTGGCTTTGGAAGAGGCCGCCGAGACGGACCATGACTTCGCCGCGGCCTTGGCACAGGCTCTCGCCGCGGTGCAGGCTGCAGGACCGGTGGACGTCGCGTTCGCCACCGGCACCGCCAAGGCCACCAACGGCGCCACCGCGAGCACCGGCGTCGTGCGCCCCGGGGGGACCGGACCGGGCTCCGCGACCGCGGAGCACACCGGGGACGCCACCGCCGACGGCACGAACAGCAAGGCGAGCACTGGTGTCGACTACAGCTGACCACCCCGACACCCCCGACCAGCCGACCGAGGAGCCCTCTGTCGCGCCGAGGCTGGTGAGCGCGCGGGACACCGGCGACGCCCACGCACAGGACGGCGGCACCGCGGTGTCCGGGTACCAGGGCCCCGCCCCGAGCGGCGAGGGGACGCCGATGTCGACACAGGCCACGAATACCGGGAACGCGACCGCGACCGGGGACGGCGCCATCGCCAACACCGGAATCCTGACCATCCGTCGGAGCAGCCCGCAGAAACCCGCCGCCTGGCCGCATCAAGTCGGTACGATCCCCCGCCGGGTGGAGCTCTTTCAGCCCCGTGCGGAGGCCGCCCGGCTGGGCGAGGCCCTGCAGGATGGGGGGACGGCGGTGCTGGGGCAGGTGCTGACCGGGATGGGCGGTGTCGGCAAGACCCAGCTCGCCGCCGACCACGCCCGCACCCTGTGGCGCGACGGTGCGGTGGACGTGCTGGTGTGGGTCACCGCCGCCAACCGCACGGCCGTAGTGGCCAGCTACGCGCAGGCCGGGGTCGAGCTGTGTCGGGCAGACCCCAACGATCCCGAGCGTGCCGCCGCAGCGTTCCTGGCCTGGCTGGAACCCAAGAAGAACGCGCCCCGGTGCCGCTGGCTGGTGGTCCTCGACGACATTACCGACCCCGCCGACCTCGTCGGCTTGTGGCCCTCGGCCAGCGCGCTGGGGCAGGTGGTGGCCACCACCCGCAGCCGCGAAGCCGCGCTGAACGGCACCGGCCGCCGCCTGATCGAGGTCGGCCTATTCACCCCCGCCGAAGCCCTCGCCTACCTCACCAAAGCCCTGGCCGCCCACGGCCGCACCGAGCCCGATGGCCAACTCATAGCCCTCGCACAGGACCTCGGCCACCTGCCATTGGCTCTCTCCCAGGCTGCCGCCTACCTTGCCGACGCCGACACTACCGCCGCCCACTACCGGATCCTGCTCGCCGACCGCGCCATCGCCCTGGCCGACGCCGCCCCCGACACCCTGCCCGACGACCAGCACCACACCGTCGCCGCCGCCCTGACCCTGTCCCTGGACCGCGCCGACACCCTGCGCCCCGCCGGCCTGGCCCGCCCCGTGCTGCACTTCGCCGCGTTCCTCGATGCCAACGGCATCCCCCTTACCGTCCTGACCAGCCCTCCGGCCCTGGACTTCTTCACCGCACACCGCACACCCACCGGTTCGCAGGCACCCGGGGCCGTTCCGGCCAGGGTCGGCGAGAGTGAGGTCGTCGCCGCCCTGCGCGCCCTGCACCGGCTCCACCTCGTCGACCACACCTCCAGCACCCCCCACCAGGCCGTCCGCGTCCACCAGCTCACCCAGCACGCCGTCCGCGACACCCTCACCCCGGACCAGCACGACACCGCCGCCCGCACCGCCGCCGACGCTCTGGTCGCCGCCTGGCCCGAGGTGGAGACCGACCCGGTCCTCGCCCAGACTCTGCGCGCCTGCGCCACCACACTGTTCGGCCACGCGGAGGACGCGCTCTACCGCACTGACGCCCACCCACTGCTGCTCCGCCACGGCCGCAGCATGGACGGTGCCGGACTACCGGCCGAGGCGTTCGCCTACTTCACCCGCTACATCGACACCGCCCGCCGCTGCTTGGGTCCGAACCACCGCGACACCCTGACGGCTCGCTACCGCGCCGCAGGCTGCCAGGCCCGCGCCGGAGACGTGCCTGCCGCGGTCGAGGCGCTCGCGGCACTCCTGGAGGCCCATACCCGTGTCCTCGGAGCGGACGATGTCGACACGCTCAGGACGCGCTCCTCTCTCGCGGCGCTCCGAACCCACAACGACCGGAGTGAGGAACTCAAGGAACTGCTCGCCCTCCTGGGGGACCAGGTGCGGGTCCTGGGCCCGGACCACTGCGACGTGCACGACACCATGCGCCGGGTCTGCATCCTGGGAGCCGAGCTCGGGCACCGGGAACAGGCCATCACCCAGCTGACCGAACTGCTCGCTTGGGAGGAGGAGGGATTCGGTGCCGATGACCCCGCCACCCAGGCCACCCGGGAGGCACTCGCGGCCCTCGGAACCAGGGGCGAGCCGACCGCGTCCGATCCCGACCTGACACAGCTGGCCGAGGTGCTGGACGACCAGACACGAGTGCTCGGTCCGAACCACCGCGACACCCTCGCCACCCGGCGCATGATCGCCTTAGCGGTGGGCAAGGCCGGACGGTACACCGAGGCTGTCGACTTGCTCGTCGAGCTGCTCGGTGACGAGAATCGTGCGCTCGGGCCGGACGACCGCGACTCCTTCGCCACCTTGTCCATGATCGGAGGGTTCCGGATGCAGTCGCACGGACCCGCGGCCGGCGTGGAGACATCGCGGGAGCTGCTCGCACGGCAGATCCGGATCCTCGGCCCGGACCACATCGACACCCTCAGCACCCGTGGTGACCTCGCGAACTGGCTGGGCTTCGCGACCAGCGCGGCCGACGCGGTGGTCGCGGAGGCCGAGCTGATCACTGATCTGGTCCGGGTGGTGGGCCCCGACCACCAGACGACAGTCGGCGTGCTCGGTGAACTCGACGACTGGCAGCGTCAAAGCCGCACCAAGCGCGAGCTGGCGGCGACCATGCGCGAGTCGTACGAGACACTGGTGACCATCGCGGGGCCGGCGGATCCCAGCACGGTGCAGGCAGCGGGCCAACTCGCCCAGCTGCGAGCTGACGAGGGCGATCGACGGGCCGCCGCCACGGCGCTGGAGCAGACGCTGGCAGCCCTCGTCGAACGTCTGGGCCCCGACCATCCGGCAGTTGCCGCAGTGCGGGCGAACCTGAACTTCTGGCGGAAGGACGACGCCCTCTGCTTCACCGGCAGCGCCGACGAGGTCGCCTACGCCGTGACCACCACACCGTCCGGCCACCCGTCCACGGCCCTCAAGTCCCTCGACGCCAGGCCGGACGACCTCCTGGCCAAGGTCGACGCGCTGGACGACCTCCTGGCCAACGTTGACGACGACCCCAACACGACGCTGACCGGGCTCGACGTTGACCTCACCACCCCGACCGGCACCGCCCCCGACTGCCCAGACCCGTACGCCATCGTCCCCTTCGAGCAGGGGCACCGCGCCACCGCCGCGGCCACCCCCGCGTTCGCCCCGGTGCCCGCCGCCGTCCCACCCATGCCCACCGCGCCCCCAACGGTTGCTGCTCCGGCCGCCACCCAGAGCGCCGAAACCCAGACACTCCACCTGGTCGCCGGACAGAACACCCTCCTCCCAGCCCACGCCATCCAGGACCTCCTCATCAGCTTCACCGCCGCCGGCACCCCAGCTGACCTCACCCTGCTGCTCACCGGCCCGGACGGAAAGGTCGCGTCCGACGACGACTTCGTCTTCTACAACCAGCCCCAGATCGCCGACGGCGCCTGCCGGCTCCTGCCCGAGCAGACGGCAGACGGCCGCAGAGCCGGGCAGGCCACCGTTGCTCTGGCCCGCCTGCCAGAGCAGACCCGACGGGTCGTCATCTCGATCAACATGGACGTCGAGACCGGCGCCGCCTGCGACGAACTCGTCGCCCCCGTGCTGACCGTCGAGGCCGGCAACCAGACCTGGACCTTCGAACCGCAGCGGGACCCGGAGATCAAGGCGATGATTGTCGTCGAGTTCTACCGCCACAGCCTTGCCGGTCAGGAAGTATGGAAGCTCCGCGCCGTCGGCCAGGGCTGGGCCGACGGCCTCGCAGGCCTCGCTCGCGATTACGGAGTGACCGTCGACTGACCTGCTGCTCATTGCAGCCTGGACGCTGCGGGCCTGGCAGCTGAGCGGCGGCATGCGTGCCGAGGAAGGTATTCAGGGCCGGTGCCCCGGTGCCGTCTGGCGATCACTGATCAGGAAGCCTTCGTGTGAGGCGTATGTGACGCGAGATGATCTGTGCTGCGGGTAGCGGTTGATGGGGATCTTTAGGCTACGTAGAGTTACCGGACACAGGCAGTGTGCTGAACTTGTGAAGACCCCTTGTCAAGAACTTCCCGGAGTGCTTCAACTCGGCTTGACCTGAGGCCAGTTACATAACGATGCTTGTCTTCGCATCACCGACTCCTCCCTTTCGGCTCCGTCGCTCTCTGCACAGAGAGCGACGGACGCCCTGAGGGACAGGGCGATAGGAGGAGAAGGAGGAGCAGTGGTGGGATCCGATATGAGCAAGCCACGCAGGCGCTGGACCGGCTCTGAGAAGTGGTCGGTAGGGCTGGCTGCGGTAGGCGTGCTCGTGGCGATCATCGCCACGGTGGGGCAGTTCGTCCACTAGGGCGCCCACACATGAGACGGTCGCGGCTGGGGCTCACATGCAGTGAGCCCGGTCTGCTGCTAGGCGACCGGGCTCGTGGAATTGCGCGGAGGGCCTGGCTCTGGCAGGAGCTGGGCCCTTCGTTGGTGGTACCGAACCGAGTGTGTACCTGGGCACCCCGTTCCGACAAGAAGAACATTACCTGCTTTGGCCCTGATCTGGGCTCGAGCTGGCGATGGTTCGAGCTCCAGACCATCACGAGTAGGGCAGGTCAGCGGACGTCGCGTGGCCTCCAGCCCAGCTACGCCGCCGCCCACTTCACCCCGAGGCTGGCCAGTGCATCGAGGTCCTCACGGTAGAGCTCGCCCCGGC
>NZ_KZ627025.1 GCF_002911015.1 Streptomyces populi
AAGGGGTGTCTCCCGTGGGAGACACCCCTTCCGCGTACCCGCCCGCAGGGTCAGCTGTCGCCCTCGCGGGAGCCGAGGGTGACGTCGACCGTGTGGGTCTTGCCGTCGCGCGTGTAGGTGAGCTTGACGGTGTCGCCGGGCTTGTGGGTCCAGATCGCGCCGATGAGGGTCGGCCCGCTGTCGACCGTCATGCCGTCGAGCTTGGTGATGACGTCGCCGGGCTTGAGGCCGGCCTTGGCGGCGGGACCGCCGGGCTCGACCGCCGAGGCACCGCTCGCGCCCTGCTCGGTGATCTTCGCACCGCCCGAGTCCTCGTTCAGGGAGACCGAGGCCCCGATCTTCGCGTACACCGGCTTGCCCGTCCGGATCAGCTGCTGGGCCACGTACTTGGCCTGGTTGACCGGGATGGCGAAGCCCAGGCCGATGGAACCGGACTGGCCGGAGCCGCCGAGACCGCCGCTGCTCGACGACTGGATCGCCGAGTTGATGCCGATCACCGCGCCCGAGGCGTCGAGCAGGGGCCCGCCGGAGTTGCCCGGGTTGATCGAGGCGTCCGTCTGGAGGGCGCTCATGTACGAGGACTTGCTGTCGGTGCCGCCGTCGCTGGAGGCGACCGGACGGTTCTTCGCGCTGATGATGCCCGTGGTCACCGTGTTGGACAGGCCGAAGGGCGCGCCGATCGCGATGGTGGAGTCACCGACGGCCACCTTGTCGGAGTCGCCGAGGGCGAGCGGCTTCAGGTCGGAGGGCGCGTTCTTGAGCTTGATGACCGCGACGTCGTACCCCTGCGCGTGGCCGACCACCTCGGCGTCGTACTTCTTGCCGCTCGGGAAGGTGGCGGTGAGCTTGCCGCCGTCGACCGCGTCCGCCACCACGTGGTTGTTGGTGAGGATGTGGCCCTGCTTGTCGAAGACGAAGCCCGTTCCGGTGCCGCCCTCGCCGTTGGTGCTCTGGGCCTCGATGGTGACGGTGCTCGGCAGCGCGGTGGCCGCCACGTTCGCGACCGTGCCCGAGGCGCGCTTGACCTCGCCGCTGCTGCTCGGGGCGGAGACCGTCGTCGAGTCGGCGGAGCCGTCGTCGTTCTTGGCCAGCGAGTAGCCGATGCCGCCGCCGACACCGCCGGCGACCAGCGCGGCCACCAGCACCGCGGCGACCAGGCCGCCGCGCCCGTTCCTGGGCTTCGGCGCGGGCTGCTGGTAGGAGGAACCCCAGCCGCCGTGCCCCGGGCCGCCGCCGTCGGCGTACGAGGGGGTGGGCGGCGGCGGAGGCGGCCAGCCCGCCTCGGGCGCGGAGCCCTGCGTCGGCGCCTGTCCGTAGGGGTCGGCCCCCTGCCCGGCTCCGTTCGACGCGTACGCCGGCATGCCCGCGGGCGCCGGGGCGTGCTCCGGTGCGCCGGGCACCGCGGGGATCGGAGCGGTCGGCGCGCCCCCCGCGTGCGAGGCCTGCGCGGAATCAGCGGGAGTTTCCACCGGCACAGGAGGTGCGGACGGGGCCGGGGGTACTGCGTTGCCCTCGTTCTCGGTGCTCACAGCTCTTCTCCTCGATCCACGGCTGTTGTTCTCGGTCGCACTCGGTCACGCCCACTCACACTTGTCGATGGCCCGGCGCGATGCAGCTGTGCATGTGCTTTTGTACGCCGCCAGCTTTTCCCACGGGGCGTCAGGGCACCATAAGCGGTGGCTGTGCGTCCGAGGTCATCCTTTATAACGGACTTTTATTACCAAAAGGAATGAGATGGGAGATATCTCACCTCACACCCGCCGCGCGACGGTGGCACCATGACGCGGTGACCCTCGCACGACAGCACCCGATCCAGGTCGTCGCCCACCGCGGAGCCTCCGAAGAGGCTCCCGAGCACACGCTGGCCGCGTACAAGAAAGCGATCGAGGACGGTGCGGACGCCCTCGAGTGCGATGTGCGGCTGACCGCCGACGGCCATCTCGTCTGCGTCCACGACCGACGCGTGAACCGGACGTCCAACGGCCGCGGAGCCGTCTCCGCCCTGGAGCTCGCCGAACTCGCCGCGCTGGACTTCGGCTCGTGGAAGAACCGCGACGAGTCGCCCGACTGGGAGCACGCCCCCGGGAGCCTGGCCGACACCTCCGTCCTCACCCTGGAGAAACTGCTCGAACTCGTCGCCGACGCCGGCCGCCGCGTGGAGCTGGCCGTAGAGACCAAGCACCCGACCCGCTGGGCGGGCCAGGTCGAGGAACGGCTGCTCCATCTGCTGAAGCGTTTCGGCCTGGACTCCCCCGCCTCCGCCGACGAGTCCGCGGTACGCGTCATGAGCTTCTCGGCGCGCTCGCTGCACCGTGTCCGGGCCGTGTCCCCGACCCTGCCGACGGTCTATCTGCTCCAGTTCGTCTCGCCCCGGCTGCGGGACGGACGGCTGCCCGCCGGTGTCCGGATCGCGGGCCCCTCGATGCGGATCGTGCGCAGCAACCCCGGATACATCGAGCGGCTCAAGCGAGCCGGGCACCAGGTGCACGTGTGGACCGTGAACGAGCCGGAGGACGTCGATCTCTGCGTCGAGCTGGGCGTCGACGCCATCATCACCAACCGCCCGCGCGCGGTACTGCGCCAGCTGGGCCGCTGACCCGGCCCCGACCGGAGCCGGCGGCCCGCCGGAGAACACCACGATCCCCCCTCCGAAACCGTCGACAACCGGCCTCCGGTCACAGGGAGTGCACCGGCGCGTTCGCTCCGCATTCGATCGTCACGAGTGCGTCGGCGGACGTCGATCGGCCGGTTTCCGGCTTGGTCCGAAGGGGCATTCACACCGTGGCGTGGGGTGAAGGAGGTTTCGGGGGTGGCGTTGGTGGTGGCACAGGAGGTGCCCACGTCGTCGAGCATGGCCGTACCCCATGGCCCTGCGGGCGTGGGGGAAGCAAGACACCGGATGCGCGGTCAGCTGCGCTCGGGGGGAGTGGCGGATACGGTCATCGACGATGCCGTGCTGATCCTTTCCGAACTGCTCAGCAACGCGTGCCGTCATGGCAGGCCCTTGGGAGGCGCCCTCGCGGGCGACGGCGACGTGCGCGCGGCCTGGCGCGTCGACCCGGCGGGACGGCTCACGGTCGAGGTGACGGACGGTGGCGGCCCGACCCGCCCCGTGCCCGCCACACCGTCGGTCACCGCCCGGGGCGGTCGCGGGCTGAACATCATCACGGCACTGGCCGAGGACTGGGGCGTACGGGACGGCCTCCGCGGTGAGGTCACCGTGTGGGTGGTCGTCCGGGACGACAGGGAAACGGCGCGTCGGCACGACGACTTCGCTACGCGCGTCGCGTCACCGAGGGTGCCCGGAATCTCCGCCCTGGACTTCGTGGACGCCTTCGACGACCTGGACTGAGCCGGGCCGGGGCGTGGCCGAGGGCCCCGTCCCGGCCGCCGTGGGGGCGCGGGCCGGTCGCCGGACTCCAGGACGACGCGGTGCGTTGTCCACAGGATCCCGTCGCTCTCCGTACGAGCGGCTAGGCTCGCGCCAGTACGAGACGAGCCGTGATCGGGAGACAGCCACGATGGCCAAGAAGCGACCCCAGACGAAGGCCGAGAAGCCGCAGCTCAAGGACGGCGAGATCCCGGTCGTCGGCGCCCGCGAGCCCTGCCCCTGCGGCAGCGGCCGCCGCTACAAGGCCTGCCACGGCCGGGCGGCCGCGCACGCCGCGACCGAGCTGGTGCACCGCCCGTTCGAGGGCCTGCGCGGCGAGGGCGACTGGGTCGCGCTGCGCGAACTGGTGCCCGCCGCGACGGTCGAGCTGAAGCTCAAGGAGAGCCTGCCCGAGGGCGTCCCCTCGGTCACCCTCGCCACGGTCCTGCCGATGGCGTGGCCCGCGCTGCGCCGCGAGGACGGCTCGGTGCTGCTCGGCCTGCAGAACGACACGTCGTCCGGCGACATCAGCCGCGACCTGGCCGACACCCTCCAGCGCGCGCTCGTCGCGCCGCCCGGTGCCCCGGTCGAGGGCCGGCGCGCCCCGGTCGGCGGTCCGCGGCTCCAGGACCTGCTCGACCCCGAAGGCGCCTTCGAGCCAGTTGTGCACAGCGGCTTCGAGTTCTGGGTCCCGGACGCGGAGAACGCGACGGCCGAGGTGACCGCCTCGCTGGAGCGGGCCAACGCCGCCGCCATTCCGACGGTGAAGCTCTCCGGGGTCGACGCCGCCTACTGGTGCGAGACGCCCGAGAAGAACCACCTGCGCTGGGTCATGCCGCACGCGGAGGAGCAGCTTCTGGACGCTCTCGCGCGGCTGCACGCCGAGGGCCGTTCGAGCCTCGGGGAGGGCACCCGGCTGGTCGGCTCCTTCCGCGCGCACGGGCTCACGGTGCCGGTCTGGGACCTGCCGAGCGGTGTCACGGCGGACGACGTCGAGAAGCCGGCGGCCGAGTTCGCCGAGCGCCTCGCCACCGCTCTGGCCACGGACGCGCCGCTGACGGCGGACGAGCGCCGCGCGCGCGGTGGGCTCACCAACCGCCAGGTGACCCTCAGCTGACCCACAGCAGGCCCACAGAACGGAGAACTGACCGACCGGTCAGCTCGTCGAGGCCTCCGGAACGGGTGACTCCTGTCACAACTCCCCGTTGTGACAGGTAAATCCGTGTCCGAATAGCCGAGATCGAATTTGCGAACAGCCGATCTCTTGTTACCGTTCGAGTAGCCCGGTTGCTGGTGCATCCCCCGTCGCCAGCAACCGGGTCTTTCCATGTTCGGAATACCGAACAATATCAATCGCCTTACCGGTGGACCGAGTTGCTTCCCGAGCGCAACAGCAGCGGCCCGTCGGAGCCGGCGCTCCTCGCGAATTCCGCGACCGCCGAGTACGCCCCCGGATCCCCCGCCGTACGTTCTCCGGGTGTCTCGCACACCCCCGGGTCGTCCTCCGCCCCCACCGCGCAGTCCCTCTGCACCGTGCGGCCGCCGGGACCCATCAGGGTCAGGGCCGAGCTCAGCGCGTCGCCGGTCGCGTTGCGGTAGTAGGTGCGCGCCCAGGTCTCCCCGTCCCGCGTCAGGACACAGGTCTGCGCCTCGACGCCGTCGGGCGATGAGAGCTCGGGACCGCACCGGGCGGTCATGGTGAGACCGGGACCGGGACCGGGCCGCGGTGGAGAGCTCCGGGACCCGGGCGTCCGCGGCCGGTCGTCCGGGCGGGTCCTCCCGCGCACGGCCGCGGAGCCGTCGTCCGCCGGCCGGCCGACCGAGGCCACGGCGAGCGGCAGGGCGAGCACGAACACCACGACCCCGGCCGGCGCCACAAGGCGGACTCTTCGGGGGTCCGGCCCGCCGCCCCGCGGCGTCGAGGCCCCGGACCCCCCGGAACGACGCTGCACGGTCGGACGATAACGAGCACGGGCGGGCGCGCGCCCCGCCGCGCGCCGAACGCCCCTACAACTCGGGCGCGCTCACACCCGTACGAGTGAGCGCCTCGACGACGGCGTCCACCACGGCCTCCACGTCGGGCACCCACGGGGCGGCCGAACCGGGCAGCGGAGCGCGCTCCCAGCGGATCCGGCCCTGGCCCGTCGCGGACGGCGGCAGCGCGATGTAGCCGCCCTCGCCGTGGAAGCGCAGGGAGCCGGGGACGAAGTCCTTGGCGTAGAGCAGTTCGCCGAGCTGCTCCATGGAGTACGGGGCGACGAGGATCGCCCAGCGGGAGGGGGACGCGACGACCGGCCCGAGGCGCATGCCCGTGCGGTCGAGGGCGTCGAGCGCGCGGGCCGCCGCGAGGGCGGGCAGGCTCACCGCGCACGGGGCGCCGCCCCCGGTGGCCAGCACGACGGGGGCCGAGGGCCGGTTGGTCCACCACCAGCGCACCATGCGCTCGTCCGTGGTGGCCGCGAGGAGGCCGGGATCGAAGGGATGGGCGCCCGGCACCGTGCACTCCGGGTCGGGGCACCCGCAGCCGGCACGCCCCTGCGGGTCGGCCGCCGCACCCGGGAGTACGGGCCACCGCCATTCGGCCGCGAAGGTCAGGGCCGCGCTGAGCATCTCAGGCCTCCCGTCGTTCCGCCTGGACAGGAGCCTGCGTCGCCTTCCGAGGATCTCGCGCATGAGCGCTCGTTCCTTTCCGTTGCACGCCTGGCAACACCGAGGATCACATCACACCATGTGTCGATCACTTCACTGTGCGTACCTGCTGGCGCATCACACCCCTGCCGGAGACAAGGGGAACCCCTCTGGGCCGAGCATGTGGCTGTGTCCGCGCCCATACCGCGTATATCCAAAGCATGGGCATGGCGTGGGGTGGCGGCGCCTGGCGTTTTACGTCCCGCGATTTCCTAGCCGCCTCCGCCACGGGAGGATGGGGCACGGTCGTCGGTGGTTAAGACGCCCGGGTCCGTCGCCAGGTTCCGGGCGGATCCCAACCGCCCCTGGCCTTCACCGAGTACGTACCCATCACGACCGCTGTGACGCTCCGTCGAACAAGGCCAGTCGACCTCAATAAGCCGTTGCCCGAGTCAGTTTTAGGCCAATTTTAATTTCCCGCAAGGGTTACCACCGGTCTCATGGACACCAGGAATCCCGGCAGGACAATGCTGGACATCCCCTCACGAGTACGTGTACATGTGGAGACACCGCTAGCGGCGCAGAACGACATGGGGGTTTGCGATGCTATTGAGCAATACGCGCCGGTCGGAAAGCCGGTCGTCATGAACGCCCCTCACCTTCCGAAAGTGGCCGGAATCGATTCAACGGTTCCTTCGCCCGCACACACTGTCGCGCCGACGTCCGCTCCCGCGGGCTCCTCACCGGCCGGTCCCGGGGCCGCCCTCCAGGACCGCCTCGCGGGCTGGGTCTCGGATCTCACCACGCTCCACGAACTGACCGAGCGTCTCGCGCGCACCGCGGCCCTGGACGACGCGCTACAGGAACTGCTGCACGCCGGAGCCGCCCTCGTGGGCGCCCGGCGCGGTCTGGTCGTCATGGAACCCGGCGACGGCCTCGGCCCCGACACCACGATCGGCCTCGGCCTCGGCCGGGCGGACCTCGGCCACATCGAGACGGTGCCGCGCAGCTCCATGTCGTACGGAAAGATCCTGGACGGACTGCCCGGCGGCGAGGGCGAGATCACCCAGCCCGACCTCCTCTCGGAGGACGGGCTCGACCCGCGCCACCGCGAGGTGGCCGCCCGCCTGGGCTACGCCGCCAGTTACGCGCTGCCGCTGTCGACCGAGGCGGCGGGCCGGCTCGGTGCCGCCGTGTGGCTCTACGACGAGCCCGCCGAGCCGGTGGAACGCCAGCGCCACCTCGTCGGCCTCTACCTCCACTACGCCACGGAGCACCTGGCACGGCTGGTGGAGCTCGAACGCGCGCGGGCGTGCGTGACGACGATGTCCGAGGAGCTGCTTCCCCCACGGCTGCCCCGGGTCTCCGGCGTCCAGCTCGCCGCCCGGCACCGCACCGGCCCGCGCGGCGGCGGCGACTGGTACGACGCGCTGGCGCTGCCCGACGCCGCGCTCGGCCTCGCCGTCGGCTCCGTCACCGGGTCGGGTCCCAGCGCGGTCGCCGCCATGGGCCGGCTGCGCGCCTCCCTGCGCGCCTACGCCGTCATGGAGGGCGAGGACCCGGTCGCCGTCCTCTCCGACCTCGAACTGCTGCTGCGGCTGACCGAACCCGCGCGCTCCGCCACCGCCCTCTTCGCGTACTGCGAGCCCGCCCTGCGCAAGCTCACGCTCGCCGGTGCCGGCCACAGCCCGCCCCTGGTGATCGGCCCGCGGCGCACCGAGTTCGTGGAGACCTCCCTGTCCGCGCCGCTCGGCATGCTCGCCTGCTGGGAGGCGCCGAGCGTCGAACTGACCGCCGGCCCCGGCGAGACCGTGCTGCTCTACACCGACGGTCTGCTGCACCGCACCGGCGATCCGATGGACCGCGCCTTCGCCCGGCTGCACGCGGCGGCGGCGAGCGTGCCGAGGGCGCTGCGCGACGACCCGGGCGCGATCGCCGACCACGTGCTGCGCGGGGTGCTGCCGGACGGTCTCGACGAGGCGGACAGCGAGGAGGACGTCGTCCTCCTGGCGGCCCGTTTCGAGTGAGAGGGCCCTCACCCGATGTAATAGGCCTTCCGGCCCTGGGCCCCCTTCAGTACGACCGTACGATGGGGAGGTCCAAAGTCGTATGAAGGAGGCAGACCGTGTCGGAGGCGCTCACCCCGGAGACCCCGGAAGCCGTGCTCGACGAAGCCGCTGACGAAGCGGGCGAGGAAGAGCCCATCAAGCAGCGCAAGAACGGCCTGTACCCGGGCGTGTCCGACGAGCTGGCCGCCAGCATGAAGTCGGGCTGGGCCGACACCGAGCTGCGGGGCCTCACGCCCATCGCACAGGCCGAGTACACCGCGGCCCGCCGCGCCGCGCTGTCCGCGCGCTTCCCGGGCGAGCGCCTGGTGATCCCGGCGGGCAACCTGAAGACCCGCTCGAACGACACGGAGTACCCCTTCCGCGCCTCGGTCGAGTACGCCTACCTCACCGGCAACCTCACCGAGGACGGCGTCCTCGTGCTGGAGCCCGTCGCCGACGGTCACAGGGCGACGATCTACCTGCTGCCGCGCTCCAACCGCGAGAACGGCGAGTTCTGGCTGTCCGGGCAGGGCGAGCTGTGGGTCGGCCGCCGCCACTCCCTGGCCGAGGCCGAGCAGCTCTACGGCATCCCCGCCTCGGACGTCCGCGAACTTCCCGGCGCGCTGAAGGAGGCCACCGGTCCCGTCCGGGTCGTGCGCGGGTACGACGCCGCGATCGAGGCCGCGCTGACCGACAAGGTCACCCTGGAGCGCGACGAGGAACTGCGCGTCTTCCTGTCCGAGGCACGGCTCGTCAAGGACGAGTTCGAGGCCGGCGAGCTGCAGAAGGCCGTCGACTCCACCGTGCGCGGCTTCGAGGACGTGGTGAAGGTCCTGGACAAGGCCGAGGCCACCAGCGAGCGCTTCATCGAGGGCACCTTCTTCCTGCGCGCGCGGGTCGAGGGCAACGACATCGGCTACGGCTCGATCTGCGCGTCGGGCCCGCACGCCTGCACGCTGCACTGGGTGCGCAACGACGGCCCGGTCCGCTCCGGCGACCTGCTGCTGCTGGACGCGGGCGTGGAGACCCACACCCTCTACACCGCCGACGTCACGCGCACGCTCCCGGTCAACGGCACCTACTCGGAGATCCAGAAGAAGATCTACGACGCCGTGTACGACGCCCAGGAGGCCGGCATCGCGGCCGTCCGGCCGGGCGCCAAGTACCGCGACTTCCACGACGCCGCGCAGCGTGTGCTGACCGAGCGGCTCGTCGAGTGGGGGCTCGTCGAGGGCCCGGTCGAGCGCGTCCTGGAGCTGGGCCTCCAGCGCCGCTGGACCCTGCACGGCACCGGTCACATGCTCGGCATGGACGTCCACGACTGCGCCGCCGCGCGCACCGAGACGTACGTCGAGGGCACGCTGGAGCCGGGCATGTGCCTGACCGTCGAGCCGGGTCTGTACTTCCAGGCGGACGACCTGACCGTGCCGGAGGAGTACCGCGGCATCGGCGTCCGCATCGAGGACGACATCCTCGTCACCGAGGACGGCAACCGGAACCTGTCGGCCGGCCTGCCGCGCCGTTCGGACGAGGTCGAGGCCTGGATGGCGTCCCTCAAGGGCTGACGCGGCGCCCGCGAGGGCTGAGCGGGACCGATGGCCGGGTGTCCTCCGGGGCGCCCGGCCATCGGTGTGTCCGGGCGGCGCGTGCCCGCGCACGGGCGTGCCCCGGGGTTCTGGGCGTGCCCAGGAGTTCCGGGCGTGCCCGAGGGTTCCGGGCGTGCCCGGAGGTGGCCGTTCGCGGACGCGGCTTCCGCTCCGGTGGCGGTCCGTCAGACCGGCGTGACCGGCAGCGCGTCCACGAACAGCGCGCCCGCGAGCAGGGCGCCGCTGCCGCCGGGGCTCCACCCGCGCGCGTGGAGGTCGTCGTCGAGGGCGGCCAGGCCCGATCGCCCCGCCCGCGTGGACGTGCCTCCCGCTTCGAGCACCCCCCGGGCGCCGGCCTGGACATGGCGAAGGCCATGGGGTCCGCCCGTGTAGAGCAACTCGGTGTCCTGGAGCGTGGACATGATGGTGAGGAGGGCGTCGAGACGGGCGCAGGGTTCGGGCACTCCGGCCGAACGGGCGGCCGCGAGCGCGTCCAACGCCCTGCGCACGTGCGGGAATCCGGCCCGCGCCTCACCGCGCGCGCCGGCCGCGCCGTACTTCGCCGACACGGACGAGCCGCGGGAGGGCCGCCGCGGTGCCCGCCGGTCGGCGTGCGCCGCGATCCGCTTGGCCGTCGCGGTGACCTCGGGTCCGTGGGCCCCTGGGTCCAGGGCCGCCGCGGCGACCAGCAGCCCGAGCGCCCACAGCGCGCCCCGGTGGCCGCCGCCCGTCAGGGCCACCGAGTGCTCCGTGCACCGGCCGATCGAGCCCAGTTCCGCGCGGAGTTCGGGTGTGGCCCGGCCGGTGCGGCGGGCGGCCGCGGCC
>NZ_KZ627026.1 GCF_002911015.1 Streptomyces populi
GGCGGGGAACGTACGGCGCAGCTCACCGTCACGGTCCGGCGCCGCCATGGAGCGGGGGAGCCGCTCGGCCGGTACGGAAGTGACCGGCCCACCGGTGCCCGCGGCGCCGGTCCGGTCGAGGGCCCCGGCCGACGGGCGGGAGGCGTGGGAATCCCGGTGGGGAACCCCGGGAGCGGGGGGATCGGAGGACTCGGGGGAACCGGAGGGAGCGGAGGGCTCCCGGGGCTCGGTGAAGGGCTCGGAGGTGAAGAGCTCCGGGACGAGGGAGCCGACCGTGAAGGGCTCGACGGCTGTCGGCGCCTCCCGCTCGGGCATGGGGTACGGGGAGTGTCCGGGGTGGTCGACGGGTTCGGGGTACGCGGAGTGTCCGACGCGCCGGGTGGGTTCGGTGTGACGGGTGGGTTCGACGTGCTGGATGTGTTCGGTGTGCTGGGGGCGCGCGAGGCGGTCGTGGGGCCGGCCGTGGATCCCCTCTCCGGCGTCGTCGGCCGGACGCGAGGGCTGCCCGGTCTCGGCGGCCACGTCGGGAGGCAGCCGGAAGGCGTCCTCGAGCAGGTCGCGAAGCCGGCGCTGCTGGGCCGCCCGGTCCATGGTGACGGGGTGCGCGGGACTCCGGCGCCCCCGGGCACCGGGCGGGGACGTCCTGGTGGGCCGACGCCTCGGGCCGGCTCCCCTGTCCTCGCCCTCCTTCGACCGCTCGCCGCCGTCCGTCTCCTCGGAGCGAAGCCGCAGCGCCTCGGACCGCGCGGCGCGCAGCGCTTCACGGGCGACGTCGCCGGGGCGCGCCCCTCCCCCGGTCTCCGCTCCGGAACGACCGGCCGTCGCCCGCCGTGCCGCTCCGGGGCCTCCTGCCGGGGCTCCGGCGGGACGCTGCCCGGAGCCGGCCTCGACCGCGTCCCCGGACGCCGCGAGCGTCGCATCGCGCGTGTCGGGCGCGTCGCTCGGGCCGTGCTCGTGCGCACGAACGCGCGCGCCGGCGCCGATGCCGGTGTCCGGCCCCGCGTCCGGGTGCACGGCCGCGACCGGACGTGCACCGGCGTCGGCGTCCTCCTCGTCGCCGGCCCCCGCGGGGGCGTCGGCACCGGCGGACCTCACCGCCGCGGTCGCCCGTCGCAGGGCCTCGCGGGCCGCGTCGCCCGGCCTCGCCGGAGTGGACGCCCCCGGGGACGCCTCGGGCGCGCCGGGCGAAGGGGGCGGGGCCGACGGCACGGACGACGGAGCGGTCACCGCCTCCTGTCCGTCACGCACGTCGGCGTCGGCACACGCGGCCGGGTGGCCGTCGGCCGCCGCCGCGGCCTTCCGCGCCGCGCGCAACGCCCGGCGGGCCTCGTCGGCGGGGTGGTCCCCGGTCGCGGGGCGCCGCGGACCGGCGCCCTCGGCCGGTGCGTCGGCTCCGGTCCCGGGCACGCGGGCCCCCCCTTCCCCGGTTCCGCTCATGCCGGCCTCCGCAGCGAGACGAGGTCCGACAGCTCGCGGTCGGTCAGCTCCGTCAGGGACGCCTCGCCGGAGCCGAGGATCGCGTCGGCGAGGGCCCGCTTCGCTTCGAGCATCTCGGCGATCCGGTCCTCGACCGTGCCCTCGGTGATGAGACGGTGCACCTGGACGGGCTGGGTCTGGCCGATGCGGTAGGCGCGGTCGGTGGCCTGCTCCTCGACCGCGGGGTTCCACCAGCGGTCGAAGTGGACGACATGGCCCGCCCGTGTGAGGTTCAGACCGGTGCCGGCCGCCTTGAGGGACAGCACCAGGACCGGGGTCGCCCCGCTCTGGAAGCGGTCCACCATGTGTTCGCGGTCGGCGACCGGCGTACCGCCGTGCAGGAGCTCGACCGGCACGGCGCGGGCGGCCAGATGCGCCGTGATGAGGCGGGCCATCCCCACGTACTGGGTGAAGACCAGTGCCGAGCCGTCCTCGGCGAGCAGGGTGTCCAGCAGCTCGTCGAGCAGGGCGAGTTTGCCCGAGCGCGCGGAGGCCCCCTGCACGGCGGCCCGAGCGTCCTCCTTCAGGAACAGGGCCGGGTGGTCGCAGATCTGTTTGAGGGAGGTCAGCAGCTTGAGGACCAGCCCCCGGCGGGCGATGCCGTCGGTGGTCTCGATCGCCAGCATGGATTCGCGCACCACCGCCTCGTACAGGGAGGCCTGTTCGCGGGTGAGCGGCACGGGGTGGTCCGTCTCCGTCTTCGGCGGGAGTTCGGGGACGATGCCGGGGTCGGACTTCTTGCGGCGGAGCAGGAACGGCCGGATCAGCCGGGCCAGCCGGTCCACGGCCTCCTCGTCCTCCCCGTTCTCCACGGCGCGCGCGTGCCGGGCACGGAAGGACTTGAGGGGGCCGAGCAGCCCCGGGGTCGTCCAGTCCAGCAGGGCCCACAGCTCGGAGAGGTTGTTCTCCACGGGTGTGCCGGTGAGCGCGACACGGGCGGGGGCCGGGATCGTCCGCAGGGCCTTCGCCGTCGCCGAGTAGGGGTTCTTGACGTGCTGTGCCTCGTCCGCGACGACCATGCCCCAGCGCTGATCGGCGAGGTGGGCGGCGGCCGACCTCATGGTGCCGTAGGTGGTGAGGACGAAGCCTCCGCCGAGATCGTCGAGGGTGCGGTCGGGGCCGTGGAACCGGCGCACGGGGACACCGGGCGCGAAACGGGTGATCTCCCGCTGCCAGTTGCCGAGGAGCGAGGCAGGGCAGATCACCAGCGTCGGTTCGCTGCGGGCCCGCCGCAGGTGGAGGGCGATGAGTGTGACCGTCTTGCCGAGACCCATGTCGTCGGCGAGGCAGCCGCCCAGGCCGAGGGAGGTCATGAGGTCCAGCCAGGCCAGACCGCGGAGCTGGTAGTCCCGCAGGCGGGCGTCCAGGCCGGGCGGGGGCTCGACGGCGGGCACGCCCGCGGTGAGGCGGTCGCGCAGCGTGGCGAGGGCTCCGACCGGCACCGCCTCGACGGTCTCGCCGTCGACCTCGGCGGTTCCGGTGAGCGCGACGGAGAGGGCGTCCACCGGGTCGAGCAGGCCCAGTTCGCGCTTGCGGGCCTTGCGGACGAGCGCGGGATCGACCAGGACCCACTGGTCGCGCAGCCGGACGACCGGCCGGTGGGCCTCGGCCAGGGCGTCCATCTCGGCCTCGCTGAGCGGATCTCCGCCGAGGGCCAACTGCCAGCGGAACTGGAGGAGTTCCTCGCTCTCGAAGAATCCTGTCCCGTCGGTCGCCGATCCGGGCGCGGGACGCACCACCGCGGTGGCGCTCAGGTCCTGCGCCAGGTCCCGGGGCCAGTGCACGGCGACACCGGCCGCGCCGAGCCGGGTCGCCGCGACCCCCAGCAGCTCCGACAGCTCCTCCTCGGAGAGGGCGAGCACATCGGGCACGTCCTGTTCGGACAGGCGGTCGAGGGGCGGCCAGACCCGGGCGGCGCGACGGACGGCGAGGGCGGCGTCGACGCGGGCGCGGGGTCCGAACACCGCGTCGGCGTCCCCCGCCCACAGGGCGGCCGCGTCGGTGACGAGGGTGGGGTCGGCCAGGCTGTGCACCTGGACGACGGCGGCGCCCGCGCGTCGGGCTCCCTCGCCGTCGTCGAAGAGCTGGTGGGCGGACAGGTCCAGGCGCAGCGAGATCCTCACGCCCGCGTCCATGCCCGCCGCGACCTCCGCGGCCCAGTCGTGGGCACCGGCCAGCCGCTGCGGCTCGCGGGCCGCGAAGGGCCTGCCGCAGGTGTGGGGCGCGGCGGGAGTGCGGGGCAGGGTGTCGGCGACCGCGTCCAGGAAGGACCGCATCAGCGCTTCCGGCTCGGGCAGCCGGACCGGTCCCCTGCCGGGCAGGGGGACGGCGTGTCCCTCGTACGGGAGGGCCTCGGCGACCGACCTGAGGTGGGCGATGTCGTCCGGGTCCAGGGGGCCCGCGCGCCAGGCGTCGAAGCCGTCGGGGGTGAGCCCCGGCAGCAGCCGTCCGCGGGCGACGAGGCGCAGCGCGTGCAGTGCGGCGGCGCCCCAGCAGGCGGTGGCGGGATGGGCCGCGGGGTCCCGCCGTGCCCCCGCGAGCAGGGGCAGGGCCTCGTCGAGGGGGAGGATCCGGGCGGGCACGGTGCTGCGGCGGACTCCCGAGCCGTGCGGCCGTACGACCGTCAGTCCGGTGTGCTCGCGCGCGGACGCCCGCTCGCCGGGTGCGGCCGGTGTCACCCCGCCGGGGTGCTCCCCCGGCTGCGGGCTCTCCCCGTGCTCCTCGGCGGGCAGGGGTTCGCCCTGCGGGTCCCAGAAGGCGACGCGTCCCTCGCGGGGCAGCGGCGCGGGCAGGAAGACGGCGGCGAGCCGGACGGAGGGCGGCTCGCCCGGGAACGACCGCGCGCGCTCTCGCGTCCGGGGGCCGCCCGTGACCGCCGAGCGTGCCCGTGCCGACGGCGCGCCCGCGGGAAGTGCCCGCGCGGTCATCGCTTCCACCCTGTCCCCCATACGCCCGGTCACCTCCCGCCCCTCGGCCGAATCGGTCGTCTTCGACTCTACGGGCGGGGTCTGACAATCGGCTCCCACGGCCGCTGCGGGGCCCGGGCCGGCCGGGGCTACGGGATCGTGCGCGAGACGAGGTAGACCATGGGGTGACCGGACTCGGAACCGTTCACGACGATGTCCTGGGTGGGCGCGGGGTCCTTCTGCTCGTGGACGAGCCCCCACCAGGGGCCGGGACCCGTGAACTCCCAGCCGACGACCTTCTGGTCGCGGCCGCTGATGGTGATGTCGTCCTTCTTCAGGGCGGTCCGGCTGGTGCCGACGGTCCGGAGGAACCAGTCGAGACCCCTCTGGGTGGTGCGGAACTGGACGTACAGCCGGCTGGTCTTCCAGTTGTTCGTCTCGTAGTACGCGATGTCGGTCGAATCGGCGGGGACGGGCACCTGGTAGAGGCGGCGCTGGACGCGCGAGGGCCAGCCCGCGGTGAGGCCGGTCGCCGAGTACTTCTCCTCCTTGTCCTTGCCGCTGTTGCGGCTCTGGTCGGCGGAGATCACCAGGTAGCCGGCCGGTACGCCGATGAGCAGCACGATGATCAGCAGGGTCAGGGCCCGGCGGCGGAACCTGTGGCGCGGGTCCTCGGGGGGCCGCTGGGGCTCGTCCGGGGATGTCGCCTGACGGGGGAGCGAGGCGGTCACTGCGTCTCCTGCTGGGTCGTGCGGCGGGCCTCGGCGTAGCGCTCGTAGCGTTCGTAGCGCTCGACCCGGCGGCGCTTGGCGCGCCGGAAGCGGCGGGCGACGAGACGGGCGAGGTCGGCGGCGCCGACCATGCCGGCCTCGGGGCCGAGCTGGGCGCGCGCGATCCGCGCCTCGGGGCGGTAGCCGCGGCCGGTGAGGTGCCGGCGGAAGGCGTCGCGGGCGGGACCGATCAGCAGGTCGTCGGCGGCGCTGACGCCGCCGCCGATGACGAAGCAGGAGGGGTCCAGGGCGGCGGCCAGGTTGGCGATGCCGACGCCGAGCCACTGGCCGATGTCCTGGAGGAGCTCGACGCACATGGCGTCGCCCTCGCGGGCCAGCTCGGTGATCATCGGTCCGGTGATGTCACCGACGTTGCCCTTGACGTGCTCGATGATCCCGAAGGCCACCGGGGAGTCGGCGGCGGCGAGTTCGCGGGCCTCGCGGACCAGCGCGTTGCCGGAGCTGTACTGCTCCCAGCAGCCGCGGTTGCCGCACGGGCAGCGGTGGCCGCCGGGCACGACCTGCATGTGGCCGAACTCTCCGGCGACACCGAACTTGCCCCGCTTGACCTGGCCGTCCTCCAGGATCGCGCCCCCGATGCCGGTGCCGAGCGTGATCATCACGAGGTGGTCCTCGCCGCGCCCGGCACCGAAGCGCCACTCGGCCCAGGCGGCGGCGTTGGCGTCGTTGTCGACCAGGACGGGCACCGCGAGCCGCCCGGCGAGACGGTCGCGCAGCGGCTCGTTGCGCCAGGACAGGTGGGGGGCGAACAGGATGCGGTTGCGCTCGGCGTCGACCCAGCCGGCCGCCCCGATGCCGACGGCGTGCACGTCGTGCCGGTCGGAGAGGTCCAGCACCAGTTCGACGATGGTGTCCTCGACGACCTTGGGGCTCTTGGACTTGTCCGGCGTCTCCGCGCGGACCTTCTCCAGGATGTTGCCGTCGGCGTCCACCACGCCCGCCATCACCTTCGTGCCACCGATGTCGATGCCGACGGTGGGGACGCGGGGTGCCGTCAGATGGGAACGGCGCTCGCGTGTGCCCACGGTCCGCAGGACGGTGGCCCGCGCGGAGCCGATGGGGGTGCCCCCCGCACGAGCGGAGCCGAGCGCTCGGGGCAGCGCGAGGTCGCGGTAGGTGCTCATCGCGCCGATTCTGCCCTACGCCGCACCGGCGCCGCACCGTGGAAGCACGGTGACGCAGGTGACGCGAGGGGCGTCCGTCGCCCGTCCCGGCCGGCCTCCGCGGCCGTCCGGGGCACGACCCCGCGCTCCTCGCACGGCACGGTTCTCCGGCCCGCTTCCGCCCGCCGTCCGGCGCGTCGGCTCGTCCGGCGTGATCCCGTCCCGGGTGTGGCCGCCCGGCATGGTGCAGCGCTTCGGCAGGCGGAAACGATCACCCACCCCATGGGCGTGATGCGGATTATGGGTGATGAAGACAACACCCGGTCCGGCGTCCCGGGCGGGTGCGCGGATCACGGCCGTGCGGAGGGCCGGCGCGTCAGGACCGCACGAGGAGCTGGAACTCGAAGGAGTAGCGCGAGGCCCGGTAGATGTGGGAGCCGAACTCGACGGCGCGGCCGGTGTCGTCGAAGGTGGTGCGCTGCATGGTGAGCACGGGGGCCCCGGCCGGCTCGCCGAGCCGCTCGCCCTCGTCCGCGCTGGCCGCGCGGGCGCCGACGGACTGGCGGGCGCTGTGGAGGGTGATGCCGGCGCCGCGCATCAGCCGGTACAGACCGGTGGCCTCCATCCGGGCGCTGTCGAGCTCCAGCAGCTCGGGGGGCAGGAAGTTGCAGAGGTACGCCATCGGCTCGCCGTGCGCCAGACGCAGTCGTTCGACACGGTGGACCTCGGCGCCCTCGGTCACCCCGAGGGCGGCCGCGACCTCGGTGGACGCGGGTTCGACGGTGTTGACGACCACCTTGGTCGCGGGGCGCTGGCCGGCCGATTCCAGGTCGTCGTAGAGGCTGCTGAGCTCCAGGGGGCGCCTGACCTGGCTGTGCACGACCTGGGTGCCGACGCCCCGGCGCCGTACGAGCAGCCCCTTGTCGACGAGGGACTGGATGGCCTGGCGGACCGTGGGACGGGACAGGCCGAGGCGCCCGGCGAGTTCGATCTCGTTGCCGAGCAGGCTGCCCGGGGTCAGCGCTCCCTGCTCGATGGCGGCCTCCAACTGCTGCGCCAGCTGGAAGTACAGCGGGACCGGACTGGTGCGGTCGACGCCGAGCCGGAGCGCCACGGTCGGATCCACATCTGGTTTGGCCACGGATCGAGCGTAGCCCCGGGAGATGTTGACGGGAAGTTGTGAAGTTCGGTTGTCCGGACAAACCATTGACAGCGCGACGGGTCGCCCACCAGTTTGTTCCCATGCGCATCGGACTCATCGGAGCGGGCCGTATCGGTGCATTTCACGCGGCCACTCTCAGCCGGCACCGCGAGGTCGGCGGCTCCCTCATCGTCACGGACGCCGACCCCGTACGGGCCCAGCGGCTGGCGGACCGGCTGGGCGCGACGGCGGCTCCCACCGTGAACGAGATATTCACCTGGGGCGTGGACGCGGTGGTCATCACCGCCGCCACCTCGGCCCACGCCGAACTGATCGGCAGGGCGGCACGCTCCGGACTGCCGGTCTTCTGCGAGAAGCCCATCGCCCTCGACCTCCCGGGCACGCTGGCCGCGCTCGCCGAGGTCGATGCCGCCGGAACGGTTCTGCAAATGGGTTTCCAGCGCCGTTTCGACGTGGGCTACACGGCCGCCCGCGAGGCGGTGCGCTCGGGCCGGCTCGGCCGTCTGCACACCGTGCGCGCGATGACGTCGGACCAGTCGCCGCCTCCGGCCGACTACCTCCCGCTCTCCGGAGGGCTCTACCGCGACTGCCTGATCCACGACTTCGACATGCTGCGCTGGGTCAGCGGCCGCGAGGTCGTCCAGGTGTACGCGACCGGCTCCGACGCCGGGCCCGCGATGTTCCGCGAGGCGAACGACATCGACACCGGTGCCGCCGTCCTCACCTTCGACGACGGCATGCTCGCCACGGCGACGGCGACCCGGGTGAACGGAGCGGGCTACGACGTCCGCATGGAGCTCTCCGGTGAACTGGACCAGATCGCCGTGGGGCTGGACGACCGTACGCCGATCGCCTCGACCGAACCGGCCGGACCGCCGCCCGCGGACAAGCCGTGGACGGGCTTCCTCGAACGCTTCGGCCCCGCGTACGAGGCGGAGCTCGCCGCGTTCGTCGAGGTGGTCCGCGGCGAGCGCGCCAACCCCTGCGACGGCCGCGAGGCGCTGGAGGCGCTGCGGATCGCCGAGGCCTGCGAACTGTCCCGGCGCGAGCGCCGCCCGGTCTCACCGGCGGAGATCCCGGGCGGCAGGCTCTGACAGGCACCCGAAGACACGGACCCGAGCCGGCCCCTCACCCCAGAAGCCGGACGGCGGGGGTCTCGCTGTCGACGCCGAGCACCTGGTCACAGTGCTTGCACGTCAGGCGGTACGGCCGCACCAGATTGGTCTGGATGCTGCCGGTGCCCGACTCCTTCGCCTCCGGGCAGTGATAGGCGAGGTGCAGCCGCACCCACGGGTGGCTGGTGGGCGCGGCGGCCTTCCGGCTGTCCCGGGTGTCGGTGAAGGGCGCCCACCAGAAGTCGACCAGCGCCCGGACCGCGAGTCTCTCCCGGCCGTTCGTCGTGTCGAACCCGGCGATCCTCGCGGCGGTGCGGTGGCTCTTGAACCCGCTGCGGCTGCCGGAACACAGGGCTTCCTCGGCCCCGCGCTCGAACACCGTCGTCCGCCCGGTCCGCTCACAGATGAAGCAGTCGAGGCTGAACTCCAGCCGAGAGCGCCAGTAGAGCCGGTGGCGCTCCTCCAGACCGGTCAGCTCCGCGGTGATCTCCGCCGTACGCAGCACGCTTCCCCACTCCTCACACGGCAGCCGGGCCGGCGGCGCGCACGACCCGGCGTGGACCGGATGCGGGTCTCCCCGTCACACCCCCAACGGACGAGGAACCCGGTCAGTGCCCGTCCTCCTCCAGCAACCCCGCGTCGTACGCCAGCAACGCGATCTGCACACGGTTGTTGAGGCCGAGCTTGGCGAGGATGCGGGAGACATGGGCCTTGACCGTGGCGACGCTCATGAACAGTCCGACGGCGATCTCCGCGTTCGCACTGCCCCGGCCGACCTCGACGGCGACCTCGCGCTCACGCTCGTTCAGGACGGCCATCCGGGAACGGGCGCCGGACCTGCGGGTGTCGAGGGCGGAGCCCGCGGCGTGTTCCATCAACTGGCGGGTGACGGTGGGCGACAGCACCGGGTCCCCGGCCGCGACCCGGCGCACCGCCGCCAGGATCTCCGCGGGCGGCGTGTCCTTGAGCACGAACCCGGCCGCGCCCGCGCGCAGCGCCCGCAGCACCTGCTCGTCGGCGTGGAAGGTCGTCAGGACGACGACCTGGGGCGCCTCTTCCCGCCCACGCAACCGCTCGGTGGCGGTCAGCCCGTCGACGCCCGGCATCCTGATGTCCATCAGGACGACGTGGGGCCGGGTGCGGTCGACGAGTTCCTCCACCTCACCGCCGTCGGCGGCCTCACCGACGATCTCGACGTCCTCGGCTCCCCCCAGCATGAGCACCAGCCCCGCCCTCACCAACGGATCGTCGTCGACGAGCACCAGCCGAATCACAGTCATCCCCCCACCCAACCAGCTCCCCCCGCCCCTCGAACGCCGGAGGGACCGGACTTTCCCCGACCGGGAACGGAAAACACACACGAACCATCGACCACCCGCAGCCGGAACCCGGCATGAGGGGCCGCGCCGGCACATCGAATACCCACAAGCCGAACGAACCAGAACCGACGCCCGACTTTCCCCGGCCGGAAACGGAAAACACACACGAACCATCGACCACCCGCAGCCGGAACCCGGCGCGAGGGGCCGGGG
>NZ_KZ627027.1 GCF_002911015.1 Streptomyces populi
TGGTGGTGTGCGGGGCGGGCAGCAGTCCGCCGTCCGAGCCGATCTGGACCAGGTCGCCGCCGTCGGCCAGGCGCAGTTCGAAAAAACGCATGTTGGAGGTGTTGGCGAAGCGCAGCCGGTACTTGCGGGCGGCGACCTCGAAGTAGGGGTAGGGCGCGCCGTTGACCAGGAGGGTGTTGCGGCTGCGGTCGCCCATCGCGTACAGGAGCTGTCCGCTCGCGTCGAAGTCGGCGTCGCGCAGCGCGATCAGCACGTCGTACCGGCCCCGCGGCAGCGGCAGGGCTCTCTCGGTGGCGTCACCGAGGAGGTAGCCGCCGTGCAGGCCGCGGTAGACGTTCTCCGATTCCGTGTGGTGGGCGTGGTCGTGGTACCAGAGGGAGGCGTGCGGCTGCTTGTTGGGGTAGCGGTAGACGCGTGTGTCGCCGGGGGCGATGGTGTCCATCGGGCCGCCGTCGCTGTCCTGGGGCACCGAGGCGCCGTGCAGGTGGCGGGAGATGGGCACGTCCAGGCCGTTGTGCTGGACGAGGACGACGGGCCGGTTCCTGCACGCTCTGATCGTCGCGCCGGGGAAGAGGCCGTCGTAGGTGAGCAGTTCGGTCCGGATGCCGGGCAGGATCTCCTTGGTGATCTTGCGGGTGGTGCTCTCGTAGGTGTCCACGCCGCCGGCGGTGGAGACCGGCCGGGCCACCGGTATCAGGGGCATGGGCACCGTGAACGGCTCGACGGCCGGGGCCGTGGTGCTGTTCGCCGGCGCCGGGGTGTCCGCGGCCTCGGCGCGGCGGGCGGCGGCCAGGGGCATCAGCGCGGCCCCGGTGGCGGTCGTGGAGGCGACGGCGATTCCTGCGCCGAGCACACTGCGTCGGGTGGCCAAGGTGTCCTCCTCGGGGGGGGCACGGGCCGTTCCCCCCTGGTCGGTTCAGGTGGGAATGCCCTCGCGCTTGATCTCGGGTACGGGGACGCCGAGCGCGCGCAGCTGCTCGAAGGGGTTCATGAACTCGCGGTTCTGCACGATCTTTCCGTCGTCGAGCGCGAAGGAGTGCAGGAAGTGGTTCTCGTAGGTGCCCTCGGGGTAGCCGGGGAAGCGGATCTTTCCGTGGCCGTCGCACTCGACCCAGAAGAAGTTCGGGTCCTGCGTCTCGAAGATCTGGATGTTGTACCACTCCCAGTCCGGGAAGCACTCCAGCGACCAGGCGCCGTGCTCGGCCAGCCGGTCACGGCCCTCGATGACCAGGGGTGCCCCGGTGTCGTTGGTCCACAGGCCGCCGCTGCCGTGCTCGGTGAACAGCTCGTGGCGGCGCAGGCGGGCCGGGCCCTTGGTGTCCGCCAGGTACTTCTCGACGGTGGCACGGTTCTTGCGGCGCAGTGCGGTGGCGTCGGTGAAGCCCTGCGGTGCTGCCTCGGCCATGAGGTCTCCCAGCGGCGTGGTGGCGCGCGAGCGCGGCGGTCGGCCCCATCCTCGCCGCCGCCGCTCGGATCCGGCTCGACGCCCGCTGGGGCCCGCGGCACCGGCCCCAGCGGGACTCGAGCCGGATGCCAGGGGGCGCGGGGAGCCTGAGGGGGTCCGTGCCGGGCCCCGTGCCCGCTCCACGCGCCCGCGCGTCCCGCGGGGCCGAGAAAAATAAGGGGGATCCTGCCGATGGCCGGTGTCCGCCCCGGGGCCGCCGAGGCTCCACCGCCCTCCGGCACCGCACAGGTGACGGACGAACTGCTCGAGCTCTCCTTGGGATACCTGTACTCGGCGGCCCTGCACAGCGCCGCCCGTTTCAACCTCGCCGACCATCTGGCGGCCGGCCCGCGCACGGCTGGCGAGCTCGCCCGGGCCGCGGGGCTCGACGGCCCGTATCTGTACCGGCTGCTGAGGTTCCTGGCGACCAAGGGCGTCTTCCGCGAGGACGAACGGGGCCGCTTCCACCTCACCGCGCTCGCCGAGCCGCTGCGCACGGACGGCGAGCATTCGCTGCGCGACTACGTCCTGGTGCGCGGCGAGCCGGTCTTCTGGCGGTCCGCGGCCCAGCTGCACGAGGCGGTGCGCACCGGCACCACCGCCTTCGAGAACGTGTACGGCGTTCCCTTCTACGACCATGTCGCCGCCGATGCGGACCTGAGCCGGGCGTTCAACTCCAGCATGGCCGCGTTCTCCGAGGCGCTCAGCAACGGTGTCGTGGAGGCCTTCGACTTCGGCGGCTTCAGGACCGCCGTCGACGTGGGCGGCGGGCGCGGCGGTCTGCTGCGGGCGGTGCTGCGCGCCAACCCGCACATGGCGGGCACGCTGGTCGACCTGGCGTCGGTGGTGGCCGGGCACGTCCTGGACGTGCCGGAGCTGACCGGGCGCTGGAAGGCCGAGGCGGGGGACTTCTTCGTCTCCTTGCCGGCCGGCGCCGACGTCTACCTCCTCAAGCACGTCCTGGCCAGCTGGCCGGACGAGGACTGCGTACGCATCCTGCGCACGTGCCGTGAGGCCGTGCCCGCGCACGGCCGGCTCCTGGTCGTCAACGCCCTGATCCCGGCGGGCAACGAGCCGCACGCGGGCAAGACCGGCGACATCCTGATGATGACGGTCCTCAACGGCCGGGGCCGCACCCTGGGCGAGTACGAGACGCTGCTCGAGGCGGCCGGCTTCAGGACCGTGCGGGTCCTGGACACCTCCTCGCACGCCTCGGTCGTCGAGGCGGTCCCCGCCTCCTGACCGGCGCGGTCAGGGCTGGAGCCTGCTGCTGCGCCAGCCCTGGGCGTCGCGGTCGTAGCGCAGCCGCTCGTGCAGCCGGTCGGTGCCGTTGGCCCAGAACTCCACTTCCTCGGGCAGGAGTTGATAGGCCGCGAACCGGTCGGGGCACGGCAGCGGCCGGGGCGGGGCGGCCAGTTCACGGGCCGCGGCGCGCAGCCGGGCGACATCGTCCAGGCTCTCCAGCGGCCGGCTCTGGCGGGAGGCGGTGCTCATGGCGTGGGTGAACACCGGCCGCGCCTGCCAGCGGGCCTGTGCCTGCGCGTGGGGCATCCGTTGCACGGGGCCCGCCAGGGTGACCTGCCGGCCCGTCTCGCGCCAGTACAGGACGCCGGACGCCCAGGGGTTCTCGGCCAGTTCGCGGCCCTTGCGGCTGTCGGCGTGGGTGAGGAAGACGAGTCCGGCATCCGTCACCGAGGCGACGGTCACGGTGCGTGAGGAGGAGCGGCCGCGGGTGTCGGCGGTGGCCAGGGCCAGGGCGCGCGGCTCGCGCACCTTCTGGGCGTCGCACTCCTCGAGCCATGAGGCCAGCAGGGCGACGGGGTCGGCGGGCGGTGTGCGGTACCCGGGGAAGTCCGTGTCCACCGTGGCGGTGAGGGATTCGGAACGGCCGCGGCCGTGGGAGGGGTCAGACATGGAGGAGTCCTTCGAGGGAGACGACACCGCTGCCCGAGACCTCGACGGAGTCGACCTGCTCGCCCTGTCCGTGGACGAGGGCGCCCATGGGTGAGGGCCGGCCGATCTCGACGCCCTGGGTGATCTCGATGCGCTGCCCGTAGGCGGCCAGGCCGTGCCGGGCGAGGTGGATGGCGATGGGCCCGGCGGCGGATCCGGTGGCGGCGTCCTCCACGACTCCGTACGCGGGCGAGAACATGCGGTTGCGCCAGGAGGTGCCCGACCCGGCGAAGCAGTTGGCGGCCATGTCGGGGAACCGGGACAGCGCCCGGTGGTCGGGTTCCAGTTCCGTGAGGGCCTCGACGCTCCCGAGGCCGACGAGGACGTGCCGCGGGCCGTTGCGGTAGATCTCCACCGGCACGCTCACGGTGTCGACGCCCAGGGCCGCCAGCAGTTCGCCGGTCCGGTCGAAGGGCTCCCACACGGGCACCGGCTGGCGCATCCGGGCCTGGACGACCTTCGTGCCCACTTTCTCCAGTTCGAAGGGGACGGTGCCCATGGCGGTCCCCAGGCGCAGCCGGGCGGCGCCGGTGCGCAGGCCCAGGGCGACGGCGGTGCCGAGCAGGGGGTGTCCGGCGAAGGGCAGTTCGTTGACCGGGGTGAAGATCCGCACGTGCGCGTCGTCCCCGGCGGTGCGGGGTGCGAGCACGAAGGTGCTCTCCGAGAGGTTCATCTCCCGGGCGATGCACTGCATCCGGCCGGCGCTCAGGTCGTCGCCGGCGAAGAACACGGCGACCGGGTTGCCGGTCAGGGGCCGGCGCGCGAACGCGTCGACGACCATGTAGGTGTGCAATCGGCTCTCCCGCTCGTGGTGGTCCCCCGGTGAGGGGGTCTCCCCCGCCCGCCGGGCGGACACCGGTCGGGTGTGCGCCCGGCGGGCGGGGCCGGTGCGCGCCGTGGGCGGCGCCGGTCCGGTGCCGTCCGCGGCTCGTGGGGGGTCAGACCCGGGCCGGTGTTCCTGCCGGGGCGAGCAGGCCGGCCAGGCTCGTGGCCAGGATGCGGGGGCCGCCTCGAGTCAGGACGGACTCCGGGTGGAACTGCAGGGAGGCGAAGCCGGGGCCGCGCAGTGCGTGCACCTCGCCGGTGGCCGGGTCGCGGCTCACGCGGACCGGGCCCACGCCGGGGGCGAGGAATTCGTCGCGCCCGGTGTGCAGCGCGAAGGTGTTGTAGAAGCCGACCTGTTCGGTGGTGCCGAACAGGTCGATCCGCCGGTGCACTCCCTGGTCGGGCACGGCCCTGCGGGTCAGCGGCAGCCCCAGCCGCAGTCCGAGGACCTGGTGGCTCAGGCACACGGCGAGGAACGGGTGCCGTTCGCGCAGCAGGGTGTCCACCGCGGTGTGCAGGTGCCGCATCCGGGGGTGGGCGGCGAAGCGGGGATCGCCCGGCCCCGGGCCCATGACGACCAGGTCGTGGTCGTCGAAGGCGTACGGGTCGTCGAAGCGGCGGACCTTCACCCGCAGGCCGAGGGAACGCAGCTGCCGTTGCAGCATGTGGGTGAAGGTGTCCTCCGCGTCCACCACCAGGACACTGCGCCCGGCCAGTTCGGGCAGGTCCGGGGGGCCGGCCGCGGCGTCGTCCAGCCAGAAGCCGGCCAGGGTGTCGTTGCGCCGGGCGAGGGCCCGGCGCACGCTGGGGTGCGCCGCCAGGCGCCGCGGCCCGGTGCCGCCCAGGGCCGCGACGAGTGCCGCGGCCTTGGCGCGGGTCTCCGCGGCCTCGCGGGCGGCATCGGAGTGGCGCACGATCGTGGCGCCCACGCCGATGCCGACGCGGCCCCGGTCGGAGATGTCGGCGGTGCGGATGAGGATCGCGGAGTCCATGACGCGGCCGCCGCCGGCGTCCCGGCCGATGAGCGCCGCGGCCCCGCTGTAGTAGCCGCGGCCGCCCGGCTCGTGGCGGCGGATGGTGCGGCAGGCGCTCTCCACGGGACTTCCGGTGACGGTGGGCGCGAACATGGTCGCGTGCAGGATGTCGCGCACGTCGCGGTCGGTGCGGCCCTCGATGAAGTACTCGGTGTGCGCGACCTTGGCCATTTCCTTCAGGTAGGGGCCCGTGACGCGCGCGCCGGTGTCGCAGATCCGCGTCATCATCTTGAGTTCCTCGTCCAGGACCATGTGCAGTTCGTCGCTCTCCTTGCGGTCGGCGAGGAATTCCAGCACGCCCTCGAGCTCGGGGCCGCCCGCCGGGTAGCGGTAGGTGCCGCTGATGGGGTTCATGACGGCCGTGCCGTCCTCGAGGCTGACGTGCCGTTCGGGCGAGGCGCCGACCAGGGTGCGGGTGCCGGTGTGGATCAGGAACGTCCAGTGGGCGCCCGACTCGCCTTCCACCAGGCGGCGGAAGAGCGCCGGGGCGCTGTGCGGGCCGAAGTCCGTGATGTCGGCGGTGAAGGTGCGTTTGATGACGAAGTTGGCGCCCTGTCCCGCGCCGATCTCCTCCTCGACGACGCGGCGCACCAGGTCCTCGTAGGCCGCGTCGTCGATGTCGAAGGCGCCGTTCTCCAGCGTGGCCGGGGTGAGCGGGATGCGTGTCAGTGCCTCGGCGAGCGGCAGCCGCTGCTGCCCGGTGACGGTCATCGCGACCAGCGGGGTCTTGTCGTCGGCGCAGGCGAAGCCGCGTTCGGTGAGCTGCCGGTAGGGGACGACGGCGAGGACCTCGTGGTGTGCGCCCGCTCCGGGAGGCGCGGTGGGGGCCAGCGGGATGCCGGCCAGTGTCGCGGGGTGGGACACCGTGCCGGTGAGGACCTCGATGACGCCGGGGCCGGTGGCGCCGGGCCGGTGCAGCAGGGCGAACGCCTGCGGACGGCCGCCGAGCGCCGCGTCCAGGAGGTCGCCGGCGCTCATGCGAACACCGCCTTGGCGGTGGTGACCCGGGCGCACAGTTCGGCGGCCCGGGTCAGCGCGGAACGGTGGTCCTCCTGCGAGAAGTCGGCCGTGGCGTCCGCGACGAGGAACGGCTGGATGTCGTGGGTGAAGGCGTCGACGGCGGTGGCCAGCACGCCGATGTGGGCGTAGACGCCGCACAGCACGAGCTGGTCGCGGCCCTCGGCCCGCATCCGCTGGAGCAGGCCGGTCCTGAAGAACGCGCTGTAGCGCCATTTGGTGAGCAGCCAGTCGCCGTCGGCCGGTGCGAGGGCGTCGACGACCTCGCGGTCCTCGGGCGCGGGCCGCATGCCCGGTCCCCAGAAGTCCTTGAGCAGGCCGCGTCGGCGGTCGCTCATGCCGCCCGGCTGGGCGGTGTAGGCGACCGGGACGCCGAGCGCGGCGCAGCGCTCGCGCAGCTGTGCCGCGCCGCGGACCAGGTCCTGGCGCAGGCTGTCGGGCAGCGGCTTCAGGAAGTAGCGCTGCATGTCGTGCAGGAGCAGGACGGACCGGCCGGGTTCGGCGGTCCAGGTCACCCGGGGTGCGGGCAGGTCGCCCTCGCCGGGCAGCGGGTAGGGGGCGATGGGGGGGATGCCGGTCATGGGTTCAGTTCCTCGGTTCGGGGCCCGGGGCCCGGGCGGTCCGGGACGGGACCGCCCGCACGGCCTGCCCGGGGTCGGGAAGGGGGGCGCGGTGCGGGGTGCGGCGCTCGCCGGCCGCGTCGGGGCCGGCCGCGGGGCGGCGCTCGGTGGCGGCGTCGGGCGCGGTCTCCGGATGCGGCCCCGGGCGGCGCGGGCGGGAGAGCCGGGGGCGGGGCGGCCCGGCACGGGCCGTGGCCCGGGGCCGCCCGGAGCGGTGGCGGTGGCGCCGGGTGCGGGGCCGGTGGACCACGCGAAGGGGTGGTCCGCGCCGTGGACGGCGTCGACCGGGCGCGGCCGACCGATCGGTGGCGGCGGCCGGCGTCGGCGCCCGCACGGTCGGTGGGGGTGAGCCGCTCCGGGCACGCCGCGGAGCGGGCCGCTCGTGCAGGGCCGCGATTCACCGGGCCGGGTGCCCGGGCCCGCCGTGCACCCGGCCCGGGCCCCGGGGTTCCGGCGCGGTGTCCGGGCCGGGGCCCCGGGGGTTCGCCGGGCGGGGTCCTCGGGGTGGTCGCGTCCTGGGGGCGTACGGGAGCGGGGCGGGCGGCTGGTTCTCCGCCCGCCCGCGGCCGGCCGCGGGCGCCCGCTCCGTCCGGGCTGTCGGGGGGGCGCCGGGCGGGCGGATGTGCCGTACGGCGTCCTGCCCGGCGGTGCTATCGGCGGGCGGGGAACCTCAGGAGCTCTCCGCCGGTGCCCAGGGTGTGGTTGGTGACGTAGATGTCGCCGCCCGGGCCGACGGCGAGGCCGGCCGGTTCCTTGAGCAGGCCGCCGGTGTCGATCGTGGTCAGGGTGCCTTTCCTGGGGTCGATGCGGGTCAGGGAGCCGGGCCCCGAGTCGGCCGGCGGGGATCCGCTCCTGCTGCCGTAGGACAGGGCGATCAGATCGCCGCGCGCATCCAGGTCGAGGTCGGTGACGTCGGTCAGACCGGTGGCCAGGACGGTCGGCGCGCTGCCGGGCACGTAGCGCCAGATGCGGCTGAGTCCTTGGACCATGCCGCCCATGTCGGCGAGGTAGAACGCGCCGTCGCGGCCGCGCACGATCCCGGTCGGCACCGCCTGCACCCGGCCGGCCGGGGTCGCCGCCCGGACGTCCGACGCGGCGGGCAGCGTGTTGTCGGGGAAGACGAACTCGGTCGTGGTGGTGCCGTCGGGGTGGACGCGGATCAGGTCGTTGGCGGCGGCGTCGGTGACCAGGAAGTCCTTGCCGTCCCTGACGAAGTGGTGCGGGTTGGAGAAGACCTCGTTGTTGCCCTCGACCGCGTCGGGGTCGTAGCGGCCCTCGTGTTCGGCCAGGTCGCCGAGGACGGTGCCGCCGGCCGTGCTGAGGGTGCCGAACGCCTCGCCGCCCGCGCCGAGCGCGGCCCGGATCGCGGGGGTGCCGTTCAGGCCGTAGACCACGCGGTAGGTGCCGCCGCCCGCGGCCTCGGCCTGGATCGCCCCGTTGACCGCGGTGGTGCCGTCGCCGCGCACGCCCATCTCGGAGGGCAGGCCGGTCACGACACGGCCCCGCGCACGGCCCTTGACCCGGTACAGCGAGCCGCTGAAGCCGAAGCACCGGGTGCCCGGCGTCGTGCAGGGGGTGTCCGGGCCGCTGCCGGCCTCCGCGACCAGGAGCGAGCCGTCGGCCTGGAGCTGGACGTCGCGCGGGTTGTGCAGGCCGCTCGCCACGACCACGGCCGCGGGCGCGTGCGAGCGCGCCGCGGACCGGGGCGCGGCCTGGGGCGCGGCCTGGGCCGGGAGCACGCTCGCCGTCAGGGCGCCGGCGATCGCGGCGATGGCCGCGGCCCGCGCCCAGGATGTGTTCGCGCCACGCATGGCTCTCCTCGTCCCGTTCAATGAAGTGGCCTCCGTTCAGGCGGAGTCGGGGGTGGGGTTGTTTCCCAGCCGGATCGTGCGGACCTGTCCGTCGGCGATGTCGAGCAGCATCCCGGCCTCGAGGTCCCGGCCGTCGCGGTCGCGGAAGACGGCCCCGGGGCGGCCGTCGGCGCGGTGGTGTTCCAGGGTGATGCCGACGCGGTTGAGCGGCGGGACGATCGCGACGAGCGCCCGGGCCACGTTCTCGGCGCCGTCGATGCGCCGGGGCCACCGCGCGGCCCGGGCACCGTCCTCGCCCGCCGGGCACAGGGCGTCGGCCAGCTGACGGCACGCCGTCTGCGAGCAGCCCAGGGCCGAGGCGATCTCGGAAAAGGCGCAGCCGAGGACCTCCCGCAGCACGAAGACCGCACGCTCCAGGGGGGACAGTTCCTCCAGCAGCATCAGGGCCGCCGTCAGCAACGGGTCCTCTCCCCCGGCCCGTTGCCGTGGTGGCGGGGGTTCGTGCGGCGGCCGGTGCGCACCGGCCGCCGCCCGGATGTCGGCCGACATCCGGGCGGCGGCGGCCACGAGGGATCCCCTGGCGGTCGCGGGCTGCGCCGGGGAGTCGTCCCGGCGCAGCCCGGCCTCGCGCACCACCTCCCGTGCCTCGTGCACGTCACCGGGCATCCGATGGGCCATCGCGGACAGCAGCGGCCGCAGCTCTTCGAACTCCTCGGCCCGGCTCACACGTCCTCCTCCTTGTGCGGGGCCGGCGCCCTCAGGCCGCCATGCCGAGTTCCTGTGCGGCCCGCTGCTCGGCGGCGTACACCGCGAGGAAGGCCGCGAGGCCGCGCACGCTGTCGCCGCCCGGGCCGAGCGCGGTGAAGCCGACGCTGTGCCCGAAGCCGGCCGACAGTGCCCGGTGGGCCCGCAGGGCGGCGGCCGTCAGATCGCCGTCCTGTCCCCGGCCGGGGTCCGGGCCCGCGCCGGCCATGGAGAGCGCCTCGCGCCAGGCACGGGGGACGAGGTCGGCCGGGCGCGTGTGCGGTGTCGGGTTCGCCATGGCGGTTCTCCTTCTTCCTTCGTGCCGCTGCTCGGCGGGTGTGCTCAGTAGCGGTAGTGGTCCGACTTGTAGGGGCCCTCGACCTCGACACCGATGTACGCGGCCTGCTCGGGGCGCAGCGTCGTGAGCTTGACGCCGAGGGCGTCGAGGTGGAGGCGGGCGACCTTCTCGTCGAGGTGCTTGGGCAGCACGTAGACGTCGGTCGGGTACTCCTCGGGCTTGGTGAACAG
>NZ_KZ627028.1 GCF_002911015.1 Streptomyces populi
GGAGAGCGATGCCGTGGCTGTGGATGAAGTCGCGGCGCATCTCCGTTGCGGAGAGCTCCCGCTCCCGAACCATGGCCCATTCTGGCAGGGCTTTGTCGATCTCCTCCCAGTACGACTGGGCAAGATCGACCGCTGCATCGTGCTTGATCTTCAAGCCCTGGAGGAGTGCTTGGGTGCCGTAATAGAGGGCACTCAAGGTGAACATCATCCGCGAGCGCGCGGAGAGATTGCTCTTCTCCATCTCGACGTAGCCCTTGAAGATGCGCGAGCGGCCAGCCATGACGCGTACGACCTGGGAGGACGGATCCCGGTGGTCGTAGAGCACGCCGATGGAGCGCGCCGGGCGAACCGCGTGCCGGTTGAGGTCGGCAAACATCTGCTGGGACCGAACCAGACCCGCGTCGTGGAAGAAAACGACCGCGATCGTCTCCTCGCCGAGGTCGGGGTTCTCCTTGAGGGCGAGCTCGATGGCGGCGCGACGATGCTGACCGTCGTTGATCAGAAATCGGGAGTCCATAGGGATACGCAGCTGGCCCGTGCGGAAGCCGGTCCCGTCAGTGCTGTGGCTCTCGAACTCCATGGTTCCGTCGACGGAAGCAGTGAGAGCACTAAAGACGTAATCATCCGGATTGTCCAAGATGTACTTGGAGAGCGTGGGAAGGCGCCCTTTATTCAGGATGCGCTGCGCCCGCAGCTCAGCGGACAGTTCGTCCTCGTCGAAGATGAAGATCTTGGGGATGATGCGTAGCGGGCACATCGAGACGTAGTACTCCCGACCCGCCTGGATGCCGCGGATCGCCGGGAAGATGTACTCGAACCCGGTGGATGTGCGTGGGGCGACTACCCGGGTCGCAGGTGCCACAGCTTCGTTCTCCACTTCAGCGACTTTAACGTACTCGCGGCGACTGCCGTCAATCGGATGACGTACCAACGCTTCCTCCGGTGTGTGCGCAGGTCACAGTGGAGGTAGGGCACGCCATCGCTGAGCTGCGTGTGTCGTTCTTGGCGTATCGCCACCCACGGGGATGACGTGTGTCGAGGTTGGTGTTGACGTACACGGTGAGGTCCTGCTGTGCGTCAGCACGTCACGTGTGTACGTTAACGGATTGACGTACGCGATGACAGGAAAACGTCTTAGAAGTGGGTGGCTGTTGTGGTGGCGTATCTGGACGTGGCAGCGACGACGCGGGTGGACCCTCGCGTTGCTGACGTGGTGCTGCACTGGATGACCGAAGACTTCGGGAACGCGGGCAGCCGCACCCACGAGTACGGGACGCGAGCGAAGGCGGCGGTCCAGGAGGCGCGGACCTTCCTGGCGGAAACTGTCGGAGCCCAACCGGAAGAGGTCATCTTCACCAGCGGAGCGACGGAGTCCAACAACATCGCTCTCCTGGGCATGGCGCCGTACGGGGAGAAGCATCAACGGCGCCACATCATCACGTCCGCCATCGAGCACAAAGCGGTCATCGAGCCCCTCATGCACCTGCAGAGCAGGGGATTCGAGGTTGATTTTCTAGAGCCTGGACCGTCTGGCAGGGTCACGACGGAAGCTGTGCTGGAGAAGCTCCGCCCGGACACCCTCCTGGTCTCCCTGATGCATGTGAACAACGAGACCGGAGTGGTCCAGCCAGTCGCCGAGCTCGCAGAGAAGCTTCGGGAGACCTCCACCTATTTCCACGTCGATGCGGCCCAGGGCTACAGCAAGATCCCCGAGGATCTCATGGCGCCCATCGACCTGATCAGCATCAGCGGCCACAAGATCGGGGCGCCGAAGGGGGTGGGAGCACTGATCACTCGTCGGCGCGGCTGGAACAAGGCCCCGCTGGAGCCGATCATGTTCGGCGGGGGACAGGAACGAAAGCTCCGGCCTGGCACACTCCCAGTCCCGCTGATCATGGGTCTGTATGAGGCAGCAAAGCTCTTTCAGGAGGGGCAGGCTCGATGGGAGCGAGATGCCGTCGCGATGCGTGAGCGCCTACTTGCTGCCCTGGGCAAGACTCGCTTCCGGATCAATGGGGACGCCGAGCACTCCGTGCCGCACATTTTGAACGTGACGTTCGACGGCCTCAATGCGGAAGCGCTGATCGTACGGTTGAAGGGCCAGGTCGCCGTGGCGACGGGGTCGGCGTGCACCAGCGCCTCGTACACGCCGAGCCACGTTCTGACGGCTATGGGGCTGCCTCCTGAGGTAGCTACGAACGGGCTGCGGTTCTCGTGGTTCCCCAGCCAAGTTGCCGACTTCAGCCCAGAAGAGCTGGCCGAGACGATCGCCCGCGCGCAGCCGGCGGCTTCGTAACTACTCTCTCAGGGCAGAGAGTCAGTCTGTGGGGCGCCGCACCAGGCGGTGCCCTCGCAGCTCACGCCCACATCTGATCAGCTCGGCTTCCCATCCGTTCTCGGTACCGATGATATGCGGGTGCTCGTAGAGACCCGCCCTCACTTCGGACTCGGTGAGCCGCCGGTAGCGGGGTACTTCGGGGTCGTCCACGGTAAGGAATTCGTGCTTGCGGTGGAGCAGCGGACGGTTGGCGGAGTTCGCGTACGACGTATGTGACGTCTCAAGCGTCTTCAGGTCGACCTGGTAGGAGGAGAGGATCCGCGGGTGCGGATCCTTGTCGAAGTCTGGGTAGTCGAGCCAAGAGACCGCGCGCCCCTGGTGCCTCAGCTTGACCACTGTCCAGTCCTGCGGGCGGCCGACGGCGATCGACGCGCAGTGCTCGTACAGCCTTAGCACGGTGGGCATTTGATCCAGGGCTCTTCGGTGCACGTATAGGGCTGTTGGAGTCAGCTTTCCGACCTGTGACGCATTCATCGCGCCGCGTACGTATCCGTCATCCCGAAGCTTGAGAAGCAGACGGTCTGAGCGCTGGCAGGCTTCCTTGTAGGACGTGAAGAAGGCGCGTACGTCCAACTGCACACTTGCCGGGAGGCTGCTGAACGGGCCGCGGCCGTTGAAGAGTTCCACAGCTAGGTAGAGCAGGGTGTTCAGGGTCGAGCGCTTGGCCCCCTCGGAGATCTTGTCGGCGTCGGCTGAGTCTCGGACAAGACGCTTGAGCTCGTTCGGCTTAAGGTGTGCCAGGAGCTCCGCGGTGGCACGCGGCATCTCGTCGATGCGGGGAGGGCGGCCTCGCCGCTCCACGTAGTCGACAAGTGCGGTGATTGCGGTCGCAGTGTCTTCAGATGCAAGCCATTCGGCATCTGGGACGATCCGCTGCGCGAGGTAGCTGAGGCGCGCGGCATCTTCTTTGAAGGCGTAGACGATGCCAGGGGATGCCGAGACGACCCGACCCCCCGTGACCTCCTCGACGTACGAGCGCAGCTCGCTGGCACCGTAAAGGTGTTGGAACGTCTGACGGCTGGTGAGCAGGCCATCGCCGAACGCTTCGCCGCGAACCTTGGACTTCTCCCAGGTAAGGCGAGCGGAGACGATCAGGATGGTAGTTGCCAGCTCCCAGGCTTGCTTCAGAGTCTCCCGGCGTTCTGCCGGGTCCTCGATCACGTTCAGTACGTAGGTGAGGAGGACGACGGATGAGGGTTCGGCGCGGGAGCCAGAGCGGTAGTACGGATCCCATCCGGTGATCTTGCAGTCGAGTCGTTCTAGAGCCCGGACATCGTCACCGCGGCCGCAGCCATAGTCGAGAACCGTCCGGTCCGGGGTGAGCTGCCTGTCAGCGAGGGCCTGACGGACGGGTACGGACAGGGTTGCGCGGCCGATGGCTGTACGGCGGCGGTCGCTGTTCCAGGTCTTCTGCATCGAGCCTCGCTGCGTCTCAGGCACTGATGGCAAGCTTAGTCAGGGGAATTGGCTGGCGGGAGACTTTCCAGAGGGTCAGGGCCGAGTCCTGCGCTCGGCCTGAATGCGTTGTGGCAAAGGGAGTCCCTGTTCGATGAACAGGGACTTCTTCGCGTGCGGGGCACGATCGCGGAGGTGTAGGGGCAGGCAGCGGACGGCTTGTTGTGGATCGAGGAGGGTGCGATGCCGTCGGTGCTGGGGTTGATGGAACAGCGTGAGGCGCGGGCGAGGCAGGATCTGGAGTCCTGGACGGAGGTTCTGGAGCAGGCCCAGGCGGAGGTGGATGCCGCGCGGGCGCGGGTCGAGCGGGCCCGGGTGGGGCGTGAGGAGCTGGTGTCGGTGCTGGAACTCGCCGGTTTCCGTGCCGTCTGGTGGTGAGACGGCTGCTGCTGTGGGATCGCGCGGCTCCGGCGCGGGGCATGGCCCGCGACCGCCGGTGTGGCGGTCGGGCATGGGCAAGGAGGTGCTCAGCGGCCTGTATCGGGAGGTGTTCGCCGCGGCGGTGGCTGCTTCGGGGCCGGTGAACGGAGTGGAGCTGACGCGGGCGGTGGGCTGGGAAGCGGAGATCAAGAACGAGGTGGAGAAGATCCGTCACCGTGCCTACGTGCTGGAAAAGCGGGGCTGGCTGGTGCAGGCGAGGGACGGACGGTTCATGCCCGCGTCCGAAGCAGTCGGCCTGGACGCTTCTCCGGCCAGCGCGGAGCGTCTGCCGCCAGGCGCCGGGGCAGCCTGATCACGGCGGCCCAGCACACCATCTGGGCGTGGTGATCGAGGCGTCGTTCGTGGTCACGGTTGAGGCGGCGTGAGCGGAAGAGCTGGCTCAGCGTTCGCTCCACCACCCACCTGCGGGCCAGTACGACGAAGCCGTGTTGCCCGTCCAGGCGGCGTACGACCTCGACGCGCACCCCGTGACGGGCGAACGCTTCGGCCAGTGCGGGGCCCTGGTAGGCCCTGTCGACCCACACCAGCTTCAGCAGCCGGCCCGAATGGTCCATGAACGTCTCCAGCAGTGCGGGGGCGGCCTTGGCGTCGTGCACATCGGCCGTGGTCACGGTCACCTCCAGGAGCAGACCGTCGGTATCGGTCAAGATGTGGCGCTTACGCCCGTCACGTGACTTGCTGGCGTCGTATCCGCGACAACGCACTTACCAGCGGTCGGTGATCGCGGCGGCCGAGTACCGCTGGACGCTCTGCCGGGCGTGGTCCCCAACCTGTCCCGCAGTTCCGCGTCGGACATCAACCGCACCGGCGCGAAGGCGAGTTCGTAGGCATCGCCGGGCAGCGGCCCGGCACTCGGCGGGATCCTGACGTCTCGCCGGATTTCCGCGTGTTTCCGTCCGCTTGCGTGCCGTTACGGCGACGGAGTCTGCTTCCTGCGTTGAGCGGGCCGCCGCCGGGCCACTAGAGGTTGCTCGAGACCAGCGCCGCTGATCCCGCAATGGCCCGACCCACGGATCCTCCGTCGCGGTGGGTCTCGACTCCAACGCGCAGCGCATCGTCGTGCGCCTGGGTGACGTCGGCTCGTGGACTATCCGTGGACGAGTGGCCGCAAATCAGATGACGAGGAGGCTACGACCTGGGTATACGTCCGGGACCGCAGGCCTCTCCGGAGCCGTGTGTGCAGGTTCGAATCCTGCCGGGGCGCTCCTCGTGAGGTGTCCAAAGGTTCCGTCACCAGTGGAAGCGTTGGAGGCGGGGGCTTCGTGTAGGTGCGGGTGGATGTGGCTCGGTGTGGTCCTGTGGGCGGGGTGTGTGGTGTCTTGAGGTGTTGTCTCGGGTGAGGGTGGGGATCGGTGAGGTCCTGCTCCGGGCGGTCGTCGGTCTTCCGTACGCCTGCTACTCCGGTGGTGGCCCGCATCGCTGTGGATGTGGTCCGTTTCGCCGGGGCCGCGTAAGAGTGCGGTACCGGGGCGGCGTGGTTCTGTGTCTCAGAACCGGGTCAGGATCCCGTCCACATAGCCGAGGGGTACGACGTCGGTGTGGGGGTCCAGGGAATCAGGGTCGTCGTGCCGGTAGTGGTAGCGGCCCCGCTCGTCCACGAACACGCCCAAGGGTTCGGCTCCGCACCGGCGGCACTTCCAGAACTGGAACTCGGCCATCTCGGCCGAGGGGTTCACGTCGCTCGGACGTATGACTTGCTTCGCCACCGAAATCCTCCCGCCTCTGCGTTGCCGGGATCTTGCCACTCGCGGAAGCAGCATGGGGTGATCTCCTCACGGACGCCTTCTCCGGTGTGGGGTCGTCTCCGTGGAGCGGGTCGGGCGTGCCGCGCGGGATCTTCGCAGCATCGGCCGGCGTGGAACACGGCACGGCTCCGGCCCTGAAATCCGCCGTGGGGTGATCGAGAGGTCGTTCGCCCGGTTGCGTGGCTCCCGGTGTTCGGACAGCTGCGGGACCGCGAGTCCGGCCGGTGTGCGAAGTGCTCCTCCGGCTCGCCTGCCGTCTCGTCGGCCACCGGCAGTTCAGCGTGCCGTGCCGTTCTCGAGCAGGGAAGCCGCGGGACGGGCGGGTGGTCGCCGAGTAGGCTCTCGCTCCACATTCGATCATGTTCATGACTCTGGGGGCGCTTTGAGGAAGATCTCGGCCGTGGTCGCAGCCGCTGCCGTCTGTCTGGCGTCGGGGGCTGCCGCGACCGGCTGTTCCGGCAGCGCGGCGACGGACGAGCGCTCCGCGGGGCAGTTGCTCGACGACGCGTACAGGACCATGAAGTCGCTCAAGTCTGTGACCGTCGACGGGGACGTCCGCTCTGCCGGTGGGAAACGCTCCGCCAACCATCTGACGACCGACCTCAGAGCCACCTGCACCTTCAAGTCGTCCTCGGAATCGGGCGCCGCGCTCGAGCAGATCCGGATCGAAGGGACGGACTACATCCGGCCGAACCGTGCCTACCTGGAGCAGTGGTCGGGGCGGAAGACGCCGAGCGCGGCCGAGCCGGGTCGCTGGATCAAGAAGCCGTCCAGCGAGTCGGTACCCGGTGACGGGCTCTCGGACTGCACCTGGCCGTTCACCGCGTTCGGCAGGGCGAAGAAGAGCGGGGCGGCCTCGGTCGACGGCCGCCGGGCCATCGCGCTGGTGGTGACCGACGAGAAGGTCGAGAACGGTACGTACACGCTCTACGTCGCCGCCGAGGGCAAGCCCTATCTCCTCGAAGTCGACTACAAGGGCACCGACTTCCACACCACGACCACGTTCAGCGCCTTCGACGAGCCGTTGGAGGTGAAGCCGCCGGCCGAGGACGAACTGCTGGACCTGAGCGGCACCGACGGCTGAAGGGTTTCCGGGGCGGCCCCGGGGCCAGTCGGGCTGCGGAGGACGGCCATCACCTCCCAGAGTTACGCCCTCTTATCGCACGGGCTTCTCGAGGAGCGTGAACGACTTGGTCGTGCCGCCCGGCTGTGGTTTCCCCTTCTTGCTGCCCACGACCCGGTAGCCGGCGTCGAGGTAGTACGCGGTCAGACGGTCGTTGCCCGCCAGGCAGTCCAGGCGGGTCAGGGTGCGGCCCGCCCCGGCCACGCGTCGCTCGGCGGCCCGCAGAAGGCTGCGGCCCGTTCCCGGCGGGACACGGGTGTGGTCGACCATCAAGCGGTGCACGTATCCGGCCGTCGGGGGCTGCGGGCCCCAGGCGTCCGGGTCCGCCCACCACAGTTCCCAGGCGCCCACCGCACGGCCGTGGATCTCCGCGATCCAGACCTCTCCGTCCTCCATGATCCGGCGGAAGTGGTCCTCCCCCAGTTCGCCGGGCTGCCACTGGCCGGTGGTGCCGCGGGAGTTCATCCAGCGGGCCGCATCGTCCCGCAGGCGCACGAGGGTGGAAAGGTCTTCGCCGACAGCCGGGCGGAACTCCAGATCGTTCACGCGTCGATCTTCACACGGGCCCGTGTGCCGCTTCCTCCAGGGTCTCGAGACCTCAAGATCTCGAGGCTTCGAGGCTTCGCATGTGGCTTTCCGCGAGACGGCCGCGGTGCCGGGCCGGGGTCAGACCCTTAGCCAGGTGTGCCGGTCGCGGGCCATCGCGTGCAGCGCCTCCACGTCCGCGGGCTTGAGCACCCCGCCGAGCCGCGCGAGGCCCGCGAGGTCGGTGTCGCGCAGGACGCGGACCTCACGCGCGGGCACCGGCGTGTCCAGGCGGGCGGGGCCGGCCACGGCGAGGACGGGGTGGACCTCGGCCGTCAGGGCGTGGGACGCGCGGTCGGCGTCGGCGCGGAGCCGGCGGAGCAGCGGGTGTGGTTCGCGGCGGCCGACGGTGACCATCGGGTCGGCGACCAGGACGCGCTGCTTGTGGGCGTACAGGGAGTGCAGGCAGAAGAGGCCGGCGGGACCGATCAGCAGGTGGTGGATGCGGTCGCCGCCCGGGAGCGGCACCGAGTGCAGGGTGTGCCAGCCGCCTCCTTCCAGCCGGTCCAGGGCCGCGCCGACGGTCTGCTCGGCGGCGAGCGCGCGGCGGCGCGGGTCGGGGCGCAGTCGGTGCGCCGGGCCCGGATCCCGGTCGAGGTCGATCACCAGGGCCTCTCCGGGCCGGTTCGGCGCGAGGTCGTCGTCCGGGTGGAGCGTCAGCCGGGCCAGCTCGGCCGGGGTCGGGACGGGCGGCGGTCCGACCGTCACCGGGCCGCTCAGGAACGGGCCCAGCACGCCGAGCACGTCCTCGCGCCGGTCCTCGCTGAGCAGATTGACCCTGGCCGTGTCACGGTCGTACCAGGCGACGCTTCTCCCGTCGGCCAGGCACACGTACAGGCGGTCCTGTCCGTGCCGCCGGGCCGGTACGACGCGCAGTCCGTTCATGCACCATCACCCCATGACCATGGGAACAGGCGGGGTGCTCCGCGGGCAAGAACCCGGTTACCTTTGGCGGGAGTTGGGGCAGATGGGTGGGAGGCGCTATTGCGAACTCGCAGAAGATATCCAGACGTTCCGGCCCCGGACAGCCCATGGAGCGAGATCGTGCCCGGCCTGTGGATGGGCGGCCACGAGTTCGCGGGGCGTTCGGGACAGCCGCAATCCGCCGTCGTACACGATGAGTTCGACCTGGTCCTGACGTTGCTGCGACAACCGGGGCACGGGCCCGACCCGGGGATCGAGCATCATGTGTGGCCGATCCCGGACGGGCCGTTGGACGGCACTCAGCTCATGGGGGTCATACGGCTCGCGCGGGCCGCCGACGACGCCCTGGAGGACGGGCGCCGGGTGCTCGTCCGCTGTTTTCACGGGTACAACCGCTCGGGGCTGGTCGTCGCGCACGCGCTCACCCTGGCGGGGCACACCGCCGACGACGCGATACGGCTGATCAGGGCCCGGCGCTCGCCCTGGGCGCTGCACAACGAACTGTTCGTGGAGTACCTGCGGGCCGGGCTTCCCACGGCACGCCTCCTCGAGGAACTCGCGGAGTAGGAGGAGGAGCAGGAGGAGCAGGAGGAGCAGGAGGAGCAGGAGCAGGGACCGAGGGTCAGGGGGCAGGAGCAGGGGCGGTCGGGCTCTCGTACGGCGGGGGTGCCACCCCGGCCGCGGGCACCACCCCCGCCTCGGGCGCCCCGGCCGGGCCGCGGCCAGGGTTCCGGCCGCCTCGGCGTCCGTGGTCGGCCGTGGCGGGGCGGGCGCCTGGGCGGTCAGGGGCGTGACGGTGCCCGGCGCCCGGCGCCCGCATCCGCGCTCTGGGCCCGGTCACGGCCGTACGCCCCGAGGTCGCGGCCCGTCCGGACGACCGCGGCGGGCCTCGGGCCGTGGAACGCGTACGACGTACGGCGGGACGGTACGGCGGCCGAAAGGCCGCGGGCAGCCGGGTGCGCGGGCCCGGCGGAGGTCCCGGGTGCGCGTCCGGGGTTCGCCGGCGCCCCGGACGGCGGTGCGGTGACGGCGCTGACGCTCCCTCAAGAGGAGCGGCGGGGGCCGGGCGTCCCCGATGGCCGAGCGTGGACTGCGTTACCGGGCTCCCGATCCTAATGTGGCGATAAGTCAGCTTCGCCCCCTCCTGGAGGAGCCCTCCATGTCCCTGCGGTCCGCATACACCCGAATCGGTATGGCCCTCGCCGCCGGCAGTCTCGTCGCCGGCGCCGTTGCCGCCCCCGCCCGCGCCG
>NZ_KZ627029.1 GCF_002911015.1 Streptomyces populi
GGGAAGGACCCGTGCCGGGGACGGATCAGGCGCGTGCCTTCCTCGCGGCGGCCGGACCCTTCGTGCCTCCGGCCTTGCTCCCGGTCCGTTCCGGCGGCGCCGGGCAGGGACGCTGCCGAGGGCGGGAGACGGTCTGGCGGGGCGGCCGGGTCAGCGTGATCTGACGGACCAACTGCTGAAAACAGGTCAGCGACGCGAGGGCGGGTACGACGGCCGTGGCCACACCGGTGATCGTCTGGTGGGCGTCGGCCACGCAGAACATCATGGCGACGGAGGAGAACAGCAGGACCACGTACCACGAGTGCACGGCCCGGCGCCGGTGCAGGGCGGCCCTCAGGATGGAGAGCGAGGCCACCGTCCAGGGGCCGTAGACCAGAAGGGGCCACCAGGGCCCCGTGCCGCTCTGCGCGTTGGACGCGATGCGTTGCAGGGGCGAGTAGGCCACCATGCCGCTGAAGACGCTCACCATCGACACGGCGGCGGCGGCGACCGCGGCGATCATGAAGCTGACGGCCTGCAGCCAGTTGCGGGGATCGCGGACCCGTACCTTGCGGTGCCCGGCCGAGGAACGCCGGACGGGCGGCAGTTCGGCGGTGATCTGGACCAGGTTGTCCATCGGGTCACCGGTGAACTCGTCGGCGTGGGCCGCCTCGGCGCGTGGCGTGTAGGCCGCTTCGGCGCGTGGCGTGTAGGCCGCCTCGGTGCGCGGCGGCGGCACGGTGACCTCGTGCTCCGCCGCCGCGGCGTCCTGCAGGAGATAGGTGAGTTCCTCGACCGGGTCCCAGCCCTGTTCGTGCAGGGCGGTCACGGGATCGTCGTACGGACCGCCCTCCGTCCCGGCCGGGTGTCCGGGATGCTGTCCGTACCGGGCGAAGGAGAGATTCAAATAGTCGTCATTCACGGAAATTCGTCCCGGTCACGTGAGCGCCGTGGTGGCCGGAGCGTCCCCGGCCGTTCCACCGCTGGCCGTTTTCCTTCTGGACCGTGTCCGTTGCCGTCGCTTCGGGGAAGGCCGGAGCGAGAGATCTTGCTTTCGCCATGTTCCGCTAACGCCTTTCCCCCTCCTCCAGATGTGCGGCAATCGAGTGAGCGCGAGGAGGCGGAACTGTCCGTGAAAGCAGCCTTTCGTGTCCATGTCTGATGGCTTCCCGTGCCTCGGTGGCCGGGTGCCGTCGGCGTCCATGACCGTCCGCCCACCGGTCCGGGCGGGACGAAACCGTCCGGACCGCACTATTGCGGCACGGATGGCCTCCTCGTGGGCCAGGGCCCCCGCCAGGCGCTCGCGGCCGGTAGGCTGTAGCCGCTCCGCCCCAGGTGGGACGGGGCGAGGTGGGTTGCCCGAGCGGCCTAAGGGAACGGTCTTGAAAACCGTCGTGGCGCGAGTCACCGTGGGTTCAAATCCCACACCCACCGCAGTTCACGGACGTGCAGGACGAATGGGGTGCCCCTCGATGAGGGGCACCCCATTCGCATGAGCCCTGTTCCCGGTCGGTCCGGTGCGGCGGCCGGTGCGGGTCAGGAGTGCTCGCGGGTGGCCGGGTTGTTCAGGCAGAGCGCGATGTTCCGGACCGCGGCGGTGAGTTCCTCGATCACCCTGGCCGCTTGTTCCGCGTTGTGGAAGGCCGGGCGTTCCGCCAGTGACTGGCCCAGTTCCTGCGCCGCCCGCAGGGCCGCTCCGGCGCTCTCGGCGGGAGGAGGGGACGGGGCGGCGGCGGGCGCGGGAGCCTCGGCCGGGGGAGGGGACGCCGGTGCGACGGACCGGACCGGCGCGGCCGGGTTCGCCGGGGGCGCGGCGGAGGCCGCGGGCGCCGGCGACCCCGTCGGCTCGGGGGCGGCGGGCGCGGGCGGGCCGGCCGGCGCGGAGCCGGTCTCCGGTTCCCCCCGGTACCTGTCGAACGGGAGGCGGAAGATCCCGGAGCCGCTGACCGGGAAGGCGTGCGTCTCCTCTTCCCGGCGGGACGGCGGAGCGGGCGAGGGCGGTGCCGCGTAGGGCCCCTGGGTGATCTGCTGGACGTGCGGGGGCAGGTCCGGCGCACGGCGCGTCCGGGGCAGCAGCAGGTGTTCGAAACCGGGGAACGCCAGGGTGGCGGAGTGCGTGGAGGCGTGGGGGCTGTACTGGGCCTGCCACTGCATGCGGTAGCAGTCGACCTGGTCGGCGCAGGCGGCGCGGGTGTGGAAGACCGCGGTGTTCTCCCCCAGGTCCGGGTACCAGAGGTTCGGACCCGGGAAGTGCACGGTCCGTCCCCGGGGCTTGATCTGCTCGGCGCACCCCATGCAGCAGCCCTCCGGCACCATGAGCGGGATGCCGCCGCTCTGCTCCGGGCGGCGGGGACCGCTCTCCCAGCGGTACTCCCCGTGGTGGCAGGGCGGCAGTTCGCCGCAGGCGCGGCAGACGGCGTAGTGCTCCGGGAGGACCTGCCAGTCGTGGCTGGCGGGAGCGCACCAGTGCTTCGGCGCGGACCGGGGCAGGTTCTCGCTGCGCAGGACCAGGATCACCGGGCGCTTGTAGAACTCGGCGCGCTCGGGAGCCGGTTTGACAGCCTGGCCGTTGGCCCGCCGCAGTTCGTTGGCGTGCCACCACAGCTCCAGGTGTTCGCCCCAGGCCTTCTCGTAGGCCTCCGGCCACCAGTCGCCCGTGTAGTCGTTGATCTCCAGAACCCGCCAGGCCTGCCGGTCCAGTACCACAATGGAGCCGGCCCGCAACCGCAGGTGTGTCCTGTCGTCGCCCTCGTCCGGCCAGTCGTGCCGTCCGATATGGGTGGGTTGGCCCGGGAGCCACCTGCGAACCTGCATGCCACGCTCCTCGGCAACGAAACTTCAAAGTTTCAAATGGGGCGGTTGGCCACATTCTGAACAATCGAGGCGTTTGGTTCGGTGTAGACACGCACACGCCGTTGACTCATGAGGACCGGAAACGCGTTCCGCGTCGCCGCCGCCCTCCGGAAACACCTTTGCCGCCGGGTGTTTTCGCCGCTCGGACCGTCGCCGGGACAGGCTTTTCCGCGCCATCGGGCAGGTGGGCACATACCCGGCCGCCAGGTCCCGACGCTCACCCGTACGTGTGATGAAACTTCGCTGGTCGGCACCTCGTACGTGTGCATCGTCCCGCGCACCCGCCGCACGGGTGACGCCCTCGTCTCAGTGCCGCCGGGCCGTGGGGGCCGTCATCCGTGCCGCGGAGGCGATGGTCGAGCGGGCCTCCCGTTCGGTCAGGCCCGTGCGGACGGCGGCCTGGACGAGCTGGGTGGTCAGCTGGGGACCGATGCCGTTCTCGTGGGCGCGGCAGGCGGCCCAGAAGAGACGGGTGTTGCGCTGGCCCTCGTGGGCGGCGAGGACGAACTGGACCAGTCCCTGTCCCTGCCGCTCGGCCGCGGAGGGAGTGGGGTGGTGGGCGCGGGGGTGGGGCAGGAGCAGGCGCAGGAGCTCGGACGGACAGGGCGCGGGCGCGAGCCGGGAGGTGCCGGGGGCCGTCTCGTACACGCCGTGCGCGGTCCGCGAGCCGGGGCCGACGAGATAGCCGCCCGCGCCGCGGATGTCGATGCCGGGGGCGAGCCGGCTCGCGGAGTTGGGGACCACGACGTCCGGCGGTCCGCTCAGCCACAGGTGGCGTCCGCCGCTGGGGGTCAGGACGACGACCGTGTCCGGGATCGTGAAGAGGTGGCGCAGGGCCAGCTCGCGCAGGGCCGTCGAGGAGTCCGTGCCGGATTTGGTGTCGAGGTCGACGCCGATGAGGTGGTGCGGGTGCAGCCCGCAGGCGATGCCGTAGCCGGTGGCCCAGGGGGCGGCGGCGAACAGTTCGCGGATGCGCCGGGGATCGGTCGAGGCGTCGTACACGCCGTGCCCGAAGCGGCCGCATTCGCCGTGGCAGGGGAGGGGGTCGGGGTCGTCACGGTGGGGGGAGCGCAGGGCCGGGAGCTTCGTGCGGGACAGCGGGATCACCGCGAGTCCACGCTCGGCCGCGGACAGGGCATGGGCCAGGGCCAGAGTGGTGGCCCGCCGGTCGATGGTGGCCATGTCTCCATGTTCGTACGGATGTTCGAGAAAGGGAAGGGTGCCGCGCGGGTGCGGGAGTGCCGGTCGGGTGATCCTCGGGGCCGCCCGGGAAGGCGCCGGACGCTTCGGCCGTTGCGGCGCCCGGGTCCGGTGGCCGGTGTGGGGCGAGCGGGGGCTTCGCGGGTGTTGAGGGGGGTTTATCGACATGTCATCACGCTTGAGGGGGATTCGCGCCTTCCGGGGTGGTCGGCCGGGGCGCCGTGGGCAACTCTGGACCGCGACGTCGTGGACAGCACCGGGGCGGCGGGCCAACCGCCCCGGAGCAAGCCGTACTTCCCGTGCGATCCGGCTCACCGCCGGTCCGTACGGCCGGTTCTGGAGGAACTCGCATGCCGAGCATCCGTACCGCCCGCGTCCTCGCCGTCGCCGCGGCCCCGCCCCCGGCCGCCGCCCTCTTCGCCGGGGTCGGGCGCGACGACAGTGGCAATGCCGCCGTCACTCGGCAGCAGGCGGACGGTTCCGCGTTCACGGCTGTCCGGCAGGGGGACGTCATCGTCGACTTCGTCGGATTCCGGTGAGCCGGGGGCCGGGGGTGTGACCGTCGGCCGGGGCGGGGCGGGGCGGGGCTGGGGGGCTCTCGGGGGGCGTCCGTGCGGCGGTGCTCCTGCGCCGTCGCACGGACGTGCCCGGGGGTGAGGGCGGGGGCGGGGGTGCCGAGGCGGTGCGGGGGAGGCCCGAGCGGGGTGCCCACGACCTTGACAGGTGAAGGTATCTGACGGACAGTCAGAAAACCTTGTTCGTACGAGGTCCGGGAGGGCCGCCGCCGTGCACCTCGCCCCCACCGAGCGCCAGCAGCGGCTGCGCGCCGAGCTCCGCACGTACTTCCGGGACCTGATGCCGGACGGCCCACCGCCGGCCACCGACCCCGCGGGACAGCGGGCGCTGCTGCGCCGCATCGGCGCCGACGGTCTGCTCGGTCTCGGCTGGCCGGTCGCGTACGGGGGACAGGGGCGCGGAGCGGACGAGCAGTTCGTCTTCTTCGACGAGGCGTACCGGGCCGGTGCGCCCGTCTCGATGGTCACGCTGAACACCGTCGGACCGACCCTCATGAAGTACGGCAGCGAGGAGCAGAAGGACTTCTTCCTGCCGCGCATCCTGAAGGGCGACCTCGTCTTCGCCATCGGGTACTCGGAGCCGTCGGCCGGTACGGACCTCGCCTCGCTGCGCACGCGTGCCGTCCGGGAGGGAGGGGGGACCGCGGGACCGGCCCGCGCCGGGGCCGGTCCCGGCGCGGCGGGCGGCGGGAGCGGGACCGGGACCGAGGGCGGGCACTGGCGGATCGACGGACAGAAGATCTTCACCTCCAACGCCCAGAACGCCGACTGGATCTGGCTCGCCTGCCGGACCGACCCGGACGCTCCGAAGCACCGGGGCATCTCGATCCTGCTCGTCCCCACCGACGCGCCCGGGTTCTCGTGGACGCCGATCGAGACGGTGGGCGGCCAGACCACCACGGCGACCTACTACGACGGGATCCGCGTTCCGGCCGGGAACCTGGTCGGCGAGGAGAACGCCGGCTGGGAGCTCGTCACCAGCCAGCTCAACCACGAGCGGGTGGCCCTGGCCGCGATCGGCATGCAGGCCGAGGACTTCTACGCGGCCGCCCTGGAGGCGGCCCGCACGCCCGACCCGGTGACCGGGCGGCGCCGGGCCGACGAGCCGTGGGTGCGTCTCCGGCTCGCCGAGGCGCACGCCCGGCTGGCGGCGTCACGCCTGCTCAACTGGCGTCTGGTGGGGGACCTGGGATCCGGCGGGCCGGCGCCCGGGGACGCGAGCGGCGTGAAGGTCGCGGGAACCGAGTCCGCGGTCGCGGTGTACCGGATGTGCCAGCACGTCGTCGGAGCGGAGGCGCTGGTCCGGTCCGGTTCACCGGGCGCGTTCGGGGGCGGCGGGCTGGAGCGGATGAACCGGGCGGCGCAGATCAACACGTTCGGCGGCGGGGTGAGCGAGGTGCAGCGGGAGATCGTCGCGACGACGCGGCTCGGCATGAGGAGGGGGCGGAGGTGAGCGGACGGGAAGCGGGCGGCGGCCCCGTGCGCGACGGAGACGTGCGGGACACCGCCCCGCCCGCCGCCGCCGCCGACGACGCCGCCGGCACCGGCACCGGCACCGGCGCGGATGACGGGGACGAACTGTCGGAGCGCCTGCGGAAGTACCAGGGGCGGGCGGCCACCGCCGGGGGCGTGGGCAGGGACCTGGTCAACCTGCCGATGATCCGGCACTGGTGCGAGGCCATGGGGGACACCAACCCGGCGTACCGGGGACCGGACGCCGTGGCCCCGCCCACCATGCTCCAGGCGTGGACGATGAGCGGCCTCTCCGGACACACGGACCGCCCCGGCCGCTCCGGGACGTACGACGAACTGTTCGGCCTGCTCGACGACGCCGGATACACCTCGGTGGTCGCCACCGACTGCGAACAGGAGTACCTGCGCCCGCTGCGCCCCGGGGACGAGATCACCTTCGACTCGATGATCGAGTCCGTGTCCGGGCGCAAGACGACCAAGCTGGGAACCGGGTACTTCGTCACCACGCGGATGGACATCCGGGCGGGGGGCGAGCTCGCCGGGACGCACAGGTTCCGCATCCTCAAGTACCGCCCTGCGCGCCGGAGTCCGAGGGAGGGCGAGGCACCCGGGGGATCGTCGGGCGCCGCGCGGAGCGGGAACGCCGGGGCGGGAGCCGTACGTCCGCGGCCGGTGGTCAACCGGGACAACGCCGGCTTCTGGGAGGGCGTCGGGCGGCACCGGCTGCTGATCCAGCGCTGCGCGGACTGCGGGGCGCTGAGGTTCCCGTGGCTGCCGGGGTGCGGTGCGTGCGGCTGCCCGGACTGGGACACGGTCGAGTCCTGCGGCGAGGGGACCGTGTACTCGTACGTCGTCATGCACCATCCGCCGTTCCCGGCCTTCGACCCTCCCTACGCCGTCGCCCTGATCGAGCTGGCCGAGGGCGTGCGGATCGTGAGCGACGTGGTGGGGGTCCCGCCCGGCGAGGTGCGGATCGGGATGCCGGTGCGGCTCGAGTTCCGGCGGTACGACGAGGAGCTGGAACTGCCGGTCTTCCGTGCCGCGCGGCGGGCCGGCGCCGGCCCGGACGGGGAGGACTGACGTGGACTTCACGCCCACCGGGGAACAGGCGGCCGCCGCGGAGCTGGCCGCGCGGATCTTCGGCGACCTCTCCACCCACGAGCGGCTCAGCGCCGCCGGCACCGGCAGCGACGCCGGGCTGTGGAAGGAACTGTGTTCCGCGGGGCTGGTGGCCGCGGTCGCGGACACCGGGCTCCTCGGCCTCGTGCTGATGCTGGAGGAACAGGGGCGCACCACGGCGCAGGTGCCGTTCGCCGCGAGCTGCGTGTACGGACTGCTCGCGCTGACGGCGCACGGTTCGCCGGAGCAGCGCGAGCGGCTGCTGCCGGGGATCGCCGACGGGACGGTGGTGGTGACCGGCGCGGTGCCGGGCCCGGGCGTCCGGTCCGCCTCCGGGACGCTGACCGGTGTCCTTCCCGCCGTGCCCTGGCTGCGTGACGCCACCCATGTGCTCGTCGCCGACGACCGGCGCCGGCTCTGGCTGGTCCGTACCGCGGAGGCGGCGGGCGAGCCGGTCGAGCTGACGGCGCCCTGGTCGGCGGGGCGCCTGACGCTGGCGGGGACGCCGGGCGAGGCACTGGGCGGCCCGGGGGCGTACGAGGACCTGCTGGCCACGGCCCGTACCGCCTTCGCCGGACTGCAGGCCGGGGTGTGCGCGGGGTCGCTGGCGCGGGCGGTGGAGCACACGAACGCGCGCGAGCAGTTCGGGCGGCCGCTCGCCGCCCGGCAGGGCGTCCAACTGCGCGCCGCCGACGCGTACATGGACACCGAGGCGATACGGGTGACGGCGTACGAGGCCGCGTGGCGGCGCGACGAGGGGCTGCCGTACGTGACGCACTCCCTGACGGCGGCCTGGTGGGCGTCGGAGGCCGGGCAGCGGGTGGTGCACACGGGCCAGCACCTGCACGGCGGGGCGGGCGCGGACCTCGGACACCCCGTCCACCGGCATTTCCTGTGGGGCCGGCAACTGGACGCGTATCTGGGAGGCGGAGGCGAAGTGTTGCAGGAACTGGGGGAGTCGATCGTGGACGGGGAGGCGGGGGCATGAGGGCGGGCGACGCGCTGCCGCCGCTGGAGATCGAGATCACCCGCACGCTGATCGTGGCCGGGGCGATCGCCTCACGGGACTACCAGGACGTGCACCACGACGCGGACCTGGCGCGGGCCAAGGGGTCGCCGGACATCTTCATGAACATCCTGACGACCAACGGCCTGGTCGGACGGTACGTGACCGACCACTTCGGCCCGGCCGCCGTGCTGCGCAGGGTGGCGATCCGCCTCGGCGCCCCCAACCACCCCGGGGACACCATGGTGCTGACCGGCTCGGTCGAGGCGGTCGACGGCGACACGGCGACCGTGCGCATCCTCGGCGCCAACGGCATCGGCCGGCACGTCACGGGCACGGTGACGGTGACGGTCCCGGCCGGGTCTCCCGCTCCCGGAGCGGCACCCGCCCCGGACCCCGCTTCCGCCGCTCCCCGATCCGGAGGCGGCGCATGAGTGTGCGCGGGCGGGACGGCCTCGGCGGACGGGCGGCGATCGCCGGCATCGGGGCCACCGAGTTCTCCAAGGACTCCGGGCGCAGCGAGCTGCGGCTGGCGGTGGAGGCGGTGCGGGCCGCGCTCGACGACGCGGGGCTGACACCGGGGGACGTGGACGGTCTGGTGACGTTCACGATGGACACCAGCCCGGAGATCACCGTCGCCCAGGCGGCCGGCATGGGGGAGCTGTCCTTCTTCTCGCGCGTCCACTACGGCGGCGGGGCGGCCTGCGCGACCGTCCAGCAGGCGGCGCTCGCGGTGGCGGCCGGGGTGGCCGAGGTCGTGGTCTGCTACCGGGCGTTCAACGAGCGCTCCGGCCGAAGGTTCGGCTCGGGCGTGCAGCGGCGGGAGCCGTCCGCGGAGGGTGCGGCGCTGGGCTGGGTCCTGCCGTTCGGGCTGCTCACCCCGGCCTCCTGGGTGGCGATGGCGGCCCAGCGGTACCTGCACGCCTACGGACTGACCCCCGAGGCGTTCGGCCATGTCGCGGTGGTGGACCGCAGGCACGCGGCGACGAACCCGGCGGCGTACTTCCACGGCAGGCCGATCACGCTCGCCGAGCACGCGGCCTCGCGGTGGATCGTGGAGCCGCTGCGACTGCTGGACTGCTGCCAGGAGACCGACGGCGGCCAGGCCCTGGTGGTCACCTCCGTGGAGCGGGCCCGTGACCTGCGGCACTCCCCCGCGGTGATCACCGCCGCCGCGCAGGGCGCGGGCCGGGCGCAGGAGCAGATGACGAGCTTCTACCGGGACGGTCTGACCGGGCTCCCGGAGATGGGCGTGGTGGCCCGGCAACTGTGGCGGACGGCGGGGCTGGGCCCGGCGGAGATCGACGTGGGGATCCTGTACGACCACTTCACGCCGTTCGTGCTGATGCAGCTGGAGGAGTTCGGCTTCTGCGCGCCGGGGCAGGCCGCGGACTTCGTCGCCGAGGAGAGGCTGCCGCTGAACACCCACGGGGGACAGCTCGGGGAGGCGTACCTGCACGGCATGAACGGGATAGCGGAGGGCGTGCGGCAGCTGCGGGGCACCTCCGTGAACCAGACGGCGGGCGCCGAGCGCGTCCTGGTGACCGCGGGAACCGGGGTTCCGACGTCGGGCCTGATCCTCGGAACCGACGCCTGAGACCGCCGCCACCACGAGTCACCCGCGG
>NZ_KZ627030.1 GCF_002911015.1 Streptomyces populi
TCGGGGAGCGGGGTTCCAGGGCGTCCGCTGTGGCGACCAGGGCGACACCGAGACCGGTCAGCGCGGCGCCGAGGCCCGCGACCAGGGTGGTGAGGTGCCATGCCTGGTAGGCGGACATCAGCGAGGCGCGCAAGGACTGGCCCATGAACGCGGTCCGGCGCAGTTCGGAGAGCCGCTCGTCCTCGCCGCCCGCCGCGTGCAGCTCGGCGGTGATCTCGGCGTAGGTGCGGCCGCCGGTGGCGCGGGCGACGTTGCCGTTGATGAACTCGGCGTAGGCGTGCGCGTCGGTGCCGGTCCGCACCGGCCGTCCGGCGTAGGGCTCGAGCCCGGCGGGCAGCCCCCGTTCGGGGAAGGTGATCTTCTGGGCCGCCAGCTCGGCGCGGATCTCCTTCCTGCCGCCGCGGGCGCGTACCAGCATGACCGGCCCGGCCGCGGCCAGGGCGAGGCCGACCGTCCCGAGCAGGGTGCCGGCCCGGCGGTGTGTTCCGTCCATGATGTGCTTCCTTCTGTGCTCGTGTGCTCGCGGGTACGGCGGGGCGTCGCCGGCTCAGTGGTGGCTGAGCCTCAGCCGCCAGGCCTCGGGTCCGCTCTCCAGGTACTCCACCGAGAAGATCCCGGGATTGCGCTGCTCGATCTGCGCGAGGAGCGGCAGCGGGTCGTGCGGGGCGACCAGCACCATCGCGGTGCCCGCCGGGACGGCGTCGAGGGCGCCGAACACGGTGGCGTGGCGCAGGGCGTGCGGGACCTCCCGTACGTCCAGCTCGGGTTCCGCCGCCTCCTCGGCGGCGCCGCAGCCGCACACTCCGCCGCAGCCGCCGGTCTCCTCGATCGGTTCTTCTCGCATGTCCTGTCCTTTCTCGGTGTTCCGGGCCTTCTCGGCGGTCCGGGGTTCATGGGCGTCCACGAGGGTCGCGTCGCTCGCGAGCCACCGGTGCGTGTCCGCGAGCAGGCCGGCGAGCGAGATCTCGGGTGCCATGGCGAGCAGCGGCAGCACGAGACCGTTCTCCTTGGCCACGTGTTCCTCGAAGAGCACCTGCAGGGCGCGGGCGTCGGCTGCCGAATCCGCCGGGGAGGGCGCCGCGCGCAGCGCGTCGACGAGCGCGGTCAGACAGCGGTGTTCGCCGATCAGGCCTTCGACGAGCAACCGTGCCTCGGGCAGGCCGTGGGCGGTGGGGTAGAGCGTGGCCTCCTCGGCGGCGGCGTGCGGCAGCAGCGAGCGGTCGCAGAACGCGGTCAGGCCGGTGTGGATCACCTCGGCGGCACCCGGGTCCGTGTCCGCGGACGCGAGCAGCATCCTCACGCGTCCCGCCAACTCCCCGGCGAGACGGGCGTGATGAGCCACCGCTGCTTCGAGGGCCGCTGCGTCCTCGGGGGTCGAGGCGAGGGTGAGCACACTCATGACGGTGCCTCCGGAAGGTCGGTGGTCGGCTCGGCCGACCGGTACGGGCGTGGAAGGGACTTCGATGTCCGGTGCCGGCGGGGGCGTTTCGGGGCCGGTCGCCCGGCCGGGAGCGGTGTTCACGGGCCGGGGCCGGCTTCCGGGGTCCGGACCGGGGTTGCCGCGTCCGGCCGCGGTGGAGCGGCCGGACGCACGACCGGACCGGCCGGCCGTCCGCGGTTCGGACGGACATCAGCATGCGACCGCGGCCCCGTCCGCCGACCTGGCCGACCGGGTCCGGTCCAGGGGCCGTTCGGCCCCATTGCGGCCGCGCGAAGTGGGCCACAAGGCGCTCCGGCAGGGACCGCCGGACCAGGTACGCCGAGGTCGGCGGCACATAGCGTCAGCGCCATGGAGAAAGATCAGAACGTACGACCGCGGGCGTCGCTCGGTGAGGACTGGCCGCTGGCCGCCCGGCGGCTGCTCACCCGCCGCGAGGTGTCGGCCGACGGCCGTGCGGTGTTCGGCGAGGGCGACCCGAAGTGGGAGGGCTTCTACCGCGACCGGTGGGCGCACGACAAGGTCGTACGGTCCACGCACGGGGTCAACTGCACGGGTTCCTGCTCGTGGATGGTGTACGTCAAGGACGGCATCATCACCTGGGAGCACCAGGCGACGGACTATCCGTCGATCGGCACGGACTGCCCCGAGTACGAGCCGCGCGGCTGCCCGCGCGGGGCGTCCTTCTCCTGGTACACGTACTCCCCCAGCCGGGTCCGCTACCCGTACGTGCGCGGCACGCTGCTGAAGATGTGGCGCGAGGCCCGCAAGCGGCTGGGCGACCCGGTGGCGGCCTGGGCCGAGATCACCGGCGACCCGGCGAAGGCGCGCGCCTACAAGCGGGCCCGCGGCAAGGGCGGTCTGGTGCGCGCGGACTGGGACGAGGTGAGCGAGCTGGTCGCCGCCGCCCAGGTGCACACCGTCAAGACGTACGGCCCCGACCGGGTGGCCGGCTTCTCGCCCATCCCGGCGATGTCGATGGCGTCGTTCGCGGCCGGCGCGCGGTACCACTCGCTGATCGGCGGCACCCTGCTGTCGTTCTACGACTGGTACGCCGACCTGCCGATCGCCTCCCCGCAGGTCTTCGGCGACCAGACCGACGTGCCGGAGGCCGCGGACTGGTGGAACGCGGGCTACCTGATCATGTGGGGCTCCAACATCCCCGTCACCCGCACGCCCGACGCGCACTTCCTGACCGAGACCCGCTACAACGGCACCAAGGTCGTCGCGGTCAGCCCCGACTACGCCGACAACGTCAAGCACGCCGACGAATGGGTCTCCCCGCACCCCGGCACGGACGGCGCGCTGGCGATGGCCATGGGCCATGTGATCCTGCGCGAGTTCATCGTCGACCGCGAGGTGTCGTACTTCCAGGAGTACATGCGGAAGTTCACCGACGCCCCGTTCCTGGTGACGCTGCGCGAGCACGAGCGCGGTCTCGTCCCGGACGGGTTCCTGACCGCCGCCGACCTCGGTCAGGACGGCGAGAACGCCCACTCCAAGACCGTGCTGATCGACTCGGCGACCGGCGAACCGGTGGTGCCCAACGGCTCGCTCGGCTTCCGCTGGGAGAAGTCCGAACAGGGCCGCTGGAACCTCGAACTGGGCGACGTGGTGCCCGAGATGAGCCTGCTGGAGAGCGCGGAGACGACCGTCGAGGTCGCGCTGCCCCGCTTCGACGAGGGCGCCACCGAGGGCGGTTCGGTCCTGGTGCGCGGTGTGCCGGCGCGCCGGATCGGCGGCCGCCTGGTCACCACCGTCCTCGACCTGATGCTCGCCCAGTACGGCGTCGGGCGCCCCGGTCTGCCGGGCAGTTGGCCCGCCTCTTACGAGGACGCCTCCGAGCCCTACACCCCGGCCTGGCAGGAGACGGTCACCTCGGTGCCCGCCGAGCAGGCGGCCCGGATCGCCCGCGAGTTCGCCCGCAACGCCGAGCGCACCAACGGCCGTTCGATGATCGCGCTGGGCGCCGGCACCAACCACTGGTTCCACTCCGACACCATCTACCGGGCCTTCCTGGCGCTGACCACGATGACCGGCTGCCAGGGCGTCAACGGCGGCGGCTGGGCGCACTACGTCGGCCAGGAGAAGGTCCGCCCGGTCACCGGGCAGCAGCACCTGTCGTTCGCCTTCGACTGGCAGCGGCCCACCCGGCACATGGCGGGCACCTCGTACTGGTACCTCAACTCCGACCAGTGGCGCTACGAGGCGTTCGGACCGGAGGAACTGGCCTCCCCGCTCGGTGAGGGCCGCTTCAAGGACAAGGGCTTCGCCGACTGCCTGGCGCAGGCGATCCGGCTGGGCTGGAGCCCCGGTCACCCCGGCTTCAACCGCAACCCGCTCGACATCACCGACGAGGCGAGGAAGCGCGGCAAGGAGGTCTCCGAGCACATCGTGGACGAGCTGAAGTCCGGGGAGCTGCGGTTCGCCGCCGAGGACCCCGACGACCCGGCCAACTTCCCGCGGGTGCTGACCGTGTGGCGGGCCAACCTGCTCGGCTCGTCCGGCAAGGGCAACGAGTACTTCCTGCGCCACCTGCTGGGCACCGACGCGGCCGTCCGCTCCGAGGAGACCCCTGCCGAGGGACGTCCCAAGGACGTGGTGTGGCGGGAGGAGGCGCCCGAGGGCAAGCTCGACCTGATGGTCTGCATGGACTTCCGGATGACGTCGACCGGTCTGCTCGCCGACGTGGTCCTGCCGGCCGCCACCTGGTACGAGAAGGACGACCTGTCCAGCACGGACATGCACCCCTTCGTGCACGCCTTCACCCCGGCCATCGCCCCGCCCTGGCAGGCCCGTACCGACTACGACACCTTCATGACCATCGCCGACCGGTTCAGCGAACTGGCCGCCGAGCACCTGGGCACCCGCACCGACGTCCTCGCCGTGCCGCTGCTGCACGACACCCCGGACGAACTCGCCCAGCCGGGCGGGACGGTGAAGGACTGGAAGCACGGCGAGTGCGAACCGGTCCCCGGCAGGACCATGCCGAAGCTGGTCGTCATCGAGCGCGACTACGCCGTCATCAACCAGAAGATGCGCGCCATCGGTCCGCTGCTGGACACCCTGGGCACCACCACCAAGGGCGTCACCGTCCACCCCGACCAGGAGCTGGAGGACCTGCGGCACCGCTGCGGCACCGTCCGGGACGGCGTCGCCGCGGGCCGGCCCTCGATCGCCACCGCGTCCGACATGTGCGAGGCGATCCTCGCCCTGTCCGGCACCACCAACGGACGGCTGGCCACCGAGGGCTTCAAGGAGCTGGAGCGCCAGACCGGCAGCAAGGGCCTGGTGGAGCTGTCCGCCGAGCGCGAGGCGGAGCGCATCACCTTCGCCGACACCCGCACCCAGCCCCGCTCCGTGATCACGTCCTACGAGTGGTCCGGCAGCGAGACCGGCGGGCGCCGCTACTCGCCGTTCGTCATCAACACCGAGCACAAGAAGCCCTGGCACACCCTCACCGGCCGCCAGCACTTCTTCGTCCAGCACGACTGGATGGCCGAGCTCGGCGAGCAACTGCCGGTCTACCGGCCGCCGCTGAACACGCCCAAGCACTACGGCGACGAGCACCTGCACGAGGACGGCCGGGCCGAGGTCACGGTCCGCTACCTGACCCCGCACTCGAAGTGGTCGATCCACTCCAACTACCAGGACAACAAGTACATGCTGGACCTGTCCCGGGGCGGGCCGACGATCTGGATGTCCACCGTCGACGCCGAGAAGATCGGCGTCAAGGACAACGAGTGGATCGAGTCGTACAACCGCAACGGCGTCGTCGCCGCCCGCGCCGTGGTCACGCACCGCATGCCCGAGGGCACGGTGTACATGTACCACGCCCAGGACCGCAACGTGAACGTGCCGAAGACCGAGGTCAGCGGCAGGCGCGGCGGCATCCACAACTCGCTGACCAGACTGCTGCTCAAGCCCACCCATCTCGCGGGCGGCTACGCCCAGTTCACCTACGCCTTCAACTACTACGGCCCGACCGGCAACCAGCGCGACGAGGTCACCGTCATCCGCCGGCGCTCGCAGAACGTGGAGTACTGACATGCCCCGTGGCGAAGCCACCATCGGACGCGTCATGGCACAGATCGCCATGGTGATGAACCTCGACAAGTGCATCGGCTGTCACACCTGCTCGGTCACCTGCAAGCAGACGTGGACCAACCGCACCGGCGTCGAGTACGCCTGGTTCAACAACGTCGAGACCAAGCCCGGAGTCGGCTACCCCCGCCGCTACGAGGACCAGGAGCACTGGAAGGGCGGCTGGATGCTCGACAAGCGCGGCCGTCTGGTGCTGCGCTCGGGCGGCCGCGTCAAGCGCCTGCTGTCGCTGTTCTCCAACCCCGACCTGCCGTCCATCGAGGACTACTACGAGCCGGTCACCTACGACTACGACAACCTGGTCAGCGCCCCGGCGGGCCCGGACTTCCCGGTGGCCCAGCCCCGTTCGGTCCTCACCGGCAAACCCACCGCCATCACCTGGGGCGCCAACTGGGAGGACGGCCTGGGCGGCGCGGGCGAGAACGCCGGCGCCGACCCCAACCTCAGCGGCGAGTGGGCCGAGAAGGTGAAGTTCGAGTTCGAGCAGACCTTCCTGTTCCACCTGCCCCGGCTGTGCGAGCACTGCCTCAACCCGGCCTGCGTCTCGGCCTGCCCGTCGGGCGCGATGTACAAGCGGGTCGAGGACGGCATCGTCCTGGTCGACCAGGACGCCTGCCGCGGCTGGCGGATGTGCGTGACGGCCTGCCCGTACAAGAAGGTGTACATCAACCACGCCACCGGCAAGGCGGAGAAGTGCACCTTCTGCTTCCCGCGGATCGAGGCCGGTCAGCCCACCGTCTGCTCCGAGACCTGCGTCGGGCGCCTGCGCTACCTCGGCCTGGTGCTGTACGACGCCGACAAGGTCGGCGAGGCCGCCGCCACCCCGGACGAGAAGGACCTGCTGGACGCCCAGCGCGACGTCTTCCTCGACCCGGAGGACCCGGAGGTCCGCGCGGCCGCCCGCGCCTCGGGCATCCCCGAGGACTGGCTGGACGCCGCCCGCCGCTCCCCGGTGCACGCGCTGATCTCGCGCTACAAGGTGGCGCTGCCGCTGCACCCGGAGTACCGCACCCTGCCGATGGTCTGGTACGTGCCCCCGCTCTCCCCCGTGCTCGACGCCGTCGACGCGGCGGGCGGCAACCAGGACGACCCCGACCACGTCTTCGCCGCCGTCACCCGGCTGCGCATCCCGCTGGAGTACCTGGCGGAGCTCTTCAGCGCCGGCGACACCGACGTCGTCGCCGGAGTCCTGATGAAACTCACCGCGCTGCGCTCGTACATGCGCGAGCGCACCCTCGGCGAGGAGGGCGACGAGGCCGCGCTGAAGGCCGTCGGCCTCACCGTCAGGGAGGCGGAGGACATGCACCGCCTGCTGGCCGTCGCCAAGTACGACGACCGTTACGTGGTGCCCGCCGCCCACAAGGAGGACGCGGCCGCCCTCAGCGCCATGGAGAACCGCTGCCCGGTGGAGTCCTCCGGCGACGACCGCACCGACAAGGCCGGCCGGGTCATGCTCGGCATCCCCACCCTGCGCCGCCGGACCGACGGAGGCCGAGCATGAGTCCGCTGCCGACGACGATTCCCGAGCTGGTGCGCACCCGGATCCGCGCGGCCGTGCGCCGCCCGGCCCGGCTCACCCCCGAGGAGACCGAGGCACGCGTCCTGCTGCTGCGGATGTGCTCGCTGCTGCTGCAGTACCCGGACGCCGAACTCGCCGCCGCCCGGCCGGTGCTGACGGCCACCGTCGAGGCGCTGCCGCCGTCGCCCGCGGCGGAGCACCTGGCCGGCTTCGCCGCCTGGTTCGCCGGCCAGGACCTGGAGTCGCTGGAGCGGCACTACGTCGAGATGTTCGACCTGCGCCGCAAGAGCAGCCTCTACCTCACCTACTACCTGCACGGTGACACCCGGCGCCGGGGCATGGCCCTGCTCACGCTGAACCAGCGCTACCGGGCCGCGGGATGGGAGACCGACGGGGGCGAACTGCCCGACCACCTGCCGGTGGTACTGGAGTTCGCCGCCCTGGCGGGTCCGGGCGGCGGGGAGGCGCCGCTGCGCCAGCACCGGCGCGGCCTGGAGCTGATCCACCGCGCCCTCACCGACTCCGGCTCCCCCTACCGGCACGTACTGGCCGCGCTGCTCACCCTGCTGCCGCCGCCCACCGAGGCGGACCGGGCGGCGGTGGACCAGCTCGTCGCCGAGGGCCCGCCGAACGAAGAGGTCGGCCTCGACCCCTACGGGACCTACGGGGAGGGGGAGTTCGCCCCTCCGGGCGCCTTCGTGCCGCCCGCGCCCGCCGAGCCGACCCGTGTGCCGCCCGCCCCGACCAGCCGTACGGAAGGCCCCCGATGAACGCCGTACCCACCCTCCTGGCCGCCGCGCCCGTGAGCGGAACCGATCTGCTCCTGTGGGTCGCCGTGCCCTACATCTGTCTCGCCGTGTTCCTGGTCGGACACGTCTGGCGCTACCGCCAGGACCAGTTCGGCTGGACCTCCCGCACCAGCCAGCTCCTCGAACACCGCTGGCTGCGCTGGGGCAGCCCGCTGTTCCACCTGGGCACCTTCATGGTGATCGGCGGGCATGTGGTGGGGCTGGTCGTACCCGAGAGCTGGACCGAGGCCGTGGGCATCTCCGAGCACATGTACCACACCACCGCCGTGACGGCGGGTTCGGTGGCGGGCGTGGCCATGGTCACCGGACTGGGCATGCTGTGCGCCCGCCGACTGCTGACCCGCACGATCCGGCTGCACACCGACCGCAGCGACAAGGTGCTCTTCCCGCTGCTGGCCGCCACCGCCCTGCTGGGCATCACCGCCACCGCCGCGCACAACGTGTTCGGCGCCGGCTACGACTACCGCGTCACCATCTCCGTCTGGTTCCGCGGCCTGTTCACCCTCCAGCCGCAGCCGGAGGCGATGGCCGGAGCGCCGCTGCTGTTCCAGGTGCACGCCCTGTGCGCCTGCCTGCTCTTCGCCGCCTGGCCGTTCACCCGGCTCGTGCACGTGTGGAGCGTGCCGGTCGGCTACCTCGCCCGGCCCTACCTGGTGTACCGCAGGAGGGCCGTACCTGCGGCGGCCCCGGCGGCCACGCGCCGGACCCGGCGGGAGTTCCACTCCGGACACACCCGATGAGCCACACTCCCGCGCTCGCGGCGGAGTCCACGGCCGGCGCGAGCGCGCGGGCCGTGGGCGCCGGCCGCCGGACGGGTCTGGTGATGCTCCTCACCGGGGTCGCCGGCTGGCTCGCCTCCTTCCAGCTGACCGTCGACGACTGGCGGTTGCTCCGCGATCCCGGCTACCAGCCCCCGTGCAACATCAGCCCGGTCGTGAGCTGCGGCAGCGTGATGTCCAGCTCGCAGGGCAGCCTGTTCGGCTTCCCCAACATGCTGCTCGGACTGGCCGCGTTCGCCGCCGTGGCCGTCCTGGGCCTCGCCGTCCTCACCGGCGCCCGGCTGCACCGCGGGCTGTGGCTGGCCCTGGACGCCGGGGCGCTGGCGGGGGTCGTGTTCGTCCACTGGCTCATGACGCAGTCCCTCTACGAGCTGAACAAGATCTGCCCCTACTGCGCCGGCGTGTGGATCGCCACCATCGCACTGTTCTGGTACGTCACCCTGCACTGCCTGGAGCGGGGGATCCTCCCGGCCCCCCGGCGCGTACTGCTGGTCCTCCGGGACACGCACTGGATGCTGCTCGGCGCCTGGTACGGCGTGATCGCGCTGCTCGTCCTGACCCGCTTCTGGCCGTACTGGAGCAGCCTGCTGTGACCGACGGCCCGACGAGCGGTCCGGACCGCGGCCCGGACGACGACCTGGACGACACGACCCGCCGCGCCGGGAGAACCGGACGCGGCGGGAGGACCGGACCCGACGAGAGGGCGACGACGATGGACGACGTACTGCGGGAATGGACCGCGGCGGTACAGGCCGAGCTGGGCATCGACCTCGAACTCGACCGGGCCCTCCTCCTCTCCCTGGCGGGCGATGCCGCACACGGTGTCGCCCGGCCCGCCGCCCCGCTGACCACGTTCCTCGTGGGGTACGCGGCCGGGTGTGCGGACGGCGGCCCCGACGCGGTGGCCGCCGCGGCGGGGCGCGCCGCGGACCTCGCCGCCCGGTGGTCGGCCGAGGCCGAGGCCCGCCCCGGCTCCGGGACGGCCTGACAGGCCCTGCCCGAGGCCGGTCGCACCCGGAACCCGGGGCCCCGACCGCCCACAGCGGACGCCCTTCCTCCCCGCCGACAACGGGGAGGAAGGGCGTCCGCGTCTTCCGGGAGG
>NZ_KZ627031.1 GCF_002911015.1 Streptomyces populi
CGCGAGGCCACCGGCGACCCGACGGCGCACGCGGAGGTCCTCGCGCTGCGCCGGGCCGCGGCCCGGCTCGGCGAGTGGCGGCTGTCCGGGTGCACGCTCGTCGTCACCCTGGAGCCCTGCACGATGTGCGCGGGAGCGCTCGTCCAGTCCCGTGTCGAACGGGTGGTGTACGGCGCCCGCGACGAGAAGGCGGGCGCGACCGGATCCGTCTGGGACGTCGTCCGCGACCGACGGCTCAACCACCGGCCCGAGGTGATCGAGGGCGTCCTCGCCAACGACTGCGCCGCACTGCTCACCGACTTCTTCCGCGACCGCTGACCGGCCGACGGCGGCCGGGCGCCACCGCGTACGCCCACGGACACACCGCCCGACGACGGCCGACGACGGCCGCCGGGAACCCGGCCGGCGGCAACGGGGCGCGCCGACGAGCGGCGTACAGGACGGCCCGGACACCGGCCGAGCACCTGCCGGACGGCGGTCCGCGTCACCCGTCCCACGCCTCCGCCCCATCCGGACGGACCGGTCCGCCGAAACGGATTTCAGACCACGGCCCACCTTGGGGTAGGGTCTCCCTCGGTAGCGTGTCCGAGCGGCCGAAGGAGCTCGCCTCGAAAGCGAGTGTGGCGCAAGTCACCGAGGGTTCAAATCCCTCCGCTACCGCAGATGGGAGAGGCGCCCGGTTCATCGAACCGGGCGCCTCTCCCGCTTCCGTTCCGGTCGGCCGCCCCCGCGCGACAGCCCGGGAGCGCGCGCCCGCCTGAGCAACCCCTGAGCGGGGCGGGTGTTCAGCCGCCGGTCGGCTGCCGGACCCCTCGCCGGTTCGGTCGCCACCGCAGGCGTTCTCATCGGATGCCGGTGGGCCGCGTCATGCCGAGAAGCCTCCGGTTCCGCGTCGGATGCGCCGGACGGGTCGAGCGGCGGGGACGCGCCCGGGGAGGGGCGTTCGCGGACGCCGTAATCCGCCGTGGCGGACTTCGAGCGGGCGCGGTGGACGTCGGCGTCGTTCGAAAGCGTCGGCCCGCTCCGGTCCGGCATGAGCCTCGGAGCGGTGGCCACGGAGACGGCGGCGGGCTTCGCGGGCGACGCGGAGGAGCCCCGGCGCCGCTCGGCCGCCGGGGCTCCTCCGCACCCGGAAGGGTGCTCCGCTCCCACAGAGGAGGGGGGAAGGGGCGCATCGGGGCACGCCCGCTTCCCCCACGGAAAGGACCCTCGAGTCCACGCCGCCGTCTTGGGGGAGTGTCGGGCGGCGAGAACCCCGCAGTGGGGTCCCTCCGGCCCCGCGGACTCCTGTCGGTTCCCGCCGGGGCTCCCTTCCATCCTGGACCGCGAGAACGCCCGTGAGGCCCGGCAAAGGACCTCCACCAGCGGGCCGTTGGTCCTTAAAGACGACGTGAAGGTTAAACTCGCCGCCGGCGGCAGGGGGCCGACGGGCGCGGAAGTCACAGGGGAGGCCGCCATGGCGGTGAATTCGAAGAAGATCGCCATCTACGTGCTCGTGGTCTTCGTGCTCTATGTGATCATCACGGATCCGGCCAAGGCCGCCGACTACGTCCAGATAGCGTTCGAGGGCATATCGAACGCCGCCGGGGCGATAGGCGACTTCATGACCTGGATCGCCGACGGCGCGAAGAACTGACGCCGGGCACCGACGCCCGCGCGGCGGGGATCTCGCGCACCCGGCACCGGCACAGGCGTGACGCGGGGCGCGGCCGGGCGAGGCTTCGACCGCGACCGCGCGAAGAACCACCTCACCACCAGGGAGTGCCCGTGATCCGCCATCTGGTCCTCTTCAAGCTCAACGACGGTGTCCGGCGTGACGATCCCCGCGTCGTCGAGGGCGTCGCCGCCTTCCGCGCACTCGGCGACCTGATCCCCGAACTGCGGTTCTGGGAGTGCGAGTGGAACATCAGCGACCGGCCCGTCGCGTACGACTTCGCGATCAACTCCGCCGTCGAGGACACCGACGCGCTCAAACGCTACCTGGAACACCCGGCGCACACGGCCGGTGTCGCCCTCTGGCGGGAGTTCGCCACCTGGGTGATCGCCGACTACCCGTTCTGATCGTTTTTGATCGCACACTCTTTCCGGGCCCTTGACCGCAACCGGTCAGGGGCTCTCGGCGTCTTGGACCTCAACTCACCTCCAACTCACCCCCAACACGGCGTTATGCGGTGCTTGCACACAGTGCACATGTCTTGTGATGCTATGACCGCTTTTGGCGAACGAGTTGACGGGTACGTTGACGGATCGTTGACGAATGAAGAGGTGGCGTTGACCGTGTCGGCCAGTACTGCGCCGCCCCAGGAGAAAGTCCCGGCCGAGGACCGGGCGACGGCCGTCGCGTCCGCCCCGCCCTCGCCCCCGGCACGGACCACGGCGCAGCCCACGGCCCCGAACCCCGCGCCGGGCGCCCCCGACCCCGCGCCCGGCCCCGCACCGGCCCAGGGGGCCGCGCAGGAGCGGCGCCGCGGCGCCGACACCCGGGCCCTCACCCAGGTCCTCTTCGGCGAGCTCAAGGTGCTGGAGCCGGGCACCCCCGAGCACGACCGGGTCCGCGGCGCCCTCATCGAGGCGAACCTCCCGCTCGTCCGGTACGCGGCGGCCCGCTTCCGCTCCCGCAACGAGCCGATGGAGGACGTGGTCCAGGTCGGCACCATCGGCCTGATCAACGCCATCGACCGCTTCGACCCGGAACGGGGCGTGCAGTTCCCGACCTTCGCGATGCCGACGGTCGTCGGCGAGATCAAGCGGTACTTCCGTGACAACGTTCGCACCGTCCACGTGCCGCGCCGGCTGCACGAGCTGTGGGTGCAGGTGAACAGCGCGACCGAGGACCTGACGACCGCCTTCGGGCGCTCGCCCACCACCGCGGAGATCGCCGAACGGCTGCGCATCACCGAGGAGGAGGTGCTCTCCTGCATCGAGGCCGGACGGTCGTACCACGCGACCTCCCTCGAAGCGGCCCAGGAGGGCGACGGACTGCCGGGGCTGCTCGACCGGCTCGGCTACGAGGACCCCGCGCTCGACGGAGTCGAACACCGTGACCTCGTACGGCATTTGCTCGTACAACTGCCCGAACGCGAGCAGCGGATCCTGCTGCTCCGCTACTACAGCAACCTCACCCAGTCACAGATCAGCGCCGAACTGGGTGTTTCCCAGATGCACGTGTCAAGGCTCCTCGCCCGCAGCTTCGCGCGTCTTCGATCCGCAAACAGGATCGAGGCGTAACCGAAAAGAGCGATTCGCTCAAGGTCGATTTTTACGTCGGTTCAGCGCTGAAAATCCGTCAGACCCCCTTTTTCCAGCGCTGATCCACCCTCCACATGTCGACAAGTCTCTACAGCGTGTTGCCGACATGTGACATTCTTCCGGGAGCGCGTTTGCCGCGGCCTCGCCTCCGGTATTCAGGTGGAGGCTGCGTTCCTCCGACGGGAGCGACTGCCGCGACCGTCCGCGACCCAAAGGGGGTGGCATGTCCGCAGATCAGGGCAGCTCGAAGGTGCTCACGCTCACGAAGAGCGACGCAGTGCCCGAGGCGCACGCCGCGCTTCACGACGTCCCTGCCGCCGAGGCCCCGGAAGCCGCTCTGGTCCCCGAGTCCTCGGGCGCCATCGACACCCGGACCCTGTCCCGCTCCCTCTTCCTGCGCCTCGCGGCACTCGCCGAGAACAGCCCTGAGCGCGGCTACGTCCGGGACACCCTCATCGAGCTCAACCTCCCGCTCGTCCGGTACGCGGCGGCCCGCTTCCGCTCCCGCAACGAGCCGATGGAGGACATCGTCCAGGTCGGTACCATCGGCCTGATCAAGGCGATCGACCGCTTCGACTGCGAACGCGGTGTCGAGTTCCCGACCTTCGCGATGCCGACGGTCGTCGGCGAGATCAAGCGGTTCTTCCGCGACACGTCCTGGTCGGTGCGCGTCCCGCGCCGGCTCCAGGAGCTGCGCCTGGCCCTCACCAAGGCCAGCGACGAGCTGTCGCAGAAGCTCGACCGCTCTCCGACGGTCGCCGAACTCGCCGCGGCTCTCGGGGTGTCCGAGGAGGACGTGGTCGACGGTCTCGCCGTCGGCAACGCGTACACGGCGTCGTCACTGGACTCGCCCGCCCCCGAGGACGACGGCGGCGAGGGCTCCCTCGCGGACCGCCTCGGCTACGAGGACACCGCGCTGGAGGGCGTGGAGTACCGCGAGTCGCTCAAGCCCCTGCTCGCCAAGCTGCCGCCCCGTGAGCGTCGCATCATCATGCTGCGCTTCTTCGCGAACATGACCCAGTCGCAGATCGGCGAGGAGGTCGGCATCTCGCAGATGCACGTCTCCCGCCTGCTCACCCGCACGCTGGCCCAGCTGCGCGAAGGGCTCATCTCCGACTGACCGGCCCGCGCGGGGTTCATAATTGACGGATCGTCAGCCAGACTGGCGCGATGCGTCAGGAGCCGATGCGTCACGAGTCGACGAGCGGCCGTCGAGGTGCCCTGGTGAGTGCCTCGGCGGCCGTGCTGTGCCTGGGCGGACTGCTGGCCGCGTGCGGGGGCGGCGGAGGCGGCGGCTACGCCGCCGTCGGGGCCGCGGACGGCTCCCCACGGGCGCCCGGGGCGGTGGTGGCGCCTTCGGGCGAGGTGTCCCTGGTGCCGCTGGACGGCAGGCCCGCGCGCGGCTCCGGATCCCCTGGGGGCGAGGCGGGTTCCGGGTCCGGGAGCAGATCGCCGGCCACCGGCCCGGCCGGGGCCCCGGCCGACGGTGCGGGTGACACGGGAGGCCCGGACACCGACGAGGGCGACCCCGGGCCGGGCACGAAGGACGCTGGAGGTACGGGGACGGGGACCGGCGGCGGGTCCCCTTCGCCCCCGGGTTCGCCGTCGGACGGCGAACCCGGCCGTACGGGCGGGAGTTCGGGGAGTTCCTCCGCGCCGCCCGCGCCCGGACCGACGGTGAGCGCCGGTCCCGCCGTGCTTGCCGTGAGCGGCACCTCGCGCGCGGCCACCGACCGGCGGTGGTGCGAGAAGGTGACCGTCTCCTTCAGCAACACCGGTGGTACGGCGGTGCGTTCGGGCACGGTGACGTTCGGGACGCACATCATCGGGGCGCTCGGGATCGACTGGGCGACGATCCGGTCGACCGAGGCCCTTCCGGCGCCGATCGCCGCCGGCGCGAAGAAGAGCGGGACCTGGACGGTGTGCGTCGACTCCTGGCGGGTGCCGCTGGGCATGCACGTCGAGACGCGGGACGTGTCCGTCGATTGGAAGTAGGGGCGTGGCCCTGCCGGATCACGCCACCCCACTCACGCACCGCTCAAGGAGTGCGGCCCGATCACATGAAGGCGAGCCAGGCCACCCCGACGACGACCGCGACGGCGAGGACGACGCCGACGATCAGGCCCACGCGGGGACCGGCGGGGGCGGCCGCCTGCTGCTGCCGGCCCTGGGGGGCCTCGTCGACGAACGCACGGAACATCTGAGTGCTGCCCGCGGGGTCGTAGTTGCCCTCGGGGCCCTGGGTGTTTGCCATAGGCCGGACCCTAGCGAATGCGCGGGAGCTGCCCAAGTGCCGGGTTCGCCTTCACGCCGTTCGTGACGCTTCCGCACCCCTCCCGCGACCAGGGCGCACATGATCCCGCACCACCCCTTCCCCTCGCCCCCGGTCCGCTCCCGCGTCACCGTTCCCTCCGCCGCTCCCACCTGCTCGTTTTCGTTCGCCAACACTTGCCTTTGCCAAGTTTTTAGCTCTGAAATCCCGAACTCGTTTGCCTGCGGCAACCAACTTCTTTATGGTTGCCCCAAGCAACGAATAAGGGAGGTGCGATGGCCGAGCAGGCGCAGTACGAGGAACTGGCCCGCCAGCTCAGCGCCATCGGTGCCGTGAAGCGGGGCCTGGGCCGGATCCTGCCGCCCGAGTGCCCCGCGGGTTCCGCCGCCGTGCTCACCCTGCTCGGCCGGTACGGCGAGATGCGGATGAGCAGGCTCGCGGAGCTGCTCTCCGTGGACATGTCGGTGACCAGCCGCCACGTCGCGCACGTCGCCGACCGGGGCTGGATAGAGCGGTGCCCCGACCCGGCCGACAAGCGCTCACGCATCCTGCGCCTCACCGAGACCGGGCACGCGCAGCTGGACGAGCTGTCCCTGCGCACGTCGCGGCTGCTCTCCGACCGGCTGGGCCACTGGTCCGACGACGAGGTCGGGCTGCTCATCGAGCTGATGGGCCGGCTGCGCGAGAGCTTCGGCGACTGCCGCTCCCCGCAGCGGGCACCCGCGCACCCTCCCCCGTACGCGACAGACGTATCAGAACCGACCACCCGTACACCCGCGTAAGCACGCAAGAAAAGGAACCCCATGGCAACGACCACACCAGCCGGTGTGCGGGGCTCTCACGCCAAGCACGGAGGCGCCGACGGCGCTCCGATGACGCACCGGCAGATCATGGAGGCACTCTCCGGGCTGCTGCTCGGCATGTTCGTCGCGATCCTGTCGTCGACGATCGTCTCCAACGCGCTCCCCGAGATCATCGGCGACCTGGGCGGCGGCCAGTCCGCGTACACCTGGGTCGTCACCGCCGCGCTGCTGTCCATGACCGCGGCCACGCCCCTGTGGGGCAAGCTGTCCGACCTGTACAGCAAGAAGGCGCTCGTCCAGATAGCGCTCGTGATCTACGTGCTGGGTTCGGCCGCGGCCGGGCTCTCGCAGAACGCCGGCATGCTGATCGCCTGCCGTGTCGTGCAGGGCATCGGCGTCGGCGGCCTGTCCGCCCTCGCGCAGATCGTGATGGCCGCGATGATCTCCCCGCGCGAGCGCGGCCGCTACTCCGGTTACCTGGGCGCGACGTTCGCCGTCGCAACCGTCGGCGGTCCGCTGCTCGGCGGTGTCATCACCGACACCAGCTGGCTCGGCTGGCGCTGGTGCTTCTACGTCGGTGTGCCCTTCGCGATCATCGCGCTGATCGTGCTGCAGAAGACCCTGCACCTGCCCGTCGTGAAGCGCGACGTGAAGGTCGACTGGGGCGGCGCGTTCTTCATCTCCGCCGCGGTCTCGCTGCTGCTGCTCTGGGTCACCTTCGCGGGTGACAAGTACGACTGGATCTCGTGGCAGACGTACACGATGGTCGGCGGCGCGGTCGTCCTCGGCCTGCTGTTCGTGCTGGTCGAGTCGAAGGCGAGCGAGCCGATCATCCCGCTGCGGCTGTTCCGCAACCGCACCATCACCCTCTCCTCCCTCGCCTCGCTCTTCGTCGGCGTCGCGATGTTCACCGGAACCGTGTTCTTCAGCCAGTACTTCCAGCTGGCGCGGGACAAGTCCCCGACGATGTCGGGCGTCATGACGATCCCGATGATCGGCGGCCTGTTCGTCTCGTCCACGGTCTCCGGCCAGATCATCACCAAGACCGGCCGGTGGAAGTACTGGCTCGTCTCCGGCGGCTTCCTCGTCACCGCGGGCCTCGGTCTGCTCGGCACCATCCGCTACGACACGGCCTACTGGCACATCGCGATCTTCATGGCGCTGCTGGGCCTCGGCATCGGCATGATGATGCAGAACCTGGTGCTGTCCACGCAGAACCAGGTGGCGCCCTCGGACCTGGGCGCGGCGAGCTCCACGGTGACCTTCTTCCGCTCCCTCGGCGGTGCGATCGGTGTCTCCGCGCTCGGCGCGGTCATGGCCAACCGGATCACCGACTACGTGAAGGACGGCCTGACCGACCTCGGCCCGAAGTACGCGGCCCTCGCGTCCGGTTCGGACTCGAACTCCAGCATCCCGGACATGGACAAGCTGCCCGCGCCGCTGCGGAACGTGATGGAGAGCGCGTACGGCCACGGCATCGCGGACGTCTTCCTCATCGCCTCCGGCATGGCGCTGATCGCCTTCCTCATCGTGCTGTTCATCAAGGAGGTCCCGCTGCGGACGTCCGGCGCGATGGCCCAGGCCACGGCGGAGAAGTCCGGTGCGCCGGCCACCGAGGCGCCCGTCGCCGAGGCGGTCGAGGCCGCGGCCACCGCCGCCCTCGCCCCGGCCGCCGTCACCGCACCGGAAGCGGGCCCCGAGGACGACGCCGAACCCGCCCGCCGCGGCGAATAGCCCGAGCCCCGGCCCGTGGGATGCGCGCACCCTGAGCGGCGGTGCGCCCCCACGGGCCGGTTTTCATCGCCCAGGACCGGACATCCGAGCCGTGCCGGAGCCGCCGGCCTCCCGGGACCGGCTCACTCGCCCTCGCCGGCGTCGATGACCCGTCGGGCCAGGTCACGGAGCTTGACGTTCTCCCGCTGGGAGGTGCGCACGAGGCTGTCGAACGCCTCGGAGGCGTCGATGTCGAGCCGCTCCATGAGGATGCCCGTGGCCTGCCCGATCAGATCCCGGGTGCGCATCGCCTCGGTGAGCTGTTCGCGCAGGGTCGCCGAGTCCAGCGCGATGCCGACGTGCGCGGTGAACAGCCGTCCTATCCGGGCCGCCGACTCGTCGAAGGCGCGGGGCGCCCGCGCGTACGCCGTCAGGACGGTCAGCCGCCGCCGGTCGGCGCGCAGCCGCAGCGACAGCACCGACCGCAGCCCGAGGTCCGACAGCGCGGGATCCCCGTCCTTCGCGGCGCTGTCCTCGATCCGGGCCACCGGCGCCGTCCACAGCCGGCTCCAGTACGGGTGGTGCTCACGGCCCGTGTCCAGCGCGTCGGCGGAGCGGACGACCTCGTCCGTCCAGGCCAGCGTCTGCCGGTCGGACTTGGGCTCGATGACGGAGATCCCGGCGTACTCGACGCCGGGCAGGATGCGCACGGCCAGCCGGACGGCGGTGCGCAGGGTGGCGTGGGGGCTCGATGTCTCGTGCAACTGCTGAGCGGCGGCCGTGAGGCCTTCGGCCAGCTCGAAACCCGTATCGGAACGGGACAATTCGGAAAACTCGGACGCAGCCACTACGAACCTCTTCGGCATGCACGGCCACACGGCCATGCGCAGGAGAGCTCCGCAGCACATTCCCGACTGCGAGCACAGGACGAAGAGCACTTTATCCTCTTCACCGAGGTCGGGTGCCGCCCGCAGGCGGTGGCGGGGCACGCGCCCTACGCTGATCGCATGGCACCCCACATCGCGACGAACACCTCTGTCTCCCTGGACGAGTTGCTGGACTTCGTACGCCCCCGCCACCGGGCGATCCTGCTCACCCGCCGCGCCGACGGCGGCCCCCAGGGATCCCCGCTGACCTGCGGTGTCGACGACTCGGGCCGCATCGTCGTCTCGACGTACCCAGAGCGCGCCAAGACCCGCAACGCCAAGCGGGACGAACGGGTCAGCCTCGTCGTCCTCAGCGACGAGTGGAACGGGCCCTGGGTCCAGATCGACGGCACCGCCGAGGTGATCGACGCCCCCGACTCCGTCGAGCCCCTCGTCGAGTACTACCGGAACATCGCCGGTGAGCATCCCGACTGGGACGAGTACCGCGAGGCGATGCGCAAGCAGGCCAAGTCGATCATCCGCGTCACCCCCACCCGCTGGGGCCCGGTGGCCACCGGCGGCTTCCCGGCCCACCTGGCCCCCCAGGACTAGGCACGGACTTTCTTTCGCCCCCTCCGCCCCTACCCGACCCTTGCCTGGGGCTCCGCCCCGGACCCCGCTCCTCAAACGCCGGAGGGGCTGGAACCTTCCCGGAGTGCGCCCGCACCCGGGATCCGGCGTGAGGGGCCGTGCCGGTACATCGATGCCCGTCGCCACCGACGCCCACCCCTCACCCGACGGCGACGGGCCGATGCACCGG
>NZ_KZ627032.1 GCF_002911015.1 Streptomyces populi
CCCCCCCGCTCCTGTGCCGGGGTGCCGCGACCGCGACCGAACGGCCTTGCGGCACGCGTGTTCACACGGCCGCAACACCCGTTCCCACCATGCGGACATTCACCGCCGCGGCGTGGACAAGCGGCTGCTTCGCTGCCACTCTCCGGCCATGTACCGACCCCGACGCGCCCTGCGCCCCGCCGTCTCCGTCTGCACCGTCGCCCTGCTCGCCCTCGCCTCGGGCTGTGCTCCGCAGCCGGAGAGCAAGGCGTCCGGCAAAGCTTCCGGGAGCACCGCCGAGAGCTGCGCCAAGGGCTCGTTGAGCACCCGGACCCCCGGCAAGCTCACCGTCGCCACCGACGAGCCCGCGTACGAACCGTGGTTCAAGGACGGCAGGCCCGCCGACAAGAAGGGCTTCGAGTCTGCGGTGGCGTACGCCGTGGCGCGGCGGCTCGGCTTCGCCGACGGCGACGTCGTCTGGCAGAGCGTGCCCTTCAACAAGGCCTTCGCCCCCGGCGCGAAGACCTTCGACTTCGACATCAACCAGGTGTCGATCAGTGCCGAGCGCAGGAAGGCCGTGGACTTCTCGTCCGGCTACTACGACGTACGCCAGGCGGTCATCGCGCTGAAGGGCTCCGAGGCCGCGAAGGCGACGGGCCTCGCGGACCTCAAGGGCCTGAAGCTGGGCGCGCAGGTCGGCACCACCAGCCTGGACTACATCGACGACGTGGTGAAGCCGGCCCGGGAACCGGCCGTGTACGCGAAGAACGACCAGGCCAAGTCCGCCCTGAAGAACGGTCAGGTCGACGCCGTCGTCACCGATCTGCCGACCGCCTTCTACATCACGGCCGCCGAGGTGACCGACGCGAGGATCGTCGGGCAGTTCGAGAACAGGGGCGGCACACCGGAGCAGTTCGGGCTCGTCCTCGACAAGGGCAGCGCGCTGACCCCCTGCGTGACGAAGGCCGTGGACGCCCTGCGCGCGGACGGCACGCTCGCGAGGATCGAGAAGCGGTGGCTGTCCGAGGCCGTCGACGCCCCGGTGCTCAGGTGACGGCGACGAGTGGGCGGCGGGCGGAGGACGGCCCCGAAGGAGAGACGGCCGCGGAGGGCGCGCCGGGCGGGGGTGTGCTCGAGGCGGAGGTGTCCGAAGAGGGCGCGCCCGAACGGGATCCGGCCGGTGGAGCGACGCCCGGGCGGAACGAGGTGTACGTCCCGTCGCGGAGGAGGATCGAGCGCGAGCGCCACCGGCGCGGCCGGGCCCGCCGTTCGACGGCCGTGGCCGCGCTCTCCACGCTCGTCACGGCCGTCGTGCTGTACCTCGTCGTGGTCGACGCGCCGGGCTGGCCGCGCACGAAGGAGACGTTCTTCGACGCGTCGTACGCGCGTGAGGCCTTCCCCAAGGTCCTCGACGGTCTCTGGCTCAACCTGCGGCTGTTCGCGGTGTGCGGTGTCGTGGTGCTCCTGCTGGGCACCCTCGTGGCCGTGGCGCGCACGCTGAAGGGGCCGGTGTACTGGCCGGTCCGCGCCCTCGCCACCGCGTACACCGACTTCTTCCGCGGTCTGCCGCTGATCATCTGTCTGTCGATCGTCGTGTTCGGCGTACCCGCGCTCCAGTTGCAGGGCGTCACCACCGACCCCGTCCTCCTCGGCGGCGCGGGCCTGGTGCTGACGTATTCGGCGTACGTCGCCGAGGTCGTCCGCGCCGGCATCGAGTCCGTGCACCCCTCGCAACGGGCCGCGGCACGCTCGCTGGGTCTCACCGCGCGGCAGACGCTCCGTCATGTGGTGCTGCCCCAGGCCGTCCGCCGTCAGGTCCCGCCGCTCCTGAACGACATGGTGTCCCTCCAGAAGGACACCAGCCTCGTCTCGATCGGCGGCGCGGTGGAGGCGATGCGTTCCGCGGACGTCATCGTCGGCCGCAGCCTCAACTACACGGCCTACATCGTCGCGGCGCTGCTCTTCGTGGCCCTGACCGTCCCGATGACGCGCTTCACCGACTGGGTCACCGCCCGCACGGACCGGCACCGCGGCCAGGGAGGCATCGTATGAGCGAGACACCCGTACCCGGCGGCCCGTTGCTGCGGATGGAGTCCGTCCGCAAGACCTTCGGCGACTCGGTCGTCCTGCGGGACGTCGATCTGGAGGTCGCCCCGCACACGGTCACCACGCTGATCGGCGCGTCCGGCTCCGGGAAGTCCACGCTGCTGCGCTGCGCCAACCTCCTGGAGGAGGTGGACGACGGGGCGATCTGGCTGGACGGCGAGGAGATCACCGACCCGGTGACCGACCAGGACGCGGTGCGCCGACGCATCGGCGTCGTCTTCCAGGCGTACAACCTGTTCCCGCACATGACCGTCCTGGAGAACATCACCCTCGCCCCGCGCCGGGTGCACGGGGTGGGCCGCGCGGAGGCCGAGGCACACGCGCGTGAGCTGCTCGAACGGCTCGGGCTCGGCGCCAGGGCGGGCGAGTACCCGGACCGGTTGAGCGGGGGCCAGCAGCAACGGGCCGCGATCGTGCGCGCCCTGGCCGTGCGCCCGAGGCTGCTCCTCCTCGACGAGATCACCGCCGCCCTGGACCCCGAACTGGTGGGCGAGGTCCTGGACGTCGTCCGCGATGTGAAGGCGGACGGCATGACCATGGTCCTGGCCACCCACGAGATGGGCTTCGCACGCGAGGTCTCGGACCAGGTCTGCTTCCTGGAGGACGGTGTGATCCTGGAGCGCGGCACGCCCGAGCAGGTCTTCGGCGACCCGCGGCAGGAACGCACACGGCGCTTCCTCGGGCGGATCGTCGAGGCGGGACGCCTGTGACCGGGGGCGGACACGCGACCGGACGTCCCCGGCTCCACGTGTCCGCCCGCTCCACCCGCTCCGCCCGGTCGGGTCCTCGGCCGGAACCTCGTGCTCAGGTGTCCGCCCGCCCCGTTCCCGCGAGGGCCGCCACCCGCTCCACCGCGAACGCGTACCCCTGCACACCACAGCCCGCGATGACCCCGTCGGCCCGCAGCGACACGTACGAGTGGTGCCGGAACTCCTCGCGCTGGTGGATGTTGGAGATGTGGACCTCCACCACCGGAAGTCCGTCACAGGTGTTGAGCGCATCCAGGATGGCGACGGAGGTGTGCGAGTAGGCGGCAGGGTTGATCACGATCCCGGCGTGGTTGAGGCGGGCCTCGTGGATCCAGTCCACCAGCTCGCCCTCGTGGTTGGACTGCCGGAAGTCCACCGTTCCCCCGTGCGCGGCCGCGGCCTCGGCGCACAGCGTCTCGACGTCCGCGAGCGTGTCGGAGCCGTAGATCTCCGGCTGCCGCTGCCCGAGGAGGTTCAGGTTGGGGCCGTTGAGAACCATGATCGGGGCGCTGGCGAGGGTGCGGGGCACGTTTCCTCCGGTCCTTCGGGTCTGCCGGCCCGTCAAGGGCCGCTGCTCGGACCCGGTTTATCACGGTGCACCGAAAGGGTGACGGCTCGTACGCTCGCGCCATGACGACCCCCGTGTACCCTCCCAAGCCCGTGCCCGGTGACCGGGTGGCCGTGATCTCGCCGTCCAGCGGTCTGCCCGGCCTCCTGCCGCTCCCGTACGAACTGGGCCTGGAGCGGCTGCGGAAGGAGTTCGGCCTGGAGCCGGTCGAGTACCCGGCGACCCGGAAGATGGGGTCGACCCCGCGGGAGCGGGCCGACGACATCCACGCGGCGTTCGCCGATCCGACGGTCAAGGCGGTCATCGCGTCCATCGGCGGCGACGACCAGATCACCGTCCTGCCGCTGCTGGACCGTGAGCTGATCCGGGCGAATCCGAAGCCGTTCTTCGGATACAGCGACAACACGAACCTCCTCGTCCACCTGTGGAACGCCGGGATCGTCGGCTACCACGGCGCGACGGTCATGTGCGAGCTCGGCCGGCCTGGTGCCATGGATCCGCTGACCGCGGAGTCGCTGCGGGCCGCGCTGTTCACCTCCGGCCCGTACGAACTGCGTCCCGCGACCCGTTTCCGCGAGGTCGACCTGCCCTGGGAGGCGCCGGAGAGCTTCCTCGCCGCACCGTCGACCGAGCCGGGCTCGGGCTGGACCTGGGTCCGCCCGGACCGGGTGGTCGAGGGCCGTTCCTGGGGCGGCAACATCGAGATCCTGTCGTGGCTGCTGATGGCCGACCGCGAGATCGCCCGCGATCCTTCCGTGTACGACGGCCACGTGCTGTTCCTGGAGACCTCGGAGGACATGCCCGGGGCCGACGACGTCTTCTGGATCCTGCGCAGCATGGGCGAGCGCAGCCTGCTGCGACGCTTTCCGGCGCTCCTCATGGGCCGGCCGAAGGCGTGGTCGTTCGAGCAGCCCCACGAACCCGGGGCCAGGATCCGATACGCCCGGGACCAGCGCGAAGCGGTCCTCCGGGCCGTCGGCACATACGCCCCGGACATGATGGTCGTCTTCGATGTGGACCTCGGCCACACCGATCCCCAGATCGTCATCCCCTACGGAGGGACCGTCCGGGTCGACGGTCCGGCCAGGCGCATCACCGTCACCTACTGACGCACGCCGTGCTCCCGCACGCCCCCGTAACTGATGGTCACTGTGGGTAGTTGATCCGGCATGCACGACGTACGCACCGTAAGGGCGCCTTCCATGCTGCGGCTCGCGGCCGCCTCGCTCACCGGGACGGCCATCGAGTTCTACGACTTCTTCGTCTACGGGACCGCGGCGGCGCTGGTTCTCGGACCTCTGTTCTTCCCCACGTTCTCGCCGCTGGCAGGGACACTGGCGGCCTTCGGGACGTTCGGCGTCGGTTTCGTCGCCCGTCCGCTGGGCTCGGTCCTGTTCGGGCACATCGGGGACCGGCGCGGGCGGCGGCCGGTCCTGCTGGCCTCGCTGCTGCTGACCGGCGCGGCGACCGTCGCCGTCGGCTGTGTTCCGACGTACGACCGCATCGGTGTCGCGGCTCCCGTGCTGCTTCTGGTGCTGCGCTTCCTACAGGGGCTCGGCCTCGGCGGCGAGTGGGGCGGGGCGGTGCTGCTGACGGCCGAGCACGCGCCCGCCGAACGGCGGGGGCTGTGGTCGGCCTTCCCCCAGATCGGTCCGTCCCTGGGGTTCGTGCTGGCCAACGGCGTGATGCTGGCGCTGTCGTCGACACTGTCCGACGCGCAGTTCGCGCAGTGGGGCTGGCGGGTGCCGTTCTGGGCGGCGGGGGTCCTCGCGATGGCGGGGCTGTGGCTGCGCGGTTCACTGAAGGAGACCCCGCGGTTCCTCGAAGTGGGGGACCACGCGCGTGTGCCGCTCGCCGAGGTGGTGCGCGACCACTGGCGGCTCGTCCTGCTGACGGCCGGCGGACTCGCCGTCGGATACGCCGTCTTCTACGCGGTGACCACCTGGGCGCTCGCCTACGGCGTCGAACGGCTCGGCGTGAGCCGCGCCGTCATGCTGACCTGCATCATGGCCGCGGTGGTGGTGAAGGGGGCGCTGACACCCCTGGTGGCCCTGCTGGGAGACCGCTACGGGCGGCGGCCGCTGTGCATGGCGGGCTGCGCCGGCGCGGCACTGTGGATGTTCCCGATGATCGGCCTGCTGTCGACCGGTGAACCCCTGCTGATGTTCCTCGGCTTCCTGGTGGCGCTCATCGCGTTCATCACCATGTTCGCGGTGATCGCCGCGTATCTGCCGGAGCTGTACGAACCGCGGGTGCGCTGCACGGGCGCGGCCGTGGGATACAACCTGGGCGGGGTCCTCGGGGGCGCGCTCACGCCGATCGTGGCGACGGCGGTGGCGAGCGGGGAGCGCGTGCCATGGGGCGTCGCCGCCTATCTGACGGGGATCGCGCTGCTGAGCCTCGGGTGCTTCGCGCTGCTGCCGGAGACCCGGCCGGTGCCCAGGCTGGCGGTCGCGCCCCTCGCGGACTGACCGCCGGTCAGGGGTTGACGGCCAGTTCCAGGTAGGCGGCGAACACGACCAGATGGACACCTCCCTGAAGCGGGGTGGCACGCCCGGGAACGACCGTCAGCGAGCTCACGACCACGGTCAGCGCCAACAGCACCATCTCCGTCGCGTTGAGGCCGAGAACGAGCGGTCCGGAGAGCCAGACCGAGGCCAGGGCGACGGCCGGGATGGTCAGTCCGATGCTGGCCATCGCGGAACCGAGGGCGAGGTTCAGGCTGGTCTGCACCCGGTCCCGGCGGGCGGAGCGCAGCGCCGCGATGGTCTCGGGGAGGAGCACGAGCAGCGCGATGATCACACCGACCACGGAGTGCGGCATGCCGGCCGCCTCGACCCCGGACTCGATGGTGGGCGACACGCCCTTGGCGAGGCCGACCACACCGACCAGGGCCAGGCCGAGGAGCCCCAGGCTGAACCCGGCCTCGCGGGCCGACGGGGCGTCGGCGTGGTCGTCCACGTCGATGACCTTGCCCTGCTGGGTGATCGGCAGGAAGTAGTCACGGTGCCGGACGGTCTGGGTCGCCACGAACAGGCCGTACAGCACCAGGGAGGCGACCGCGGCGAAGGTGAGTTGCGCGGCGGAGAACTCCGGGCCCGGCTTGCTGGTGGTGAAGGTCGGGAAGACGAGACTGAGGGTGGCGAGCGTGGCGACGGTCGCCAGGGCGGCCCCGGTTCCTTCGGCGTTGAACACGGCGGTCCCGTGGCGCAGTGACGCGACGAGCAGGCACAGGCCGACGATCCCGTTGCAGGTGATCATGACGGCCGCGAACACCGTGTCGCGGGCCAGCGTCGAACTCTTGGCGCCGCCGTCCGCCATCAGGGTCACGATGAGGGCGACTTCGATGATCGTGACCGCGACGGCGAGGACGAGGGATCCGAAGGGTTCCCCCACCCGGTGGGCGACCACCTCGGCGTGATGCACCGCGGCGAGCACGGAACCCGCGAGAACCAGCGTCACCAGCGCGACGACCGCGCCCGGCAGGTCGCGTCCCCAGGTGAAGGTCAGCAGTACCACCGCGAGCACGGGCACCACGACGGTCCACCGCGTCACGAGTGACCTGAGCCGAACGATCATGCCGCGATCGTCGCAGTCGTGGGCGAGCCCCGCACTCCGGCGGCCCTGGGCGCTCGCCTGGATCGCGGCGGACGAGCCCGGACGGGTGCCGGGAGCGATGGCCGGTGATGCCGCGCGCACCGCTCCCGGAGGTGGCCGTCGCCGTGTCCGACGCGGTCAGACGTCAACGCTCTCCTTCGAAGCGCTCTCGGTCCGCTCCCGTGCCGTCTGCTTCCTGGTGGCGGCCAGGCTGGTGATCGTGGTGACCACCAGGACCGCGCAGATCACGCCGAGCGACACCGGAATGGATATCTCGGGAACGTGGACGCCGGACTCGTGCAGCGCGTGCAGGACGAGCTTGACGCCGATGAATCCGAGGATGACCGACAGACCGTAGCTGAGGTGGACCAGCTTCTTGAGCAGGCCGCCGATGAGGAAGTACAGCTGCCGCAGCCCCATCAGCGCGAAGGCGTTGGCCGTGAAGACGATGTACGGGTCCTGGGTCAGGCCGAAGATCGCGGGGATCGAGTCGAGCGCGAAGAGCACGTCGGTGGTGCCGATCGCCAGCATCACGACCAGCATCGGCGTCATGACGCGCTTGCCGTTCTGGCGGATCCACAGCTTGGTGCCGTGATAGCGGTCGGCCACACCGAACCGCCGCTCGGCGGCCTTGAGCAGTCTGTTCTCCTCGAACTCCTCGTCGTCCTCGTCGGCCCGGGCCTCCTGGATCAGCTTCCAGGCGGTGTAGATGAGGAACGCGCCGAAGATGTAGAAGACCCAAGCGAAGTTCGCGATGATCGCGGCGCCGGCGGCGATGAACACCGCGCGCAGGACGAGGGCTATCAGGACGCCCACGAGGAGCACGCGCTGCTGGTACTTCGAGGGCACCGCGAACTTCGCCATGATCAGGACGAAGACGAAGAGGTTGTCGACGCTCAGCGACTTCTCGGTGATGAAGCCGGCGAAGAACTCTCCGGCCGGCTCTCCGCCGGCGAAGAGGAGCAGTCCGAGTCCGAACAGCCCGGCGAGGGCGATCCAGACGACGGTCCAGATTCCGGCTTCCTTGATCGATACGTCGTGCGGCTTGCGGCCGATGAAGAAGTCGGCCGCGATCAGAGCGGCCAGTCCCACGATGGTCAGGACCCACAGGGTCAGGGAAACATCCACTGCGCCTCCGGCAGTACGTAACGGCAGTTTTCAGCGTCGTTCGCCACCGGAGGTCTCTTCCACCCGACACCGCCCGGGGCGCTGGATGCGCCCCGAAGCCTGCGGGCCGACGCCCCGGGATCCGACTCGATCCGTACTGACGGGTGCGTCGCAGCAAGTAGGGAGTACTCCCCTCCGTATGGAAAAAGAGTACCCGAATCACCAAGGAAAGGTAAAGGGATTGGTAAAAGAAGGACCAAATTCGCTGGTCAGAGCACTTTGCAGTTACTTGGTCAAGCCGTTCGGTCTCTCGGATCGACAGGTTCGCGAAGGTCAGGACGGACCGGGACGGGGTGACCGGGACGGGGTCAGCGGTTCCACGACCGGCGGGCCGCCGCCACCTGGGCGAGGACCTGCTGGAGCACCTGGCTGTTCGCGGGAACGAGCGAGGGCTCGTACGTCCACGCGTGCCCGACCCATGGATCGGCGAGATGGTCGTCGGGCACCGGAGTGATCCGCAGCAGCGACCGCCAGAGGGGATCGAGCAGCGGCCCGTACGCCGCCGCGTCCTCCCGGTCGGCCACCATCATCAGATGGACACCGACGGCAGGCCCCTCGTCCGCCAGGTAGCGGAGCCGGGTGACGGCACGGTCGTCGAAACCGTGCGGGAAGTCATTGACGATCAGCAGCTGTTCGGCGGTGTCGAAGCCCGGCGGCAGCGAGTCGGCCGCTCCCCCGCGCATCGCCATCTGCACCAGGTCGACGCGCTGGGTGAGGCGGCTCAGCACGTCCGTCACGCCCGCGGCACCCGCGGCCGGAGGGCCGGCGAGCACCCCGGACTGCGTCAGGGGCGCCAGGGACGAGGCTCCGGTGCCGGCCGGGTCGATGACATGCACGCTGAACTCGCCCGCGGGATACACGGCGAGCAGCCGGGCGGCGTGCGCCACGGCGGTGTCCATGGCGAGGCGGCGCAGCTGGTCGGAGTCGGCGAGCGTGCCGTCGAGAGAGGTGCGCCCGCTGTCGACCCACAGACCGCGCTCCAGCGGCAGACGCACCAGCATCGGGATGCTCAGGTTCTCGGTCTCGGGCAGACGGAGGTCGCCGAGCCGCAGCGCCATGGGTATTTCCATGGGGGCGCGGTAACCGTGCCAGACCGGGTTGTCCCAGCGCGCGTAGGCCATCGGCAGCGCGGGCTCCACGACCTCGGCCTCGGCGGCGAGCTGGGCGAGGTCCCGGTCGAGAGCGGCCCGGGCCTGGTCGACCAGCTGCGTGTGCTTGGCACGGGCGGCCTCCCGGGCCTCGTCGCCCTGCCCTCCGATCCTGCTGCGCGGGTCGGACAGGACCTGGTCGAGCTCCTTCTCCATGCGGGAGTCGGCGAAGTCGACGGCGCTGCGGTACGCGGCGACGGTCCGGGCCAGGTCCTCGAACATCCCCCATACCTGGTTGTACAGCCGCTCCTCC
>NZ_KZ627033.1 GCF_002911015.1 Streptomyces populi
TCCGCGATGGCGACCTTGGTCTCCACCGTACGGGCCTGGCCCTCCTCGTCGATGGTCAGCGCGATCAGCGCCGCCCCGTGCTCACGCGCGAGGCGGGTGACCTTCGCGAACCGGGACTCAGGCCCGTCACCGTCCTCGTAGTTGACCGAGTTGATCACCGCACGGCCGCCGAGGCGCTCCAGTCCCGCCCGGATGACCTCGACCTCGGTGGAGTCCAGCACGATCGGCAGCGTGGAGGCGGTGGCGAAACGGCCGGCCAGCTCGTCCATGTCGGCGACGCCGTCACGGCCGACGTAGTCGACGCACAGGTCGAGCATGTGCGCGCCCTCGCGGATCTGGTCCCGGGCCATCTCCACGCAGTCGTCCCAGCGGCCCTCCAGCATCGCCTCGCGGAACTTCTTCGACCCGTTGGCGTTGGTGCGCTCGCCGATGGCCATGTAGGCGGTGTCCTGGCGGAACGGGACGGTCTGGTAGAGGGAGGCGGCGCCGGGCTCGGGCCGCGGGTCGCGCTCGGCGGGCGTGAGGCCGTTCACCCGCTCCACGACCTGGCGCAGGTGTTCGGGGGTCGTGCCGCAGCAGCCGCCGATCAGGGACAAGCCGTAGTCCCGTACGAAGTTCTCCTGGGCGTCGGCGAGGCCCTCGGCGTCGAGCGGGAAGTGGGCGCCGTCCTTCGTCAGGACCGGCAGACCGGCGTTGGGCATGCACAGCAGGGGGATGCGGGAGTGCCGGGCCAGGTGGCGCAGGTGCTCGCTCATCTCGGCGGGGCCGGTCGAGCAGTTCAGACCGATCATGTCGATGCCCAGCGGCTCCAGCGCGGTCAGCGCCGCGCCGATCTCGGAGCCGAGCAGCATGGTGCCGGTGGTCTCGAAGGCCATCGAGACCAGCAGCGGCACCCGGAGGCCGGTGGCCTCCATCGCGCGGTGCGCGCCGAGCACGGAGGCCTTCGTCTGCAGCAGGTCCTGGGTGGTCTCGACGATCAGCGCGTCGGCGCCTCCGGCGAGCAGGCCCTCGGCGTTGGCCTGGAAGCCGTCGCGCAGGGTGCCGTAGGAGACGTGGCCGAGGGTGGGCAGCTTGGTGCCGGGGCCGATCGAGCCCAGCACCCAGCGCTGACGGCCGTCGCGGGCGCCGAAGGAGTCGGCGACCTCGCGGGCGATGCGGGCGCCGGCCTCGGAGAGTTCGTTCACGCGGTCCGCGATGTCGTACTCGGCCATCGCGGAGTGGTTCGCGCCGAAGGTGTTCGTCTCGACGCAGTCGACGCCGGCCTCGAAGTACGCCTCGTGCACCGAGCGCACGATGTCGGGGCGGGTGACGTTGAGGACCTCGTTGCAGCCCTCGAGGTTCTCGAAGTCCTCGAGCGTCGGGTCCTGCGCCTGGAGCATCGTGCCCATCGCGCCGTCGGCCACCACGACCCGGGTGGCGAGCGCTTCTCGGAGTGCGTCGGTTCGCTTCCGGCTCTCGGAAAGACCGGACGAAAGGGACGGGTTCGGCAACGAGGCCATGAAGGTGCTCCCTGGAGTGCGACGGCTGTCGGCTTTGCGCTTCCCATGGAAGGCGCACGCCGTCAGGGTAGCCCGGAGCACCGGAGATGGGGCATGGGCGTCCACGAGGCGGACGGGAGCGGCACGGGTGACGGCGGCGTGGAGGGGGACGGAACACAGGGCGACCACCCATTGGCGAGAGCTCGGCGACGACCGGTAGTGTTCGACATTGCCGAACGGCAGCGGGTGGCCGCGCCGACGGCCGAAGGGGACGGAGGCAGCACGGCGATGGCACGGAACATCCAGTCGCTCGAACGGGCAGCGGCCATGCTGCGGCTGCTCGCGGGCGGCGAGCGACAGCTCGGCCTGTCGGACATCGCCTCCTCGCTCGGCCTGGCCAAGGGGACGGCCCACGGCATCCTGCGCACCCTCCAGCAGGAGGGGTTCGTCGAGCAGGACACGGTCTCCGGGCGCTATCAGCTGGGCGCCGAACTGCTGCGCCTGGGCACCACCTATCTCGACGTGCACGAACTGCGGGCGCGCGCCCTGGTGTGGACCGACGATCTGGCCCGCTCCAGCGGCGAGAGCGTCTATCTGGGCGTGCTGCACCAGCAGGGCGTCCTGATCGTGCACCACGTCTTCCGGCCCGACGACAGCCGCCAGGTCCTGGAGGTCGGGGCGATGCAGCCGCTGCACTCCACCGCTCTGGGCAAGGTGCTGTCGGCGTACGACCCGGTGGCCCACAGCGAGGTCCTGGAGGTCGAGCGCAAGGCGTTCACCCCGCGGACCATCAGCGAGCTGGACGCCTTCGAGGGCGTTCTCGACGTGACCCGCGCGCGGGGGTACGCGGAGGACGTCGAGGAGACGTGGACGGGGGTCGCCTCCGTCGCCGCCCCGATCCACAACCGGAGGCGCATGCCGGTCGGCGCGGTGGGCATCACCGGGGCCGTGGAGCGGGTGTGCAAGGACGGGGAGCTGCGTCCGGAGCTGATCGCAGCGGTGCGCGACTGCGCCCGCGCGGTCTCGCGCGACCTGGGTGCCGGGCGGTTCTGACACCCGCCTCCGGCCGGGCGTCGCCGGAGCGCACGCCTTCGGCCGGGCGGTTCGACGCGCACACCTTCAGCCGCGCCGACGCGCACGCCTTCGCGGCCGGGCCGTACCCACGTACACGCCCGCACGCCTTCGCGGCCTGACCGCACCCACCCGCACGGCCTCGGCACCAGCACCAGCACCAGCACCAGCACCAGCACCAGCACCAGCCAGGTCGTACCCGCCCGCGCGGCTTCGGCCGAGCCGTGTCCGCAGCACGCCCTCGGCCGGGCCGTACCGACGCGCGCCCGGCCCGCCGGGCCGTACCGGCGCGGACTCCGCCCGCCGGGCCGTCCTCCCGCACACGCCGCCGCCCGGGCGTCCGGGCACGAACGGCGTTCACCGAGCCGTGGCGGCTCATACACCGCCTGCCAGGCGGCTCTGACGCGTACACCGTTCGCGGAACCGGCCCCGGGCGCGCACCGCCGCGCGGGGGCCTGACGCACGCGCCGGCCGCCGGCCGCCCCGACGTGTGCCGGTGCCGGTTCCGCACGGGGGCGGAGCCCGGGAGCCGCAGGAGCCGAAGCCGGGAAGCGGAATGCTTCCCGGCCCGCTCGGTACGCCCTCCGACGAGGGACGACGCACCGATAGCACACAGCGATCAATAACGATCGCGCTTTCGATAACCGAACCCTTGACGAGGCGGCGAAGCGGAAGCAAGACTCCCGTCCATCGGTCGACATTGTCGAACACCTACCGGCAATAGGCGTTATGGTGTGGCAATGCCGGGGCCGACATCGCTCTCACTCCCCGAGAGCACGAACCACCGGAGGGACCCGGGGTTCGGCTTCCCCTGGACGAAGGACAAAGGAGTCGCGGGTGTCCAGCTCCGACATCTTCATCGGCGAGACCATCGGTACCGCCGTTCTCATCCTGCTCGGCGGTGGCGTGTGCGCCGCCGTCACCCTGAAGGCCTCCAAGGCGCGTGCCGCCGGATGGCTGGCCATCGCCTTCGGGTGGGGCTTCGCGGTCATGACCGCGGTCTACATCTCGGCGCCGCTGTCCGGCGCCCACCTCAACCCGGCCGTGACCCTGGCGCTCGCCATCAAGGACGACGACTACAGCAACCTCGCCACCTACTGGGGCGGACAGCTGCTCGGCGCCATGATCGGCGCGGTGCTGGTCTGGGTCACCTACTACGGCCAGTTCCTGGCACACCTCACCGACAGCGAGATCGTCGGAGTGCCCGAGGAGAAGGTCGCGAAGGCGGTCGAGGCCGAGGAGCCCGGCGCCGGACCGGTGCTCGGTGTCTTCTCCACCGGCCCCGAGATCCGCAACGCCGTGCAGAACCTCGCCACCGAGATCATCGGCACCGTGGTGCTGATCCTCGCCATCCTCACGCAGGGCCTGAACAACAACGGCGACGGCCTGGGCGTCCTCGGCGCCCTGATCACCTCCTTCGTGGTGGTGGGCATCGGCCTCTCGCTCGGCGGCCCCACCGGCTACGCGATCAACCCGGCCCGTGACCTCGGTCCGCGCATCGTGCACGCCCTGCTCCCCCTGCCCAACAAGGGTGGTTCCGACTGGAGCTACGCCTGGATCCCGGTCGTCGGCCCGCTCATCGGCGGCGCGATCGCGGCAGGCATCTACAACGTCGCCTTCGCCTAGGAGCCCCCGCTCCAGCACGCTTGGAAGCCGCGCCCCATGCACCATGAGCCGCACAGCACCGGTCCCATGCACCATGAGCCGCACAGCACCGCTTTGAAGCACCGCGCCGTACACAGCCCCTCTCACACGGACACCAGGAGCACAAAGTGACCGACGCACACACCGCCGGCCCCTTCATCGCCGCCATCGACCAGGGCACCACCTCGTCGCGCTGCATCGTCTTCGACCGCGACGGACGCATCGTCTCCGTCGACCAGAAGGAGCACGAGCAGATCTTCCCGAAGCCGGGCTGGGTCGAGCACGACGCCGCCGAGATCTGGACCAACGTCCAGGAGGTCGTCGCCGGAGCCGTCTCGAAGGCCGGCATCACCCGTGACGACATCAAGGCCATCGGCATCACCAACCAGCGTGAGACCACGCTGCTGTGGGACAAGAACACCGGTGAACCCGTCCACAACGCCCTCGTCTGGCAGGACACCCGCACCGACGCGCTCTGCAAGGAACTCGGCCGCAACGTCGGCCAGGACCGCTTCCGCCGCGAGACCGGTCTGCCGCTCGCGTCGTACTTCGCCGGCCCCAAGGCCCGCTGGCTGCTGGACAACGTCGAGGGCCTGCGCGAGCGCGCCGAGGCCGGGGACATCCTCTTCGGCACCATGGACACCTGGGTCATCTGGAACCTGACCGGCGGTGTGAACGGCGGCAAGCACGTCACCGACGTCACCAACGCCTCCCGCACCATGCTGATGAACCTGCACACCCTGGAGTGGGACGACAAGATCGCCGAGTCCATCGGCGTCCCGCTGGCGATGCTGCCGGAGATCCGCTCCTCCGCCGAGGTGTACGGCGAGATCACCGGCGGGCGGCTCGGCGAGCTGCTCGGCGGCATCCCGGTCGCCTCCGCGCTCGGCGACCAGCAGGCGGCCCTGTTCGGCCAGACCTGTTTCTCCGAGGGCGAGGCCAAGTCCACCTACGGCACCGGCACCTTCATGCTGATGAACACCGGTGACAAGATCATCAACTCCTACTCGGGGCTGCTGACCACGGTCGGCTACCGGATCGGCGACCAGGACCCGGTCTACGCCCTGGAAGGCTCCATCGCCGTCACCGGGTCGCTCGTGCAGTGGATGCGCGACCAGATGGGCCTGATCCAGTCCGCCGCCGAGATCGAGACGCTCGCGTCCTCGGTCGAGGACAACGGCGGCGCCTACTTCGTGCCGGCCTTCTCCGGTCTGTTCGCCCCGTACTGGCGTCCCGACGCCCGCGGTGTGATCGCCGGCCTGACCCGGTACGTCACCAAGGCGCACATCGCGCGCGCCGTCCTGGAGGCCACCGCCTGGCAGACCCGTGAGATCAGCGACGCCATGACCAAGGACTCCGGCGTCGAGCTCACGGCGCTCAAGGTCGACGGCGGCATGACCTCCAACAACCTGCTGATGCAGACCCTGGCCGACGTCCTGGACGCCCCCGTGGTGCGCCCGATGGTCGCCGAGACCACCTGCCTCGGCGCCGCCTACGCGGCCGGTCTGGCCGTGGGCTTCTGGACCAACACCGAGGACCTGCGCGCCAACTGGCGCCGGGCCGCGGAATGGACCCCCAACATGGCCGCGGACGTCCGCGACCGTGAGTACAAGAGCTGGCTCAAGGCCGTGGAGCGGACCATGGGCTGGATCGAAGACGAGAACTGACGAGGAGTAAGAACCCGCAATGACCAGTCAGTCCACCCTGCAGTCCGTGCCTGCCCTCGGTACGCACCCGGCCTCCGGCTCCAACCCGAGCCGCGCCGAGACCCGGGAGCAGCTCTCCAAGGCGACGTACGACCTCCTCGTCATCGGCGGCGGCATCCTGGGCATCTCCACCGCCTGGCACGCCGCGCAGTCCGGTCTCAGGGTGGCGCTGGTCGACGCCGGCGACTTCGCCGGGGCCACCTCCTCCGCCTCCTCCAAGCTCCTCCACGGCGGTCTGCGCTACCTGCAGACCGGCGCGGTGAAGCTGGTGGCGGAGAACCACTTCGAGCGCCGTGCGGTCTCCCGCCAGGTGGCCCCCCACCTGGCGAACCCGCTCACGTTCTACCTCCCCGTGTACAAGGGCGGGCCGCACGGCGCGGCGAAGCTCGGGGCGGGCGTCTTCGCCTACTCCGCCCTGTCGGCCTTCGGTGACGGGGTCGGGCACCTGCTCGGTCCCGCCAAGGCCGCGCAGGACGTGCCCGAGCTGCGCACCGACAACCTCAAGGCCGTGGCCGTGTACGGCGACGACCAGATGAACGACTCCCGCATGGCGCTCATGACGGTCCGCGCGGCCGTCGAGTCGGGCGCCGCGGTCCTGAACCACGCCGAGGTCACGGGCCTGCGCTTCACCCGGGGCCGGGTGACGGGCGCGGAGCTGCGCGACCGGCTGTCGGGCGACGAGTTCGGAGTGAACGCCCGGCTCGTGCTGAACGCGACCGGCCCGTGGGTGGACCACCTGCGCAAGCTGGAGGACCCGGACGCGGCTCCCTCGATCCGGCTGTCCAAGGGCGCGCACCTGGTGCTGAAGCGGACCTCGCCGTGGAAGGCGGCGCTGGCCACCCCAATCGACAAGTACCGCATCACCTTCGCCCTCCCCTGGGAGGACATGCTGCTGCTCGGCACCACCGACGAGGAGTACGAGGGCGACCCGGCGGACGTCTCGGTCAACGAGAAGGACACGGCCCAGATACTCGACGAGGCCGCGTTCTCCATCCGCGACCAGCAGCTCTCGCGCGACCTGATCACCTACGCCTTCGCCGGTCTGCGGGTGCTGCCGGGCGGTCCCGGCGACACGTCGAAGGCCAAGCGCGAGACGGTCGTCACGGAGGGCCGCGGCGGGATGCTGTCCGTCGCGGGCGGCAAGTGGACCACCTTCCGGCACATCGGCCGTACGGTGATGCAGAAGCTGGAGTCGCTGCCGGGCCGGCCGCTGGGCGAGGACTTCGAGCCGATCTCCGAGCTGCCGCGCAAGCTGCCGCTCCCCGGTGTCGCCAACCCGCGCGCGGTCGCCCACCGGCTGCTGGTGGACGGCCCGGCGCCCGGTCCGCGCATGGCCGCCGACACGGCCCGGCACCTGGCCACCCACTACGGCTCGCTGGCCTTCGACATCGCCCGGCTGGCGAACGAGGACCCGGCGCTCGGCGAGCGGGTCCACCCGGACGCCCCGGAGATCTGGGCGCAGGTCGTCTACGCCCGGGACAACGAGTGGGCCGAGACGGCGGACGACGTGCTGCGCCGCCGTACGACGCTGACGATCCGCGGTCTCGCCACGGACGAGGTCCGCGGCAAGGTGCAGGAACTGCTCGACGAGAAGTAGGCGCCCGCGGCCGGACCGGGGTCCGGCCGGGGCGGGTGAGGGGCGGCTCCCACGGGGGGTGCCGCCCCTCACCCGTGTGCGGGCACGGCGCGTTCACCGGCACTTTCTCCACGGCAATGCGCCCGCTCCCCGGGCGAGTTGGCCGGGGGCGGCGCGGGCGGGGGCGCGGGGCGGGGTGGCGGGCGCGCGTGTTTCCGGGCCTTCGGCGGGGCAGTGATCCGTTCACTCCCCCGTGCGAGGGGGCTGCGGAGGTCCCCTCGGCACGCCGTAAGGTTGAGGCGTACGCGAGGGCACATCGGAAGGAGGCGCTGGGTGATCGAGCTGGAGGGGGTTCCCGAGCTGATCGACCCAGTCATGGTGGCCGCGTTCGAAGGCTGGAACGACGCCGGCGACGCCGCCTCCGCCGCGGTCGCGCATCTGGACAGGGAATGGAAGGGCGAGGTGTTCGCGGCGCTGGACGCCGAGGACTACTACGACTTCCAGGTGAACCGTCCGACCGTGTGGCTGGACGGCGGCGTACGCAAGATCACCTGGCCGACCACGCGTCTGTCGGTGGTCCGGATCGGCGGCGAGAAGCCGCGCGATCTCGTGCTGGTCCGGGGCATCGAGCCGTCGATGCGCTGGCGCTCGTTCTGCAACGAACTGCTCGGTTTCGCGCACGAACTGGGCGTGGAACTGGTGGTGATCCTGGGCGCGCTGCTCGGCGACACCCCGCACACCCGTCCGGTTCCGGTCAGCGGTGTCACCTCCGACGCCGACCTGGCCCGCACGATGGATCTGGAGGAGACCAAGTACGAGGGCCCCACGGGCATCGTCGGCATCCTCCAGGAGGCGTGCACGCACGCGGGTGTCCCCGCCGTGTCCCTGTGGGCGGCCGTACCGCACTACGTGTCGCAGCCGCCCAACCCGAAGGCGACGCTGGCGCTGCTCAACCGTCTGGAGGACCTCATCGACCTGCGCATCCCGCTGGGCGAGCTGCCCGAGGACGCGCGGGCCTGGCAGCTGGGCGTCGACCAGCTGGCCGCCGAGGACAGCGAGGTCGCCGAGTACGTGCAGACGCTGGAGGAGGCCCGGGACACCGCCGAACTGCCGGAGGCGTCCGGCGAGGCGATCGCCCGCGAGTTCGAGCGTTATCTGCGCCGCAGGGACGGCGGAGGTCCGGCGGCGGGGACCCAGGGCCACGCGACGGAGAGCGGGGAGCCGGCCTCGTACATCCGTGACACCCCAGGCGGCCGCGGCCGGCCGCCGCTGACGCAGCGCCCCGAGTCCGGCAACGGACAGGACACCGGGCCGGACGCCCGGGAGGACCGCGAGTCCGGCTCCGAGGGCGGACCGGGGACGTCGGACGCGCCGGGCGGGCCGGAGCCCACGGACACGCCGGACACCTCCGGTCCCTCCGACGCGGAGGACTCCTCCGAGGACTGACGGGCCGGCAAAGGGGCGGTACGCGTGACGCGTACCGCCCCTTCCTGCTGTCCGGACCAGTCCCTCGCGCCCGCGGCCGCACGCCTCGTCGCGCCCGCCGGGACCGGCCGTCCGTGCCGCCCCACGACACGACATCCGTCTCGTCGGTCTTCGGCCTGAATTCGGCGTGACATCTGTTTCAGGACGGATTGCACAGGTTGCCCAATTCAACTTGTCCTCAAACCAAGTTGGCGAGTTCGGGGTGGACGGGACGCCGTGGGCGTGCCAGGTTGTGCGTCGGAGCCGCGCCCCGTGAAGGGACTTGGCCCACGGCACCGGCCGCGGGACGGCGTGCGGGGCGGGCCCACGCATCGAACGGCACACGCAGGAACCGGCACCCCAGGGATCGAAGGGAGCGGTACGCGATGACCGACCAGGTACAGCCGGCGCAGGGCCCGGGATTGTCCGGGCCGGGGCCCGACGGAGCGGGATTCACCTACCGAGGAGCCGAGCAGGAGTTGATCGTCGTCGCCCGTCCGGAAGCCGGGCTGCGCGCGCGGGCCGAGGGCGTCCGCTCGGTGACGGGCGCCGACGTCTCGGCCCTCGACATG
>NZ_KZ627034.1 GCF_002911015.1 Streptomyces populi
GGCGCGCGGACCGGGGCCGTGCGGGGCCTCGGGCCCGGGGCCCGAGGGGTTCGGCCGGGAGGCCGGGACTCGGCCCGCGGGCCGAGGTGTCAGCGGGTCGCCAGCTCGCGGGGTTCGGCGGCGGACGCGTGGGCGTCCATGCGCTCGGCGGACAGGATCGCCGCGGCCGTGTCGGCGCGGGAGGCCGCGACGACCAGGGCGCGGCCCGCGAGGGCGTGGGCCCGCCGGTGGAGGGTCGCGAGGCGGGAGGCGTCGGGTGCCTCGGCGGTCTGGGTGCGCAGCGGGGCGCCGCCGCGCAGCCGGGTCACCTGCTCGGCGAGCCGCGCGGCGCCGGCGTCCAGGTCGGCGGACGGGGCGAGCGCGCGGATCTCGTCCGTGACGGCGAGCAGCGCCGCGAGGTGACCGGCGAGCTGGATGTCCAGCTCCTCCTCGCGCGACCGGTGGGGGAAGTCGGCGGAGGGGGTGCCGGCCATCGTGTGGACCGACTTCGTGCGGATCGGTTCGTACATGGGATGGCCTCCTGTGCCTGGCAGGAAGCCATCCTAGCTTGGATTTCGTCTAAAGTTGAGCTGGTTCGCACAATGGGGCGCGGCGCACACACAGGGTGAGCGCAAGGCGCGTCCCCGGCGGGCGTCACGGCTGGCTGTAGCCGTCCAGGAACGAGCCGATCCGGGTCACCGCGTCCGTCAGGTCCGCGACCGTCGGCAGGGTGACCACCCGGAAGTGGTCCGGCTCGGGCCAGTTGAAGCCCGTCCCCTGCACGACCATGATCTTCTCGCTGCGCAGCAGGTCGAGCACCATCTGCCGGTCGTCCTTGACCTTGAAGACCTTCGGGTCGAGGCGCGGGAAGAGGTACAGCGCCCCCTTCGGCTTCACGCAGGTCACACCCGGGATCTGCGTCAGCAGCTCGTGCGCGACGTCCCGCTGCTCCTTCAGTCGTCCGCCCGGCAGGACCAGGTCGTTGATCGTCTGGCGCCCGCTGAGCGCCGCCACCACTCCGTGCTGCCCCGGCATGTTCGCGCACAGCCGCATGTTCGCGAGGATCGTCAGACCCTCTATGTAGGAGGCGGCGTGGGCGCGCGGCCCCGAGACCGACATCCAGCCGACGCGGTAGCCCGCCACCCGGTACGCCTTCGACATGCCGTTGAAGGTGAGGGTGAGCAGATCGGGGGCGATCTTGGCGGTCGCGGTGTGCGTGGTGCCGTCGTAGAGGATCTTGTCGTAGATCTCGTCGGAGCAGACCAGCAGGTTGTGCCGCCGGGCGATGTCCGTCAGTCCCCGGAGCATCGCGTCGTCGTAGACCGCGCCGGTCGGGTTGTTCGGGTTGATGATGACGATCGCCTTGGTGCGGTCGGTGATCTTCCGCTCCACGTCCGCGAGGTCGGGCATCCAGTCGGACTGCTCGTCGCAGCGGTAGTGCACGGCGGTGCCGCCGGACAGGGAGACCGCCGCGGTCCACAGGGGGTAGTCCGGGGCCGGTACGAGCACCTCGTCGCCGTCGTCCAGCAGCGCCTGCATCGCCATCACGATGAGCTCGGAGACGCCGTTGCCGATGAAGACGTGGTCGACGTCCGTCTCGATGCCGAGGGTCTGGTTGTGCATCACGACCGCGCGACGGGCGGCGAGCAGGCCCTTGGCGTCGCCGTAACCGTGCGCCGAGGAGACGTTGCGGAGGATGTCCTCGAGGATCTCGGGCGGACACTCGAACCCGAAGGCGGCCGGGTTGCCCGTGTTGAGCTTGAGGATGCGGTGTCCGGCCGCTTCGAGCCGCATCGCCTCCTCAAGAACCGGACCCCGGATCTCGTAGCAGACGTTGGCGAGCTTCGTGGACTGGATCACCTGCATGTCGTGAGCTTACGGCCGCCCGCCGCGCGCCGGGGCGTGTTTTCCACCACGTGAGACGTGTGGGTTCCGGCAATTTTGTCCTCGGGGTGCACCGGAGGCCCCGGTGGTCCCTACAATGCGCGATCATGTCCTGGCAGTCCGGAGATCCCGAAGCCCGGCCGACGGTGTACCTCCCGCAGAGCGACGGCGAGGCGCCTTTGGCCTATGAGACGTACGCCGATCCCGCCGAGGCGCACGGCTGGCGGAAGGCGTACACGGACGGTGAGGACACCAGCGTCCTGCCCGTCGTGGCCGGCGGCCCGGGGGGACGGCAGGAGCGGCGGTCGCGCCGCAGGGAGACCCGCCGCAACAAGCTGACCCGGCGGCTGGCCGTGGCCGGGGGCGCCGCGGGCGTCGTCGCGCTCGGTCTGGCCGTCTCCGGGGTGTTCGACTCCGGGACGGCCGGGGGAGCGGGCGGCACGCCCCAGCACACGACCCGCCCGGTGCACCTCCCCACCGGACCCGCCGAGGCGGACGACGACTCCACCGCGACCTCCTCCGCGCAGCCCCTCCAGGCCCCGTCGGCCACCGTGTCGGCGCCCGCCGCCCCGTCCGCCCGCGCGGGCGCCGCCTCTGCGGGCGCGACCGCGAGCGCGAGCGCCTCCGCGTCGAGGGGCGCTTCCACCGCTCCCGCGCGCTCCGCGCCGGCCACCACCGCGGCGCCTTCGACCGCCCCGGCCACCCCGACCGCCTCGGCGACGGGCGGCCGCGGCCGCGGGAACGGCCACGGGCACGGCGGCTGGTCGAACTGACCCCCGGTCCCGGTGAGCCGGCCCCGCCGCGAGGGGGGCGGGCACGGGGCTCTCGCCGTCGAACGGCGAGCCGGTGACCGGACCGGGGCGGCCCGCCGGGCCCCGGTAACGGGCCGAACCGTTCCGCGACGCGCGCCGTGATCCCGCTCGCCCTCGCGCGGCCCGGCCGACGGGGGAGACCCGGCCGCCCCCGGTGAACCGCCCGCTCGCCACGGCCTCCGCGCGCCGGGGCCGGAACCGAGGCCGGGACTGGGGTCAGAGCCGGTGCCGGAGCCGGTGCCGGAGCCGGAGCCGGAGCCGGTGCCGAGGCTGGGACTGGGGCCGGAGCCGGTGCTGGGGCTGGAGCCAGACCGGCAGCCGGGCCCGCCGCTCATCCGGTCGCCAGGTATCGGTCCGCCGGGTTCCCGGCCTGTCGTCCGCCTGGCCGGAAGGTATCTGCCTGCCGGATTCCCGGCCTGCTGTTCGCCCGGTCGGAGGTGTCTGTCCGCCGGGTCCCCGGCCCGTCGTCCGCTCGGCCGGAAGGCATCCGTCGGCCGGGTTCTCGGCCTGCCGTTCGCTGGCCGGAGGTGTCTGCCTGCCGGGTTCCCAGCCCTGTCGTCCGCCCGGTCGGAAGGCATCCGCCTGCCGGGTCCCCGGCCCGTCGTCCGCCCGGGGGGAGGGGCGCCTGTCCGTCAGGTTCCCGGCCCGGAGCCCGGAGTGAAGGCCCCCGCGGGCGGTGCGTCGTTCCTCCGTCGCGCGGGGAGGCGTACGAGGCGTCCCTCGGTCGGCGTCGTGGTGGGCGGTGTCCGCCCCGTCGGACGCCGCCCGCCCGCCGTCCACCGCGCCGACAGGCCGGAAACCGCTCCTTGTTCACTTTCCCCTCCCCCATCACAATGCGCATGACAAGAGACGGCCGGAAGACCTCCGGCCGGCGGAAGGCCGCCGGACGACCTCCGACGGCCCCAAGTCGCAAGAGGGGACCCCCACATGAGAAAGCCTCTCGTCGCCGCTCTGTTCGCCCTGGTGCTGGCCGGGGCGGGAGCGGCACCCGCGGTCGCGGCACCCGCTCCCCACGCCGTACCCGCCTCCCACCCGGCTCCCGCACGCGTGTCGGCCCCGGCCGTCACGGCGGACACCAAGGCGGCGCCCACCCTCCAGGCCGTCAGCCTCGCCGGGACCGTCGCGCTCAGCAACTGCTCCGGTTCGGTCGTCCGCTTCCCCAACTCGGCGGACTCCGACCCGGCGCTCGTGCTCTCCAACGGGCACTGCCTGGAGACCGGTTTCCCCGACCCCGGTGAGGTGATCGTCGGTCAGTCGTCCAGCCGGACCTTCGGTCTGCTGAACTCGGCGGGCACCAGGGTCGCGACCCTGCGCGCGAGCAAGGTCGCGTACTCGACCATGACCGACACGGACATCACGATCTACCAGCTCACCAGCACGTACGCGACCATCAAGAACTCGTACGGCATCAGCGCGCTGACCGTGCAGGACACGCACCCGGTCGCCGGCACCGCCATCACCGTGGCCTCCGGCTACTGGAAGCGTCTCTACAGCTGCAACATCGACGGGTTCGTGTACCGCCTCAAGGAGGGGGACTGGACCTGGAAGGACTCGGTCCGCTACACCTCCGCCTGCCAGACCATCGGTGGCACCTCGGGCTCGCCGGTCGTCGACCGGTCCACCGGCAAGGTCGTCGCCGTCAACAACACCGGCAACGAGGACGGCGAACGCTGCACGGTGAACAACCCCTGCGAGGTCGACGCGAACGGCACCGTCACCGTCCGCCAGGGCATCAACTACGCCGAGGAGACCTACCAGATCCCGGCCTGCTTCACGACGGGCAACAAGCTCGACCTGAGCCTGAGCGGGTGCGTCCTGCCCAAGCCGTAACACCGCGGGAGGGCGGGCGGTCACGCCGTGCGGCGGACCGCCCGTCCCGCCAGCACGTCCGTCCTGCGCCCGTCCTCGACGACGAAGCGGCCGTCGATCAGGACGTGCGGGATGCCGGTCGGCAGGGTGCGCGGCGCCGCGAAGGTCGAGCCCGCCGCGACCGTCGCCGGGTCGAAGAGCACCAGGTCGGCGCGGTACCCCTCGCGGACCAGGCCGCGGTCGGGCAGCCGCAGCCGGGCGGCCGGCCTGCCGGTGAGACGCGCGACGCACTCCTCCAGCGTCAGGACGCCCAACTCCCGCACGTAGTGGCCGAGATAGTGCGGGAAGGTGCCGTAGGCGCGCGGGTGGGGCTTGTCGCCGTGCAGGATGCCGTCCGAGCCGCCGGTGTGCACCCGGTGCCGCATGATCGCCCGGACGTTCTCCTCGTGGCCGACGTGCTGCAGGATCGTGGGGCCGAGCCGGTCCTCGACCAGCAGCCGCCGGGCGACGGTCCAGGGTTCCTCGCCGCGCAGGCGGGCCGACTCCCGGACGGTCCGGCCGACGTACGGGCCGAGGCGGGGGTCGTTCACCCCCGAGACCTCGATCGTCTCCCACTCGGCGGGCACGCCGTGGCAGCCGTCCGCGCCCACGACCTCCAGGTGGTGCCGGATCCGTTCGGCGGTGCCGTCGTCCCGCAGCCGCGCGAGCACCGCCTCCGGTCCGCCCTCGTTCGCCCAGCTCGGCAGCAGCGCCGCGAGGGTGGTGCACCCGGGGGTGTACGGATAGGTGTCCAGGGTGATGTCGGCGCCCTCCGCCAGCGCCTCGTCCAGCAGCGCGAGGAGCTCCGGCGCCTTCCCCTCGTTCACCCCGAAGTTCATGGTGGCGTGGGCGAGGTGGAGCGGGCAGCCCGCCTCGCGGGCGAGGGCCACCATCTCCTCGTACGCTTCCAGGGCGCCCGCCCCGTACGAGCGGTGGTGCGGGCACCAGTAGCCGCCGTGCTCGGCCACCACCCGGCACAGCGCGGTGAGTTCGGCGTCCCGGGCGTACATCCCCGGCGTGTACGTCAGCCCCGAGGACATGCCGACCGCGCCCTCGCGCAGGCCGTCCGCCACCAGTTGCCGCATCCGGTCCAGCTCCCGGGGGGTCGCCTCGCGGTCCTCCCAGCCGACGGCGAGCATGCGGACGGTGCCCTGGGGGACGAGGTAGGCGGCGTTGACCGCGATGCCCTCGCCGCCGAAGCCGTGGTCGAGACGGTCCAGGTACTCGCCCACGGAACGCCAGTCGAAGTCGACGTCGTCGCCGTGGCCGTTCCAGCCGGCGATCGTCCGGCGGACCTCGGCGAGCGTCCGGTCGTCGACCGGCGCGTACGACAGGCCGTCCTGGCCGATCACTTCGAGGGTCACGCCCTGGGCGGCCTTCGCGCTGTGGTCCGGGTCCCGCAGCAGCGCGAGGTCGCTGTGCGCGTGCATGTCGATGAAGCCGGGGGCGAGGACCAGGCCCTCGGCATCCATCTCCCGGGTGCCGCGCGGCCGTTGGCAGCCGGCCGCCGCGGCCTCCTTGACGATCGCGACGATGCGGCCGCCCTTGACGGCCACGTCCGCGCGGTAGGTGGGGGCGCCGCTGCCGTCGGCGACGTCCACGTCCTGGACGACCAGGTCGGCGAGGTCCATGGGGCGTCTCCCGTGTCGTAGGGAACGGATCCGGGGAACGGATCCGGGGAACAGGTCCGGGGAACGGATCTCTAGAAGAACGTACGGATGTAGTCGACGACCGTGCCGTCCGCCTCGACCAGCGGGATCAGCTGCCACTTGTCGAAGGACGTGCACGGATGGGACAGGCCCATGCCGACCCAGTCGCCGACCTCCAGGTCCGCCTCGGGAGCGGTCCGCAGCCAGGCGTGCTGGTCGGAGAGCCCGCTCACCTCGATGCCGGCCGCCGGACGCTCGGTTCCACCGCGGCGCACGGCCTGGGCGAGGGGCAGGTCGAGGTCGTGGGCCGCGTCCCGCTTGCCGGCGTTGGTGAAGGCCTGCTCGGGGGAGGGCCGCGAGACGACCTGCGACCAGAGGCGGAACGCCGGGTGCAGGGCACCCTCCCGCGGGACGCGGGTGAAGGGCGTGAGCCTGCGGTAGTGGCCGTCGTCGTGCGAGACGTACGCGCCCGAACGCAGCAGTTTCAGGACGGGGAGCGACAGCTCGGGGATCTCCGCGAAGACGTCGGCGACCGCGTCGAACCAGGCGCTGCCGCCCGCGCTGACGACGATCGTGCCGACGTCCTTGAACCGCCCGGCGTCGTCGAAGTCCGCCGCCAGCGCGGTCAGTCGCCGCAGCCAGGCGTGCACCCGCTCGGGGTTCGCGTCCGGGACCTCGCCCTCGTACCCCGCGACGCCGGCCAGCCGGAGCGTTCCGGTCGCCGCCACCGCGTCGGCGACCGCCGCGCACTCCTCCTCCGTCCGCGCGCCGGTACGGGCACCCGCCCCCGCGGCGAGTTCGACGACGACGTCCACCGGGCGGACGCTCCCGCGCAGCGCGGCGTCCATCAGCTCCACCCCGCGCACCGAGTCGACGTAACAGACGAACTCGAAGTCGGGGTCCGCGGCCAGCTCGGCGGCGATCCAGCCGAGGGCCGCCGGGTCGACGAGTTCGTTCGCGAGGAAGATCCGGTCGATGCCGAACTCCCGTGCCACCCGCACCTGGTGGGGGACCGCGAGGGTGATGCCCCAGGCGCCGTGCTCGATCTGCTGCCAGAAGAGCTGGGGCGCCATGGACGTCTTGCCGTGCGGGGCGAAGGCGAGGCCGTGCCGGGTGGCGTACGTCTCCATGAGTCCGAGGTTGTGGGCCAGGCGCTCGGCGGAGAGGGCGAGGACGGGGGTGGTGAAACCGTCCGTGAAGAGGTTGCGGCGCTGGGCGGTCAGCTCGCCGACGCTCAGGCCGGCGGCGTCCGGGGGCAGCCCCTTGAAACGGTGGTCGACGCGCTCCGCCGCGAGAGCGGCCAGTGGTGCGGCGGCGGTGTCGGCGCTCATGGGGCCTCCTCGGCCTGTTCGGCCTGTTCGATCATGTTGCATCATGTGCAACGCTCATTGCGTATGTCGTTTTCAGCTGTCTAACATCCCAGCCGACGCAGGGTCAACGGTGCCGTTCGCCGCCGTCGGCCGCCAGAGCGAGGAGCCCCGACCACCGTGAGCAGCAACGGACCCGCGGATGCCGCGTCCACCGGCACCGGCACCGGCACCGGCCCCGACACAGGTGCCGGCACCGTCGACGTGGTGGCGCTCGGCGAGTCCATGGTCACCTTCCTGCCCACCCGGGCCGGACGCCTCGCCGACGTGCCCTCGTTCGAGCGGGGCATCGGAGGGGCCGAGTCGAACGTGGCGTGCGTGCTCGCCCGCGCCGGTCACTCCGTCCGCTGGGTCGGCAGGGTCGGCGCCGACGGGTTCGGCGACCACCTGGTGGAGGCGATCGCCGCGTACGGCGTCGACACCTCCGCCGTGCGCCGGGACCCCGGCCGGCCCACCGGCGTCTACTTCCGCACCGCGGCGGACCGGGCGACCGGCTCCCACGAAGTCGCCTACTACCGGGCCGGATCCGCCGCCTCGGCCATGACGACGCGGAACACCGACCTCGCCGCCGCCCGCTCGGGCCGCGTGCTCCACCTGTCCGGCATCACCGCCGCGCTCTCCGACGGCTGTCTGGCCCTGATGCGCGAGCTGACCGCCCCCCGGACCGGCCGCCCCCTCGTCTCCTTCGACGTCAACCACCGCCCCGGCCTGTGGCGCGACCGGCCCGAGGGGCCGCGCGTCCTGCTCGACCTCGCTCGCGGCGCCGACGTCGTCTTCGTCGGCGAGGACGAGGCGCACGAGGCCTGGGGGCTGCGCGGAGCCCGCGCGATCCGCGAGGCACTGCCCGAACCGGACGTCCTGGTCGTCAAGCACGGCGGGGGCGGGGCCGTCGTGTTCGACAAGGAGGTGCCCCAGGGGTCCGAGGACGCCACCGGCACCGTCACGTTCGTGCGCGCCCTGCGGGTCGACGTCGTCGCCGCCGTCGGTGCCGGTGACGCCTTCGCCGCCGGGTTCCTCTCCGCCACCCTGCGCGGCCTTCCCGTCCGCGACCGGCTGCGGCACGGCCATCTGACGGCCGCCGCCGCGCTCACCGTCCCGGGCGACCTCGCCGACCCGCCCGCCCGGAGGCACGCCGACCGGCTCGCCGCTCTCGACGACCGTGCCTGGGAGACACTTCGTCTCGGCCCCGGCTGGACCGAAGCCGACGCACGGGCCGCGGAGGAGGTACGTACGCCATGAGCCAGACCGTCGACCGAGCACTGAGCATCCTGCCGCTGCTCGCCGAGGGCCCCGCCGACCTCGGCCAGGTCGCCGACCGCCTCGGCGTCCACAAGTCCACGGCCCTGCGCCTGCTGCGCACCCTGAACGAGCACGGTCTGGTGTACCGCCAGTCCGACCAGCGCTACCGGCTCGGTGCCCGGCTCTTCGCCCTCGCCCAGGAGGCCGTCGAGAACCTCGACGTCCGCGAGATCGCCCACCCCCACCTCGTGCGCCTCAACGAGAGCTGCGGACACACCGTCCACCTCGCCGTGTACGAGGAGAACGAGGTGCTCTACATCGACAAGGTGGAGAGCCGCTACCCGGTGCGCATGTACTCGCGGATAGGGAAGCCCGTCGCCATCACCGTCGCGGCGGTCGCCAAACTGCTCCTCGCCGACCTGCCCGAGGCCGAGCGCCGCGCCGTCGCCGACCGGCTCGACTACCCCATGTACACGGCCCGTTCGACCCCCAACGCCCCCGCCTTCCTGAAAGAGCTGGCCACGGTGCGCGAACAGGGCTGGGCCACCGACCTCGGCGGTCACGAGGAGTCCATCAACTGCGTCGCCGCCCCCGTCCGCGGCGCCGACGGACGCGTGGCCGCCGCCATGTCGGTCTCCGCGCCCAACGTCGTCGTCACCGCCGAGGA
>NZ_KZ627035.1 GCF_002911015.1 Streptomyces populi
GGCGGGCCCGCAGGTCGCGGTGGACGGCGAGGGCCTCGGCCTGGCGTCCGGTGCGGTGCAGGACGAGCATGAGGAGCCGGTGGAACGACTCGCGGAGCGGATGCTCGGCCGTACGGGCGGCCAGTTCCGGTGCCAGGCGGTCGAGCCGCGAGGCCGTCGGGTCGAGGCACAGCTCCGCCTCGTAACCCCACTCCAGGACGAGCAGCCGGGCCTCCTCCAGGCGCTGGACGAAGGCGTGCCCGCCGATCTCGGGCGGCAGGCCGCTGAGCGGGGTGCCACGCCACAGCGCGAGCGCGGCGGTGGACTCGCGCAGCGCCCGTTCCCAGTCGCGCTCGGCGTGCGCGTCGCGCGCGACGGTGGCGTGCCGCTCGAAGACGCGGACGTCCAGCTCGCCCTCGCCGACCCGCAGGACGTATCCCGGCGGTACCGCGCGCAGCCGTTCCGGATCGTCGAGGAGCCGACGCAGCCGGGTCACGTGGTTCTGCAGGGACGCCTGGGCGGAGGCGGGTGGCGCCCCGCCCCACAACGCGTCCTTGAGCACGTCGACGGAGACGACCCGGCCCGGTTCGAGGAGCAGTGCGGCCAGCAGGGCACGCATCTTCCGGCTGCCGATCGAGACGACCGCGCCATCGGCGTCGTACAGGACCGGCGGGCCCAGCAGTCCGAACCGCAGCCCGTTCCGCATCACGCCGCCCCATTGTCTTTCCGCCCGGCCGCGCCGGCCGCGCACCACGACGGTTTCGCGCCCTCTCGAGACGAGTTCACGCCGGTCAAGTGATCGTCCCCGAGGGAACCGTTGGCCATATGTTAGCGATCCGTTGGCGCAGGCTGATGTGATCAAGCCATCGGATCCGGCCCGACGGTGCGCGCGTACTACGCGTAACTCGGGGGAGTGTCGCCGCCGTGGCCGGATCCGGGGACGTCAGAGGCCCCGGTCGTCGAGGTGATCGACCGGGGCCTCCGTCCGTAGCGAATCCCGTACGGAATCCCCGTACAAAATCCCCGCACGCGATCCCTGTACAGCCCCCCGGCAGACCCCGGGCGGGATTCCCGTGGCGGAATCCCGCGGAGGGCCGCGGCGCAGGAGCGGCCCGCAGGACCGGGGAGCCGGGCTCAGATGACCGGCGGGCGGCCGAGCCGGGTGAGCCGCCAGACCGTCCGCCACCGCATCGGGCGCCGCTCTCCCCCGGAGCGCCGCAGCCCCTCCGCGAATCCGCCGAACCAGGCCCTCAGTCCGCCGACCGACCGCGTCCGCAGCAGCGTGAGCACGATCCAGACCCCCAGGTGCACGGGAATCAGCGCCAGGGGCAGCCGGCGGCGGGTGAGCCAGACCCGGTTGCGGGCGGTCACGCGGTAGTAGATGGCGTGCCGGGCGGGCGAGGTCTTGGGGTGCTGGAGGAGCAGTTCGGGCTCGTACAGCACGGTCCAGCCCGCGTCGATGGCCCGCCAGGCGAGGTCGGTCTCCTCGTGCGCGAAGAAGAACTCGGCGGGCCAGTCCCCGGTCTCGGCGAGCATCGGCATGGACAGCGCGTGGCCGCCCCCGAGGAAGCCGGTGACCGGTCCGCCGCGCATCGGGTCCTTGGCCCCGACCCTCGGCACATGGCGGCGCTGCGTCTCCCCGTTCTCGTCGGCGATGCGGAATCCGACGATGCCGAGCCGCGGCCGGGCGGCGTACAGATCGCGCACCCTGCGCAGCACGTCGGCGTCGACGAGGAGCCCGTCGTCGTCGAGTTCGACGACGACGTCCACGTCCCCGAACTCACGGAGCCGGCTCAGGCCCACGTTCCGGCCACCGGGGCAGCCGAGGTTGTCGTCCACCTCGATGGTGGTCACCTCGCCCGGCAGACCGAGGCGTTCGGCGAACTCGGGCAGCGGGCAGCCGTTGCCGACGATCACGATCCGGGTGGGCGCGACGTCCTGCTTGGCCACGGAGGTGAGCAGCGCGTCGACCTCGACGGGCCGGTTGCCCATGGTCACCACGGCAACGGCGATCCGTGGCCCCTCCTCCACCTGTGACACGACACCCACCCCATCCCGGCCGACAACTGTGCCGCGATGCTAGTCGTTCACCGGGATTACCCCTCACGTACTCCACCGCGCCCGTCGTACGTACATCCCGATATACGCCCATACGCTCACGACCGGGAGTGCCACTTCTCCTCGCGGAGGACGAATTCCGGCCATGATCGGCCCGTCTCCACCGCCGGGGACAGGGCTCGACTACCGGTTGCCGACGAGCGGGTTCATGCTGGTGGGAGCGGCCCGGCGCCCCTGGACGTCCCCGGTGACCACCGGGATGCCCGTGGCCTCCCGGGCCGGGGACAGCGGGCGCCCGGTCCACCGCCGACGGGCGCCACCAGGTTCCGGAGGGCGCCATGAGCTCACCATCCGTACCGCCGCCCGCCCCGCTGCCCCCGCTGGGGCCCGGGTCCACGGACAAGGGCCTCAAGAGCGGCGCCCTGGGTCTGTTCTCCAGCACGGTGATCGGGCTGGCCTCCACCGCCCCCGCCTACAGCCTCGCGGCGACCCTCGGAGTGATCGTCGGCATCGTGGGCTTCCAGTCGCCGATCGTGGTCGTCCTCGCGTTCGTCCCGATGTTCCTGATCGCCTACGGCTACAAGGAGCTGAACCGGGCCGACCCCGACTGCGGCACCACCTTCACCTGGGCGGCCCGGGCCTTCGGCCCCCGTACCGGCTGGCTGGGCGGCTGGGGCATCGTCGCGGCCGACATCATCGTCATGGCCAACCTGGCACAGATCGCCGGCGCGTACGGCTTCCAGCTCGTCGGCGCGGACGGTCTGGCGCAGAACACCTTCTGGGTCACCCTCGTCGGCGTCCTGTGGATCGCCGTGATGACCCTGGTCTGCTACATCGGCATCGAGCTCTCGGCCAACCTGCAGAAGGCGCTGCTCACCATCGAGGTCGTGGTGCTGCTCCTGCTGTCGGTCACCGCACTGGTCAAGGTGTACGGGGGCACGGCGCCGAACGTCTCCTCGGAGATCTCGTGGTCGTGGTTCAACCCCTTCGAGATCGACTCGTTCGACGACCTGACCAAGAGCATCCTCGCCGGGGTGTTCATCTACTGGGGCTGGGACACCGCGGTGTCCGTCAACGAGGAGACCGTCGACCGGGACCGCACCCCCGGCCGCGCGGCCGTCATCTCCACGGTCATCCTGCTGCTCGTCTACGTCATGGTCACCACGTCCGCGCAGGCGTTCGCCGGGGTCGGCGACAAGGGCATCGGCCTGGGGAACCCGGACAACTCCGGCGACGTCCTCTCCAGCCTCGGCGCCGAGGTCTTCGGCACGGGGGGCTGGGGCACGGTCGCCACCAAGCTCCTGATCGTCATGGTCCTCACCTCGGCGGCGGCCTCCACCCAGACGACGATCCTCCCCACGGCCCGCACCACCCTGTCCATGGCCGCGTTCAAGGCCATCCCCCAGCGCTTCGCCCGCATCCACCCCCGGTTCCTCACCCCGACCTGGTCCACCGTGGGCATGGGCCTGGCCTCGATCGTCTTCTACGTGATGCTGACCCGGGTGAGCGAGAACGTCCTGGCCGACTCCATCGGCTCGGTCGGCCTGATGATCGCCTTCTACTACGGGCTCACGGGCTTCGCCTGCGTCTGGTACTACCGCAAGGTCCTCACGCGCAGCGCGCACGACCTGTGGACACGCGGGATCATGCCGGGCCTCGGCGGTCTGCTGCTGCTCTACTTCTTCGTCAACGCCTGCTTCGTGTACGCCGCCGCCGACTACGGCAGCACCTCGTGGACCCTGCCGTTCCCGCCGCACCGGCAGCTCGGCGGCGTCTTCGTCACCGGTGTCGGCGCCCTTCTCCTCGGAGCCGTCCTGATGTTCCTGTACAGCGCGTTCCGCCCGTCGTACTTCCACAAGGAGACGATCCCGGTCTCGTCCCACGACCGGACGGGCCACTGACCCGCCGACCGACACCCGCACCTCACCGCCCCGAAAACTCCGGCACGCCATGGACGCCATCACACCGAGGCATGAAAAAAACCCAGCTCAGACGGTGTCCGAGCTGGGTTCCACTGAGCCGCCTTCGGGATTCGAACCCGAGACCTACGCATTACGAGTGCGTTGCTCTGGCCATCTGAGCTAAGGCGGCGCGCTGTCCACACCCATGGTGCGATCAGCAACGTCGGTAAGTCTACACAGTTTCTGGGGGTGCTCCGCACACGCCCCGGAGCAGGCCCTCCGCGAGTGCCCGGCGGGGCTATGAGCAGCGCTTTCCCTTCTCGGGAGGGACGCCCTGGAGGAGGTAGCGATCGACCGCGGAGTCGATGCAGGCGCTGCCGCGCCCGTAGGCGGTGTGACCGTCGCCGACGTAGGTGAGAAGGGTGCCGGAGGAGAGCTGGGAGGCGAGGGACCGCGCCCAGGGGTACGGGGTCGCCGGGTCGCGGGTGGTGCCGACGACGAGGATCGGCGCCGCGCCCTTCGCCTCGATGCGGTGGGGCTCACCGGTGTTCCCGACGGGCCAGTACGCACAGTTGAGCGAGGCCCAGGCCAGGCCCTCGCCGAAGACGGGGGACGCCTTCTCGAAAGCGGGGAGGGACCGCTCCACCTGGTCCGGGCCGGAGAAGGCGGGAGGCAGGTCGAGGCAGTTCACGGCGGCGTTGGCGGACATCAGGTTCGCGTACCGGCCGTCGGCGTCCCGCTCGTAGTAGCTGTCGGAGAGGGCGAGCAGCCCCGCGCCGTCGTCCTTCCTCATCGCGGAGGTGAGCGCGTCGCGCAGCTGCGGCCAGGCCGTCTCGTCGTACATCGCCGCGATCACCCCGATCGTCGCGAGCGCCTCCCCGAGCTTGCGGCCGTCCGGGTCGCCCGTCGGGATCGGCTCCTTGTCCAGCTTCTGGAAGAACGCCTTCAGGTTCCTGCCCACCTGGTCCGGGCTCGTGCCCGCGTCGCCGAGCGGGCAGTCGCTGTGCCGCACGCAGTCCTTCGCGAAGGACTGGAACGCCGTCTCGAAGCCCTCCGTCTGCTCCTTGTTCAGCCTGCGCGCGTCCAGGGACGGGTCCAGCGCGCCGTCCAGGACGAGCCGGCCCACCCGGTCCGGGTAGAGGCCCGCGTACGTCGCCCCCAGGAACGTCCCGTAGGACGCCCCCACGTACGTCAGCTTCTCGTCGCCGAGCACCGCCCGCAGGATGTCCATGTCACGGGCCGCCTCGACGGTGGAGACATGCCTCAGCAGACCCGGCGAGTGCGCCCCGCAGCCCTCGGCGAACTTCTTGAAGGCCTCGACGAGCTGATCCGTCTCCCGGCCGTCGTCCGGCGTGGTGTCCGTCTGCGTGTACGCGTCCATCGCCCGGCCGTTGAGGCATTCGACCGGTTCGCTGCGGGCCACTCCCCGCGGGTCGACCGCGACCATGTCGTAGCGGGCCCGGACCTCCGCCGGATAGCCGACGCCCGCGTACGACTGGAGATAGCCGACCGCCGAACCGCCCGGCCCTCCCGGATTGACCAGCAGCGAACCGAGCCGCTCGCCCGGACCCGTGGCCTTCTTGCGGGAGACCGCCAGCCTGACGTCGCCCGAGCCGGGCTTGTCGTAGTCGAGCGGCGCCTTCATCGTGGCGCACTCGAAGCCGGGGACGCCGCAGCTGCGCCAGTTCAGCTTCTGCCCGTAGTACGGCGCCAGCGCCGACGGCGTGGCGCGCGGCAGCGGGGTGAGCACCGCCCCGGTCGGCACGGTCGCCCTCGGGGAGCTCCCGGAGGAACTCCCCGAGGGGCTCTCCGAGGAGCAGGCGGAGATGAGCAGCGCCGCGGCGGCCAGCAGCACGCCGCTCGCTCGGAGGGGTCGGGTCGGCCGTGGGGTGCGCCTCATGTGCATCCCGCGAGCGTAACGTTGCGCGATCATTCGATCACCTTCAGTCGCGGAAGCGGCTCGTACGAGTGACTCGGTCAACCCGTTCCCGGACGGACCGTCCCGACCGGGCCCCGCCACCGGGCCCCGCCACCGGACGGCCGCCACCGCCAGGGGCGGGCGTGAGGGGCCGCCCGGGGTCAGCCCGCGCGGAGCGCCATCGTCATCGCTTCCACCGCCAGCAGCGGAGCGACGTTGCGGTCGAGCGCCTCGCGGCACGCGGCGATCGCGTCGATACGGCGCAGGGTCGACTCCGGCGAGCTGCCGCGGGCCAGCCGCTCCAGCGCGTCCTCCGCCTCCGCGTTGGCGATGGCCAGGCGGGAGCCGAGCTGAAGGGCGAGCACATCGCGGTAGAAACCGGTGAGGTCGATCAGGGCCAGGTCCAGGCTGTCGCGCTGCGTACGCGTTCTCCGGCGCTTCTGCCGGTCCTCCAGCTCCTTCATGACGCCCGCCGTGCCCCGCGGCATCCGGCCGCCCTGGGCCGCGCCGAGCGCCGCCTTCAGCTCCTCGGTCTCCTTGACGTCGACTTCCTCGGCGAGCTGTTTCGCGTCCTCCGCAGCCGTGTCGATCAGCTCCTGGGCGGCCTTGAGGCAGCCTCCGATGTCGTCGACCCGCAGCGGAAGCTTGAGGACGGCGGCGCGGCGCTGACGGGCGCTCGGGTCCGTCGCGAGGCGACGGGCCCGCCCGATGTGGCCCTGCGTCGCGCGCGCGGCGGCCGCCGCGACGTCGGGCTCGATGCCGTCACGGCGCACGAGGATGTCGGCGACGGCCTCCACCGGCGGGGTGCGCAGCGTGAGCAGCCGGCAGCGGGAGCGGATGGTGGGCAGCACGTCCTCGATGGACGGTGCGCACAGGAGCCAGACCGTGCGGGGAGCGGGCTCCTCGACGGCCTTGAGCAGGACGTTGCCCGCGCCTTCCGTGAGACGGTCCGCGTCCTCCAGGACGATGACCTGCCAGCGGCCCCCGGCGGGGGACAGCTGGGCGCGACGGACCAGGTCCCGGGTCTCCTTGACACCGATGGAGAGCAGATCGGTGCGGACGATCTCCACATCGGCGTGGGTGCCGACCAGGCTCGTGTGGCAGCCGTCGCAGAACCCGCAGCCGGGGATCCCGCCGAGCGCGCGGTCGGGGCTCACGCACTGCAGCGCGGCCGCGAACGCGCGCGCCGCCGTGGAGCGGCCGGAACCGGGCGGCCCGGTGAACAGCCAGGCGTGCGTCATCTTGGACGCCTCGGGGAGCGGGGCGTTCGCGGCGGCCGCCGTGACGAGGGCGTCGGCGTCCCGGGCAGCGGCGGCGAGCTGCTCCGCCACCTTCTCCTGTCCCACCAGGTCGTCCCACACAGGCATGGGCTCCGCCCTCCGTCGTGCTTCGTCTCGCGTCCTCCATTGTGCGGGTCGCCACCGACAACGGGACACACCCGACCGGTCACCCGTCCCCGGACCGGCTCCGGGTCGGACCAGTCCGGACCGGGTCGAGCCAGGTCAGCCGGGCCGGTCAGGCCGACCCGAGCCAGGCCGAGCCGGTCGGGCCGAGCCAGCACCCGTGGGCCGCGGCCCGCCGGGCACCAGTCGGTGAGGCCCGGACCCGGCCCGAGTCCGGCCCCAGCCGCCAGTCGTCACGCTTCAGTCGGCCCAGCTCGGCACCCGGCCGGGTCGACCACCCCGGCTCCCGGCCCTCGGCCGGGCTAGCGTCGCCGCCCGCCGCGGCCCTGCTCGCGGCCCTCGTCCCAGTCGTCCTCGTCCTCGCGCGGGCCCAGCAGTTCGTCCGCCAGGGTCGGGAGGTCGTCGAGCGGGGTCTCCTCGGCCCAGTCGGGGCGGGGCCTGCGGCGCGGGGCGCCCGTCTCGTCCACCTGAGGCAGTTCCCGCGTGCGGTCGGTGGGACCCTCGGGCCCCGCCGGCCGCTCGTCGCGGAAGAAGCCCCGGGGCATCCGGCCCGTGGGGTCTCCGGACGGTCCGCCGGCGCTCCCCGCGCCCCTGTTCCGTACCGGGGGAAGGACGGCCGTCTCGTCGGCCGCAGCCGGGGCCGGTGGGACGGGCGGCAGCACCGCCGTCTCGTCCGCCGCCCCGCCCGGAACCGGCGGCTTCGGCAGCGTGGCCGTGTCCTCGACGTCGGAGCGGGATCCCACGCGCGTGCCCGGGCGGCCCTCGTCCGGTCGTACGGGAGGAAGCACGGCGGTCTCGTCGACCGCCGCCGGATCGGTGACGACGGGCGTGGGCACCGTCGTCTCGTTGTCCGGCACGGAGGCCGCCGCGGCCCACGACGGCCTGGAGGCGGAACGGGAGGCGGACGGTGAGGGAGCCGGCGAAGAGGGGGACGCCGAGGCCGCCGGAGCCTCACCGGCGTCACGTACCGTCCCGGCACCGGACTCCGGCTCCTTCGGGCCCTCGGCCCTCGCCGCCGTCCCGGCGCCCGCCACCACGGCCTCGGCCGAAGCCGCCGCGGCCGCCGAGGCGGCGGCGGCCTCCGCCGCGATCCGACGGGCCTCCTCCGCCCGCAGCAGCGCCTCCTCGGCCTTGCGCTGCTTCTCCAGACGGCGCTCCTCGGCCTCGGCGCGCAGCCGCGCCTCCTCCTCGGCCTGCCTGCGCGCCCGCTCCTGCTCCGCGGCGCGGGCCTCTTCCTCGGCGAGAAGCCGGGCCCGCTCTTCCTCGGCCCGGCGGCGGGCCTCCTCGGCGCGCTGCCGGGCCTCCTCCGCCTGGCGCTCGGCCTCGCGCTGCTGGGCCTCCTCCAGCTCGCGCCGCTTGCGCTCCTCCTCCTCGGCGCGCAGTTTCGCGAGCTGCGCCTGGCGCTCACGCTCCAGGCGCTCCTCCTCCGCCTTGCGGGCGGCCTCCTCCTCGGCCTTGCGCCGGGCCTCCTCCTCGGCCGCCCTGCGCGCCTCCTCCTGGGCCTTCACCTCGGCCTCGGAGAGGGGCAGCATGACGTCGAGCCGGTGCCGTACGACCGTGGTGACGGCCTCGGGCTCCTGCGCGGCGTCGACCACCAGGTAGCGGCCCGGGTCGGCGGCGGCGAGCGTCAGGAAACCGGACCGCACGCGCGCGTGGAACTCGAGCGGCTCCGACTCCAGCCGGTCGGGCGCCTCGGTGAACCGCTCGCGGGCGGCTTCCGGCGACACGTCCAGCAGAACGGTCAGATGCGGCACGAGCCCGTTCGTCGCCCACCGGTTGATGCGGGCGATCTCCGTGGGCGACAGGTCACGGCCCGCGCCCTGGTAGGCCACGGACGAGTCGATGTAGCGGTCGGAGATGACGATGGCGCCCCGCTCCAGCGCGGGACGGACGACCGTGTCGACGTGCTCCGCGCGGTCGGCGGCGTACAGCAGGGCCTCGGCGCGGTGCGAGAGGCCCGCGGACGACACGTCGAGGAGGATCGAGCGCAGCCGCTTGCCGACCGGCGTGGCGCCCGGCTCGCGGGTCACCACGACCTCGTGGCCCTTGGCGCGGATCCAGTCGGCGAGGGCCTGCGCCTGGGTCGACTTGCCGGCCCCGTCACCACCCTCCAGGGCGA
>NZ_KZ627036.1 GCF_002911015.1 Streptomyces populi
AGGGGGGGTAGGGGCTGGTTTCCGCGTCAACGAATTGCGAGGATCTCAAAAGATCGTGGCACTTTCTCATTCGGCGCCGATTCGCTCAAGGGCGATGTGGTAATTCCTGTCGTCTTTCCGCGCGGTCGGACGGATATCTCGACAAACGCTGCGGAGGCTCGGTGGAAGGCATTCGACTTTCTGTGCTCGGGGCCGGTGTCATGGGCACCGGCGTGACCACATTGGCGCTGGGGCACGGAGTCCCGGTCCTGCTGGTCGACGTCGACCAGGCCAGGCTCGACGAGGCGCGGGCCAGGATCGGCCGGCAGCTGCGCATGGCGCAGATGATGGGCGAGCTGCCCCAGGGGCGCGCGCAGGGCCGGCTCACCACGAGCGTGACGCTCGAGGAGGTGGCCGGCAGCACCGCCGTCATCGAGGCGGTCACCGAACTCGCCGACGTCAAGGCCAAGGTGCTCGCCGAGGTGTCCGCCCGGGTGGAGCCCGGCACGGTGCTGGTGACCAACACCTCGTCGTTCCCCGTCGACGAGATGGCCGATGCGGTGGCGCGCCCGCAGGACCTGATCGGCACTCATTTCATGAATCCGGCCTACCTGATCAGGACGGTGGAGGTCATCCGGGGCCGGCGCACCGCGGATGCCACGCTCGCTGGCGTGCGCGCCGTGCTCAGCGCGCTCGGCAAGGAGCCGGTGGTCGTCAACGACGCCCCGGGCTTCGTGACGAGCCGCGTCCTGCATCCCATGATCAATGACGCCGCCCGTGTCGTGCAGGAGGGCACCGCGAGCGCCGAGGCGGTCGATGCGCTCATGCAGGGCTGCCTCGGCCACCGTACGGGGCCGCTGCGCACCGCCGACCTGATCGGGATCGACAACCTCGTCGACTCCCTGTGGGTGCTGCACGAGCGCACCGGGGACGAGGGATGCCGTCCCTGCGATCTGCTCCTCGAAAAGGCACGGTCCGGCCACCACGGCCGCAAGAGCGGTCGTGGTTTCTACGAGTACGGAGAACCCCTGTCATGACTACCTCGCCCAACGCCGTCACGGTCGAAGAATCCATCCAGGCCTTCTTGCGGGAGCGCACGAAGCGGTCGTGGGAGCTTGACGTCGACCTCTTCGCCACCGGCGGGGTCTCCTCCCTGTTCGCCATGGAGCTCGTGGTGCATCTGGAGAAGACCTTCTCGGTCACCATCGCCGGCCCCGACCTCATGATCGACAACTTCCGTACGGTGCGCACGATGACCGCCCTGGTGGGCCGGCTGCGGGGGGCGGGCGACAGCGATGAGTGACGCCGCCGATCTCACGGACGACCTGTCCAGGGCCGTCGCCGGCCTCGTCGGCGACCAGGCCGGCGCCTGGGACCGGGCCGGGCTGCTGCCCGACGATCTGCTCAGGAAGTGCGGCGCCTCGGGCGTGCTGTGCGCCGAGGTGCCGCGCGAGTACGGCGGGCACGGTCTGAGCAGCGCGGACAACGGCGAGCTGACCGCCCGGGTGGGCAGCCTGTGCAGTTCCCTGCGCAGTGTCATGACCTCGCAGGGCATGGCGGCCTGGAGCATTCAGCGGCTGGGCACCGCGAGCCAGCGCGGTGCCCTGCTGCCGCGGCTGACCGGCGGTGAACTGGCCGCCGTCGCGTTCAGCGAGCCGGAGGCGGGCAGCGACCTGAACGCCATCACCACGACGATCCGCGCCGAGGGCGAGCACGTCGTCGTCGACGGCCGCAAGAAGTGGATCACCGTGGGCCGTTACGCGGATCTCTTCGTCGTGTTCGGCCGCTACGGGGACTCGGCCGCCGCCGTCGTGGTCCCCCGCGACACCCCCGGTGTGCACGTCGAGCCGGTGGCCGACCCGCTCGGCTGCCGGGCGGCGGGCCACGCGGACATCGAGTTCCGCTCGGTCAGGGTCCCGGCCGGCCAGGTCCTGGGCGGTCCGGGCCAGTCCCTGCCGATGCTGGTGACGGCGGCCTTGACGTACGGCCGGATCTCGGTGGCCTGGGGGTGCGTCGGCATTCTGCGGGCCTGTCTGGGGGCCGCCGCCCGGCACACCACCTCCCGGAGCCAGTTCGGCCAGAAGCTGGCCGAGCACCAGCTGGTGGCGGGGCACCTGGCGGACCTGGTGGTGGCCGAGCAGGTCGCCGCGCAGGCCTGTGCCGAGGCGAGCCGGGCCCGCGACGAGGGGGCGCCGGGGATGTTCGTCAAGTCCGTGGCGGCCAAGCACATCGGGGCCACGCACGCGGCCCGGGCGGCCGCGACGACCGTGCAGCTGCTGGCGTCCGCGGGCGCCGAGGACGGCACGGTGGCCGCGCGCGCGTACCGGGACGCGAAGCTGATGGAGATCATCGAAGGCACCAACGAGATATGCCAGTTGATCCTGGCCGACCATGCGGTGGCGGAGTGGGCATGACGACTTTGGTGAAGTGCCTGGTCTGGGACCTGGACAACACGTTGTGGAACGGCACGCTGCTGGAGGACGGCGAGGTCGCGCCGCTGCCCGGTGTGCTGGAGGTCGTGCGGGAGCTGGACTCCCGCGGCATCCTCCAGTCGGTGTCGAGCAAGAACGATCACGACCTGGCGTGGCGGCGGCTCGAGGAGCTGGGCGTCGCCGAGTACTTCGTCCTGCCGATGATCGGCTGGGGTCCCAAGTCGCAGTCGGTCAAGGAGATCGCCGAGCGGCTGAACTTCGCGCTCGGCACCATCGCGTTCATCGACGACCAGCCCGCCGAACGGGCGGAGGTCGCCTTCCATCTGCCGGAGGTGCGCTGCTACGACGCCGCGCGGGCGAACGCGCTGACGGAGCTGGCCGAGTTCAGCCCCGAGCGGGTGACGGTCGACTCGCGCCGGCGCCGGCAGATGTACCAGGCGGGGTTCGAACGCAACGCGCGGCGGGCGGAGTTCACCGGCCCGGACGAGGAGTTCCTGCGTTCGCTCGACCTCGTCATGCGCATCGGCCGGGCCGGTGAGGAGGAGCTGTCCAGGGTCGAGGAACTGACCCTGCGCACCAGCCAGATGAACGCCACCGGCGTCCACTACTCCGACGCGGCGCTGCGCGCCCTGCTCGCCGACGACGGTCACGAGGTGCTGGTGACCACGCTCACCGACCGTTTCGGTCCGCACGGCGCGGTCGGCATCATCCTGCTGGAGAAGCACCCCGCGGTCTGGCGCCTGAAGCTGCTCGCCACGTCGTGCCGGGTGGTCTCCTTCGGAGCCGGCACGGTCCTGCTCGACTGGCTTCAGAGCGAGGCCGCGCGCGCCGGTGTCCATCTGACCGCGGATTTCCGCAGGACCGACCGCAACCGGATGATGGAGATCGCCTACCGGTTCGCCGGCTTCACGGGCGAGAGCTGCGGCTGCACGCAGGACGTGCCCTTCGCCGCGGACGGTGAGGGGATCCAGCGGCTGCACCTCAAACCCGCCGACAAGGGCGCGCCCACCACCTTGCGGCTCATCGCACCGGACCTCGTGGCAGAAGGAGCCTGACATGGCCCAGCAGCTCGAGAGCACTCCCGCGCTCCTTGAGTACGTACGACGCAGTTCGCTGCGTGAGGACGACATCCTGCGCCGGCTGCGCGAGGAGACCTCCGGGCTCCCCGCGGCGCTGGCGCTGCAGGTCACGCCGGAGCAGGGCCAGTTCCTGGCCCTGCTGGTGCGGTTGACCGGGGCGAGCCGGGTGCTCGACATCGGCACCTTCACCGGCTACAGCTCCCTGTCGATGGCCCGGGCGCTGCCGCCGCACGGCCGTCTGGTCACCATGGACATCAGCGAGAAGTGGCCGGGCATCGGCGTCCCGTTCTGGCGTGAGGCGCACGTGGCCGACCGTATCGACCTGCGGGTGGGCGACGCCCGCAAGGTTCTGGCCGACCTGCGGGCCGAGGAGGGTCTTGGGAGTTTCGACCTCGCCTTCGTGGACGCGGACAAGGCCCAGTACGCGGCGTACTACGAGGCGGCCCTGGAGCTGCTGCGCCCCGGCGGGCTGATCGTGCTGGACAACACGCTCTTCTTCGGGCGGGTGGTCGACCCCGCGGCGCAGGACGCGGACACCGTCGCCATCCGTGAGCTGAACCAGGCCCTGCTGGAGGACGACCGGGTGGATCTGTCGCTGCTCCCGCTGTTCGACGGCATCACCCTCGCCCGCAAGCGGTTCGGTGCGGGCGGCTCGAGCGAGAAGGAGCGGCCATGACCGCGGCCGAGGAGAAACTGCGCGACTACCTGAAACGGGCGACGGCGGATCTGCGCCGTACCCGATCCGAGCTGGAGGCGGCGGAGGCCAAGGAGAGCGAGCCCGTCGCGATCGTCTCCATGTCCTGCCGCTTCCCGGGCGGTGTCGGCTCGCCGGAGGACCTGTGGCGGCTGCTGGAGGACGGCACCGACGCGATCTCCGCCTTCCCGGCCGACCGCGGCTGGGACCTGGCGGGCCTGTACGACCCGGACGCGTCGGTGTCCGGCAGGAGCTATGTGCGCGAGGGCGGGTTCCTCGACGACGCCGGCGCCTTCGACGCCGCGTTCTTCGGGATCTCCCCGCGCGAGGCGGGCGCGATGGACCCGCAGCAGCGCCTGCTCCTGGAGGCGTCCTGGGAGGCGGTCGAGCGGGCCGGCATCGACCCGCACACGCTGCGGGGCACGCAGACCGGCGTCTATTTCGGTGTCATCGCCCAGGAGTACGGTCCGCGGCTGTACGAGGCGGCGCCGGAGGTCGAGGGGCACCGGGCCACGGGCAACGCGGCCAGTGTGGCCTCGGGCCGGGTCTCCTACTTCCTGGGGCTCGAGGGCCCGGCCATGACGATCGACACGGCCTGCTCCTCGTCCCTGGTGTCCTTGCACCTGGCCGCCCAGGCGCTGCGCCGCGGCGAGTGCACGATGGCGCTGGTCGGCGGTGTGACGGTGATGTCCTCGCCCGGCTGCTTCGTCGAGCTGAGCCGGCAGCGGGTGCTGTCCGCGAGCGGCAGGTGCAGGTCGTTCTCCGCGGACGCCGACGGCACGAACTCCAGCGAGGGCATCGGTGTCCTGCTGGTCGAGCGGCTGTCGGTGGCGCGTGAGCTGGGGCATCCGGTGCTGGCCGTGCTGCGCGGCTCGGCCGCCAACCAGGACGGTGCCAGCAACGGGCTGAGCGCACCGAGCGGGGCGGCGCAGCAGCGGGTGATCCGGCAGGCGCTGGCCGGCGCCCGGCTCACCGCGGACCAGGTCGACGCGGTCGACGCGCACGGCACCGGCACCGCGCTGGGCGACCCGATCGAGGCGCAGGCCCTGCTGGCGACGTACGGGCGGGGCCGGGACGCGGAGCGTCCGCTGTGGCTGGGGTCGCTGAAGTCGAACATCGGGCACACCCAGGCGGCGGCCGGGGTCGGCTCGGTGATCAAGATGGTGCTGGCCCTGCGGCACCAGGTGCTGCCCCGCACCCTGCACGTGACGGAGCCGACCGGGCACGTCGACTGGTCCTCGGGCGGGGTGCGGCTGCTGACCGATCCCGTGCCCTGGCCGGCCGGTGAGCGGGTGCGCCGGGCCGGAATCTCCTCGTTCGGCATCAGCGGGACGAACGCGCACGTGATCCTGGAGGAGGCGCCGCCCGAGCCGGCGCCGGCCGAGGAGCCGGGTGCCGCGGCGGGCGGGTCCGCCGACGGCCGGCCCGTCCCGGTGGCGCTGTCCGGCACCGACGCGGCCGCGCTGCGGGCGCAGGCCGTGCGCTGGCGAGATCACCTGGCCGCGCGTCCCGGCCTGGGGCCGGCCGATCTCGGGCCGGCCTCGACGACGGCCCGGGCGGCCCTGGAGCACCGCGCCGTCGTCGTGGCGGGCGACCGGCAGGAGCTGCTGGCGGGGCTCGAGGCGCTGGCCGAGGACCGTCCGCTGCCCTGCCTGGCCACGGGCGCCGCCACGGGCGGCGCGCCGGTCTTCGTCTTCCCCGGCCAGGGGGCGCAGTGGCCCCGCATGGGCGTGGAACTGCTGGGGCGGTCCGAGACGTTCAGGGCCTCGGTGCTCGAGTGCGACCGGGCCCTGTCCGCCTTCCTGGACTGGTCCGTCCTGGACGTCCTGACCGAGGCCGAGGGCGCGCCCTCGATGGACCGGGTGGACGTGGCCCAGCCGGTGCTGTTCACGGTGATCGTGTCGCTGGCCAGGCTGTGGCGCTCCTACGGTGTGGAGCCGGCCGCCGTGGTGGGGCACTCGCAGGGCGAGGTCGCCGCCGCGCATGTGGCGGGCGGGCTCAGTCTGGAGGACGCCGCCCGGGTCGTCGCCGTGCGCAGCAGGCTGTGGCGGCGGCTGGCCGGGCGGGGCGCGATGCTGTCGGTGATGGCACCGGCCGAGCAGGTGCGTGCCTGGATCGAGCCCTGGAGCGAGAGCATCGGGGTGGCGGCGGTGAACGGTCCCGCGACCGTGACGGTGTCCGGGGATCCGGGGGCGCTGGCCGAACTGGGGGCGAGGCTGTCGGCGGAGGGTGCGCGCCGGTGGCAGATCCCCGGTGCGGACGTCGCCGGTCACTCGCCCCAGGTGGACCCCTTCGAGCGGGAGCTGCTGGAGGAGCTGGCGCAGGTCAGCCCCCGGCCGCCGGCCGTCCCCTTCTACTCGACCGTGCGCGGCGGCCTGCTGGAGGGCGGGCTGCTCGATGCCGCGTACTGGTACGAGAACATCCGCCGGCCGGTGGAGTTCGAGCGCACGGTGCGCTCGCTGCTGGACGCGGGGCACCGGACGTTCATCGAGGTCAGTCCGCATCCGGTGCTGACGAACTCGGTGCGCGAGACCGCCGAGGACGTGGAGGCGGAGGTCGCCGTCGTGGACACCCTGCGGCGCGCCGCGGGCGGCTGGGACCGGTTCCTGCTGTCCCTGGCGCAGGCCCATGTCCACGGGGTGTGCGTGAACTGGCGTGCGGTGCACGGAACGGAGCAGGAGGGTGCCGGCGGCCGGCACGTCGAGCTGCCCACCTACGGTTTCCAGCGGCGGCGGCACTGGGCCGCGCCGCCGTCGCAGCGGGCGCCGCAGGGTGACGCCTCGTTCTGGGCGGCGGTGGACCGCGCCGATCTGCCGGTCCTGTCCCGGGCCCTGGGGCTGGAGGGGAGCGCGCTGGAGACGGCGGTGCCGGCGCTGCGGTCCTGGCGGGAGCGGCAGCAGGAAGGCTCGGTCCTCGACTCGTGGCGTTACCGGGTGACCTGGCGCCGCGCGGCGGCGCAGGCCGCGCCGCCGCGTCTGTCGGGCCGGTGGCCGCTGGTGGTTCCACTGGGTTACGAGGAGGACGCGCTGACGCTGCTCGCGGAGCGGGCGCTGAGCGCGCACGGCGCGCAGCCGGTGCGCATCGTGGTGGACGCGGCCGCCGTCGAGCGGGGCGGTGTGCTGCCCGAGGGCGTGCAGGAGGCGGCCGGGGTGCTGTCGCTGCTCGCCCTGGACAAGCGGCCCTACGGCCGGGTGCCGGGCCTGTCCACGGGGCTCGCGGCGACCGCGGCCCTGGTGCAGGAGCTGGGCGATGAGCTGGTCACGGCGCCGTTGTGGTGCCTGACGTCCGGTGCGGTGAGCACCGGCGCGGGATCGGGCCCCGCCCGGGGGCCGGCCGCGCCGGCGCAGGCCCAGGTCTGGGGTCTGGGCCGGGTCGTGGGTCTGGAGCACCCGGACCGCTGGGGCGGCCTGGTCGATGTCGCGGGAGCGGTCACCGAGGAGACCGGGCGGCAGCTGGCCGGGGTGCTGGGCGGGGGTGAGGACCAGGTGGCGGTGCGCCCCTCGGGCACGTTCGTGCGCCGTCTGGTCAGGGCGCCGCTGGCCGGGCGGGCGCCGGACAGGCCCTGGCGTGCGCGCGGCATCGCGCTGGTCACCGGGGGCACCGGCGCGCTCGGTGCCCATGTGGCCCGCAGGCTCGCCGCCGACGGGGCCGAGCACGTGGTGCTGACCGGCCGCCGGGGCCCCGAGGCGCCGTCCGCGCGGGCGCTGCGCGCCGAACTCGAGGCGCTCGGCGCGCGGGTGACGATCGCCGCCTGCGACGTGGCCGACCGTGCGGCGGTGGCGGACCTGGTGTCCGGGCTCACCGCGGACGGCTCGGTGGTGCGCACGGTGGTGCACGCCGCGGGCGTGGGCGAGTGGGGCCCGCTGTCCGAGGCCGACGTGAGCACCTGGTCCGACGTCGTCGCCGCCAAGGTGGCGGGCGCCGTCAACCTGGCCGAACTGGTCGACGGGGCCCACCTGGACGCGTTCGTGCTGTTCTCGTCGATCTCGGCGACCTGGGGCAGCGGCAACCAGGCGGGCTACGCGGCGGCGAACAGCTTCCTGGACTCCTGGGCCGAGCACCTGCGGGCCCGGGGCTGGCCGGCCACCTCGGTGGCCTGGGGCGCCTGGGCCGGGGAGGGCATGGCCGCCGGCGGCTCCTTCGAGGAGCACTTCCGGCGCCGCGGGCTGCTCGAGATGTCCCCGGAGCCGGCGCTGGCCGCGCTGTGGCAGGCGGTCGAGCACCGGGAGACGTCGCTGACCGTCAGCAACATGGACTGGTCGCTGTTCGTGCCCGGCTTCACCATGGCCCGGGCGCGTCCGCTGATCGAGGACATCGACGAGGTCCGGCAGGTGCTGGCCGCGGACGACGCGGACGACGGCGGCGGCACGTCCCTGCGGGCCGAGCTGGCGGGGCTGTCCCCGGCCGCCCAGGAACGCAGGCTCCTGGAGCTGGTACGGGTGCAGGCGGCGGCCACGCTGGGGCACGCGGGCCCGGAGGGGATCGCGGCGGGGCAGGCGTTCAAGGACCTCGGGTTCGACTCGCTGACCGCGGTGGAGCTGCGCAACCGGCTGCGCCGGATCAGCGGGCTGCGGCTGCCCACGACCCTGGTCTTCGACCACCCCACCTCCAGGGCGGTGGCCCGGTTCCTGCGCGCACAGCTGTTCGGCGCGGACGGCGGCACCGGGCCGGACGAGGAGATCCGCACGCTGCTGGCGGCCATTCCGCGGGAGCGGCTGGAGAGTTCGAACCTCCTCGAGCAGCTGCGCAGGCTCGCCCAGGGCCAGGGCGCGGGGTCCGCGAAGCCGGTGCCGGTGACATCGTCCGGCTTCGAGGCCATGGACGCCGACGAGCTGATCGAGATGGCGTTGCGCACCGCCGAGTGAGGGCTTCGCCCCGTGCGACATGGACGGTGCCCGGCCGGGTTCTCCCGGCCGGGCACCGT
>NZ_KZ627037.1 GCF_002911015.1 Streptomyces populi
CGGGCCCGTGTCGTCGCCCACGGCCCGGCGCACGTCACCGGGGCTGTTCCCCAGTTCCGTGCCCGCGACCAGGGACATCTGCCGGCGCAGGGTGTCGACGCCCGCCCGGCCCGCGCCGCTGACCGCCTGGTACGAGGAGACGACGAGTTCACGCAGCCCGAACTCGGCGTGCAGGGCGCCCAGCGCCACGATCATGGACAGGGTCGTGCAGTTCGGGTTGGAGACGATCCCCCGCGGGCGCACGCGCGCGGCGTGCGGGTTCACCTCGGGGACGACGAGGGGCACTTCCGGGTCCATCCGGAAGGCGGCGGAGTTGTCGACGACGACCGTGCCCTTGGCGGCGGCGATCGGCGCCCACTGGGCGGCCACCTCGTCCGGGACGTCGAACATGGCGACGTCGACCCCGTCGAAGGCCTCCTCCGACAGGGCCGCCACCTCGACCTCCACACCGCGCACGGCCAGCTTGCGGCCGGCCGAGCGCGGCGAGGCGATCAGACGGATCTCGCCCCAGATGTCCGCGTGCTGGGACAGGATCTGGAGCATGACCGTGCCGACGGCTCCGGTCGCTCCCACGACCGCGAGCGTCGGTCGTCGGGTCATCGCCCGGTGCCTCCGTAGACGACTGCCTCGTCGCTGTCGGAGTCGAGCCCGAAGGCGGTGTGCACGGCGCGGACGGCGTCGTTGACGTCGTCGGCGCGGGTGACGACGGAGATGCGGATCTCCGAGGTCGAGATCAGCTCGATGTTGACCCCGGCGTCGGTGAGCGCCTCGAAGAACCCGGCCGTGACACCCGGGTTGGTCTTCATGCCGGCGCCGACGAGCGAGATCTTGCCGATCTGGTCGTCGTAGCGCAGCGACTCGAAGCCGATCACGCTCTTCGCCTTCTCCAGGGCGTCGATGGCCTTGCGGCCCTCGGTCTTCGGGAGGGTGAAGGAGATGTCCGTCAGGCCGGTGGTGGCCGCCGACACGTTCTGCACGATCATGTCGATGTTGATCTCGGCGTCGGCGATGGCGCGGAAGATCGCGGCGGCCTCACCCGGCTTGTCCGGGACGCCGACGACCGTGACCTTGGCCTCGGAGGTGTCGTGAGCGACACCGGAGATGATGGCCTGCTCCACCTTCTGGTCCCCTTGCTGCTGAGTCTTCTGAACGAGCGGTTCGCTGCTGACCCAGGTGCCCTGGAGTCCGCTGAAGGACGACCGGACGTGGATCGGGATGTTGTAACGGCGGGCGTACTCCACGCAGCGGTGGAGCAGCACCTTGGAGCCGGAGGCGGCGAGCTCCAGCATGTCCTCGAAGGCGATCCAGTCGATCTTCTTCGCCTTCTTCACCACGCGCGGGTCGGCGGTGAACACGCCGTCCACGTCGGTGTAGATCTCGCACACCTCGGCGTCGAGCGCCGCGGCGAGCGCGACGGCCGTGGTGTCGGACCCGCCGCGGCCCAGCGTGGTGATGTCCTTCTTGTCCTGCGAGACGCCCTGGAAGCCGGCGACGATGGCGATGTTGCCCTCGTCGAGCGCCGTACGGATACGGCCCGGGGTGACGTCGATGATCCGCGCTTTGTTGTGGACCGAGTCGGTGATGACGCCTGCCTGGCTGCCGGTGAAGCTCTGGGCGCTGTGGCCCAGGTTTTTGATCGCCATCGCCAGCAGGGCCATGGAGATCCGCTCTCCGGCGGTCAGCAGCATGTCGAACTCTCGTCCGCTGGGCATCGGAGATACCTGCTCGGCGAGATCGATCAGCTCGTCCGTCGTGTCGCCCATCGCGGAAACGACGACGACCACCTGGTGGCCGTTCTTCTTCGCTTCCACGATCCGCTTGGCGACGCGCTTGATGCCCTCGGCATCGGCTACGGAGGAACCTCCGTACTTCTGCACGACAAGGCCCACGTGCGCTCCTCGCTCAGTCCGTCTCTGCACCGCACTACTGCGGTCGGCTCAGTCTAACGAGCGGCCGGATTTCCCTTCCGGGGTATCGCATCGTGAGATGTCCCGCTCACGACGTGATCACTCCGGGCTGTCAGGTCCACAAGGGAGGTCCGGCCGCTCCGAGACGGCACCTGCCCGTACCGGAACGCCGTCACTCCGAAAGTGCCCCAGCTCACACCGGAGACAGGGCCAGGACCGGAGGCGGGCACGGGAACGGGATCGGAGGAGGTCGCAGGAACAGGACCGGAGGCGGGGAGAGGGCCCGGAGCGGTTACTTGACCGTGCGCAGGCCGAGCGGACCCGCGATCTCCTCCGCCATCACCTTGCCGGCCTCCTCCGCGAGGATCTCCTCGCCGAGGTCCTGGTCGGTGTCGAGGCCGTCGAGCTCCTCCAGGGGCTGGTTCAGCCGGACGTGGGCCACCACGGACTGCAGGGCGCGCAGGGTCGCGGAGGCGGTGGAGCCCCAGTTCGAGAAGTAGGAGAACTGCCACCACCACAGCGCCTCCGTGGTGCGGCCCGCGCGGTAGTGGGCCATGCCGTGGCGCAGGTCGGTGATGACGTCGGCGAGGTCGTCGGAGATACGGGCCGGGACCGGGGCCTTGCGGGGCTCGTAGGGGTCGAAGACCTCGGAGTAGACGTCGATCGGCTCCAGCATCACGGCGAGGCGCTCGCGGAGTTCGTCCACGTCCGCCTCCGGGCCGAGGTCCGGCTCGTAGCGCTCCTCGGGAACGATGTCCTCGTGCGCGCCGAGACGGCCGCCGGCCAGGAGGAGCTGGGAGACCTCCAGCAGGAGGAAGGGCACGGCCGAGTCCGGCTCGTCGCCCTTGGCGACCTCGTTGACGGCGACCAGGAAGCTCTCTACCTGGTCCGCGATCTGGACCACGAAGTCGTCGGGGTCCTGGCTGGTCGCGTGCAGCGTGGCGTCAGACATCTAGAAGTCGTCTCCCCTCGAAGGCGCGGCCGAGTGTGACCTCGTCCGCGTATTCCAGGTCGCCGCCCACCGGGAGGCCGCTGGCCAGGCGGGTGACCTTGAGGCCCATGGGCTTGATCATGCGGGCGAGATACGTGGCCGTGGCCTCGCCCTCCAGGTTCGGGTCCGTGGCCAGGATGAGCTCGGTGACCGCTCCGTCGGCCAGGCGGGCCAGGAGTTCCCTTATCCGCAGGTCGTCCGGGCCGACGCCCTCGATCGGGCTGATCGCGCCGCCGAGCACGTGGTACTTGCCCCGGAACTCACGCGTCCGCTCGATCGCGACGACGTCCTTCGGCTCCTCCACCACGCAGATCACCGAGAGGTCGCGGCGCGGGTCGCGGCAGATGTTGCACAGTTCCTCCTGCGCCACGTTGCCGCAGGTCGCGCAGAAGCGGACCTTCGCCTTGACCTCCATGAGGGCCTGCGCGAGCCGGCGGACGTCCGTGGGCTCCGCCTGCAGGATGTGGAAGGCGATCCGCTGCGCGCTCTTGGGACCGACGCCGGGGAGCCGCCCCAGTTCGTCGATGAGGTCCTGAACAACGCCTTCGTACAACGGACTGCCTTTCCGAGTGCTCCGGTACCGCCTGGTCCCGTCCTACTGTTTCTTCCTGGTGCGTACGGTAGTTGGATGCCGCCGGTCTTAGAAAGGCAGACCGGGGATGCCGCTTCCGCCCCCGAGCCCCGCGGTGAGCGGGCCGAGCGTCTGCTGCTGGAGTGCCTGCGCGTTCTCGTTCGCCGCCTGGACGGCCGCGACGATCAGGTCCGCGAGCGTCTCGGTGTCCTCGGGGTCGACCGCCTTCGGGTCGATCACCAGGGCGCGGAGCTCTCCGGAGCCCGTCACGGTCGCCTTCACCAGGCCGCCGCCCGACTGGCCGTCGACCTCCGTCCGCGCCAGCTCCTCCTGCGCGTTCGCCAGGTCCTGCTGCATCTTCTGGGCCTGCTGCAGCAGCTGCTGCATGTTGGGCTGGCCACCACCGGGAATCACGATCAGCTCCTGGTTTCGAGTACGGCTGTCCGAGCGTCTTTTCCTGTCCAGCACGAGCCTACGTGGTCGACCGGCCCGTCGCCCAAGCACTCTTTCGAGTGACATCGCAGCACCGCCTATACCTGATCAAGGCCCACTTCTGGGCGGAAAAGCCGGTAAACCCGGTCCATCGCCACCCATTGGGCGGTAGGAAGGGTGCGGCGCATTTACACCATGCGTCACATGACGTCACGCAGTGTCAGGGCCGTCACCGTCGTCACCGTCGTCCGTCATCGCCGTCGTCACCGTCGTCAACTAGGGAGTGCCGGGTGAGTCAGCCGGAGATGCAGCCGGAGGGGCCGCTCCAGGACGGGCGGAGCGAGGGCGCGGCGGGGCCCCGGCCGGGCGACCTGACCGGCCGGCCGTTCCCGCTCGGCGACTGGGGGGAGCCCGCCGAGCGGCTCCACGAGCTCTACCGCTGGGTGGAGCAGGGGGCGCTCGACACGGCCGCCTGGTACCTCTCCGACCGCGTGTGGAAGCGGCGGTCGGCGCGTCTGCTGCGGTGCGGTGCCTCGCTGGGGGCCGTCGCCGGGGCCGCGCTGCCGCTGCTCGACCTCACCGGATCGGTGCCGGGGGCGGCTCCGTGGGGATATCTGGCGCTGCTGCTCGCGGTCTCCTGCGTCGCCGTCGACCGGTTCTTCGGGGTGACCTCCGGATGGATAAGGGACGTGGCCACCGCGCAGGCCGTGCAGCGACGGCTCCAGGCGCTTCAGTTCGACTGGGCGTCGGAGAGCGTCCGGGAGGTCCTCGGGCCCGCCGACGGAACGGCCAGCGAGGCGGCCGACCGGTGCATCGGGGTGCTGCGGAGGTTCTCCGAGGACGTCACGGAACTGGTGCGCACCGAGACGGCGGACTGGATGGTGGAGTTCCGCACGGGCCCGGCGCCGCTCGGGATCCAGTCGGCGGCGACGGGAGCGCCCCGGACCGACGGGCCGCCGCTGAACGGACGCACCCCGCTGCCGCCGGGAACCCGCCCGAACATGCCCCGCCAGCGCCCGCCCGAGCCCCGGTGACCGGTCCGGAGCACCACGGCGTCACCCGGCTCCGCAGATCCTCAGCCCGACCGGTGTCCCGCAGGGGAGATGGCCGTGGGTGCGGATGACGTCCTGACCGCTGCCCCGGGCGACGTAGGAGAGGAAACTGGAGGCGAGGGAGTCGGCGGGCGGCTGCCCGTAGGTGTAGGCGTACTCGATCTCGCGGTACGGGTAGTCCGTGGTGCCGTGCTCCAGGTCCTCGACGGAGGCGGCGTGGCCGTCGAGGCCGATCCGGTGCAGGCCCTCGCGCCCGGTGGCGTCGTTGAGTTCGCTGTACCCGATCGCGCCGGGCAGCCTGGCGACCGTGGCCAGCACCTGCTCCGTGGAGTCGAGTTCGCACCGCACGACCGGCGCCGTCGCGTCGTCCCTGTGGACGCAGTCCAGCGAGGAGTTGGCGATCTCCCCGCGCCCGAGGACCCGGCGCTGGAACACCTGCCGGGTGCCGGAGTCGGCGTCCCGGCTGACCAGGAGGACGGGCAGGTCGGGCCCGCCGAGCTGCTTCCAGTTGCCGATCTCGCCGCGGTACAGCCGCCGCACGTCGGCCGGCGACAGGTTCCTGACCGGGACGGCGTCGTTGACGACCAGCGTGAACACCGACACCGCGACCCGGTTCTCCCGCAGCCGCGGGAAGGCTCCCGGCTTGGGGCCGTCGGAGAGCGCGACGAGGGCCGGGGACCCCTTCTTCGACGCGTGCCCCGCCGAGTCGAGTTCGCGCACGCCGGCCGTACTGCCGTGGGTGTCCACCGTGATCGTGGAGCCCCGGCAGTCGTGCTCGTACTTCTCGGCCAGTTCGCGCGCCACCGGCTCGAAGGCGGTCGAACCCGTGATGGCCAGCGTGCCGCGCTCGCAGCCGATCGGGGGCGGAGTGCCGTCGCGCAGCACGACGATCAGGGCGAGCGTGACGACACACACCGTCAGCAGCACGGTGAACAGCCGCGCCGCCCGGCTGAACAGCGGCGGCTGGTCGTCCGGTGTCGTGCTGCGGTTGGGCCGGACCTCACCGTCCCGGATGCCGCCGACGATCCGTACCGGACATCCCACGTCGCCGCCCGACAGCAGGACGAGCAGCTTGAAGTGCTCGCCCCGGTTGAGCGGGACCCGGGGGATGCGCAGAGTGCCGTTCTCGTAGCTCAGACCGGCGGCCGGGGTGAAGTGGTCCATCAGATGGTCGGTGCCGGGCGGCTGGGTCACGGACACACCGCGGACGGTGCGGTCGGTGAACACCGCGGTCAGACCGTGCCGTTCGTGGCTGGTGTAGTCGTCCCCGGCGATGCTCTGCGAGCCGTCGTTCTCGATCCGCAGGAGGACGAGGGTCGCGTCGGACATGCCGGGTGTCTCGTCGAACAGCCCGAGCCGCACGTTCGCGCGCCCCGAGCGGACGCCGTCGCCGATGGGGTTGTCCATCTGGACGCGGTAGCCGACCGTCTTGCGGCGCGGCACCCTCCGCTCGTACCAGACCATCACGGCGGAGGAGACGACACCGATGACGGCGGTCCCGACGGCCACGACGTTCTCTGCGCTCAGCCACTCCACGTGAGCCACTCCCCCGAGCACTGCCCTGCGGTGCGGTCACCGTACGGCTCTGGCCGGAAACAACCCACATACGGGAAGTGAACTTCGGCGGCCGTGGGCGGCCCGGCCGTCGGCGCGTTCCCCGGGCCCCGGACCGCCCACGGTCCGCGACGGCGGACCGGGACGGCGGACCGGGGCGGCCCGAGGAATCAGCCGCTCTTCGTGAAGGCCAGCGACTCGTTCGTGCTGATGTTCACCCGGTTCAGCCGGCCGTCCGTCAGGAGGGTGACCTCGGTGGCGTCGCCCGGGTTGCAGCCCTTCTCCGGGCTGCCGACGGTGACCCGGGAGGGGCCGATCTCCAGCGGTCCGCCGGCGGCCGGGGCCTCGGTCAGGTCGGCCTCGAAGACGCAGTGGTAGCCGGACGAGCCGTCCGCGACGATCGTCAGCACCGGGTCGCCGACACCGCCCTGCCGGATCGTCATCCGGCGCGTGTGATGGCCCTTCGCGTTGTCGATGACGCCGTCCCAGGTGCCCAGGAACGCCTCCGGGACCGTGCCGCCCGGCGTCGCCGATGCACTGGGCGACGCGGAGGCGGTGGTCGGCGGCTGCGAGGTGCTCGGCCCCGGTGTCGTCTCGCCGGAGGCCTTGGTGGACGCCTTGGGGTCGTCCTGGCCGCCCCCGCCCCCCTCGCCGTTCAGCAGCGCGAACACGCTGCCGCCCGCGCCGAGCGCGACGACCAGGGCCACGACCACGAGAAGGGCGGTGGACCGGCCGCTCCTGCGCGCGGGCTCCGGGCCGGGCGGGACGGCTCCGGGGCCGTACGGAGGGGTCGGACCGTAGGGCGGGGTCACGCCGCCGGGAGCGTAGGGGCCCGCGGCGCCCGGACCGTAGGGGGGCGTCGAGCCGTACGGCGGCTGGGCCGGGCCCCAGCCTGCCTGCGGATAGCCGTACGCGGGGTGGGCCGGTCCCCGGCCGGGGACCCCCGGGTGCTGCTGCGGGTAGCCGTAGGCCGGGTGCGGACCGGCCGGCGCCGCCGGAGGAGGCGGCGTCGGGCCCGGACTCGCGGCCACGGTCGGAAGGTGGTTCACGGGGCCCGCCGGGGGCGGGGTGGCGCCCCCCTCGGCCGGCGTGGGCGCGTGCTCCGGGGATGCCTCGGCGGACGCGGCGGGTGCCGAGGAGGAGGCGGAGGGCGTCGAGGAGGAGGCGGAGGCCGAGGAAGCGGGCGAGCCGGACGGCGGCTTGGAGAAGTCCGGGGTGGCGACGGGCGCCGCGGGTGCCGGCGGCAGGGCGGGGACCGCGCCGGGCGCCGGAGCACCGGGCGGGAGCTGCGCCGGTCCCCGGTCGGGGTTCTCCGTGTCGAGCAGCTTCACGGCGTGCCGTCCGAGCTGGGCGACCAGCGAGCCGGGCAGCCAGGGGTCGAGGGTGCGTCCCTCCGCGACGGTGTCCTCCGCGCCCGTGCGCTCCAGGATCTCGTCGAGACCCGGCCGGGCACCGGGGTCCTTGCGCAGACAGTCCCGCACCAGGTCGGCGAGCCCCTCGGGCACCCCCGTCAGATCGGGGTCCTCCTGCGCGATGCGGAACATCATGGCGTGCACACCGCTGTTGGCCGCGCCGAACGGAAGGGTGCCGGTGGCCGCGTACGACAGGACCGAGCCGAGGCAGAAGACGTCGCAGGCGGGCGTGACGCGGTCGCCGCGGACCTGCTCGGGAGCCATGAACCCGGGTGAGCCGACGAGCGCCCCGGTGTGGGTCAGACCGCCGTCGGTCACCGTCTCCAGGGCGCGCGCGATGCCGAAGTCGATGACACGGGGGCCGTCGATGGTGACGAGGACGTTGGAGGGCTTGAGGTCGCGGTGGATGAGGCCCGCCGCGTGGATGTCCTGGAGCGCGTGCGCGAGACCCGCGGCGAGGATGCGCACGGAACGCTCGGGCAGGGCGCCGTGGTCGCGCCCGACGACGGCCTGTAGCGAGGGCCCGGCGACATAGCCGGTGGCGACCCACGGGATCGGGGCCTCGGTGTCCGCGTCCAGGACGGGCGCGGTCCACAGCCCGCCGACCCGGCGCGCGGCCTGCACCTCCTGGCGGAAGCGGGCCCGGAACTCCTCCTGCTCGGCGAGTTCCGGCCGGACGAGTTTGACGGCGACCGTACGTCCCCGGTCGGAGCGTGCGAGATAGACGTGCCCCATCCCCCCGGCGCCGAGCCGCGCCAGCAGCCGGTACGCCCCGATCTGCTGCGGATCCCCCGCCCCCAGCTTCTCCATGGCAGTGCCCACCCTCCCCCATATGTGCAACAGACCGAGGATAGTGCGCCATACGGGGAGGTGGACGGGGCGGTGTCCACGGTTCCGTCACGACTGGTGCCGTTTCGGTAACGGGTCCGCCCTCGTCCTCGACGCCCCTCCGGGAACCGTCCCGGACGGTCGCCCGGCGCTCGTACCGGTGTCCTCGGAGGTCCGGCGCACCCCCCGGCCAAGCCCGACAGACTGTCGCGGAAAGCCCCCGACCGCAGACAGGACGCCGATGTCGCGCCCGGTCCGTGGACATTTACGCTTCGCCGCATGACCCCTCAGCCCAACCCCC
>NZ_KZ627038.1 GCF_002911015.1 Streptomyces populi
GGCGAAGCCGGCTCTGGCGGAACATCTGAAGCAGCCGGTCGGCCTCGGCGTCGATGCGGCGTTGGCGTCCGGCTCTGGTGACGGCGGTCCTCAGCCGTCCGCGGGTCAGTGCGGTGGCCCCTGCCGACCGGCCCAACCGGCCAACCCACTGGCCTATTAGGCGTATCAAGGGGCCGACGATCCCGTCCGAGTCCCGTTCCGGGGCCGTCGCCTCAAGCGATGGAAGCGGCGTCACAACAGCACCCACGCCAAGATCCGCTGCGTCGGCGAGCAGGCCATGGCCGTCCTGAAAGGCCGGCGTCTGCTCCGCAGGCTCCGCTGCAGCACCAACCGGATCACCGACGTCGTGAAGGCCGTCCTCGTCCTTCACCACGCATCAACATGAGGTTGGAAGAGGCTCAGTGAGGCGGTGGCAGAGGCGGCCGGCACGCGTTCCAGCTCCGTATCCCGGGCACCGGGTGCGACGACTTCGACGGCTGCGGACCTGGGGCAGCCGCATGATCAGAGCCTAACCGGCCAGGATGTGGGTGGTTTGGGCAGTGTCGTTGCAACCGGCATCGTTGTGACTCGGGGAATTCAACTGGCAAGGAGATGGTGGCAGGGTGTCCGCTGAAACCACAGTCCGGAGGCTGGTCACGGAGTTTCGGCGAAACGGCTCACTGAGTGACGGTGAGCAGTTGGTCGATGTGGATGAACGGTCCGCCGTCGATGACCCGGAGTCGCCTGCCGTCATCGTGTTCGCGGCTGCTCAGGTGATGATCCGCCTTCTGTGGGAGGAGGAGCACGGGGACCTCGACCGTGTCGTGGCGCACATCCCGACTCCTGAGCTGAGCAGAGCGGACAAGGAGTTGCTCATCCGGGCGTGTCTCGGTGACGTCGAAGCTGTACGGAACGCCCGTGATGAGCGTGGTGTCCTGGACATCAGGACCCTCATCACCCTGCTCTGTTCGCTACTGGAGGGGGAGGGGGTGACAGAGGCGGCAACGTATGAACTCCTCGACCTCGCCACGGGCCATCAGGAAGAGACGCTCCGCATGATGCGTGGCGGAGATCGAGGAGGGCCGTGGGACGCGACAGAGGCGGTGTCCCAGGAATTGCCCGTCATCGACCTCGGCGGAATCAGAATCCCCGCGGGCGACGGTCTTGAACTGCTTCCCATTGCCAGCGGAGGCCGTGTCTGCGGAGTCACTGTTGTCCGAGGCTCCACGGCTCTCCAACTGCAGGCTTTTCACGCTCTTCCCGGCCGGAACTGGGACGTGATCCGCGGCGAGTTGCGCGGGAAGATGGTTCGAGGCGGCGGATCCGCGAAGGAGTGGACCGGGCGCGCCGGCGTAGAGATCCGGGCCAACGTACCGACGGTGCGGCCCGATGGATCAACGACCGTCATGCAGGTCAGGTTCCTGGGGCATGACGGCCCCGGCTGGCTGCTCCGCGGCGTTGTCACCGGCGCTGGCGCAGCCCCTGAAAGCACCGACGAGTGGGCGTACCGGCTCTTCGCGTCCAGCGTTGTTGTACCGTCGTTTTCACCGCCGGAGAACGGGTCGCCGATTGCGTTGAACATCCCGGACGGGTTTCACGGACAGCAGGGGAATCGACCTTGAATCCACCGGGTGATGGCGAACGGGGCCGGCCCGTGGACGAAGGCCCCCTCAAGGCGTAGGCCGAGAGCCTTGCGGTCATGGAAGGGGCGGCTTTGCTGTGAGCGGACCGGCGGGCGTCGGTGGGTCCTGTCCGGTCAGGTGGGGTCGAGAACTGCTGTCAGACTCACGCAGCCTTGCCGTCCTGGTGGGCGCGGATCTTGGCCCAGGCCTCCTGCTCGGTCTGCTCGGCCTGTGCGGTGTACTCGATGCTCAGCTCGCGCGCCGCCTCGCGGGCCCGCTGCTCTTTCTCGGCGGCGGTCGGCTCACGGGAAGCCAGTTCTTCGGGCAGGTCGGTGATGGTGGTGCCGCGTTCCTCGGCCGGGGTGCGCAGCCGGTCGCGTACCTCTTCGCTGGTCTTGATGCTCGTCGCCTTGCCCGTACCGGCGGTTCTACCGCCGGTAGAACGCATCGGACAGCTGCACGGCTGAGTGTGACTGAGCGCGACAGTTGGCCCGCGCGAGAGCCGCAGAGGTGTGCTGAGCTGGGGTTTCTGGGTTCATGACGGTCTGCGGCGTGCAGCGCCCCGGTTACCCGGTGGCTTTGCCTGGTCCGGATCGCGCATGATCCAATCTCTGGTGGATCCGACGGGGGTGTGGCGTGGGGGACTGGCGGACCGATCCGACGTTCGCGATGTGCAGGGCTCTGGTCGACGGGGCGGATCTGGCATCGTTCGCGGGAGGTCCATTCGACATCCGGGCTGTGACGACGACCATCCGGCCCGAGGCCACCGACGGGGCCGTCCTCGACGACCTTCCCTGGGGGAACTTCCCCCACGGGGAGGACGCCCGGGAGGCCGTTCGCCTGCTGCGCACGAAAGACGGGTCGGCACGTAACGCGATGGGTGTACTGATCGGCATGTGCGCCGACGACAGCCGGGCCGCCGCCGCTCTCGCCGTCCCATTCCTGATCCGGATCGCCACCGACCCGCACCATCCACACCGCACCGCCGCCCTCGGCGGTCTCGCCGCCCCGGCCCGCGCCCGTTACTTCGGTGTCGCCTCCCGCGCCGAATTCCTCCTCCACCGCCCCGGCCCCCGGCACGACGACTACGACGACTACGGCGTCGAGGTGACCGGCTACCCGGCAGGCTGGTCGGTGGCCGCTGCCCGAGCCGCGATCACCGCCGGAACCCCCTTGCTCCTGCCTCTCCTCGACGACTCCGACCCTGCCGTGCGCATCGACGCCTCCTACGCTCTCGCCACCGCGACCGCCCCCGGCCGTACGGTCCGAGCCGCGTTCGCTACACGGTTCGCCAAGGAGCAGGACCCCATGGTCCTGGCCGCCTTGGTTCTCGCGACCGCAGAGACGACACGTGCCCACCCGCACCGGTCGGCCACCAAGTGGATCCGCGAGATGTGGCAGGACCGGGCACAGGCCCCCGAAGTCCGCCTTGCCGCCGCGATCGGCTGGCTCTGCCTCACCGACGAACCCGCCCCCGACACCCTGCACACCACCGCCGACGTCCTGGCCACCGAAGAACGCGCCCGCGCCATGAACGCCCTGCCCTGGATGGCCGCCCTTGGTAGCAACGAGCCGGGACTCCTGCGTTGTGTCCGCCGCATGCTCCACCCGGAAGAGCCCGAACCGTACAGCGACGACCCCTGGGCCCCATGGCCCTGACCGGCCCCCGCACACCTGCTCGCGTTCTGTGCACCGCAGTTGTCCGTCAGGGCCCAACTGGCGTGCACGGTCACAAGTTGCCTAATCGACCAGGCGGCGGCGCCAGTCCAAGGGGGTGACGGTGACGGCCCGGCTGGGGTCACCGTCCCACTTGGCGTGGAGGCCGACGGTTTCGAGGGCGGCCACGATCTCGTGGCCGATGGCTGCGGTGGTCTCGGGCGAGCCGTCGAAGCCGCCGTAGAGAAGCATCAGCCCGTGGCCGGCCGCGGCGGAGTCCGTGCACTGGGTGTGGAAGTAGACAAAGCCGCGAGCGTCGGGTCCGCCTTCGCCGCCGATCTCGGATTGCCCGCAGTTGCGGCAGCAGGTGAAGTTCTCGCGGGCCGTGATGCCGGCTTCCTGCAGGACGGTGAACGCGCGGGTGAGCCGCTCCGGGTCGGTCTCGCCCCGCCATGCTGCTTGTTCCGCGACCCGCTCCAGCCACAACCGGTCGGCCAGCACCTGCGCCTGTTCACGCGAAACGGGCCGGCGGTCCTTGGTGACCAGGTACTCCTCCGCAAGTTCGGTCAGCTCGGCGCGGGAGGCGTAGCCGCCGACGAGCACCTCGCGGACGCGTTTTTCCAACTCCACGCGCTCGTCCTCCTCGAGGTCGAGCGGCGGCACCTCACGCACGGGGCCCATGTCCAGCAGCGACCAAGCCAGACCCCCCTCCCAACCGGCCTCCGAACGGGCCCAGCCGGTCAGCGCCGCGATCACGGCTTCGGGCCCGTCGACCATCGCCTGGAAATGCCGGTCGGCGGCACCGTCCCGGTACTCCAACGTGTAGTCATCACCAGTCTCATGCCAGACCTGGGCGAAGACGTCAGGCAGGTCGGGTATCTGCTGCACCACCAGGAACCGGTCACCATCCCCACCGATCCGCCGAACCAACCCAGCCAGTTCCTCGGCGGACACACGCACGTGCCGCCCCCGGTTCTCCGTCTTCACCACGATCTCGAGCATGCGCAGACTCTGACACACCCCTCAGACACCAGGCCTCCCGGGAGCCGACCGGCCCTGACCTGAGCCGTGGCGGTGTCGCGGCCGCTGTGGGCCGGGCCGCGCCCGAGGCGGACGACGCGGCTGAGCGGCTGGGTGCAAAGCAGGACGATGCTCCCCGCGCCCCGGCCTCGCAAAGGCACGCCAGGGGCGGTGAGGAGGCGGCCGATCAGCTCCCGCCACGACAGCGCGAGGTTGCTTCCTGCCGATGCTGGTACCAGCATGCGTCGACCTCACGTCCGTCACCCAGAGTGAACCGTGTCGGTCCTGACGCAGGGGTGAAGCCAGCCGCCGTGAGGGCTCCTCGAGAGGCACCGTTCGTCGGCTCCGCGCCCGCTCGTACGACCTTGAGACCGAGATGCCGGTGACCGAGCTGGACGGCCGCGCGGAACAGCTCGACGCCCAGTCCTTGCCGACGGTAGCCAGGGGCCAGCCAGCCACCGATCTCGCCGGATTCCAGGCCCACGCTCGTCGCGCCCGCATATCTGCCGTCGGCCGCATGCACTGCGGTCAGCTGGACGAAGCCATCGGAGTGTTTCTCGAGCTTCCGCATCATCTTGAAGCGGTCGCGAGCCTCGAACCTCGACAGGTCGTCATCCGCGCGCATGGACAAAAACAACTCTCGCGTGTCCTCGTGCTGCACAAGCTCGTCAGCCCTGGATCCCAGCCAGTGCTGCGCCTCGGCGTCAGATCCAGCTGCGGCAGGAGCCATCACGTCCAGGGCGATGAGCGGCGTGTAGAGCAGCAACCGCTCGCTGCGCAACACGTGCCGGCCCGCACCGCACCTACCGCGCACAGGTGGATGAAGCGGTTCCGCGGACCGGCGAAACAGTGCTTGCCACATCATGCCCCGCCCCAGGAAGAAGACTGCTGAAGCGCTGCTCCAGCACCGCGCGACGGCCGAATATAGCTTGTCCCCGCAGAGACCCGTGAGCCTGGGTGTCGGCACCGGCCCGATACATCACCGAGTGACTTCCCCCGCGGCCTCGACCGGGTTTTCTGCCGGTGCGGCCCGGCTGATCTGCACTGGAGGCAGTCGGAAAGGCCGGGTGCCCGCTGGCCGGAGACCGAGCGCGCCCGTACACCGCCCGGGCGCGCTCGGTCTCCGGCCCAAGGGCGTGCTCCTCGACCCGGCGCAGTGCGGTGCCCAGGCCAGGCGCCACCTTCTGCACCCCGACGACCCAGATCGCCTGCGCGGCGCCGGCGCCCCCCGTCATGACCGTGCCGCACGCTAAGGTCGGCAGGCGAAAACAGGCCAAGGCCAGATGCGAAGACGACCTGCGGGACACGCGATGTCCGTCGCACGACCGGTGGTGCGTGAACACCTGATCCGAGTGTGCAACTGACGGTGGCCGGAAGTTGTCCTTTGTGACGAGCCGATGAGGCACACCGAGAACCGGGACAGTAGGGGGAAACATCATGAACGTGACGTCGAGGAAGGGCCGACGCAGACCGGGCGTTGTCCGGGCGGTTGTCCTGGGCGCCTGCGTGGCGGGCGCGTTGGCCCTCACCGGGTGCAACGGCGACGGCGTGACAGGTTCGGACGTCGGCACGAGCACGAGCCCCACGAAGGCGGGGAGCACCGGTGGTGGGACGGGCACCGGCAACGGAACGGGCACCGGCACGGCGAGCAAGAAGCCGGCCGCCACGCCGTCTTCGGGCTCGGGCAGCGCCGCCGAGTCCCCCGGAGCAGCTCCGGCCACGTCCTCGTCCCCCATTGCCGCGGGGTCGGGTGCGGGTGGCGACGACGACGGATGCGACCACAAGATGCCGATCTCCCCCGACGAGGTCGCGGTCTACCGCTACACCCCCGAAGGGGGATCTCTCAGCCTGATCGTCAAGCACGGCAACTGGGGCTGCGGATCGCCCGACTCCGATGGCGCGCCGTTCGAGACGGTCGGCAAGGAGACGTTCATCCCGATGGACCAGGCCGCGTACGTCACCGTGACCAACCCCATCGTGGAGAGCACCGAGAACCAGCACATCGGCGTGCAGGAGTTCCTCGACTGGCTGGAGGCGCACCCGAACTCGGGGCTCGTCTTCACCTACCACCTGGGCGCCGACGGTGCCATCGACCGCCTCGACGAGGTCTTCACCCCCTGACAGCGGCCCTCGTGAGCAAGCGCCCGGACGACGCCTGTCGTGCGGGCGTCCGCTCACCGCCCGCACAGCCGTACCGGCAGTGGACCGCAGGTCATCTGCGACCTTGCGGTCCGTGCCGACATCGACAACACCGGACACCTGGAGTCGTGGAAGGGCCTCGCTTGCCGCGTCAAGGAAGTAACCATCGCCGACGTCCGCCCAGGTCACGTGGCCTGGTCCCATGTCCGGCCCGGAGGTGAGGTGTCGGTCCGGCGGGAGGACGCCCATGGCGACCGGCAGGTGTATGTCTCCGCCTTCGACCGCGTGGATCTCGCTGACGTCGTCTATCACCGGTTCGGCTGAGGTTCCCTGCTGATGATCGGCCTCACCGGTTCTCTTTCGCCAGGAGACCGCGTCGTCGGCGGGTCCGGTAGGAGTCGCCGGTGAGGGGGAGGACCTCGGCGTGATGAACCAAGCGGCCGACCTCGTGGCCCGCCGCCTCACCGGCGAAAACGCCCTCTCCTGGCGCGACCCGGCACACAGGCCAAACACCGGATTCCGGGATGAAGCAATGGGAGAGGACGACCTCTTACGAGAGCCTCCTGCCCATGGCCGCAACGTCGCTCTCGTGGTCTTTGCACCGCCACCACTCGTCGATGTTCGCGAAGATGATCAGCGCTGCGGTCCGGAGGTCTGCCTCCTGCACCCCTTCGCTCAAGAGGTTCCTGGCATCCTCGTCGAAGTTCAGGCTCAGCGGCCGGCGCTGCGACTCGATGCCCGGCCGAGCCACCGTGATCTCGGCTTCGAGGAGGACCCGTTCGCTCTCGACTGATCCCTGGGGGAAGCTGCGTCGTGTCAGCTGCAACTGCTCGACACGGATCGGGACGGCGTACGTCGCCTCGTACTCGCGGAGCAGATCACACAGCCGGGCCCGCGTCTCGGACGTAAGGATCATGGCGCTTCCTCGACGGGCAGGACGCCGCGGTTCGCCGGACCGGGCGCGGCTGGGGCCGGGTGCATCGTCCATGGAGCAGGCTGTGATGATGCCCTGCGGGTTGATCCTGGGCGTGTGCCCGTAGGCGTTCGGGTCGTCCAGCATCCCGAAGTGCTTGCTGCATGGGGGCATGGCCTCCATGCAGCAGTGCCATGAGCTGCCCGCCGCTCTTTGCGGGGGCATTGATCCGCCGGGTCGGTGGCAGGCGTTGTGGCTCTCGTTCGGACGGTCCGGATCGGCGAAGGCCTTGACCGGAACCGTTGCGAGGGAATCAGGTCGGTGGCGGGCATCGTCGAACTCGGCCCGTGGGGCTGCTGACTCCAGGCGTCCCGGCACCGGACCGCCGGTCCTTCGGTCCGGGCGTCTCAGCGGGCGAGCGTGGAGCCGAAGTGGGCTTCGTCTCCAGGCATGTTCAGGGTGGAGGGGGTGAACGTCGCGATGTTCTTGGTGACGGGGCCGTTCTTCGAGCCGCGCAGGACCCAGGCGGCGCCCGAGTCGGTCTGCGGGCCGTCCTCCCAGGGGGCGGAGACGATGAGGTCCGCGCGGTTGTTGGCGTTGACGTCGGCGAGCAGGACCTCGTCACCGAAGTAGTCGTCCCGCTCCGAGACGCCGGGGACACCGGCGGTGGACTGCGAGAACGCGAGCGCTCCGTTGCCTGTCGGGCCCTTCGGTCCGCCCTTCAGCAGTACGACGCTGCCCGCGGCCCGGGTGGTGGCGATGGCCTCGCCCGGCACACCGACCGCGAGGTCCGGGTAGCCGTCTCCGGTGACGTCGCCGGCGGCCAGCGCGCGGCCGAACTGGTCTCCGGCCTCGTTGATGCCGGGGACTCCGGGCGTGTTCTGTGTGATCGTCGTTGCCCGGGCGGAGAGTCCGGACGGCGAGCCGTAACGGATCTCGACGGTACCGGGGCGGGTGACGATGTCCTCGTGACTCGTGCCGAACTTGAAGGTGGCGAAGTCGCCGTAGCCGTCGCGGTCGAAGTCGGCGATCACTCCTTCCGAGGACGGGGTGAACGATCCCGGAGCGCGCGTCACGGAGTTGTCCCGGCCGCCTTTCCAGAGGCGAGTGGGATGGCCTTCATCCTCGAAGCCGTGAGTGGTGACGATGTCGTCGGCTCCGTCGCCGGTCACATCGCCCACGATGAAGTCGTAGCGGCTGTCGTTCTCCTCGTCGAAGGGGACCACCGTGCGGGCGGCGGACTCGCCGGTCCGGGTGATGGGGCCGAACTCCACGCCCACCAGACCGGTGCCGACGACCAGGTCCGCGTGCCCGTCGCCGTTGACGTCCCCGGCAGCCAGGGGACTGCTGCGCGGGGCGAACGAGAGGGCGACGGCCTTCTTGAGGCCGGTCGGAGAACCCCACAGAACGATCGTCGGCCCGTTCTCGGACCCGAGGACGAGGTCGGTGTAGCCGTCGCCGTCGAAGTCGCGGGCGGCGCTCGTGCGGCCGAAGGCGTCGTAGTCCACCACCTCACCCGGAACACCGGCGGACGCCCTGCTGATGATGCGGGCGTGCGCGGTGTCGACACCGCCGGGGGAGCCGTACAGGACGGTGACGTACCCCGCGTCGTCCCGGCCGTCCACGGTCGCCGCGGGCGCCGCGACAGCGAGATCGGCGTAGCCGTCGGCATTGAAGTCGGTGACCGGTCCAGAT
>NZ_KZ627039.1 GCF_002911015.1 Streptomyces populi
GTCCCGCCGCGTCGTACGGCTTCGCCGAGAGCGGGTGGTCGTCGGAGCCGCAGGCGGCGGCGCCGGCGCCGAGGGCGACCACCAGCGCGGTGCAGCTGACGACCGTGCGGATGCGCGGTGAGTGCTTCATGAGTCCACGCTATGAACGCCCGTCAAGCACGGCGCGCCGGGTGAGCCGAGCGAGGGACACAAGTCGTGGCGAACGAGGGAGCCCGGACTCTCCTGACGGAGTGTCCGGGCTCCCGTGTGTTCAGCGCGTGCTACTGGGTGCGGTTCTCACCGTGGTAGTACTCGAAGACCCAGCCCCACAGGCCGAGCATGATGATGGGGGCCGAGAAGTACAGCAGCCACCAGCCGAAGACGACGCCCATGAAGGCGAGCGCGCCACCGACGCCGAGCGCGAGCGGCTGCCAGCTGTGCGGGCTGAAGAAGCCCACCTCGCCGGCCTCGTCCGCGACGTCGGCCTCCTTGTCGTCCTGTGCCATGGCGTCGACCCGCCGGGCCGTGAAGGCCAGGTAGTAGCCGATCATCATGCTCAGGCCGAAGCCCATGAAGAGGGCCGTGGTACCGGCCGGCTCCTTGGACCAGACGCCGTAGACAACCCCCATGATGAGGATGAACAGCGCCAGCCAGATGAACATCTTGCCTTGGACCTTCACTTGCCGGCCTCCTTTCCGCCAGGAAGGGCCGACGAACCGTGACCGGCGTTCTCGAGCTGGTCGAGAGCGGCGATCTCCGGGTGGTGCAGGTCGAAGGCCGGGGATTCACTGCGGATCCGCGGCAGGGTGAGGAAGTTGTGCCGCGGCGGCGGGCAGGAGGTCGCCCACTCGAGCGAACGGCCGTAGCCCCACGGGTCGTCGACCCCGACCTTCTTGCCGTACTTGGCCGTCTTCCACACGTTGTAGAGGAACGGCAGGATCGACAGGCCGAGCAGGAACGAGCTGATCGTCGAGATCGTGTTCAGCGTGGTGAAACCGTCGGCCGCGAGGTAGTCCGCGTAACGGCGCGGCATGCCCTCGGCACCCAGCCAGTGCTGCACCAGGAACGTGCCGTGGAAGCCCACGAACAGCGTCCAGAAGGTGATCTTGCCGAGGCGCTCGTCGAGCATCTTGCCGGTCATCTTCGGCCACCAGAAGTGGAAGCCGGAGAACATCGCGAAGACGACCGTGCCGAAGACCACGTAGTGGAAGTGCGCCACCACGAAGTACGAGTCGGACACGTGGAAGTCCATCGGCGGCGAGGCCAGGATGACGCCGGTCAGACCACCGAAGGTGAAGGTGATGAGGAAGCCGACGGCCCAGAGCATCGGTGTCTCGAAGGACAGCGAGCCCTTCCACATCGTCCCGATCCAGTTGAAGAACTTCACGCCGGTGGGAACGGCGATGAGGAACGTCATGAAGGAGAAGAACGGGAGCAGTACGCCACCGGTGACGTACATGTGGTGCGCCCACACCGTCACGGACAGGCCCGCGATCGCGATGGTCGCGCCGATCAGACCCATGTAGCCGAACATCGGCTTGCGGGAGAAGACCGGGATGACCTCGGAGATGATGCCGAAGAACGGCAGCGCGATGATGTACACCTCTGGGTGTCCGAAGAACCAGAAGAGGTGTTGCCAGAGCAGGGCTCCGCCGTTGGCCGCGTCGAACACGTGCGCACCGAATTTACGGTCCGCCTCCAGGGCGAACAGCGCCGCCGCGAGGACGGGGAAGGCCAGCAGCACCAGGACCGCGGTGAGCAGGACGTTCCACACGAAGATCGGCATACGGAACATCGTCATGCCGGGAGCGCGCATGCAGATGATCGTGGTGATGAAGTTGACCGCGCCGAGGATGGTGCCGAAGCCGGAGAACGCCAGACCCATGATCCACATGTCGGCGCCGATGCCCGGCGAGCGGACCGCGTCGGACAGCGGGCTGTAGGCGAACCAGCCGAAGTCGGCCGCACCCTGCGGGGTGAGGAAACCGCCGACCGCGATCGTCGAGCCGAAGAGGTACAGCCAGTAGGCGAACATGTTCAGCCGCGGGAACGCCACGTCGGGCGCGCCGATCTGCAGCGGCATGATCCAGTTCGTGAAACCGGCGAACAGCGGCGTCGCGAACATCAGCAGCATGATCGTGCCGTGCATCGTGAACGCCTGGTTGAACTGCTCGTTCGACACGATCTGCAGTCCGGGGCGGGCCAGTTCGGCACGCATGAGCAGCGCCATGACGCCGCCGACCAGGAAGAACGCGAACGACGTGACCAGATAGAGCGTGCCGATCGTCTTGTGGTCGGTGGTGGTGAGCCACTTGACCACGACGCTGCCGGGCTGCTTGCGCCGCACCGGCAGCTCGTTCTCGTACGAGTCTTCGGCGGCACCCTGGGGTTCGTTGAGGATGCTCACAGGTTGTTCGTCTCCCGGTTCTTCTCGTGGCCCGTCTGCTCAATGCCGGCCGGGACGTAACCGGTCTGTCCCTTCGCCGCGAGCTCCTTGAGGTGGGCCTCGTAGCGCTCGGGGGAGACGACCTTCACGTTGAAGAGCATCCGGGAGTGGTCGACGCCGCACAGCTCGGCGCACTTGCCCAGGAAGGTGCCCTCACGGTTGGGGGTCACCTGGAAGGAGTTGGTGTGCCCCGGGATGACGTCCTGCTTCATGAGGAACGGCACCACCCAGAAGGAGTGGATGACGTCACGCGAAGTGAGGACGAAGCGGACCGTCTTGCCCTTGGGGAGCCAGAGGGTCGGACCGGGGTTGCCCGTCTGCGGGTTCTTCGTGGCGGGCGTGCCGACGTCGTAGACACCGCCGGCGTTCGCCGGGAAGTCCTTCTTGAACCGGTCCGGAATGGCGGCCAGGTTCGGGTCGGTCTTGGCGTTCCCGGAGGAACCGGGGACGTCCTCGATGTAGTTGAAGCCCCAGCTCCACTGGAAGCCGACCACGTTGACCGTGACGTCGGGCTTCGGGCTGAGGCTGAGGAGCTTCGTCTCGTCGCGTGCCGTGAAGTAGAAGAGCACCGAGACGATGATGAGCGGAACCACCGTGTACAGCGCCTCGATGGGCATGTTGTACCGGGTCTGCGGAGGAACTTCGACCTTGGTCCGGCTACGCCGGTGGAAGATGACGCTCCACAGGATCAGGCCCCAGACCAGCACGCCCGTGGCGAGCGCGGCCGCCCACGAGCCCTGCCAGAGGGAGAGGATCCGCGGAGCCTGCTCCGTGACCGGGGTGGGCATACCAAGGCGGGGGAAGTCTTCCCAGTTGTACGAGCAACCAGTGGCTGTCGCCAGGACCAGGCCCGCAGTCATTGCCTGCAGCAGCTTCCGCCGCATCGGGCGCCGCGGCGAGCGGTCGGAGCCGTTGGGACTCACGTAGCGCCTTCCCGAGAGTCTCGCCCGCGCTGTTGGCTGCGGCCTTCTCGCTGGTCGGTCGCCGCCCTGCGTCGGGCAGGGGTTTGGATGTTTATGCGGACCAAACCCTACTGGACGCTATTTGGGGTCGCGCGGGGAGGGTGCCCAACGCGCCGCCCGACTCCCCGAAGGAGTGCTGTTTGGCCTGCGAGGCCCCCTCAGAGTACCTGGAATGCCCCGGTCCGGATGGCTTCTGACGCCCTCTTGGGAGGGTAGGCGGCGAGCGAGCACCGGCCTTCGCGGAGCTAGCGTGGGGGCGTGTCCTACTTCGACTCCGCGTCCGCGGCCCCGCTGCACCCCGTCGCCCGGCAGGCCCTGCAAGCCTCGTTCGACGAGGGGTGGGCCGATCCCGCCCGCCTCTACCGCGAGGGGAGGAGGGCCCGGCTGCTCCTCGACGCGGCGCGCGAGGCGGCGGCCGAGGCGGTGGGCTGCCGTCCCGACGAACTGGTCTTCACCACCTCCGGCACCCGTGCGGTGCACTCCGGGATCGAGGGCGCCCTGGCGGGCCGGCGGCGCGTCGGACACCACCTGATCGTGTCAGCCGTCGAACACTCTTCGGTGCTCCATTCGGCGGACCTCCACGAGGCGGCGGGCGGCGCGGTGACCCGCGTTCAGGTGGACCGCGCCGGAAGGGTGTCCCCTTCCTCCTACGCCGGGGCGCTGGGTCCGGGGACCGCGCTGGCCTGTCTCCAGTCCGCCAACCACGAGGTGGGTACCGAGCAGCCGGTGGCCGAGGTGGCACGGCTGTGCCGGGAGGCGGGGGTGCCCCTGCTGGTGGACGCGGCCCAGTCGCTGGGCTGGGGCCGGGTGGAGGGCGATTGGTCCCTGCTGACGGCAAGTGCCCACAAATGGGGAGGCCCCGCGGGCGTCGGACTGCTCGTCGTGCGCAAGGGGGTGCGGTTCGCGCCCCAAGGTCCTGCGGACGAGCGGGAGTCGGGACGGGCGGCCGGGTTCGAGAACGTTCCGGCGATCGTCGCCGCGGCGGCTTCGCTGCGTGCCGTCCAGGCGGAGGCGGCACAGGAGGCGGCACGCCTGCGTGAACTGACGGAGCGGATCCGCACACGGGTGCCGACGCTGGTGCCGGACGTCGAGGTGGTCGGTGACGCGGTCCGCCGACTCCCGGGCATCGTCACCTTCTCCTGTCTCTACGTCGACGGGGAGACCCTGCTGCACGAACTGGACCGCGCGGGCTTCTCGGTCTCCTCGGGCTCGTCCTGCACGAGCAGCACCCTGACCCCCAGCCATGTCCTGAAGGCCATGGGTGTCCTGAGCGAGGGCAATGTGCGGGTGTCACTGCCGCCCGGCACCGGGGAGGAGGACGTCGAGCGCTTCCTGTCGGTCCTCCCGGGGGTGGTCTCGGGGGTCCGCGAGAAGCTGGGGGCGCCGACGGCGGTGACGAAGGTGCCCGCGTCCGTCGACGCGCTGGTGGTCGACGCGCTGGGCAGGCGCTGCCCGATCCCCGTCATCGAGCTGGCCAAGGTCATCGGGGACGTGCCCCTCGGCGGCACGGTCCGGGTCCTGTCCGACGACGAGGCCGCCCGCCTCGACATCCCCGCGTGGTGCGAGATGCGGGGTCAGGAGTACGTCGGGGAGGAGCCGGCGGAGCACGGCTCGGCCTATGTCGTGCGCCGGCTGGCGTAGGACCCGGCCGGGCGCCCCGGCCTCCGCCGGACCGGCCGGGGCCCGCCTCCGTCCGACGGAGGCGGGCCCCGGTCCGGTGACACGGGTCTAGGAGAGGTGCGCCCGGACCTCGGTGGCGGCCTCGTCGCCGTAGGCCTTGGTGAAGCGGTCCATGAAGTGGGCGCGGCTCAGCTGGTACTCCTGCGTGCCGACCGTCTCGATGACCAGGGTGGCGAGCATGCAGCCGACCTGGGCGGCGCGCTCCAGGGAGACTCCCCAGGCGAGACCGGAGAGGAAGCCGGCGCGGAACGCGTCGCCGACACCCGTCGGGTCCGCCTTGAGCTCCTCCTCGGGGCAGCCGACCTCGATCGGGTCCTGGCCGACGCGCTCGATGCGGACACCGCGCGAGCCGAGGGTGGTCACCCGGTGGCCGACCTTGGAGAGGATCTCCTCGTCGCTCCAGCCCGTCTTGGACTCGATGAGCCCCTTCTCGTACTCGTTCGAGAAGAGGTACGTCGCGCCCTCCAGCAGGACCCGGATCTCGTCGCCGTTCATGCGCGCGATCTGCTGCGAGAAGTCGGCGGCGAACGGGATGCCGCGCGAGCGGCACTCCTCGGTGTGGCGGAGCATCCCCTCGGGGTCGTCCGCTCCGATCAGGACGAGGTCGAGACCGCCGACCCGGTCCGCGACGGCCTTGAGCTCGATGAGGCGGGCCTCGCTCATCGCGCCCGTGTAGAAGGAGCCGATCTGGTTGTGGTCGGCGTCCGTGGTGCACACGAAGCGCGCGGTGTGCAGCACCTCGGAGATGCGCACGGAGGCGGTGTCGACTCCGTGCCGGTCCAGCCAGGCGCGGTACTCGTCGAAGTCGGAGCCCGCCGCTCCGACCAGGATCGGGCGGGTACCGAGCTGGCCCATGCCGAACGCGATGTTCGCGCCGACCCCTCCCCGGCGGACGTCGAGGTTGTCGACCAGGAAGGAGAGGGAGACCGTGTGCAGCTGATCGGCGACCAGCTGGTCGGCGAAACGGCCGGGGAAGGTCATGAGGTGGTCGGTGGCGATGGAGCCGGTGACTGCGATACGCACGGCTAGGACACGCTCCTGCGAGGGGAGGGGATTGACAGTTAACGCTACCGGGTCCGCACGCGACCCCTGAAGGGCCAAAACTACCCGATAGTAGATCTTTCTTCGTGACGGTGACGGTGCTTACGGTTCCGGTATGACGAACCTCAAAGTCCATGGCTCCGCTCCGCTCGGCCCGGTCGGCGACCTGGAGGGCGATCTGGCGTCGCTGCGCGGCGACTGCGCCCGGATGGCCGGTCACTGGTCGGCTCCCGCACCCGTCCCGCCCCTCCACGTCTCCCCCTCCCTCATCCACGGGGTGACCGTTCCGCCCGCCTCGGCGCGACTGCTGGACGCGATGTCCGACTACGGCGACTGACCGGCGGCGTCCGGACGGTGCCGCCGTACGGGTGAGAGCCCCGGCGGCGCCGGACGGGTGAAACGGAGTGCGCCCGCAGGGAACCGTGCGCTCCCCCGCTGCGTCCCATCGCTGTCCCCGGTAAGGGGGATGCGCCATACGACCCAGGAGTGCCCGTCATCGACAGGGCCGGGTCATGGGACAGCAGTGGAGCCGAAGGAGCGATGCGGTGAGCACCGAGCGACCCGACAACGACGCGACCGATCCCGCCGGGGGCCGGGCCGGGGGTCACGCCGAGGACGCCGTCGCGGCCGAGAAGACCGCGACCTCCGACGGAGGTTCCGGCGAGGACCGGAACGACGGCGCCGCCGCCGAGGGGAGCGTCGCGGGTCCCGCCGAGGGCGGCGCCGAGGACGCGGTCGCGGAAGCCGCCGAGGACGACGCCGCGAGCCCCGCCGAGGAGACCGCGGTCTCCGGCGTCGGCGTCGGCTCCGGCGAGGACCGGGACGGGGGCGCCGAAGACGTGCCCCCGGGCTCCGCCGAAGGGGCGGCGGAGGCGGACGCCGGGTCCGGTGGGGCGGCCGTCGAAAGCCGTGCGCAGGACCCCGGCGACGCTTCCCCCTCCACCGCGTCCGCCGCTTCCGCCCGGAACCCCGGCGGAGACGACGCCGAGCAGTCCGTCGCGGCTTCCGCCGGGGCCGGGCGTCCCGAGGAAGGCGTTGCCGCAGGTCCCGTGACGGATGCCGTCGTGGTGCCCGTCGAGGGCGGCGGGGCCGGTGAGGGACACCGGCGGCGCACGCCGGTGGTCGTCGCCTCGGTCGTCGCCGCCGTGCTGCTCGTCGGGGGCGGCGGCGCGTACATGGCCTCGACGGCGTCCGGCGGCGTCCGTTCCGCCGCATCCGGCGCCGAGGACACCGCCCCGCCACGGCTGGTCCTCGACGGCTACGCCGCGAGCACCGGGGGCACGGGCGGTACGGGCGGCATCGCGCCCGGCGAGCCCGACCCCTACGGCACGGCCTACCGCGCGAAGGGCGCGCTCCCCACCGGTCCGGGCTCGGCGCACGTGCGGTGGGCCGAGGGCAGGGTGACGCGGGCCGAGGTGGCCCGGCTCGCGAAGGCCCTGGGCCTGGCGGGCACGCCCCGGCTCGCCGGGGACGCCTGGACGGTCGGCGCCGTCAAGGACGGGACCGAGCCGAATCTGCGGGTCACCGCGGACGCGCCGGGGACCTGGACCTTCGCCTCCGCCCTGCCGGGAGGCGACAACTGCGTCAAGGTCACGACGTGCTCGCCCGGCGACTCCGGCTCCCCCACCGGTTCCGCGCAGGACCCGGTGAGCGAGGCGACGGCGAGGAAGGCGGCCGCGCCCGTGCTGAAGGCCCTCGGGCAGGACGGCGCGAAGCTGGACGCGGGCCAGCTGATGGGCCAGGTGCGGGTGGTGAACGCCGATCCGGTGGTGGGCGGACTGCCCACGTACGGGTGGACGACGGGCCTGCGGATCGGCGCGTCCGGTCATGTCGTCGGCGGCAGCGGCCAGTTGAAGACACCGGTGGAGGGTGACGCGTACCCGGTCGTCAGTGCGCGCAAGACGCTGGATCTGATGAACGGTTCGGCTCCGGCGACGGACGGCCGGCGCATGGGCATCGGCGGCTGCGCCAGCCCCGTACCGCTGAAGGACCGGGACGAGACGCCGTGCGAGCACCCCTCCCCGGCGGAGCCGCAGGCGACGACGGTCGAGAAGGCCACCTTCGGGCTGGCGGCCCAGCGCGCGAACGGGCGCCAGGCGCTGGTGCCGTCCTGGCTGTTCGAGGTGCGGCCGCCGGGCGCGCAGGACACGTACACCGTGACGCACACGGCGGTCGACCCGGCGTTCCTGGCCTCGCCGCAGTCACCGGCGCCGCCGAGCGCCGAGCCGGCGGTGCCGGTGCCGTCCGGGCAGCCGTCCTCGCCGACGGCCACGCACGACGTCGCGGTCCAGGGCTACACGGCCGACGGCAGGGATCTGAAGGTCGACTTCACCGGCGGTGTGTGCGCCGACTACACCGTCTCGGCCCACGAGACCTCCGACAAGGTCACCGTCACCGTGACGGAGAAGCCCTGGAAGAACAAGGCCTGCATCATGATCGCCAAGATCTACGAGAGGACGGTGCGCCTGGACGCGCCGCTCGACGGCCGTGAGGTCGTGGGCAGCGACGGCAAGGCGATCCACCACGGGCGCTTCGGCGTCCCCGAGACCTCCGCGGCGACGCCGGCGGAACCCCGCTAGCGACGGAGCCCCTCTGGCGGCGGACCGGCCGGTCCCGGACACGCGAAGGCGGCGTCCCC
>NZ_KZ627040.1 GCF_002911015.1 Streptomyces populi
GTGCCGGTACATCCGCCCGCATCCGGACGGATCTCGGCGGGGTCGAGAGGTGCGGGTGGGTTCTGATCCGTCCGGCCTGCGGGCATGTGATGTACCGGCACGGCCCCTCCCGTGCGTACCCGGCTGCGGGCGCTTCGTGGTGACCGGTCCGGTGTGCGGGACGTGTCCCGCACACCCCACGGCCCGCGGACGCCACGGCGTGACCGGCGGCCCGTGCGGCCGGTGTGGTGCACACTGGCCAGATCCGCACCATCCCAGGGAGCGCACCGTGATCAACGGCGAAGGACCGTTCCGCCAGGCCCATGTCGACCCGCTCGCCGGACTGCGCACGGCCGACGACCCGCCCTGGGACGTCTACCTGACCGGCACGGTGTTCCTGGACATCATCTTCACCGGGCTCGATTCCGCCCCCGTGCGCGGCACCGAGTCCTGGGCGCGCGGCATGGGGTCGAGCCCCGGCGGCGTCGCGAACATGGCGACCGCCCTCGCCCGGCTGGGGCTGCGGACCTCCCTGGCCGCCGCCTTCGGGGACGACCACTACGGGGAGTACTGCTGGGACGCCCTGGAGCAGGGCGAGAACATCGATCTGACCCCCTCGCGGACCGTGCCCGGCTGGCACTCGCCGGTCACCGTGTCGATGGCGTACGAGGGCGAGCGGACCATGGTCAGCCACGGTCACGAGGCACCTCTGGAGGAGCCCGCACCGGACCGCCCGCCGCACGCGCGTGCCGCCGTCGCCTCGCTGACCCCGGGGGTCAGCGCGCCCTGGATCGAGCAGGCCGCGAGCCGGGGCACCCGGATCTTCGCGGACGTCGGCTGGGACGACACCGGCCGCTGGGACCTGGCGGGGCTCGCCGACCTGGCGCACTGCGAGGCGTTCCTGCCGAACGCCGAGGAGGCCATGCGCTACACCGGGGCCGACTGCCCCCGCGCGGCGGCGCACGCGCTGGCCGAGCACGTGCCGCTGGCGGTCGTCACCCTCGGCTCCGACGGCGCCTACGCCGTGGACGGGCGCTCCGGGGAGAGCGCCGAGGTCCCCGCGATCGCCGTCGAGGCGCTGGATCCCACGGGGGCCGGGGACGTCTTCGTCGCCGGGTTCGTCACGGGGACCCTGGCCGGCTGGCCGCTCGCCGACCGGCTCGCCTTCGCCGGGCTGACCGCCGCGCTCTCCGTCCAGGAGTTCGGCGGATCGCTGTCGGCGCCCGGCTGGTCGGAGATCGCCGCCTGGTGGCGCCGGGTCCACTCGGTCGCCGACCAGGATCCGGCGGCCCTGAGCCGGTACGCCTTCCTGGAGGGCCTGCTCCCCGAGGTCACCCGACCCTGGCCGCTGCGCCGGGCGGTGCCCACGATCGGATTCGGCCGCTCGGTCTGAGCGTGTCCTCAGGTCACGACCTCGTCACCGGAAGAAAAGCCCTACGGGTCCGCGAGCGCCGCGACGTACGCTGGACACGCAAGGCTGCCCGTGTGGCAAGCGTGCCGACCGAGGAGGATACGCAGGCCTACAGAGCCGGCCCATGACTCAGACACCCACAGCTCACGGCCCCGCCCAGGGGCAGGCGCGCGCGCACTTCACCGTCCCGGCCAAGCACCCCATGGTGACCGTTCTCGGTTCCGGAGACGCCCTGCTGCGCGTGATCGAGAAGGCCTTCCCGGCGGCCGACATCCACGTCCGGGGCAACGAGATCAGCGCGGTGGGCGACGCGGGTGAAGTCGCTCTCGTCCAGCGCCTGTTCGACGAGATGATGCTGGTGCTCCGCACGGGGCAGCCCATGACGGAGGACGCAGTGGAACGCTCGATCGCCATGCTCAGGGCGAGCGAGAACGGGACGGGCGACGGCCAGGAGACCCCGGCCGAGGTGCTCACGCAGAACATCCTGTCCTCGCGGGGCCGCACGATCCGCCCCAAGACGCTCAACCAGAAGCGCTACGTCGACGCCATCGACAAGCACACGGTCGTGTTCGGCATCGGCCCCGCCGGCACCGGCAAGACGTACCTCGCCATGGCGAAGGCCGTCCAGGCGCTCCAGTCCAAGCAGGTCAACAGGATCATCCTGACCCGTCCGGCGGTCGAGGCCGGCGAGCGGCTCGGGTTCCTGCCCGGCACGCTCTACGAGAAGATCGACCCCTATCTGCGCCCGCTCTACGACGCGCTGCACGACATGCTCGACCCCGACTCGATCCCGCGCCTGATGGCAGCGGGCACGATCGAGGTCGCGCCGCTGGCGTACATGCGCGGCCGGACGCTCAACGACGCCTTCATCATCCTGGACGAGGCCCAGAACACGAGCCCCGAGCAGATGAAGATGTTCCTCACCCGGCTCGGCTTCGACTCGAAGATCGTGATCACGGGTGACGTGACGCAGGTCGACCTCCCGAGCGGCACGAAGTCGGGTCTGCGGCAGGTCCAGGACATCCTGGAGGGCGTCGAGGACGTCCACTTCTCGCGGCTCACGTCCCAGGATGTCGTCCGGCACAAGCTGGTCGGCCGTATCGTCGACGCGTACGAGAAGTACGACAGCGAGAACGGCACCGAGAACGGCTCGCACAAGAGCCGGGGCCACAAAGGGAAGTAGACCAGCACAGCCATGTCGATCGACGTCAACAACGAGTCCGGAACCGAGGTCGACGAGCAGGCGATCCTCGACATCGCCCGCTACGCGCTCGCACGCATGCGCATCCACCCGCTCTCCGAGCTCTCGGTGATCGTCGTCGACACCGAGGCCATGGAGCAGCTGCACATCCAGTGGATGGACCTGCCGGGACCGACGGACGTCATGTCCTTCCCGATGGACGAGCTGCGCCCGCCGTCGAAGGACGACGACGAGCCGCCGCAGGGGCTGCTCGGCGACATCGTGCTCTGCCCCGAGGTCGCCGAGCGCCAGGGCAAGGACGCCCCGACGCAGCACTCCATGGACGAGGAACTCCAGCTCCTCACGGTCCACGGCGTGCTGCACCTGCTCGGCTACGACCACGAGGAGCCCGACGAGAAGGCCGAGATGTTCGGTCTGCAGGCCGCCCTCGTGGACGGCTGGCGCGCGGAGAAGGGCCTCACGGGTCCGTCTCCGGCCCCGACCGTGTCATGACCCCACAGCTTGCCGTCGGTGCCGTCGTCCTGGTCGTCGTCGCCTGGCTCGCCGCCTGCGCGGAGGCGGGCCTCGCGCGCGTCTCCAGCTTCCGTGCCGAGGAGGCGGTCCGCGCCGGCCGGCGCGGCAGCGCCAGGCTCGTCCAGGTCACCGCGGACCCGACGCGCTATCTGAACGTGGCGCTGCTGGTCCGCGTGGTCTGCGAGATGGCGGCCGCCGCGCTCGTCGTCTTCGCCTGCCTGAAGGAGTTCGACAAGACCTGGCAGGCCCTCGCCGTCGCCATCACCGTCATGGTGCTCGTCTCGTACGTCGCGGTCGGCGTCTCGCCGCGCACCATCGGCCGCCAGCACCCGCTGAACACCGCGACGGCGGCGGCGTACGTCCTGCTGCCGCTCGCCCGGATCATGGGCCCGATCCCGCCGCTGCTGATCCTCATCGGCAACGCGCTCACCCCCGGCAAGGGGTTCAGGCGCGGCCCGTTCGCCTCCGAGGCGGAACTGCGGGCGATGGTCGACCTCGCCGAGAAGGAGTCGCTCATCGAGGACGAGGAGCGCCGCATGGTGCACTCCGTCTTCGAACTCGGCGACACCCTCGTGCGCGAGGTCATGGTGCCCCGCACGGACCTCGTGGTCATCGAGCGCTACAAGACCATCCGGCAGGCCCTCACCCTGGCGCTGCGCTCGGGCTTCTCGCGCATACCCGTCACCGGCGAGAACGAGGACGACATCGTCGGGATCGTCTACCTCAAGGACCTGGCCCGCAAGACGCACATCAGCCGTGACGCCGAGTCCGAGCTGGTGTCCACGGCCATGCGTCCCGCCGCGTTCGTGCCCGACACCAAGAACGCCGGCGACCTGCTGCGCGAGATGCAGCAGGAGCGCAACCACGTCGCCGTCGTCATCGACGAGTACGGCGGCACGGCCGGCATCGTCACCATCGAGGACATCCTCGAGGAGATCGTCGGCGAGATCACCGACGAGTACGACCGGGAGCTGCCGCCCGTCCAGGAGCTCGGCGACGACCGCTTCCGGGTGACCGCCCGCCTCGACATCACCGACCTCGGCGAGCTGTACGGCTTCGAGGCCTACGACGACGAGGACGTGGAGACCGTCGGCGGGCTGCTGGCCAAGGCCCTGGGGCGGGTGCCCATCGCCGGTGCCTCCGCGGTCGTGAAACTGCCCGACGGGCGCGAGCTGCGGCTCACCGCGGAGGCCGCGGCCGGCCGCCGGAACAAGATCGTCACGGTGCTCGTCGAGCCGGTCGGCCCGGCGGACCCCCCGCAGGAGGAGAAGCCGGAGTGACCCCGCAGCAGCTGCGCGCGTTCTGCCTGTCCTTCAACGCCACCGTCGAGGACTTCCCCTTCAACCCCGAGACCTCGGTCTTCAAGGTGCTGGGCAAGCTCTTCGCGCTGACGAACCTGGACGGGCGCCCGCTCACGGTCAACCTGAAGTGCGACCCGGACGACGCGATCCGGCTGCGCGAGCAGCACCCGGGGCTGATCGTCCCCGGCTATCACATGAACAAGCGGCACTGGAACACGGTGACCGTCGACGGCGAGCTCCCGGACCGCCTGGTCCGGGAGCTCGTCGAGGATTCGTACGATCTCGTCGTGGCCGGTCTGCCGCGGGCCGAGCGGCTGCGCCTCGACCGTCCCTGAACCGGGGCGGACGGGCGCCGCCCTCAGCGCTCCCGCGCCGCGCTCCCGCGCCCGAGTCCGACCGCGATCAGCGCCGCCGCCGCGAGCACGATCGCCGCGTCCAGGGCGAGGACCGTGCGGACGCCGCCCAGCAGGTCGTCCGACGTGGTCGCGAGGACCCCGAGGAGCGGGATGCCGACGGTGATGCCCACCTGCTGGGTGGAGGTCACCAGACCGGTGGCCAGGCCCTGCTCCTCGTCGGGGACGCCCGAGGTGACGGTCAGGCCGTACGAGACGATCGCGCCCAGGTGGCACACGCTGGCCAGCGACACCCCGGCGGTGGCGATCCAGACCGACCAGGTGTGCGCGTTCAGCAGCAGCATCCCGGCCACGAACATCCCCTGGCCGGCCAGCGAGCCGGCCAGGGTGCGCCGGGCGCCGAAGCGGCCGATGACCTTCGGGGCGTACATCCCGGCGACGGCGGACAGCCCGCCCTGCACACCGAAGACCAGGCCCGTCTCGAAGGCGGAGAGGCCGAGCGTCCCCTGGAGGTAGAGGGTCAGCACGAAGATGACCGTCGACATCATCGAGAAGGTGACCAGGCCGCCCAGGTTGCCCCACGCCACCGTGGGGCGGCGCAGCATCCCCAGGCTGACGAGCGGGGCGTCGGCACGGGACTCGACCAGGACGAAGGCGCCGAGCAGCAGCACGCCCAGGGCGAGCGTCGTGATGACGTCCGCGCCGCCGAAGCCGCGCTCCGCCGCCGTGGACAGCGCGTAGATCAGGGACAGCAGGCCGCCGGTGACGGTGACCGCGCCGGGGACGTCCAGGCCGGGGCGGTCCGCCGCGTCCGTGCGCCGCGGGCGGGACGCGGGCAGCAGACCGGTGGCGAGCGGCAGCACGATCAGCGCGAACAGCGACAGCAGCCCCATCGTCGAACGCCAGCCCAGTACGTCGGTCAGGACGCCGCCCGCCACCATGCCGGTCGTGAAGCCGAGCGACAGGAGCGTGCCGGAGATGCCGAGCGCGCGGTCACGCGCGGGACCCTCCGGGAAGGTCGTGGTCAGCAGCGACATGCCGGTCGGCACGATCGCCGCCGCGGCGAGCCCCTGTAGGGCCCGTCCGGCCAGGAACGACGCCGGGTCCCAGGAGAAGGTCGCGAGCAGCGAGGCCGCGCCGAACACGGTCAGTCCGGTGAGGAAGAGCCCCCGGCGGCCGAACAGGTCGCCGATGCGGCCGAAGAGGAGCAGGAAGCCGCCGGAGGGCAGTGCGAAGGCGGTGACGGCCCACTGGAGCGCGGACGGGCTCATGCCGAGGTCCCGGCCGAGCACCGGCAGCGCCACGTTCAGGACGGAGAAGTCCAGCGCGACCATGAACTGCGCGGCGCACAGCACGAAGAGCACGAGTGCGTCGCGCCCGGACAGCCGGTCCGCGCGCGGTGGCCGGCCGCCCCCGGAGCGGACGGGGGAAGCGGAGGAGGTCTCGGCCCGGGGGCCGTTCGTGGTGCCCGGATCGATGCCCGGCGTGCCGTCGCCGGGGGTGCGGGTCGTGGGTTGCGCGGTCGTCTTGGTGGTCATGGCAAGAGCTTGCGGCGGCCGGAATATCCGTGGGGAGCCGGAACTTATGCTGGTGGCCGCACCACCAGTCACCGAAGGGGGAGACACGTGACGGAGGAGGCGCCGAAGGTCCAACGACGCCCGGAACTCCGCGAGTTCCTGATGAGCCGCAGGGCGCGGGTGTCACCGGCCGAGGCCGGGCTCCCGGACGGTGGCGCCCGCCGCCGCACACCGGGGCTGCGCCGCGAGGAGGTCGCCGTCCTCGCGGGTGTGGGCGCCTCCTGGTACCAGTGGCTGGAACAGGGACGGGACATCTCCGTGTCGCCGCAGGTCCTCGACTCCGTGGCCCGCGTGCTGCGGCTCAGCAACACCGAGCGGCGCCATCTGTACACGCTGGCCGGACTCAACCCGCCCGCTCCGGAAGTCGCCCCGGGGGACCGGGACATGTGCGACGGGCTGCGGCGGCTGATCGACACGTGGATGCCGTACCCGGCGCACATCATGGACCCGTACTACAACTGCGTCATGTACAACGACGCCGCCGCGGTGGTCCTCGGCATGCGTCCGGAGATCACCCAGAACTGCGTCCTCGACTTCTTCACCGACGCCCTCTACCGGGGCCGTTCGCACACCTGGGAGCGCAACGCCCGCAGCGTCGTGGCCCAGTTCCGCGCGTCGTGCGCCGCCGCGCCGGACGACGAGGGGTTCCGCGAGCTGCTGGCCCGACTGACCGAGGAGAGCCCCGAGTTCGCGGAGCTGTGGGACCGGCGGGACATCGAGGAGGCCGGGCAGATCCGCAAGGAGCTCGACCACCCCCTGGTGGGACTGCTCGCCGTCGAGTCCACCGCGATGAAGGTGCCCGCCCGGCCCGACCTCACGATCGTGCTGCACGCGCCGCTGCCGGAGGCGAACACGGCCGCGAAGCTGGAGTGGCTCGCCTCGCCGGAGGGGCGCCGGGGATCGATGTACCCGGTGGCCGGGTGACCCTTCGGCGGAGGACGGCGCCGGCACTTCGTATGCTCTGGTCATGACCGACAGCAGCGCGCTCGACCCCGAGGACCGCAAGATCGTCACCCTGGCCCGTTCCGCGCGGGCCCGCAACGGTGTGCCCGAGGGCGCGGCCGTACGCGACGAGACGGGACGCACCTACGTCGCCGGGACCGTGGAGCTCGAGTCCCTGCGGCTGAGCGCCCTGCGGACGGCCGTCGCGATGGCCGTGGCGTCCGGGGCGAAGTCCCTGGAGGCGGCGGCCGTGGTGTCCGAGGCCGAGACCGTCGGCGACGCGGACCGCGCGGCCGTACGGGATCTGGGCGGCCCCGGGACGCCGGTGCTGCTGGCCGGGCCCGACGGCGCCGTGCGCGTGACGGTGACCGCGGGCTGAGGAGCCCCCGCCGGTACCCGAGGACGCCGACGCCGGAGGACGCCGGCACCGGAAGACAGGAAAGGACGGCCCGGACACCGGGCCGTCCTCGAAGCGCGAGCCGCCTCAGAAGCCGAGCTTGCGCAGCTGCCGGGGGTCGCGCTGCCAGTCCTTGGCGACCTTCACGTGCAGGTCGAGGAAGACCGGCGTGCCCAGCAGGGCCTCGATCTGCTTGCGGGACTTGATGCCGACGTCCTTCAGGCGCTTGCCCTTGGGGCCGATGATGATGCCCTTCTGGCTGGGGCGCTCGATGTAGACGAAGGCGTGGATGTCCAGGAGCGGCTTGTCCGCGGGACGGTCCTCGCGCGGCAGCATCTCCTCCACCACGACGGCGATGGAGTGCGGGAGCTCGTCGCGGACGCCCTCCAGCGCGGCCTCGCGGATCAGCTCCGCGATCATGACCTGCTCGGGCTCGTCCGTCAGGTCGCCCTCGGGGTAGAGGGCGGGCCCCTCCGGCAGCAGCGGGACGATCAGGTCGGCCAGCAGACCCACCTGCTTGTCCCCGACCGCCGACACCGGGACGATCTCCGCCCACTCGAAGCCGAGCTCCCGGCCGAGCTGGTCGATCGCGATGAGCTGTTCGGCGAGCGTCTTGCTGTCGACGAGGTCGGTCTTGGTGATGATCGCGATCTTCGGCGTCTTCTTGATCGACGCCAGTTCCTTCGCGATGAAACGGTCACCGGGACCGAGCTTCTCGTTCGCGGGCAGGCAGAAGCCGATCACGTCGACCTCGGCCCAGGTGGTGCGGACGATGTCGTTGAGCCGCTCGCCCAGCAGCGTGCGCGGTTTGTGCAGGCCGGGGGTGTCGACGAGGATCAGCTGCGCGTCGGGCCGGTGCACGATGCCGCGCACGGTGTGCCGCGTGGTCTGCGGCTGGTTCGCGGTGATCGCGACCTTCTGGCCGACCAGAGCGTTCGTGAGGGTGGACTTGCCCGCGTTGGGGCGGCCCACGAAACAGGCGAAGCCGGCGCGGTGG
>NZ_KZ627041.1 GCF_002911015.1 Streptomyces populi
CTGTCGCGGCCCGCGGTATGAGCGGAGCGAGTAACTCCCACTCCAGATCGGTGAGTTCATGTCGACGTATCACCCCACCATGATCCACCACGCGATGATCTTTGAAGACGGACCCTAGTAGGACTCCGTTAGGTCTATCTCGATCTTGGCGTCGTGCGTGCTGTGGCGGGCAGGGCTTGGTGGCAGGTGATGCAGCCACCGGTCCAGCACCTCAAGACGTCCTGGAGGGTGTCGAGGACTTAGTACTCCAGCAGCGGTTCGTGTCCTGAGCTGCGTTTTCGATAGTGGCAGCTGCGGGCGATGGCTTGGCGGCGTCTTCTCCAGGCCGACCATTTCAGTGCGTGGATGACGGGGTCGCGGTCGGCTCGTGGGTGGGGCAGGAGAGTGTCCAGGAGTCGCCGGATCTCTGCCACGGTGAGCGGGATGAGGGCTGATCCGTTTCTGCAGCCCCCTTTGCCTTGCCACTGGCCTGGGCGGCGAGTGCTGCCAGGAAGGCGTGGGCGAGCATGGCCAGGGTGATGTGCCGGTACCAGCCGATGTAGCGGCGGACCTCGTACTGGTCGAGACCGCATTCGTTCTTCGCGGCCTGGAAACACTCCTCGATCGCCCAGCGGGAGCCGGCCACCTGGGCCAGCTCGGCGATCTCGATGCCAACGGGTGCGTAGGCGAGGTAATAGGCGAGCTCGCCGGGGTCGGACAGGCTGCGGCGGGCCATCACCCAGCGGTGGTGGGTCGGTGGGTCGGGGTCGAAGATCAGGTTGATGGGTAGTTTGGCTGCGGCCCAGTCGTAGACGCGCGGGCCCTTGGCCCCGTCGCCGCAGGAGAACTGCTGCCAGGCATCGGCAGGGGCGTCCTCAATGAGCTGGTCGATGCGCCAGATGCCGGCCAGGGACTTGATCTGCTGGGACTTGGGCACCGCCACCACATAGCCGATGTCGAGTTGTTCGAGCAGGCGGCGAAAGTGCCAGTCCTGTCCATAGGCTTCGTCCGCGGTGACCCAGGCGGCGGGCAGACCCCCGGCGAGGCAACGGCGGACGATGTTACGGGCCAACTCTCCCTTGGTCGCAAAACCCCGCTCGTCGGGGATCTTCGCCGCCCGGCAGCGGTCACGATCGGACGTCCAGGCTTTTGGCAGGTAGAGGTCCCGGTCGACCAGGGCCCGGCCCGAACTGGTGGTGTAGGCGGCGAACACCCCAATCTGGCAGTTGTCGATCTTTCCCGAGGTGCCGGTGTACTGTCGGCCCACCCCGGCCGACGTGGTGCCCTTCTTGATGAACCCGGTGTCGTCGATGATCAACACACCACCAGGGCCAAGAGACTCACCGGCGTAAGCACGGACGTCGTCGCGCAGGACGTCGGCGTCCCAGATACTGCTGTTCAACAGCCGCTGAAAGCCATCCGGGGTGCGGTGGCCTGCCCATTCAGCGAGTTGCCAGCCGTTCTTCCTTGCCGCCTGTCCCAGCAGACCGCGGACGTAGTCCCGCATCCGCCACCGCAGATCCGCCCGACCGAACCGGCCTGCCACCCGCTCGAACACCGACTCCAACTCACCAGTCCAGCAACCGACTTCAGTCATGCCCTCCATACCAGGACAACGACAATCACCAGCTCAGGACACGAACCGCTGCTGGAGTATTAGAGGTCCTAACAGAAGCCAGGTGCCACTCCCTGCAGGCTGGTTCAGCCGAAGCCCACGCACGCCTTCTCACAGCCCTTCAGCACACAGCCGCCGTCCAGGAGAGCTGACATCCCAGGGTTCGGCATCCGCCAGCTACCCGCCAAGCGGCTGAAGGCCTCGCTGCTACGTTGCGGACCTTGCTGGCCTCGGCAGCAGGTCGGACGGCAGACAGCCCAACCCCGCAGAGGAAAACGGATGCGCGGGGCCGGGCTGTTCGGGACCATGGATCACGTGAACGCGAGAAGCACCGTCGCCGGAAGCGGGGACCTGAACAGGATCGCCGAACTCACGCCTGAGGCGAGCGCCAACGTGCGTCACCAGCATGTCATTTCGCAGGTTCTGCTGCGCGAGTTCGCGACGCCCAGCAAGCGCGTATCCGGCCGGCACGTCCAGCCCTACGATCTGCGGCACCCCGAGCGCCGGCTCAAAACCCGGGCCCCTCGCGGGGTTGCCCAGATCGAGAACTTCGTGCCCTTCGCCTCCGCTTCCCTGGAAGACACGTGGGGCGAAGTCGAACGCGAACTGCCCGACGCCTTCGCCGCGGTGAAGGCGGGCGACGCGTTCAACGACCCGCACATCGGCACAGTGCTGCGCGACCTGATCGCACTGCACTACGTCCGCTCGCAGCACTACCGCGAGCTCTTCCACCGCCTCTTCGCCGAGACTTACCAAGAACAGCGTCGCTGGCTCCTCACCAACGGGGCACTCCGGCTGCAAGCCGCCGCTCTGGAGCGCACCGGCCTGTACACGACCGGCCCGCAGGGACTCGCCGCCCGCGCGGACGAACTCTTGGACGTGATGATGACGACCTACCGCAACGGGTCGCTGCTGCGCGTACGCATCGAGGACAACTTCGGCAAAGCCCGCCAACTCATCTCCCGGTCCCCGCTGGAAATCCTGGAACCCGAAGAAGGCGAGTTCCTGATCGGCGACAACCCGGCCCTGACCGTGCGCCACCACGACGACAAGCTCCTCTACAGCATGGCCCTGGGCGACGCCCACTCCACCGTGCTCCCCATCGGCCCCCGCCACATGCTCGCCCTGGGACCCGCCGACCGCTACGCAGCCGCCGCCAAGGCTGACGTCGACCGTATGAACGTGCTCCAGATCAAAGCCTCCCGCCGCTACGTGTACACCCGCCCGGGCAGCCCCCTCGCACCTATGATTCGAGAAGTCAGCCACCACTGGCTCGCAGACCACAACGAGATCGCGAGCGAATGAGCCCATCGGCCGTCCCGGCCTGCTGTGCCAACGTCACGGCCACTGACTGAGCCGCGTGCATCGTGAAGTCGCAGGTTACGAGTCTGGTGTGCGCAGGGTTCTCGATACTTGTGCAAGTCGCGGGCGGATGACTTCGGTGAAGATCGTCGGTCAGCGGGAAACTTCGCGGTTCGTCAGGACCAGCAAGGCCCTCACCAGGGTGGTCGCCCGCTTCAGGTCGGTGCGGACCTTGCCGAGGACCTGTCAGTTTCTGACCGCCGCAAACACCGTGAAGAAGTTGCCCAACTGCGGGCTTCTCGCTGCGGCAAACGGCGAACTGCACGCCCTGCGCCGGCGCTTGCAGGGGTGAGGCGGCCGCCCTGCGGGCCATCTCAACCGTCAGTAGCCTCTCAGGAATGACGACGTTACAAGATCTTGCCGCTCGCCTGGACCGAGTCGAGACGGAACTCGCACTGCATCGGCTGGCCCACGACTACTGCGTGGGTGCCGACCACCGCGACCCAGTCCGCTGGGAGGCAATTTGGACAGCGGACGCCGCGTGGGAGACCAGCTCGGACCAGATATTCACGGGGATCGAAGCCATCCGCGCGGCGGTCGAGCAGCAGTGGCAGGCATTCCCGATCATGCAGCACGCCACTGCCAACCACACGGTGGAAATCGACGGCGCTTCCGCGACCGGACGATCGGACGTCGTGGTCCTGGCCCAACTCCGCAACCACCGCTGGATTGTCGGTGGAGGTACTTACGAGGACGAATACCGGCGCGAGGGAGGGATCTGGCGCATAGCGCGGCGCCGGGTAGTACATCCCTTCGACCTTGCGCCGTTGGCACCAAGCGATGGGCCCGTCGATGTCGATGCACCAGTTCGGGCCACTGAGCGGAGTGAGTCGTGAAGTCGCAGGTCACGGGTCTGGTGTGAATGGCGATTCAGGTACTCGCACCGGTCGGCGGCCGATAACCACGGTGTAGATCATCGGGCAGGTCCCATTCCGGTGGTCTGCTGGGTTCGACTGCGCCCGCGACAAACCGCGCCTACGATCCGTCGGCAGGTCGGCACGCCATGAGATCGAGGGGACTGCGGAAATGCAGGAGCGGCAGTGGATCACCACTCGCCGAGGCGAACTGGATGCCCTCGCCGAGCAGTTGACCAAACAGCTGCAGGAGGTCCAGGTCGAGCGGGACGAACTGGCGATCGCGGAACGAGTGTTGAACCGATTGGCCGAGCAGGCCCAGGCCGACGCCGAAGCTGTCGCTCCGGTGTCCGCGAAGGTGGCCGGGCGGGCGGTCCTGCTCATCCCGCACCGCAGCGACGCGGCCGACGAGGACGCGTTGCCCAGCGACTACCGCAAGATCCTGGCGATCGTGCGGGAGGCCGACGGCCCGGTGCAGGTCAGGGTGGTCGGCGAGCGGCTGGGCCTGGAGACTTCGGTGCGCGGCAAGCTGGAGCCGTTGCGCGCGAAGATGACCAAGCTCGCCGACCGCGGATGGCTGCACAAGCGGCCCGACGGGCGGTTCACCGCGCGTCCGTGACCGCGCAGGACGAGGCGTAGCTGGCGGGCCACCGACGGCAGTTGAGTTTGGTGTGAAGAAAGCCAACCACGTCGTCGAGGGCCCTGACGGCCTTGTCTACACCGCCCGCCTGCCGCTGTCGAGCGCCACCCTGAACTATCTCGCCGCCCTGATACGCGGCCACTGCAAGAAGATCGGCTCACGGTGGCGGGCCCTGCCCCCGGGAAGGATCGCCGCCATCGTGCTCGCAGTACTGCGCTGTGATCAGCGGCCGGGCGATCTGGCTGGCGGCAACGGGATACACCGCACCACCGTCACCCGGTGGGTCCGCGAAGTCGTCGGCCTGCTGGCCGCCCGCGCCCCGCGCCTCCAGCGGGCCCTGAAGAAGATCGCCCGAACGGGCGGCGGAGTCGTACTGCTGGACGGCACGCTGATCCGCACCCGACGCCGCACCGGCACAGCGAACCGGAAGAACTGTTGAGTCGGCACGGAGCGCGGTGCCGGTGTTGCCATCGGTCCGTTTCTCCGTGCCGCTCGCCGAACCCGGCGTGCGGCTCTCACCGCACCGGGCTCTCCACGGTCTCTGCCGTTCAAGCGTGGTTGAGTGTCCAGGGGTTGGGGATCGTGCTGCCCCGGTATCGGTAGCGGGTGACCGCGATCGAAACCATGGGGAACAGTTCGATCCCGTCCGCCGAGAGCTTGTGCCACCGGCCGTTGCGGTCGGTGAAGCGTCGACGGACGTCCTTCCACCTCCAGCGATGCAGCACCATCCACCAGCTGGTCACCCGGCGCCATACGAACTGGTCCAGAGCTTTCAGCGTGGTCTTGCATAACGCGTGCTTGAAGTAGTTGACCCAGCCGCGCAGAATCGAGTTGATCCTCTTCAGCACGGTCCCCGGGTCCTGCTGCGACGTTCTGTTCGTCAGGGCACGGATCTTGTCCTTCAGCTGCCGGATGGGCCTCTTGGCGATGAAGGTGTAGACGTACCACTTGTTCGAGCCTCGCTTGCGGCGCCACTGGATGTGGAACCCAAGGAAGTCGAACCCGTCCGACATGTGCACGATCTGAGTTTTGGCTGGGGACAGCCTCAGCCCGAGAGGGTGCATTACGTCGGCGATGTCCTCGCGCAGGCGGGCGACGTCGTCACGGCTGCCGTCGACCAGGACGACGAAGTCGTCCGCGTAGCGGACGATGCGCCAGTTCGCGCGGCCGTGGAGACGATGGTGCGCCCGCCTGCCTCTGGTGGACATCCTCCCGCCCGGCTCCCACGGCTCCATCACGTGCTCGTCGAGCGCGGACAGGGCGATGTTCGCCAGCAGCGGGGAGAGGATGCCGCCCTGCGGGGTGCCGGTGAAGGTCTCCTCGCGGCCGCCGCCCTCCGTGAGGACGCCGGCCTTGAGAAACGCCTTGACCAGCCGCAGCACGCGCTTGTCCTTGACTCTCGCGCGCACCCGGTCCATCAGGGCCGTGTGGTCGATGGAGTCGAAGCACGCCTCGATGTCCGCGTCCAGCACCCAGCGATAGCCGCTGGTGCCGTAGCGGTGGATCTCGGCGATCGAGTCGTGTGCGCGCCGCATGGGCCGGAAACCATAGGAGACCGGCAGGAAGTCGGCCTCGAAGATCGGTTCCAGCACCAGCTTGAGAGCTGCCTGGACCACCCGGTCGGAGACGGTCGGGATGCCGAGCTTGCGCACCTTCCCGCTTCCGCCGGGCTTGGGGATCTTGCGTTCGCGCACCGGCAGCGGGCGGAATTCACCCGACTTCAGTACGCCTTGCAGGTCCTCAAGGTAGCCCGGGAGGCCGAGTTCCCGCTCGACGTTGACGACGGTAAGGCCGTCGACGCCCGGGGTTCCGGCTCCCTTGTTGCCCGCGACCCGTTCGAACGCCACGAGCAGCGTCGCCGGGTCGCATACGAGGTTGAACAGATCGTCGAACCTGCGGCCATGGTCAGCCGCCGCCCAACGGTGAAGCTTGGTCTGCATCCCCGATACCCGCTGGTGAGACCCCAACGGGGCCTCGGGAGCACCACTGTTCAGCGGTGCGTCTTTCGGCATTGCAGCCTCCTTCCCTTCTCGAAACCGCTGCCGCCCTTCCCCATGTGCCGGGCTCTCCCCGGCTCGGAGTACTACGGCGGCTCCGCCCCGTCCCGGCCCGATCGGCCGACGATGGACCCAGCCCTCCGCCCGAACTGGACGCGCGGCAGGAGGGCGGGACCGGGACGGTTCCCGTGTTCACTCGCTGTTCGATCGTCGGAGTAGGAGCCCGGCTATACCCCCGCGGCCTCGCCACGGCTACCCCGCAGCACTTCACCGTGGCCTCCCCGCGCGACCGAAATAGACCACCCGGGAAGTTCCCCGCCAGCCGAATATCCAGCAGGGACGCACCGCATCCAGCCCTCATCCACCAGGTTCGAGCTGGCGTGCCTTAAGGAGGCGTAGACGCCGGTTCCTCGCGTACTCCTCTCCGTCTCGCTTGCCGGACCCGCACCATCTGGCAGTACTGGCACGTCCCGGCTTTGTCGGGGCTGCTTCCCGCCCTCCCCGGCACCTCCCGGTTCAGGCTGCCCCCAGCTTCAACCGCCCTGCTGCGACAGGACGGTGGTGGCGGTCTCTCACCTCCACTCGAACAACGAGCGCCTCACGGCGCACACTCGGGCAAGCACAAGTGCCATGGCCTGCTCGTGATCGCCCTCACCGACGACCGTGGCCGCCTGCTCTGGGTCTCGGCGACCTGGCCCGGACGGACCTCGGAGATCACCGCCTGCCGGCACGACAAGCTCACCGCCAAGCTGCGGGCGGCCGGGCTCGGCGCCATCGCCGACCTGGGATTCGTCGGGCTCGACGACAGCGACCCGGACGCTGGCCCAGCGGTGATCACCGGCTACAAGGCCGCTCGGAACCGGCCCCTGACACGGGGACAGAAGCTGTCCAATAAGGCGCTGGCAGCCGTCCGGGCCCCAGTCGAGCACGGATTCGCCCACCTCAAGAACTGGCGCGTGCTCGGCAGGCTCCGCACCGACCCTAAATGGGCGACCTCCCTGGTCAGGGCCCTACTGGTCCTCACGAACCGCGAAGTCACCCGCTGACCGACGATCTTCACCGAAGTCACCCGTCCGCGACCAGCACGAGCCTCCTGAACCCCGCGCACACCAGCCCCCTCACCAGCAACTTCACGATGCACACCGCTCACTCCGACAACCTTCGCAAAGGGGTGACTGGACGTGCTGGTTGAATTCCGGGAGTGCCCATCTGCTGGATGTCATTCCAGGTCAACCCCAGTGCGGGAGTCCGGCACACCTACTGCACCCCCCGCTGCAAAGCAGAGGCAAGCCGACGCCGACGCCGCGAACGCGACGAAGCAGCCGATGCGGCTGAAGGCGAAACGATGACCTCGGCATCACCGGACCCGACACCCCTCGCGCCCACGGCCGTCCGGAACTGCCCGCATTGCGACAAGCCCGTCACCATCGTCGCTCTGCTGGCCACTCCCGAAGCCGCACGACCCACCATCCCGATGGCGAACCCTGACGTCATCCCGATGCGCCGCAGCTGAACAGACGCAGGTCACTGACCCCGCTGGCCCTCTGGACGGCGGGTCAGTCTGCGTCAGCGAAGAAGGCGCTGATGTTGTTCCACATGAAAGCGTCCTTCCACTCCGGGCGGCCTTCTGCCCAGCCGCTCAAGGCGGCGATCACCTTCTCCTGGGAGATCGTCCGAGTCTGGTAGTGCTCGGCCGCGGTCCCGTCACGGAATTCAAGCTGGTAGGTGTTGTCGTCCCTCAGCCACACCTGGACATACCAGTCTCCGTCCCTCTCATCGTCGACGCGCTCGACGATGACGAAGGCGTTGCTCCGGCCAAGGTTCGCCACCATCTGACTCAACGCTGACGGCTTCGGGTTCCCCACCCGTCGGCCATGTTCGTCTCTCGCTTGCAGCATGCCCCGATCATCGCCCACGGGTCTGACACAGGACGAAGAGCAACCAGTCCTCCTCAAACCCGCTCTTGGGTCTGTCAAACGAGTGGTGTAACTGGGGCAGTTGGGGTTACTGGCGGGCTGCTGAGAGGCGGCCGTCGAAGGTGATGTCGAAGGCGTTCAGCGCGGTCTTCCAGCGCATGGTCCAGC
>NZ_KZ627042.1 GCF_002911015.1 Streptomyces populi
TCACCGGCACCGGGGTCCGCCACGCGGTGTCCCGCCGGATCCCGGCCGCCCCCGCGGCCCCGGCGCGGACGCACTGACGGCCCGCCCCGGTCACCGGAAGGGCCGGTCCCCCCGTCCGCGCGGCGGACGGGGGGACCGGCCCTTCCGTCCGCCGTGCGGCCACGGGGGTGGGCCCAGAGCCGCGCGGCGGACGGAGGAAACGAGCCACTCGCCCCGTGCGGTGCCTCCGGCCCGGCCGGGAACGCCGGGTGGCGGGCGACCGGACGGCCCCGGTCCGGGGATCCGGCGGCCACCGCGTCCGGCACCGCGGGCGAAGTGTGTCCGGTGGTGCCGGCCGGGGCACGGGCGCGCAGTCGCCGGTCAGGGCCGGCGCCGGACGCTCAGCACTCGATGATGTTGACCGCCAGCCCGCCCCGGGCCGTCTCCTTGTACTTGACGCTCATGTCGGCGCCGGTCTCCTTCATGGTCTTGATGACCTTGTCGAGGGAGACCAGGTGCGAGCCGTCGCCGCGCATGGCCATCCGGGCCGCCGTGACGGCCTTCACCGCGGCCATGCCGTTGCGCTCGATGCAGGGGATCTGGACCAGCCCGCCGACCGGGTCGCAGGTCAGGCCGAGGTTGTGCTCCATGCCGATCTCGGCGGCGTTCTCGACCTGCTCGGGGCTGCCGCCCAGGACCTCGGCGAGCGCGCCCGCGGCCATGGAGCAGGCCGAGCCGACCTCGCCCTGGCAGCCGACCTCGGCGCCCGAGATGGAGGCGTTCTCCTTGAAGAGCATGCCGATCGCCCCGGCCGCGAGCAGGAACCGCACGACGCCGTCCTCGTCCGCGCCGGGCACGAAGTTGATGTAGTAGTGCAGCACTGCCGGGATGATGCCCGCCGCGCCGTTGGTGGGGGCGGTGACCACCCGGCCGCCCGCCGCGTTCTCCTCGTTCACCGCCATCGCGTAGAGGGTGATCCACTCCATGGCGTGCGCCAGCGGGTCGCCCTCGGCGCGCAGCTGGCGGGCCGAGAGGGCGGCGCGGCGGCGCACCCGCAGTCCGCCCGGCAGGATGCCCTCGCGGGTGATGCCGCGCGAGACGCACGCCTGCATGACGCGCCAGATCCCGAGGAGCCCCTCGCGGATCTCCTCCTCGGTGCGCCAGGCCCGCTCGTTCTCCAGCATCAGGGCGGAGATCGACAGACCGGTCTCCTTGGTGAGCCGCAGCAGCTCGTCACCCGTGCGGAACGGGTACTTCAGGACCGTGTCGTCGAGCTTGATGCGGTCCTCGCCGACCGCGTCCTCGTCGACCACGAAGCCGCCGCCCACCGAGTAGTACGTCTTCTCCAGGACGAGTCCGCCCGAGGCGTCGTACGCGAAGATCGTCATGCCGTTGGCGTGGTACGGCAGGGCCTTGCGGCGGTGCAGGACCAGGTCGTCGTCGAAATCGAAGTCGATCTCGTGCTCGCCGAGCAGACGGATCCGGCCCGAGGACTTGATCTGCTCGACCCGCTCGTCGGCGCCCTCCACGTCCACCGTCCGGGGCGAGGCGCCCTCCAGGCCGAGCAGCACCGCCTTGGGGGTGCCGTGGCCGTGGCCGGTGGCGCCCAGGGAGCCGTACAGCTCGGCGCGTATCGAGGTGACCGGGGCCAGCAGGTCCTCGTTGCGCAGCCGCCGGGCGAACATGCGCGCGGCGCGCATCGGACCCACCGTGTGGGAGCTGGACGGGCCGATGCCGATCGAGAACAGGTCGAAGACCGAGATGGCCACGGGTACTCCTTGCTGATGTCGCCGGACGCCGTTGTCCGGCCGAGGTGGTGCGGGACTGCATGGAACGGGGCACCGCGCTCTGGTTCCAGTGTGCGCGGTGCCCCGGATGTCCGTACGCATACAGACCGTACGGGTGAAAAAGAAATGAAGGAAATCCTACGGAACTACTTCAGGCCGGGGTACAACGGGTGCTTGTCGGCCAGAGCGGACACACGGGCCTTCAGGGCCGCGGTGTCGTAGGACGGCTTCAGCGTCTCGGCGATGATGTCCGCGACCTCGGTGAAGTCCTCGGCGCCGAAGCCGCGGGTGGCGAGGGCGGGCGTGCCGATGCGCAGGCCGGAGGTGACCATCGGCGGGCGCGGGTCGTTCGGGATGGCGTTGCGGTTGACCGTGATGCCGACCTCGTGGAGGCGGTCCTCGGCCTGCTGCCCGTCCAGCTCGGAGTTGCGCAGGTCGACCAGGACCAGGTGCACGTCGGTGCCCCCGGACAGGACGTCCACGCCGACGGCCTTCACGTCGTCCCGCACCAGGCGCTCGGCCAGGATGCGCGCGCCGTCCAGCGTGCGCTGCTGGCGCTCCTTGAAGTCGTCCGAGGCGGCGACCTTGAAGGAGACGGCCTTGGCGGCGATCACGTGCTCCAGGGGACCGCCCTGGAAGCCCGGGAAGACCGAGGAGTTCAGCTTCTTCGCGAACTCCTTCTTCGCCAGGATGATGCCGCCGCGGGGACCGCCGAGGGTCTTGTGCGTGGTGGAGGTGACCACGTCCGCGAACGGCACCGGGTTCGGGTGCAGACCCGCCGCGACCAGGCCCGCGAAGTGGGCCATGTCGACCCACAGGAAGGCCCCGGCCTCGTCCGCGATCCGGCGGAACTCGGCGAAGTCGAGCTGCCGCGGGTACGCCGACCAGCCGGCGATGATCACCTTCGGGCGGTGCTCCTTGGCGAGCCGCTCGACCTCGGCCATGTCGACCAGGCCGGAGTCGTCCACGTGGTACGCGACCACGTCGAACTGCTTGCCCGAGAAGTTCAGGCGCATGCCGTGGGTCAGGTGGCCGCCGTGGGCCAGGTCCAGGCCGAGGATGGTGTCCCCGGGCTGGGCCAGCGCGAACAGCGCGGCCTGGTTGGCGGAGGCGCCCGAGTGGGGCTGGACGTTGGCGTACTCGGCGCCGAACAGGTCCTTGACCCGGTCGATGGCGATCTGCTCGGCCACGTCGACGTGCTCGCAGCCGCCGTAGTAGCGGCGGCCCGGGTAGCCCTCGGCGTACTTGTTGGTCAGGACCGAGCCCTGGGCCTCCATGACCGCGACCGGAGCGAAGTTCTCCGAGGCGATCATCTCCAGGGTCGACTGCTGGCGGTGCAGCTCGGCGTCGACGGCGGCCGCGACGTCCGGGTCGAGCTCGTGCAGCGGGGTGTTCATGAGCGACATGCGGGTGGGTCTCCTCAGCCGGCGGTGAAGGCGGTGTACTCGTCGGCGGACATCAGGTCCTCGGGCTCGTCCGCGACGCGCACCTTGAACAGCCAGCCGCCCTCGAAGGGGTCGGAGTTGACCAGGGCCGGGTCGTCCACGACGTCCTGGTTGGCCGCGACGACCTCGCCGTTCACCGGGGAGTACAGGTCGCTGACGGACTTGGTCGACTCCAGTTCGCCGCAGGCCTCGCCCGCGGTCACCGTGTCACCGACGGCCGGGAGCTGGGCGTAGACGACGTCGCCGAGCGCGTTGGCCGCGAACTCGGTGATGCCGACCGTCCGGACGCCGTCCTCGGCGTCGGACAGCCACTCGTGCTCCTTGCTGTAACGCAGCTGCTGGGGGTTGCTCATGACCTGAATTCTCCTGTACGCGGTGGAGTGCTGGTGGAGGGAAGCATGGGTGACCGGGCGGATGTGCCCAGGGTCACGTCCGACGTCCGGCGGGGCGCCCGCCGGCACCGGCGCCCGACGGGCGTCCGTGTCGTGTCCGCCCGGTGCGGACCGGTGTCACTTCTGGCGCTTGTAGAACGGCAGCGCCACGACCTCGTACGGTTCGTGGCTGCCCCGGATGTCCACGCCCACACCGGCGGTGCCAGGCGCGGCGTGCGCGGCGTCGACGTACGCCATCGCGATCGGCTTGCCCAGCGTGGGGGAGGGGGCGCCCGAGGTGACCTCGCCGATGACCTGGCCACCGGCGACGACCGGGTACCCGGCGCGCGGCACGCGACGCCCCTCGGCGATCAGGCCGACGAGGACCCGCGGCGGGTTCTGCTCGGCACGCGAGGCGGCCGCCTCGAGCGCGGCGCGGCCCACGAAGTCGCCGTCCTTCTCGAACTTCACGACCCGGCCGAGACCGGCGTCGAAGGGGGTCAGCGAGGTGGTCAGCTCGTGCCCGTACAGCGGCATGCCGGCCTCCAGGCGCAGCGTGTCGCGGCAGGACAGACCGCAGGGGACGAGACCGGCCGGGGTGCCCGCGTCGGTGAGCGCCTGCCACACCTTCTCGGCGTCGGCGGGGGCGACGAACAGCTCGAAGCCGTCCTCGCCGGTGTAGCCGGTGCGGGCGATCAGGGCCGGGACGCCGGCCACGGTGCCCGGCAGGCCCGCGTAGTACTTCAGGCCGTCGAGGTCCGCGTCGGTGACCGCCTTGAGGATGCCGGGCGACTCGGGGCCCTGCACGGCGATCAGCGCGTACGCGTCACGGTCGTCGCGCACCTCGGCGTCGAAACCGGCGGCGCGCTCGGTCAGCGCGTCCAGCACCACCTGGGCGTTGGAGGCGTTGGCGACGACCATGTATTCGTGCTCGGCCAGGCGGTAGACGATCAGGTCGTCCAGGATGCCGCCGTCCTCCTGGCAGATCATGGTGTAGCGGGCGCGGCCGGTGCCGACGGTGGCGATGTTGCCGACCAGCGCGTGGTTCAGGAGAGCGGCCGCCCCGGGGCCGGTGACGGTGATCTCACCCATGTGGGAGAGGTCGAAGAGGCCGGCCTTCGTGCGGACGGCGACGTGCTCGTCGCGCTCCGAGCCGTAGCGCAGGGGCATGTCCCAGCCCGCGAAGTCGGTCATGGTCGCGCCGAGCGAACGATGCAGGGCATCGAGCGCGGTGTGACGGGGTGCGTTGCTGCTCATCGGTGTGGCTCCCAAGGCATGACGGCGAGGTCGTTCCTCCCCATCTGTCATCGGAACCTGAGAGGTTCATCACGACCCCGCGAAACGGTGGTCCTGACTTGCACCTTGGGTGGAGCCGGCGGAGCGGCCCGCTTTTCAGATGTGCCTCGCCCGCGCGGTAACGGGGCCTGAGAGATTCAAGGGAGGGACTTGCTCCTTCGGCGCCCGGGTACACGTACCCGGAACTCTCCCGCGCGGATTCAAGCGGCCGGTATGCAGTTGGCGCGGTCATCATCGCACGCGCCGTCCGATCCCGGCAGCCCGCCATCTGTGACCGGGCTGTGGCGTTCCGCGCACGGAAACGGGAAGCGCCGGGCATTACCTTCTCTTTACACTCGACGGGGATGAGACCCCATGTCCAAGGGGAGGACGGTCACGGTGAACAGGACCACGGTGTACGCGACGACCTCGGGTCTCGCACTGCCCGAGCAGCCCGGCGCACCGGCCCGAAAGGCCCGCCGCCCGCTCCCGGCGGCTGTCGTGCGGGACCTCCGCGACCGGGTCGGACACAGTCCGTACGGTCTCCGCTTCGGGGCGCGCGACCTCGTCGTGGTCACCGGACTGCCCGGCAGCGGCAAGTCGACGCTGATGCGGCGGGCGGTGCGGGGCACGCGCGTCGACTCGCAGGACACCCGCGAGCGCTGGGACGGCCGGATGGCCGGGCTGCTGCCGTACGCGGTCTACCGCCCCCTCGTCCGCCTCGCGCACTACGCCGGCCTGCGCCGCGCCCTGCGCGAGGGCGGCGGACTCGTCGTGCACGACTGCGGTACGCAGGCCTGGGTGCGCCGCTGGCTCGCCCGCGAGGCCCGGCGTCGGGGCGGCGCGCTGCACCTGCTGCTGCTCGACGTCACGCCCGGCACCGCGCTGGACGGCCAGCGCGAGCGCGGCCGGGGCGTCTCGCGCTACGCCTTCGCCCGCCACCGCGGCGCGGCCGCCCGGCTGCTGCGCTCCGTCGAGAGGGGAGACCTGCCCGAGGGGTGCCGGTCGGCGGTCCTCATCGACCGGGACGCGGCGGACGTGCTGCGAAGGATCGACTTCGGCCACTGAGCGGGCGCGGTGGCCCACTAACCTTTCCAGCCGGAACAACGGTTCGAAGCGGGCGGTAGACAGATGGACTTTCCGGCACAGGCGCACCCCCATCCGCACGGCGGCTGGCCCGGCAACGAGCTGGAGGAGGTGTTGTCCTCCGCGGTCGGCGTGCCCGCGGGGCCCTCGACGGCCGCTCGCATCGTCGAGGTGCTCGGCCGCAGCTTCGTGTGGGTGCCGCTGCCCAACGGCGGCGGCCCGCAGAGCGGTGCCCTCGACCTGCCCACGATGGACCTCGGGGGCCAGGTGTACGTCCCCGTCTTCAGCTCCGAGGAGCAGTTCCGCCAGGTCGTCGGCAGCCACATGTCGTACACGATCGCGCCCGCCGTCGAGTTCGCCCGCGGACTTCCGCCGCAGGTCGGCATCGCGGTGAACCCGGACGGCGTGGTCGGCGTACCGCTGCCGCCGCCGGCCGTCGCCGAGCTGTGCAGGGCCGGGCGGACCGAGCTGGACGGGGCGGCCACCGGGGGCCGCGTGCGGCTCTTCGAGCCCGACTGGCAGGACGATCCGATGGACTTCCTCGCCGCGGCCTCGGCGGAGTTCGCCGCGACCGGCGTCGTCCTGAGCGCCCGCCGCTGTCTGGCCAGCATCGAGGGCGGCGAACCGGTCATGTTCATCGGTGTCGAGCTCGCGGCGTGGGAGGGCGACGCCCGCGCGCTGCCCCTGGACGCCCTGGGCCGCGCCCTCGGCCGCGTCCCGGTGAGCGTTCCGGTGAACCTGGTTCTCCTCGACGTGGCGCAGGACCCGGTCGGCGACTGGATGCGGGACCGGGTGCGCCCCTTCTACCAGCACGGTCACTGAACGACACCCGCGTCGAGGGCGCCCGGCAGGACCGTGCGCCCGCCCCGCGGGGCCCACGGCCGCCCCTCGGGGCGGTTCCCGGCTCTCGACTGCTTCCCCCGGCGGAGCACGATCGCCGCATAAGCTGGTTTCATGGCCTGGTCGAGGTGTTGACGCACGTTCGTGACCGGCGCCTCGGCACAAAGGATGAGTTCGTCGTGAATTGTTCGCGAAGGGGCGGTTGAGGGTGAGCGCGTCGGGCACGGCCGCGGCCGGGCAGGTCGAGCACATGCTGCGCCAGGTGACTCCCGGGCGTTACGACGCCTACGAGGCGCTCCTTCGCGCGCTCGCGACTCCGTCGTCCGGCCAGGTGTGGATGCTGCTGTGGCACGGCCAGGCCGGCTCCCCGGACGCCCAGTACGGGAACGTGCAGGTGGACGGCTTCGGGTACGCGCCCTGCGTCACCTCGGCCCAGGAGCTCTCGGCCAGTGGCTGGAACCGCAGTTACGAGGTCGTGGACGGGCTGGACGTCGCCCGGACCCTGTACCCCGACCACTTCGGCCTCTGGCTCAACCCGCACGCCCCGGGCGGCGGCCTCGGCATCCCCTGGCTGGATCTGCGCCGTATCGCCACGGGCCTGGAGCGGCAGCCCGCGGGCCCGCTGCGCCTGTCCGAGCCGGCCATCGAGATCCCGCAGTTCTACGCCCTGCTCACGCAGAACGCCCATCGCACCCCGTCCGTACGGTCGTTGCGCCGCGCCTGGGTCCAACCCACGGTCGGGGCACCATATTTGGCCATCGGCCTCGACGTGTACGACACCTCGCCGCCCGCCGTCGACTCGGTCCGGGCGATGATGCAGCAGTCCATCGGCGCGGTCCCGGACGGGCTGCCCGTCTCCACCGTCGCGATGTCGGACGAGTTCGATCCGGTGGCGATGTGGCTGCGCGCCAACGCACGTCCGTTCTACGACCGCGAGGCGCACGCCGCGCCCTCCCAGGCGCCGACGGCCGGCGGTTACGGCTATCCGCCGGCCCGCGGCGGCTACTGAGAGCGTTCCGAATTCCGGACCTGTCGCATGTCCGTGCGAGAACGACTGGCATCATGATTCTGCACACGGCCTCCATATGGCGTGCGCTCCATGCTGCTGACCTGCGGGGATGCGGATAGATGTGTCTATTGTCCCGTTTTGGCGGAATCTCTGATCAAAGAGACCCCTATACGGTCTTTCGGGTCAATTGACAGTCCTCCGAATGCCGT
>NZ_KZ627043.1 GCF_002911015.1 Streptomyces populi
ACGCCTCACCCGACGGCGACGGGCTGATGCACCGGCACGGCCCCGCCCCACGACGCACCGCCCACCGCACGGCCTTGCCCCTCACCGGTCGGCCCCGCGCCCCGACGCACCGCCCGCCCGCCCCACCGCACGGCCTTGCCCCTCACCGGTCGGCCCCGCGCCCCGACGCACCGCCTGCCCCACCCACCGCACGGCCTTGCCCCCCACCGGTCGGCCCCGCGCCCCGAGGCGCGGCAGGAAATTCTCTACCCCCGGCCCCGCACGACCCACGATCATGCCCGCATGACGCCTTCCTCGTCGCCCTCCCCTTCCACTCCCGCCGGAGCCTCCCAGCACGCCGAGCGCGCCCACTCCTTCAACGCCGCCGCGACGCAGTACGCCGCCAACCGCCCCTCGTACCCGCCCGCCCTCTTCGACGCCGTCGAAGACCTCGCGGGCCGGTCCCTGAGCGGGGCCAGTGCCGCCGACGTGGGAGCGGGCACCGGCATCTCGACCGGACTCCTGCACGGCCGCGGCGCGGACGTCCTCGCCGTGGAACCCGGCCCCGGCATGGCAGCCGAGTTCCGCCGCGTCCACCCCGGCATCCCGATCGTGCGGGGCAGCGGCGACGCCCTGCCCCTCGCCGACGCCTCCATGGACTTCCTCACCTACGTCCAGTCCTGGCACTGGACCGAGCCGAGCCGCTCGGTGCCGGAGGCGCTGCGCGTGCTGCGCCCCGGCGGGGCGCTGGCGCTGTGGTGGAACACCGAGGCGCTCGACGTCCCGTGGATCGAGGCGGCGGCCAGGCGCGCCGAACGCTTCCTCGGCCTGGACGAGAGGGACCGGAAGGCCGAGCGGAGCCCCAGCTCCGTCCAGCCCGCCCGCGCCCTGGTCGCCGACCCCACCGGCACCCTCTCCTTCGCCCACCGCCAGGTCCGCTGGAGCCGGCGCGTCCCGGTCGGCACCCGGCTCGCCAACGTCGGCAGCCACTCTCAGTTCCTGGTCCTCGGCGAGGAGGCCACCCGGGCGTTCTTCGCCGAGGAACGGGACCACCTCCTCCAGGCTTTCCCGGAGGGGTTCGTGGAGGAGGCCTACGTCGTGGAACTGCTGGTGGCGATCCGTTCGTGACCCCGCCCGGCGGCCCACGCCTCGAGGGCCGCCGCACACGCGTGGTCCACGTGCCGCAGTCCGCCCAGCTCCAGCCGTACGACACGGTCGTGGGGCAGCGCCTCCAAGGCGTCCAGCAGCTTCGGCAGCCGCAGGAAGGTGGCGTTGCCGACCACCCGTACGACCATGCCCGCGGCCCCCCGGTCCTCGGTCTCCACATGCACATGGCTGATGTCCCAGGCCGTCTTGGCCACGGCCAGCGCGAGCCCGACCAGCACGCCCTCGAACAGGTTCCCCACCACGATCGCCACCGCGGTCACCGCGAGCACGACCACCTCACCGCGATGCCCGCGCCACAGCTTCCGCGCCTCCCGCACCGGCACGAGCTTGCACCCCGCGTGCACCAGCAGCCCCGCCAGCGCCGCCACCGGGATCAGCCCGAGCACCGCGGGCACCACGGCCGTGAAGAGCAGCAGCCACACCCCGTGCAGCACCCGCGACACCTTGGTCTGCGCCCCCGCGTGCACGTTGGCCGCGCTCCGCACGATCACGGCGGTCATGGGCAGCGCCCCGAGCATCCCGCACACGGTGTTCCCGGCGCCCTGCGCGATCAGCTCCCGGTCGTAGTCGGTGCGCGGCCCCTGATGCAGCCGGTCCACCGCCGCCGCGCTGAACAGCGACTCCGCCGACGCGATCAGCGCGAACGCCAGGACGGTCCCGATCACGCCCACTTCCGTGAGCCGGCCCAGGTCCGCGGTGGACGGCGTCCGCACGGCATCGAACAGCCCCCGCACCTCGACCCGCCGCACCGAGAGATCGAAGGCCCCGGTGACGGCCGAGGCGAGCCCCACCGCCAGCAGCGGCGCCGGCACCACCCGGGCACCCCGCCGCCAGCGCGGCCACAGCAGCAGTACGGCCACGGTGGCGGCGCCGATCACCAGTGCCACGGGATCCGCGGCACCGGCCAGCGAGACGATCCCGGCGATCTTCCCGAGCCCGCCGGAAGGAGCGGCCGCGTCGCCCATGGCGTACACCTGACCCGCGATCAGCACGAGTCCGATCCCGGCGAGCATGCCCTGCACGACGGCCACGGACACGGCCCGGAACCACCGCCCGAGCCGCAGGACCCCGAGCCCGAGCTGCACGAGACCGGCCCCGAGCACCAGTACGCCCAGCGCCTGGACCCCGTACGACTGCACGGCCTCGTAGACCAGCACGGTCAGCCCGGCCGCGGGCCCGCTCACCTGCAGACTGCTTCCGGGCAGCGTCCCGGCGACCAGCCCGCCGACGATGCCGGTCACCAGCCCCAGTTCGGCGGGCACACCGGACGCTATGGCGACCCCGACACACAGGGGCAGCGCCACCAGGAAGACGACGAGGGACGCGAACAGATCGGCTTTGCGCATCACGACAGCACCTCCGGTCGACAGCGGGAGATGCGTGGGTGCCGTGCCGGGGGAGGGCACGGCGGACCTGCGCGGCCCGGCATGTGGCGCCGTTCCGCACATTGAAATCCATTGTCAGGTAAGTCCGTTGACCGCGCAGCCCCTCCGGGTCGGCGTCACGCGAACGCGGGAGCGCTTCGGTCGGCGAGGCCGCGGACGATCCCGTTCCGTTCGCGCCGACACGCGCCTGCGCCGCCCGGCGCTCCGGCCACCCGGCACTCCGCTCCCCGGGCCACCCAGCCCCCTGAACCACCCGGCCCCCTGAACCACCCGGCTCCCCGAACCACCCCGCACTCCGGCCGTTCGGCCGCTCCACCGGTACCGCGCGGCCCTTGACCCGCGTACCCCACGGGAGGGATATTCATCAAGCGATGATTATTCGTCCGCGTCCGCCCGACCCCACAGGAACAGCCGTGTCCCTTTCCCCTCCCGCCGTCCGCGCCGAAGGCCTCACGGTCGTCCGCGGCACCCGCACCGTCCTGCACGGACTCGACTTCACCGTCCCGCGCGGCCAGATCACCGGCCTGCTCGGTCCCTCCGGCTGCGGAAAATCCACCCTGATGCGCGCGACCGTCGGCACCCAGGCCAAGGTCGGCGGCACCCTCGAAGTCTTCGGCCTCCCCGCCGGCGACGCCGCACTGCGCTCCCGCATCGGTTACGTCACCCAGGCGCCCTCCGTCTACGACGACCTGACCGTCCGCCAGAACCTCGACTACTTCGCCGCGATCCTCGACCCGGGCAGGGCCGCCGCCGAACGCCGGCACGCGGACGTCACCCGGGTCATCGCCGACGTCGACCTCGCCTCCCACACCGACGCCCTCGCCGGAAACCTCTCGGGCGGCCAGCGCAGCCGCGTCTCCCTCGCCGTCGCCCTCCTCGGAGCCCCGGAACTCCTCGTCCTCGACGAGCCCACCGTCGGCCTCGACCCCGTCCTGCGCCGCGACCTGTGGAACCTCTTCCACTCCATCGCCGAGGAACGCGGTACGACCCTCCTGATCTCCTCCCACGTCATGGACGAGGCCGAGCGCTGCCACCGGCTCCTCCTGATGCGCGAGGGCGGGATCCTCGCCGACGACACCCCTGAGGCCCTCCGCGAACGGACCGGCTCGGACACGGTCGAAGCCGCCTTCCTGCACCTCGTGGACGAGGCGGTCGCGGCCGCGCGCCGGCCCGCGGCGGACACCACGCCGTCACCGCGGAAACCCCTCACTTCCGAACCCCCGGCCCCGGGCCCCGACCCCCGCGAGGAGACCGCACGATGAGTTCCACCGCGGCCACGAGCCCCACCCCGCCCAGCCCGCCCGCCGGCACCTCCGGCAGGGAAACACCGGCGTCCCGCCCGAGCGCGCTCGACCTCTCCCGCACGACCGCCACCGCGGCCCGCGTCCTGCGCCAGCTCCGGCACGACCCGCGCACCATCGCGCTGATGATCCTGGTCCCCTGCGTGATGCTGGTCCTGCTCCGCTACGTCTTCGACGGCAGCCCGGGCACCTTCGACTCCATCGGCGCGTCCCTCCTCGGGATCTTCCCGCTGATCACGATGTTCCTGGTGACCTCGATCGCGACCCTGCGCGAGCGCACCTCCGGCACCCTCGAACGACTCCTCGCCATGCCCCTGGGCAAGGGCGACCTGATCGCCGGCTACGCCCTCGCCTTCGGCGCGCTCGCCGTCGTCCAGTCGGCCCTGGCCACCGGGCTCGCGGTCTGGGCCCTCGGCCTGGACGTCACGGGCTCTCCCTGGCTCCTCCTGCTGGTCGCCCTCCTCGACGCCCTGCTCGGAACGGCGCTCGGCCTGTTCGTCTCGGCGTTCGCCGCCTCCGAGTTCCAGGCCGTCCAGTTCATGCCGGCGGTGATCTTCCCGCAGCTCCTCCTGTGCGGCCTGTTCACCCCGCGCTCCGACATGCACCCCGTCCTGGAGGCCATCTCCGACCTCCTGCCCATGTCGTACGCGGTCGACGCCATGAACGAGGTCCTCAGGCACACCGACATGACCACGACCTTCGTGCGCGACGTGCTCATCGTCGCCGGGAGCGCCCTGCTGGTCCTGGGACTCGGCGCGGCGACCCTGCGCCGCAGGACACCGTAGGACCCCGCGACCGGACGGACCACGACCCTCCGCCCCGCCCCGGCCCGCCCCGGCCGGGACCGGGGACGAAGCCGTCCGCCCACCGGACATCCCACCCGCCCCCATGATCCCGGTGGGAGGATGAACGCGGACGACTCAACCCTCGGAGGGCACCCGCAACCATGCCTCAGAAAGTCGCAGTCCTCGGCACCGGCAAGATCGGCGAAGCCCTGCTCAGCGGAATGATCCGAGCCGGCTGGGCCCCCACCGACCTCCTGGTCACCGCCCGCCGACCGGAGCGGGCCAGGGAACTCCAGGAGCGCCACGGCGTCACCCCGGTCTCCAACGCGGAAGCGGCGAAGACCGCCGACACCCTGATCCTCACCGTCAAGCCCCAGGACATGGGCGCCCTCCTCGACGAACTCGCTCCGCACATCCCCGCCGACCGCCTGATCATCAGCGGCGCGGCCGGCATCCCGACCTCCTTCTTCGAGGAGCGTCTGGCCCCGGGCACCCCCGTCGTGCGCGTCATGACGAACACCCCCGCCCTCGTCGACGAGGCCATGTCCGTCATCTCCGCCGGGAGCCACGCCACCGCCGAGCACGTGGCGTACGCCGAGGAGGTCTTCGGCGCCGTCGGCAAGACGCTGCTCGTCCCCGAGTCGCAGCAGGACGCCTGTACCGCCCTCTCCGGTTCGGGACCGGCGTACTTCTTCTACCTGGTCGAGGCCATGACGGACGCGGGCATCCTGCTCGGCCTGCCCCGCGACAAGGCCCACGACCTGATCGTCCAGTCCGCGATCGGCGCCGCCGTGATGCTCCGCGACAGCGGAGAGCACCCCGTGAAGCTCCGCGAGAACGTCACCTCTCCCGCGGGCACCACGATCAACGCGATCCGCGAACTCGAGAACCACGGCGTACGCGCCGCGCTCATCGCGGCGCTGGAAGCGGCCCGCGACCGCAGCCGCGAACTCGCCTCCGGCAACAGCTGACGCGGGCTCCCGCTCCGTCCGGCCCTCGGTCCGAGTCGCACTCGGGACCGAGGGCCGGACCGGCACCGGCAGCCGACCGGCCTGAAGCCCGGTCAGCCGGTCATCCGGCCGAGGGCGCCAGCAGCCCGATGGCCTCGTACGCCGAGTCCACCGTCGGCCGAGCCATCTCCCTGGCCCGCCGCGCACCGTCCCGCAGCACCCCCTCCACGTACGAGGGATCCGCGCACAACTGCTTGTGCCGATCCTGTACGGGCCCGAGGAGCTCGACCACGGCGTCGGCGGTGTCCTTCTTCAGAGCGCCGTACGACGTGTACGCCCCGCTGAGGGTGGCGGGGTCCGAGCCCTGGCACGCCGCCAGGATCTCCAGCAGGTTCGAGACCCCGGGCCGCTCCTCCGGGTCGTACTCGACGTCCTGCCCGCTGTCCGTCACCGCGCGCATGATCTTCTTCCGCACGGTCTCGGGCTCGTCGAGCAGGTAGACGACACCCGGTCCGACGTCGTCGCTCTTCCCCATCTTCGACGTCGGCTCCTGCAGGTTCATGACCCGCGCCGCGACCTCCGGCCGGGTCGCGCGGGGCACCACGAACGTGTGCCCGTACCGCTGGTTGAACCGCACCGCCAGATCCCGGGTCAGCTCGACGTGCTGCGTCTGGTCGTCCCCGACCGGCACCTCGTCGGTCCCGTACGCCAGGATGTCGGCCGCCATCAGCACGGGATACGTCAGCAGGGACAGCCGCACGCTCCCACCGCGTTTCCGCTCCAGTGCGGCCTTCTCCTTGTACTGGATCATCCGCCGCATCTCACCGTCGGTGGCGACGCACTCCAGCAGATACGAGAGGCGCGCGTGCTCGTCCACATGACTCTGTACGAACACGGTGCACTGCTCGGGATCGAGTCCCGAGGCCAGCAGCAAGGTCGCCGCCTGCCTGCTGAGCCTGCGGACCCGGCCCGGATCGTGGTCCACGGTCAGCGCGTGCAGATCGACGATGCAGAACAGGGCCTCGGCCCGGTGCTGGTCGACTTCGGCCCAGCGGCGTACCGCGCCCAGATAGTTCCCCAGCGTCAGATGCCCGGTCGGCTTGACCCCGCTGAAGATCCGCGTCATCTCTCAACCTCCTGGTCGAGGCCGCCGCTCTCGTCGGCCGGCTCCCCGGGAGGGAAACGAAGACGGCCGCCGAGGCGGCGGCCGTTGGGTACATACGTGTGTACGGCCGCCGTCAGGCGGCCCACCACTGCTGGGTGCACGTACGCGTAGTCATGGACGTCAGCGTACGCCTCGGGTGACCCGTCCGGACCGCAGTTGACACGACTCCGGCCCATCCGTAGTGTTCTCCGAGTTGTCCGACGTGAGCGTCGACTCCGGTCGGTCCCCGGACAACCATTCCGCACCATCATTCAACGATCGGCGACTCGTCGTCGGCTCGTTTTCATGCGTGTTTGCGAATGAGGATTCCGCGTTCGAAAGGACGCCCCCGATTAGGTCGGGAGTCAGGGATCCGCTAATGTCTCACTCGTCGGAACGGCCCAACAGCCGCGAAGACAAAACCCGCTGACTGGGAGTCAGGCCCGAAAGGATCTGATAGAGTCGGACTCGCCGGAAAGGGAAACGCAGAAGCGGGAACCTGGAAAGCACCGAGGAAATCGGATACGGAAACGGTCTGATAGAGTCGGAAACGCAAGACTGAAGGGAAGCGCCCGGAGGAAAGCCCGAGAGGGTGAGTACAAAGGAAGCGTCCGTTCCTTGAGAACTCAACAGCGTGCCAAAAATCAACGCCAGATATGTTGATACCCCGTCTTCGGCCGATCGGCCGGGACGAGGTTCCTTTGAAAAAGTCCTGCCGGG
>NZ_KZ627044.1 GCF_002911015.1 Streptomyces populi
TTCGCCGGGGCCGTCACGGACGCGCGGAAGGCGGCCGTGAACCCGGCGGGGCGGGCCGGGGACGCTTTCTCCGGCGGGCCGGATTTCCGCGCGCCTTCTCCCGGCCCGCGGCCGCCGGGGCGTTTTCCCGCGGCCGTCGGCGGGGGAGCGGTTTCCGCTTCCGGAACCCCTTCTTCCCGGCGGCATCGCGCGCGGTCCGCGCGGATGTCACCCCCCGTCCCGCGCGAACCGGAGAACCCGACCGGACGGTACGGCGGGTGCCCCGGCGGTGACGGCCATTCACGCGCCGGTCTTCTTCCGCCGGCCTTCTTCGTACGCGTACCCGGTGACCCGTCTCCGGCCCCGGCGACGGCAAAGGACTGAAGGACGGATGGACATGATGGATACGGGCCTCATTCCCGCTCCCCTCGTCGTCGAAGGCGTCGGGAGCGGGCGGTTCGCGCTGGACGCGGACACGGTCCTGTGGGCCGCGCCCGGCACGGACGGCACCGGCCGCTGGCTCTGCTCGACGCTCGGCGCCGCGCTCGGGCTGCCGCTGCGACCTGGTCCGCAGGACGCTCCGCGCGCCGTGCGCCTGTTCCTCGACGGTGCTCTGGGGCCGGAGGCGTACCGGCTCGACGTCGGCGACGGCGGTGTCGAGATCCGCGGCGGCGACGCGGCCGGGGTCTTCTGGGGCGCCCAGACGCTGCGCCAACTGCTCGGCCCCGACGCTTTCCGCCGCGCCCCGGTCCGTCCGCGGGAGGCGTACGAAATCGAGCACGTGATCATCGAGGACGCGCCCCGATTCCGCTGGCGCGGCCTGATGCTCGACGTCTCCCGGCACTTCATGCCCAAGGAAGGCGTTCTGCGCTACCTCGATCTGCTGGCCGCGCACAAACTCAACGTCTTCCACTTCCATCTCACCGACGATCAAGGGTGGCGTGTCCAGATCGAGCGCTACCCGAAGCTGACGGAGACCGGTTCCTGGCGGGCGCGCACCAAATTCGGCCACCGGGCCTCGCCGCTGTGGGAGGAGAAGCCGCACGGAGGCTTCTACACCCAGGACGACATCCGGGAGATCGTCGCGTACGCGGCCGAGCGGCATATCGCCGTCGTCCCCGAAATCGACATCCCCGGGCACTCGCAGGCGGCCATCGCCGCCTATCCGGAACTGGGCAACACCGATGTCGTCGACACGGCCTCCCTGACCGTCTGGGACAACTGGGGCGTCTCCGAAAACGTACTCGCCCCCACCGACGACACCCTGCGCTTCTACGAGGGGGTCTTCGAGGAACTCCTCGAGTTGTTCCCGGCGGACCCCGGCCGCTTCCCGGAGTTCTCGGGCTTCTTCCACATCGGGGGCGACGAGTGCCCCAAGGGCCAGTGGCGGAAGTCGGCCGCGGCGCAGGCCCGCATCAGGGAACTCGGGCTCGCCGACGAGGACGAGTTGCAGTCCTGGTTCATCCGGCACTTCGACACCTGGCTGTCCGCGCGCGGACGCCGGCTGATCGGCTGGGACGAGATCCTGGAGGGCGGTCTCGCGCCGGGCGCCGCGGTGTCGTCGTGGCGCGGCTACCAGGGCGGCGTCACGGCCGCGCGTGCGGGCCACGACGTCGTCATGTGCCCCGAGCAGCACGTGTACCTGGACTACCGCCAGGCCGCGGGCGAGGACGAACCGGTGCCGATCGCCTATGTGCGCACCCTGGAGGACGTCTACCGCTTCGAGCCGGTTCCACCGCAGCTCACCGAGGCGGAGGCGCGGCACGTGCTGGGCACCCAGGCCAACGTGTGGACCGAGGTGATGGAGGACCCCGCGCGCGTGGACTACCAGGCGTTCCCGAGGCTCGCCGCCCTCGCCGAGGTCGCCTGGAGCCGCCTGCCGGCCCCCGGCGAACGGGACTTCGCCGGTTTCGAGCGGCGGATGGACGCCCACTACGGACGGCTCGACGCCCTCGGGGTCGCCTACCGGGCGCCCACGGGTCCGCGGCCGTGGCAGCGGCGGCCCGGGGTGCTCGGACGCCCTGTCGAGGGAGCGCCCCCGAAGGTGTGAGACGGCTCACTGCCGGCCGGCACCGGCGCGAGGGCCCCGGTGCCGTTGTCCCACAAGGAAAAGTGCCCCCAAGGGTCACCGAAGAGTGACAATCGGCTTCCAGCGGCGATGCCGTGCGAAAACCGGTCATCTCCCAGGTGAGAGGGGCGAATGCCTCCTAGCGGACCCCTGCGTCGAGGGGCCGGGAAGATGTGCCAGAGTTGCCACGTCCGCCCTGTCAGCACGTACCGTACGGCAGCACAGGTGGGACCAGGTGGGGCAGCGGGAAGGGGCAACCGGTTTGACCACGCACGCACCGCAGACGGCGCAGGCCGTGACGCTGCCCGTCTCGCTGGACGAGGCGGTGGCGGCGCTGTCCGCCATGCCCACGGCCGTTCCGGTCGCGGGCGGCACGGATCTGATGGCCGCGGTCAACTCCGGGCAGCTGCGGCCGGCCGCGCTCGTCGGCCTCGGCAGGATCACCGAGATCCGCGGCTGGCAGTACCAGGACGGCCACGCGCTGCTCGGCGCGGGCCTCACGCACGCTCGCATGGGCCGACCCGACTTCGCCGCGCTCATCCCGGCGCTCGCGGCCGCCGCGCGGGCGGCCGGACCGCCGCAGATCCGCAACGCCGGCACCCTCGGCGGCAACATCGCCTCGGCCGCCCCCACCGGGGACGCGCTGCCCGTACTGGCCGCCCTGGAAGCCACGTTGATCATCGCGGGGCCGGGCGGGACCCGCCGCGAGATCCCCGTGTCGCACCTGCTCGCCGGCGTGGACATGCTCCGCGGCGGAGAACTCATCGGCTACGTGCGCGTGCCGCTGCTGCACGCGCCGCAGGTCTTCCTGAAGGCCACCGGCCGCACCGGACCGGGCCGCGCCCTCGCCTCCGTGGCGGTCGTCCTCGACCCGGCCCGGCGCGGTGTGCGCTGCGCCGTCGGCGCCATAGCGCCGATGCCGCTGCGGCCGCTGGACGCCGAGGCCTGGGTGGCCCAGCTGATCGACTGGGACAACAACCGCGCGATCGTCCCCGAGGCGCTGAACGCGTTCGGCGAGTACGTGGCCGCGGCCTGCATCCCGGACCCCGTCCCCGCCGAGGACGGAACCCTGACACCGCTCCCGCCCGCCGTACTGCATCTGCGGCGCACCGTCGCCGCGCTGGCCCGACGAGCACTTGGAAGGGCACTGTCGTGACCGACGACCAGCACGAAGAGGGCGCCGCGCAGAGCGGGGGCCGCTGGGACCCGCTGCCCCAGGGGGACTACGACGACGGGGCCACCGCCTTCGTCCAGCTCCCCGAGGGCGGCATAGAAGCGCTCCTCGCCGCCCGGGAGCCGCTCGCCGCACCCGGACACGGTTACGTGCCCCCGCAGATCGCCGTGGCGCCCGCCCCTCCCGAGGCGGCCGACCCGGCCGCCGGCGGGACCTGGGCGGGCCAGGGCGGCAACGCCCCGTGGCCGGACCCGGACACCGCGCAGCCGGGAGCGGGCGCCCACGACGACCGGTTCGCGTACCACCCCGGGTCCACCGGGCAGTGGCAGTTCGACGACGGCACGGGGCACGGCCAGGGGCAGGGCCCCGGACACGACGTGACCGGGCAGTGGTCGATCCCGGTGGCCGGAGGCGATCTCCCGGACGAATCGGGCGAGTTCACCACCTCGGCGCTCGTCGAGCAGTGGGGCGGCACGCCGCCCGCCACGCTCCCCGGCGGCGCGGCCGCGCCCTGGGCCGGCGAGATCGGACAGGCCTGGACCGCCGACGCGCGCGAGACGGCCGCTGAGGCCCCCGCCGGACAGCCGGGGCAGCCGGGAGCCGGATCGGCCCCGCAGGCCGCCCAGGAGCCCGTACAGCCCGCTCACGAGACCCCTGAGCCCGCCGCCGACCCCGAGCCGGTCGCCACGGAGGCGCACGAGGCGTCCGAGCCGGATCCGGCGCACGAGGCCGCCGGGACGGACGCCGGGACGCCGGACGCGGACCTCCTGGCCCCCGCCGGACACGACGACCACCCCCTCGCCTCCTACGTCCTGCGCGTCAACGGCACCGACCGGCCCGTCACCGACGCCTGGGTCGGCGAGTCGCTGCTGTACGTGCTGCGCGAGCGGCTCGGCCTCGCGGGCGCCAAGGACGGCTGCTCGCAGGGCGAGTGCGGCGCCTGCAACGTCCAGGTGGACGGCCGGCTCGTGGCCTCCTGCCTGGTGCCCGGCGTCACCGCCGCCGGCAGCGAGGTGCGCACCGTCGAGGGCCTGGCCACCGACGGACAGCCCTCCGACGTCCAGCGGGCACTGGCCAGGTGCGGTGCCGTGCAGTGCGGCTTCTGCGTCCCCGGCATGGCGATGACCCTGCACGACCTGCTGGAGGGCAACCCCGCGCCGACCGAGCTGGAGACCCGTCAGGCGCTGTGCGGCAACCTGTGCCGCTGCTCCGGCTACCGCGGCGTCCTGGACGCCGTGCGCGAGGTCGTCGCCGAACGCGAGGCGCACTCCGCGGCCGAGGCCGAGGCGGCCTCCGGGGCGGACGAGGCCCGCATCCCGCACCAGGCCGGCCCCGGTGCCGGGGGCGTCCACCCGTCCGCGTACGACGACGGTGCCGCCTACGGTTCACCGGCACAGCACGACCAGCCGTACGGCCAGGACGGAGGCCAGGCGTGACCAACCAGACCGCGACCGTGACACCGGCGGCGCCCGAGGCGGGCCCCGAGCCCCTGCCGCACGGGCTCGGCGTCTCGCTGCCCGCCACGGAGGACCGCGCCAAGACCGAGGGCACGTTCCCCTACGCCGCCGACCTGTGGGCCGAGGGCCTGCTGTGGGCCGCCGTGCTCCGCTCGCCCCACGCGCACGCGCGCATCGTGTCCATCGACACCAGCCACGCGCGCGAGATGCCCGGCGTGCGCGCCGTCATCACCCACGAGGACGTGCCCGGCACCCCGATGCACGGCCGCGGCCGCGCCGACCGCCCGGTGTTCGCCTCCGACGTCGTACGCCACCACGGGGAGCCCATCGCGGCCGTCGCCGCCGACCACCCCGACACCGCGCGGATGGCCGCCGCCGCCGTCATCGTCGAGTACGAGGTGCTCGAACCGGTCACCGACCCGGAGCACGCCTTCGAGGCCGAACCGCTGCACCCCGACGGCAACCTGATCCGGCACATCCCGCTGCGCCACGGCGACCCGGACGCGGTCGGCGAGGTCGTCGTCGAGGGCCTGTACCGCATCGGCCGCCAGGACCCCGCCCCCATCGGCGCCGAGGCCGGACTCGCCGTGCCCCGCCCCGACGGCGGCGTCGAGCTCTACATCGCCTCCACCGACCCGCACAGCGACCGCGACGCGGCCGCCGCCTGCTACGGCCTCGAACCCGCGCGCGTGAAGGTCGTCGTCACCGGCGTCCCCGGCGCCACCGCCGACCGCGAGGACCAGGGCTTCCAGCTCGCCCTCGGCCTGCTCGCCCTGGCGACCGGCTGCCCGGTCAAACTCACCGCCACGCGCGAGGAGTCCTTCCTCGGCCACGCCCACCGGCACCCGACCCTGCTGCGCTACCGGCACCACGCCGACGCCGAGGGCAACCTGGTCAAGGTCGAGGCGCAGATCCTGCTCGACGCGGGCGCCTACGCCGACACCTCCGGCGAGTCGCTGGCCGCCGCGGTCTCCTTCGCCTGCGGCCCCTACGTCGTCCCGAACGCCTTCATCGAGGGCTGGGCCGTGCGCACCAACAACCCGCCCTCGGGCCATGTGCGCGGCGAGGGCGCCCTCCAGGTCTGCGCCGCCTACGAGGCCCAGATGGACAAGCTGGCGAAGAAACTCGGGGTCGACCCCGCGGAACTGCGCCTGCGCAACGTCATGGCCACGGGCGACGTCCTGCCGACCGGCCAGACGGTGACCTGCCCGGCGCCCGTCGCCGAGCTGCTCGAGGCCGTGCGCGACTACCCGCTGCCCGCCCTGCCCAAGGACACGCCCGAGGACGAGTGGCTGCTGCCCGGCGGCCCCGAGGGCGCGGGTGAACCCGGTGCCGTGCGCCGCGGTGTCGGCTACGGGCTCGGCATGGTGCACATGCTCGGCGCCGAGGGCGCCGACGAGGTCTCGACGGCCACGGTGAAAGTCCACGACGGCGTCGCCACCGTGCTCTGCGCGGCCGTGGAGACCGGCCAGGGCTTCACCACGCTGGCCCGGCAGATCGTCCAGGAGACCCTCGGCATCGACGAGGTGCACGTGGCTCCCGTCGACACCGACCAGCCGCCGGCCGGCCCGAGCTGCCGGGGACGGCACACCTGGGTGTCCGGCGGGGCGGTGGAGCGCGCGGCCAAGATGGTCCGCACGCAACTGCTACAGCCCCTGGCGCACAAGTTCGGCATGTCCACCGAGCTGCTCCAGATCACCGACGGCAAGATCACCTCGTACGACGGAATGCTGTCGACCACGGTCAGCGAGGCGATGGACGGCAAGGAGCTGTGGGCGACCGCGCAGTGCCGCCCGCACCCGACCGAACCGCTGGACGAGCACGGCCAGGGCGACGCCTTCGTGGGCCTCGCCTTCTGCGCCGTCCGCGCGGTGGTGGACGTCGACATCGAACTCGGCTCGGTCCGGGTCGTGGAGCTGGCGCTCGCCCAGGACGTCGGCCGGATCCTCAACCCGGCACAGCTCAGGGCCCGCATCGAGGCCGGCGTCACCCAGGGCGTGGGCGCCGCGCTGACCGAGAACCTCCGGACCAACCGGGGTCTCGTCCGCCACCCCGACCTCACCGGCTACGCCCTGCCGACCGCCCTGGACGCGCCCGACATCCGCATCGTCAAGCTGGTCGAGGAGCGCGACGTCGTCGCCCCCTTCGGCGCCAAGGCGGCCAGCGCGGTGCCGGTCGTGACCTCGCCCGCGGCCGTCGCGTCCGCCGTGCGGGCGGCCACCGGCCGGCCGGTCAACCGTCTGCCGATCCGTCCGCAGGCGGCGGTGGTGACGGCGCAGTGAGCACGGGGGAGCCGGCGGCCGGCGAACCCGCGCCGCACGGCTCCGCCCCGGTCCCCGGCGCCGAGGACGGGCAGCCGCGCTACGAACCCGCGCCCGGCGTGGGGAAGCTGCTGCTCTGGGTGCTGCTGTTCGTGTCGGCGGCCGTGGTCGTCGTCCTGGGCGGCGTGTACTTCACCTGACGCCGTCCGCGGCGCGGCGCGGCCCGGCGCGGGACGCGTCGCACGGCCGGCCGAGCGACCGCCCCTCCGGCCCGTCGCGCGGCCTCCGCTCATGGCCGGATACCGGCGGCTCCCGTTCCGTTCGCGTGCCGTCCCCCGCGCCGTCTCCCAGGACCTTTCCCCGCCGCGGACGGCTCCCGCCCCGGCGGTTCCCG
>NZ_KZ627045.1 GCF_002911015.1 Streptomyces populi
ACCAGCGCCAATCCCGGCCTCCTGCCACACGCCGCAACGACGTGCACAGAAAAGCCGATCACGGCCACTGTCAACCATCAGCTGGGATCGAACTGTCAAGCATCACCCGGGATCGGACACAGCCCTCTGTCAGGCCAGAGTTACGGATTTCTCTACCTCATCAAGCCCCGGCTGCGCTCCGCTCCGCCGGGCGCGCTCCTGGCTCCGCTCCGCCACCGCTCCTGCCTTCGGCCCGCTCCGGCGGGCTGCGCCAACGCGCGCCCACGTGGAGAAGTCCGAGGCACGAGGGAGCTCCCGCACAGACGTCGGCGGGGCCGGTTGGCTCCGAGACTTTAGGCAGCCACCATGGGGCGAGCCTCGAAGATCATGGCCCCAACGTCGTGCTTTAACGGGCAGGTCCACAGACTGCCCGACTCGCCGGAAGCTTAAGGGGCCATGATCACTCGCCCCATGGCAGCTCCCGCCCAAAGTCTCGGAGCCAACCTCCCAGCGTTGTCGACCGCAGGTCGGTGGGCACCAGTGGCGAGTGGCCTCACCTGGGCGTATACGATCCCCGGCCATGAAGCGTTCGATGATCGCGCTGGTCAGCGCAGGAGCAATCACAATCGCCCTGGGCGGCTATGCCGTCGGAGCGACGCAGCACGACGACGCGTCCGAGCAGTCGACCACGTGCGCGCAGGCGAACCAGGACTTCGAGGCGCGGGCCGGCCAGTTCCGGAAACAGCAGCAGCGGATCGCGAAGGGGGGAGACACCATCAGGCAGTACGAGATCGCCACGGCACGGCTGAGGATCCTCAGCACGATCGTGCGACAGAATCCGACCTGCTTCGACGCCGGAACGCGCGCGACAGCGGCGTATCTCCAGCAACACCCATCCTCGAGCCAGGAAGACGCGGCCGCATGCGAACTCGCTGGCATCCCTTCCAAAGACTGCACAATCTCCGTTGACTGACATGAGCGTCTGCCGTTCGAAGGCCCCTGGAGGCGCCCGGTGAACACCACCACTTTCCTGCTGCGCGACGCGCTGGGCCTTGGTGCCGGTCTGGTGCTCGTGTGGGAGCTGAACCGCCAGGCTTCGGGACCGGGCTGGAGGAAGCCACGGGTCTTCACAGCTGTGGGGGCTGGGCTGCTTGCCGCGCTGCTGGCCGCCTACGCCTAGAGGGCGCCAGTCGACGTGCCCCTCTCGTGCCCGTTCGGTCGGGAAACAGCGGGGAGCCACGGGCACTAGTGGACACTGGCCATGAGAACGGACCCTGACCGATTTACCTGGTCAGGGTCCGTTTCTGCTGCCGGTGGGTGTGGGATTTGAACCCACGGTGACATCGCTGCCACGACGGTTCTCAAGACCGTGCGCTGGACGCGACCTGTCGACGCAGCCCCCACGCCCTGAACCGGCCGCTCGCAAAGATGCCGACGCCGAGGGACAGCGCGATCAGCAAACCCGAAGCTCCGCCTTCCAGAGTCGAGTGGCGGCCCTGGGCTGCCGAAGCCCCCAGAAAGACGACGATCACAGCGAAGGTCGCGGCCGACACGGCAAGGCCAATCGCCATTTCAGCCCACCACATCGCCTGCGTCGGTCGAGTCTTCATGGCGCAGTTGTACCTCACGCCTTCCTGCCGTACAGCAGCGAGGTACAGCAACCATCCCGACCGGGCCCAACCGCCAGCAGCCCTGCACGACCGTCCGACCAGCCGAGCAGACCCCAGCGACCGCCCCGCCCATAGTTCGCATCGAGGAGCAGCGAGGCGCAGGACCTTCAGTCGCGGCGGGCCAAGCGCTGAGACTCCGCAGCGGAGGTGTTCACCGTGTTGCAGCGCCGTACACCAGCATGGCCAGGCCGACAGCGATCACACCAAGGCCCTGGGCCAGTAGGCCATCGCGAACGGATCGTGGGCCCTTCTTCCGGAGCACCTTCCACCTCGCACGACGAGTAAAGAACGCGAAGATCAACATGAGTGTGCCGATAAGCAAGAAGCCTAGGCCTCCAGCTATCAGGTCGTCGTTGGTCTGCGGGGCATTGGCGAGAAGCACGCCGATCAGGGTAAGCCAGCGCAAGCGCTACCCCACCGCCACCCACCAACCTGCTCAGACCGCGTGCCCCTACCGTGCCCGTTCGGTCGGGAAACAGCGGGGGGCACGGTCGCTGGCGGACAACGCTCACGTGAACAGCCCCTGACCGAATTACCTGGTCAGGGGCTGTTCACCTGCGGCGGGTATGGGATTTGAACCCACGGTGACATCGCTGCCACGACGGTTCTCAAGACCGTGCGCTGGCCGCGGCTTGCCGACGCAGTCCCCACGCCCTGAAGCGGCCACTCACGAAGATGCCGACGCCGGCGGACAGCGCAATCAGCACGATGGAGGCGCCACCCTCCACGGTGACGTGACGCCCCTGGGGCGCCGATGCCCCGAGAAAAGCGCTGATCCCGGCAAAAGTCACGGCGGCTACGGCAAGGCAGATGGCCATTTCAGCCCACCACATCGCCTGCGTCGGTCGAGTCGTCATGGCGTAGTTGTACCTCACGCTCCCGCGCCGTAGGGCAGCAAGGTCCAGCAACCAGACCCAGCAGACCCCAGGGACCGTCCCACCCGTAGTTCGCATCGAGAGGGCTGCGGACTTCACGCACCCGTCAAATGTGACCCGCTGGGTTACCTGAATCACCAAAGCCCCGCCGACCGCATGATCAAGCTCACGGCACGTGCCACGGCCGTGCCAGAACGGGCGGGGCACCACGGAGAGCGGCGGATACTGGCGTGGTCCGGGAACGAGAACGACCCCTGACCAAACTTGCTGGTCAGGGGCCGATTCCCGTTAGGGTGGCGGCGCCAGGATTCGAACCTGGGAAGGCGAAGCCGGCAGATTTACAGTCTGCTCCCTTTGGCCGCTCGGGCACACCGCCGGGTTTGCTGCCCCTGAGCCTCGCTTTCGCGGTGCTCCCTGGCAACGACGTAAACGATACCTGATGCTCGGGGATGCTTCGCCACCCAATTGATCGACGCTCGGGGGGAGGGGGGTGGCTAGTGCTGTGACCGGATAGGTTCGCCGGGGCCAGCTCGATCAGTCCGATCGCGCCGCTTCCCACCGCCATGAGGTTTGGCGAGGAAGGCCGTCGAGGCCCCCGCGACCGGTGCACCAGAGAAGTACCTGGGTGGGGTCTCCGGGCGGGGCGGCAGGGAAGAGCCGGTTGAGTACGGCTGCGCTCAGCGGCGCTGGTGGTAGCCAGTCCACGGACAGCCCCTGCGTGATGTCGTGGGTGTGCAGCAGCGTTTCGGCCACGCCCATGGCTGCGAACCCCTCGGGGTCGCACGGACCCCAGTGCCAGGCACGCAAGGTCGGGTCGGCCACGGCCAACGCGCTGCTGAGTAGCCTGCCGCAGGCGGTGGCGGCCTGGAGCACCTCAACCGGTGAGGCGGTGGGGCGGACGTTCAGGTCGAAGGGAAGGTAGGCGTCGGCGGGCTGTGCTGCCAGCTGTCCTGCGTAGGCCAGCAGGTCATGGCCGATATGCGCTGCTGTTTGCCAGCAGGTCCATTCGAGCGGCCCCGCCGGCACCGTCCAGTCCGCGGCGGTATGAGGGCTGAGTATCCGCAGCATCTCTGCCACGGCGGCGTCGACGTCCTGATGGTTCATGCGGAACTCCTCGCGGTTCGTGCTGTGCGACTGGGCTGTGACGGCTGTCGCTCCTTCACGCCGCCAGGGATCTGGCACGTCCGCCCCAGCGGATGCCCTTCTCGCTGCGGATACGGGCGCGTTCCTTGCGCTCGGCGGCCAGGACGTCGCGGTGGCGGGCGTTGGCGTTGCGCCAGCGCAGGTAGGCGTGCAGGGCCTGGGTCTGCACGGTGTGGTTGGGGTAATTCGAGTTGGCGATGGTGAACTGCCGCAGCGGCCCGAAGTGGGCCTCGATCGGGTTCGCCCACGAGGCGTAGGTCGGTGTGAAACACAGCCCGACCTTGTGTTTCTTCGCCCAGCGTCGGATGTCGGTGCCCTTGTGGGCGGACAGGTTGTCCATGATCACGTAGATCGGGGCGCCGTCCGGGCGGGCGGCGCGGATCGACTTCAGCGCGGCCAGCGTGTTCACGGCGCCCTCCTTGCGGCGGTTGATGCCCCACAACGTGTCGTCGCCGACCGAGTAGCAGCCGTGGAAGTACCGGACTCCATGGGTGCGGTGGTAAGTGGCCGGCAGCCGGTCGGGGCGCCCTTGTCCGGCCCAGCCCGAGCCCGCGGTGGGCCGGATCCCGAGCGGGCCGAACTCGTCGAACGCAAAGACCCGGTCCGGGAAGCGGTCCAGGACTTCCTCGATGCGGTCGAGCTTGGCGTTGCGCTCGGGGTCCGGGGACTCCTTCCACGCCTTGGTGCGCTGGAAGGTGATGCCGCGGCGGGCGAGCAGGCACCGTAACGCCTCGCGGCCGATGTGGATCACCCGGCCGTGCACTTTGCGCAGGTAGGCGACCAGCGGGTGAACGGCTGGCCGAACTTGACCGGTCGGGTGGTGGCCGTCGCGATGACGAAATCCTCGTCGTCATGGCTGAGTGGGCGGGGACGGTCTCCCGCCCACTGAGGGTCCAGGCAGGCCAGGCCGATCTCGTTGAACCGGTGGATCACGTCCCGGACTGTGTCCTCGTCGGCCTGCACCAGCTGGGCGATCACCGGCACCCGGTTCCCACCGGCCGAGGCCAGCAGCATCATCGCCCGTCGGTAACGCACCGAACTGGTGCTACCCCGGCGCACGATCTGCTGCAGCTTCTGCCCCTCCTGGTCGGTCAGTCTGCGCACACGGACAGGATCAGCCACCGCGCCTCCAGCGATCGGGTCGGATGTCACCTCACATCCAACCGCCACGACCACCGACCCGGCGAACCTATGCGGTCACAGCACTAGGCTTATACGGATGCGGCCGGAGGCCTACGCCGGGCTCGACGGCCGCCCCTACGCACCCCGATACAAGGAGCCACAGGACATGGCCGACTCCAGTTTCGACATCGTCTCGAAGGTCGAGCGGCAGGAGGTCGACAACGCCCTCAACCAGGCCGCCAAGGAGATCTCGCAGCGCTACGACTTCAAGAACGTCGGCGCCTCCATCTCCTGGTCCGGCGAGAAGATCCTCATGGAGGCGAACTCCGAGGAGCGGGTGAAGGCCATCCTCGATGTGTTCGAGACCAAGCTGATCAAGCGCGGCATCTCGCTGAAGTCGCTGGACGCCGGTGAGCCCCAGCTCTCCGGCAAGGAGTACAAGATCTTCGCGACGATCGAGGAGGGCATCTCCCAGGAGAACGCCAAGAAGGTGGCGAAGATCATTCGCGACGAGGGCCCCAAGGGAGTGAAGGCCCAGGTGCAGGGCGACGAGCTGCGCGTCAGCTCGAAGAGCCGTGACGACCTGCAGGCCGTTCAGGCCCTCCTCAAGGGCAAGGACTTCGACTTCGCCCTGCAGTTCGTGAACTACCGGTAGAACGCCCGGCAGGCGGCGTGAAGCGGCCGCGGGAGCGGCCGGCGGCGTGAGGAGGGGCGGGCACCCGGGGTGCCCGCCCTTCTCGCCCTCCGGCCGCGGTCCCGGCGCCGTGGGCTCAGCGGCGCGAGTCGCCGAACAGGATGCGGTAGAGGATCAGCAGCACGAGCGAACCGCCGATGGCGGCGACCCAAGTGGCACCGTCGTAGAAGTGCTTGCTGACGGGGTGGTCCAGCCAGCGGGCCGATATCCAGCCGCCGACGAACGCGCCCACGACGCCGATGACGGTCGTTCCGACGAAGCCTCCCGGGTCGCGCCCCGGGAGCAGGAACTTGGCGATGGCTCCGGCCAGCAGTCCCAGAATGATCCAGCTGATGATGCCCATGTCCTGAGCCTGCCCTTCCGTCCTGTGATCACGCTGCCCCGGCCCTGTGATTTCGGTCCGGGCGGGCCGTGCGCGCGCTGTCCGTGTCCGGTGCGGGTCACGTCCGCCGATGACGTGTCGACGCCGTACCGATGAACAGGACGCCTCCGTGGCTCCAACCGGTTGCGGCGATCAGTAGGGTGCGGCGCATGACGACGTCCGGGCCCGAGTTGCGCCGCACGCTGGGAGTCGGTGACGCCGTGGTCATCGGACTCGGCTCGATGATCGGTGCCGGGATCTTCGCCGCGCTCGGCCCCGCCGCACGGGCGGCCGGATCCGGGCTCCTGCTCGGACTCGCGGTCGCCGCGGTCGTCGCCTACTGCAACGCGACGTCCTCGGCCCGGCTCGCCGCCCTGTACCCCGCTTCCGGCGGCACCTACGTCTACGGGCGCGAGCGGCTGGGAGCCTTCTGGGGATATCTGGCGGGCTGGTCGTTCATCGTCGGCAAGACGGCCTCCTGCGCGGCCATGGCGCTCACCGTGGGCGCGTACGTCTGGCCCTCGCACGGACACGCGGTGGCCGTCGCCGCGGTGGTCGCCCTGACCGCCGTGAACTACGGCGGCATCCAGAAGTCGGCCTGGCTGACACGGGTGATCGTGGCGGTGGTCCTGGCGGTCCTCGCTTCCGTGGTGGTGGGGTGTCTCGGGTCCGACGCCTCCGATGCCGGACGGCTGGGCATCGGACTGTCGTCAGGTGCGGGCGGGGTGCTCCAGGCGGCCGGTCTGCTCTTCTTCGCGTTCGCCGGATACGCGCGGATCGCGACGCTCGGCGAGGAGGTGCGCGATCCCGCGCGCACCATTCCGCGGGCGATCCCGCTGGCTCTGGGCATCGCGCTCACGGTGTACGCGGTGGTCGCCGTCGCCGTCCTTTCGGTGCTCGGGTCGGCGGGTCTGGGGCTCGCCCCGGCTCCGCTGGCGGACGCCGTGCGGGCGGCCGGGCTGCCGGGGCTCGTGCCCGTCGTGCGGGTGGGGGCCGTGGTGGCCTCGCTCGGCTCTCTTCTCTCCCTGATCCTGGGTGTCTCGCGGACCACGCTGGCCATGGCCCGCGACCGTCATCTGCCGGGCGCCCTGGCCGCCGTGCATCCCCGCTTCCAAGTCCCGCACCGGGCGGAACTGGCCGTGGGGGCGGTGGTCGCCGTGCTGGCCGCGACCGTGGACGTGCGCGGCGCGATCGGCTTCTCCTCCTTCGGTGTGCTGGCGTACTACGCGATCGCCAACGCCTCCGCCTGGACGCTGAGCCCGGCACCGACATCGCGGGTCGTGCCGGTACTGGGACTCCTCGGCTGCGTGACGCTGGCCTGCGCCTTGCCGGGCGTCTCGGTGGTCGTGGGCGCGGCCGTCCTCGCGGTGGGGGCGGCGGCGTACGGCGTGCGGCTGTGGGCGGCCTCTCGCTGAGGACTGCCCGGA
>NZ_KZ627046.1 GCF_002911015.1 Streptomyces populi
CGGCGTGTACCGGCCTTCCCTGCGCCGTGAGTCGGCGTGTACCGGCCCTCCCGGCGCCGTGAGCCGGTGTGAGCCGCCCTGTGTCCTGAGCGGTCGCGGCGGACGGAAGCGGCCGGGAGGGCCGTCCGCCCGCGGAACGGCGGCGGAACGGCGGCGGAACGGCGAACGCCCCGCCGGGCCGCCGTCGCGGGCCCGGCAGGGCGTTCCGGGCCACCGGTGCGGCCCGGCAGGACGTGTCTCAGCCCCGTCTGATCGTGATCGTCGTCCAGGCGCCCACGTGCACCCGGTCGCCGTCCTGAAGCGGCACGGGCACGAACGGCTGGATGGGCTCCTCGCCGCCGTTGACCGTGGTGCCGTTCGTCGAGTTCTGGTCGACGACCGCCCAGGTGTTGTCCGGCTGCTGGACCAGGACCGCGTGCTGGTGCGAGACGCCCGGGTCCTCCGGGGGCACCGACAGGTCGATGTCCGGGGTGTCGCCGGTGGAGTGCCTGCGGCGGCCGATGGTGATCTGGTTGCCGAGGAGCGGGCGCTGTAGCTCCGGCGAGTACGCGGGCAGGTTCAGGCCCGCGGCCTCGGGTCCGGAGCGCTGCATCATCGCCATGAAGTACTCGCGGTCCGGTGCGATGGTCGCGCTCCAGGACAGCGACTGCTGCTGCGGCGGGGGCTGCTGCTGGTAGCCGGGACCGGGCGGAGCCTGGGTGGCGCCGGGCTCCGGGTAGCCGTAGCCGCCCGCCTGGCCCGGGCCGCCGGGGGCACCCTGGCGGCCGGGGCCGCCGGGCGCGCCGGACGACGGCGGGGGGATCACCCAGTCGTCGTCACCGCCGCCGAAGGCGGGGCCGCCGGACCCCGGGCCGCCCTGCTGCGGCGGTCCGCCCTGGGTGAAGGGTGGCGGGGAGGGCTGCTGCGTGTAGGCCTGCTGCGGGGCGCCGGGGCCGCCGGGCACGGGCGGCGCCGCCTGGCGGGACGGGTCGCCGCCGAAGCCCTGGGGGCCGCCGTACGGCTGGGCGCCGGGGCCCGGCGGGATCGGTTCGGCGGGCCGGTTCACCTGCGAGGGCCGCGAACTCTGGTAGTCGAACGGGTCGTGACCGGGGCCACCGGCACCCGGACCGCCGGGACCGGACTGCGGGAACCGCGGCGGGGGGTTCTGGCCGCCGGGGCCGCCGGGAGCGCCGTACGGCGACTGCCCGCCGGGAACGCCAGGAACGCCGGGACCGCCCGGAGCTCCGGCCGGCGGGCGCGGTGCCGCCGGTGTGTACGAGGTGGCGGTGTTGGTCAGGAAGTTCCACCGGCACTCCTCGCAGAACGGCGCCGCGCCCTCACGGGGCGTGCGGCACTGCGGGCAGAGCTCGGCGTTCGGGCCCGGCGCGCCGGACCGGCCGCCGGGCACGGGCGGTGGTGAACCGGGCGCCGGGTAGCTGTATCCGCCGCCGGGCGGGGGCGGGGGAGGGAGCGGGGGCACACCGGCCATGCGGTGACCGCAGACCTCGCACCAATCGTCGGAATTCGACTGATGTCCGTTCGGGCATGTCGGCATGTCGGTCTTCCCCCTTCCTTTTCCGGTCGTCATGACCGGGTTTCTCCGGATCCCAGCGGGACCGGGCTCGCTGCTTCCCGCTACTTCTTTACACGAACAGTCTTTGTGGACCGTGTCTCGAGGGTCATCTCGTCGGCCTCCGCGACACGCGCTTTCAATCGCACAGTACCTGCCGCGACGTCGACCACGTCCACCACCTTCGCGAGGAGTTTCGCAGTATCGGCGTTTCCGGAGGCTCCGGCGAGTTGGACGGCCCGTCCCAGCTTGGCCGTCGCTCCATCGACATCTCCCGCTTTGCGGAGGTCGAGACCCTGTTGGATGACTTGTGCCAGTTCGGCCTGACCCGTGTAGTGCGCGACCTGCGGGTTGATGGACGTCGAGGCGGCCATGTCGTCGGTCCACACGGCCCGCACGAGACCCTGGGCGCCGAGGTTCTGCACCGAGCCGTCGCTCCGCGGGATCACCAGCGAGACCCGGGCGGCGAGCATCTCCTGGCCGATCCCGGCCGTCGGGACCCGGACGCACACGTGGTAGTCGCGGGACTCGTCGCCCCAGGAGCCGGTCGGGTAGTCGCCCGCCCGGGGGCCGGCCTCGGTGCGGCGGTCCGTCAGCTCCTCCACGGTGGGCGCCACTTGCTTGACGAACCTGATCTCGGTGCCGACCGGCGTCCACACCCGCAGGGCCACGTCGGCGACCTCCTTGCCCATGGCCGTCTCCATCATGTGCGTGAAGTCGGCGGCGAGGGCGGCGGGGTCGGCGACGATGTCCGCGGTGCCGAGCAGCGCCGAGGCGATCCCGGTGACCTCCTTGACCTCCCAGTCGGTGCCGACCCCCCGCGCGTCACAGGTGAAGCGTCCGGCACAGGAGTCCAGCGCGGCCCGCAGGTCCTCGGGCGACTCGTGCTCGTTGCGGCCGTCGGTGAGCAGGATGCCGTGCCGGATCGACACCTCCGCCGAGGACAGCAGCCGGTCGGCGAGCCGCAGCCAGGTGCCGATCGCCGTGCCGCCGCCCGCGCTCAGCCTGCGCAGCGCCTGCTTGGCCTGTTCGCGGGTGGAGGCGTCCGCGACGGCGAGCCGTCCGTTGCCCGGATAGACCTCCTTGGCGATGTGCGTGCCGCCGATCACGGCGAAGTGGACCCCGTCGCGCACGGTGTCGATCGCGGCGGCCGTCGCGTCGCGGGCGTTGCGCATCTTGGCCGGCGGGTAGTCCATCGAGCCCGAGCAGTCGACCATGATCGCCACGGCGGCGTCCGGCGCCTGGCCCGCCGTGTAGAGGTGCGGCGCGGCGACCGCGCTTCCGACGGTGCCGCCACCGGTCGCGCTCACCGTGACGATCGCGTTGACCTCGCGGCCGCCCTCCGGCAGATACTCGTTCTGGTACACGTCGACCGAGAACTGTGGCACGTTCGACTTCGAGAAATTGGCCATGACTTCTCTGTCCCCCTCGGGCCTCCGCCCCCCGGCGGAGGTGCTGACTGGGTGCGGACCGGTCCCCTCCGGTCCGCGGCCGCCCCCCGTTGGTTCGCGGCCTCAGGCCGATCCTGCCCCCTGCGAGGGGGCGGGGAACGGCAGGACGGCCACTGTTACGTTGTCGTGGCCCCCGCCGTCCAGGGCGTGGCCGACCAGGACCCGGGCGGCGTGCAGCGGCCTCTCGGCGGCGTCGAGGGGGGCGGCCTCGGCCATCTCCTCCGCCGTCTCCGCGTAGTTCCACAGACCGTCGGTGCACACCACGACCACACCCGGCCGGTCCGGCTTGAACGAGACGGTGTGCGGCTCCAGTTCGTAGGCGTCGGCGCCGAGCCAGCCGGTGATCGCGTGGGCGCGCTCGTCGGCGTACGCCTCCGCCTCGTTCATCAGACCCGCGGCGACCATCTGCGCGGCCCACGAGTCGTCCTCGGTGAGCCGGGCCGGCAGCGAGGAGCGGTCGGCGGGAACCCAGTAGACGCGGCTGTCGCCGACCCAGCCGACGATCAGCAGCGTGGACGTCACCAGGGCGCCGACGATGGTGCAGGCGGGGGCGTTCACGTGCGGGGCGTTCTCGCCCTGCGCGGTGTCCGGGCCCGCCAGCGCGTTGACGGCCTCCGAGGCCGCGACGATCGCCTCGTGCATGGCCGCCTGCGGGTGCGTGCCCAGCGGGAGGGACGCCAGGAGCGACTCGTTCGCCGCGTTGGACGCGGCGAGGGACGCCTCGTCGGGGCGGGTCGCGGAGGAGACCCCGTCGCAGACGATCGCGACGACCGCGGGGGAGCCGTCGGGCAGCGCGGTCGAGGAGACCGCGAACGCGTCCTCGTTGCGGTGGTGGCGCAGCCCCCGGTCGCTGACCGCGGCGACCGCGCCCAACTCCTGTTCCATGTGGTCCCGTTCCCGTGGCTGGGCGTGCCCGCAGTTCTCGCAGTAGCCGTCGGTGTCCACCTGGCCCGCGCGGCAGGCCACGCACAGCTTGGCGCCCGCGGGGGGAGCCGGGAGGTCGGCGGTCCGGGGGTCCGGAACCTCGGGGTCCGGGCCGTCGGCCGGCCGGTCCCGCGCGGCCGGGGGCTCACCCGCCGGAGGGGCGAGCGGGTACTCGTCGGGCTCCGACGGCCTGTCGAACCGTACGCCCGAGGGCCGCCCGGCGGGCCGCCGGGCGGTGGCCGGCCGGATGCCCGCCGGATCGCCCTGCGCGTGCTCGGGGGGTTCGGGGTGCTCCGGGTGCGGCAGTTCGGAACCACCCGAATCGGTGCCGTGGATGTCGGCGGCACGGTGCACCGGCGCGGGCGTGTCCGTACTGCCGGGCTGCTGCGCGAGGGGCCAGTCCACGGACGGGGCGGCCGGCGGGGGGCCGGCCGGGGTGCCGTTCATGGCGATCGTGGGATGGTCCTGCGCCGGTGCGGACACCGTCGACAGGTCGTAGCCGCACGCACCGCAGAAACGGTCGGCCGCCTCCAGCGGCTCCTCACAACTGGGGCACCGCGAAAGGGCCGTCGGCTGGGGCATCTGGGACATCAATCACACCCACGTCCGGGGGCGGTAACGGTTTGCTCGTTCCACCAGGTCGATCCTTTCATCGCCGCCCCGCGCGAGCCGGGCCAGCGTCCGGTACGAACGTTCGAGGCCGAAACGGAGGCCACGCTCGTCCAACTCGCTGCCGAGCAGCGCGGTCACGCCTCCGGAAGCCGGAGCGGAACCCTGGCTACCGGAGAGTACCCAGTCCAGCGCGCAGCCGAGGACCTCCGTCGACAACTGCTCGCGCCGCTCCGCGTCCAGACCGAAGCCGTCGAGCGCCTCGACCTGCCCGGCCGCCGCCGTCAGATCGTCCAGGAACGGCGCCGCGGTCTCCGTGACCGGCCGCTGCCGCAGCCGCGCCCGCACGGCGGCGACCCGGGCCGCCGTGTAGTGGATCGACGACTCCGGCACGGACTCCAGGGTGCGTACGGCGCCACGGCGGTCCCCCGCCGCGAGCTGCACCCGGGCCAGTCCGAACGCCGCGCTCACATAGCTGGGGTCGGTCGTCCACACCAGGCGGTAGTACTCGGCGGCGTTGTCCAGCTGGCCGAGCACCTCCGCGCACACGCCGAGGGCCAGCTTGGGCGCGGGCTCGCCGGGGAAGGCGTCGTAGACCGCGTCGAAGGACAGCGCGGCGATCTCGTTCTCACCGGTCGCCAGCGCCGTGACACCGCGGTACCAGACCACCCGCCAGTCGTCCGGGTGATCGGCCTCCAGCGCGTCGACGGCCGTGCCGGCGCCACCGGGTTCGCCCATCTCCAGACGGGCCCGCAGCTCCCGCAGCCGCAGCTCCGGCGAGGGGGCCGGGGCCGCCCGCAGCGCGGCGATCAGCTCCGCGGGCGCGGACGCGATGAGCCCCGCGAGGAAACCGGCGTTCGGGTCGTCCGGGTCCACCCGCGGCACGGGCAGGGCGAGCGCGGTGGCCGCCGCCGCGACGGGCCTGACCAGGGCGGCGGAGGCCGGCGGAGCGGGAGGCAGCGGTCCGTTCCCGTTCCGTCCGGCGGGCAGCGGCGCCGCGCCCTTCCTCGCGCGTCCGGGGACCGCGCGGGCCCCCAGCCGCGACACCTCCTCGGCCGCCTCCCCGAACAGCTCGGTGTCGGTGACCTTGGTCTCGGGTCCGAACAGGGTCGACAGCGCCGGCCGCGCCCGCCCCGTCTGGAGCGAGACCACCTCGCGCAGCACGCCCGTCAGCTGCTCGGACATCTCCTGCGCCGAGGCGAAACGGCGGGCCGGGTCGGGGTCGGTGGCCCGGACGAGAAGCCGGTAGAACGACTCGTACTGGCGGAAGACCTCGATGTTGTCCGGGTCGGGCAGGGAGTCCACGAAGACGTTCGTGTAGCCCTGGAAGTCGAAGGCGAGGACGGCGAGCGTACGGGCGACGGTGTACAGGTCGGAGGCGACCGAGGGACCCGTCTCGGCCACCTCGGGGGCCTGGTAGCCCACCGTGCCGTAGATGGCCGACTCGTCGTCGTCCATCCTGCGCACCGCGCCCATGTCGATCAGCTTGAGCTGGTCCTCGGTCTGGATCGCGTTGTCGACCTTGAAGTCGCAGTACAGCAGGTTGCGGCTGTGCAGATGGCCGAGGGCCTCCAGGGCCTCGATGCCGTACGCGCAGGCCTGCTCCACCGGCAGCGGGTCGCGCTTGCCGTCCGCCGTGCGGCGCCCGTTGGCGAGCTCCTTGAGCGACTTGCCGCCGACGTACTCCATGACGATGTACCCGTCCAGCGATCCCGTCCGCTGGTCGAGGTGCTCGACGAAGTTGTAGATCCGCACGATGTTGGCGTGCTCGATCTCCGCGAGGAAGCGCCGCTCGGAGATCGCCGCCGCCATCGCGTCCTGGTCGCCGGTGTCGAGCAGACCCTTGAGGACCACCCAGCGGTCGGACACCGCGCGGTCGACGGCGAGGTACACCCAGCCGAGCCCGCCGTGCGCCAGACAGCCCATCACCTCGTACTGGCCGTGCACGACGTCACCGGTGGTGAGCTTCGGCACGAACGAGTACGGGTGGCCGCACTTCGTGCAGAACCCCTCGGTGCGGCCGGGCCGGTCGCCGCGCGCACGCCCCACCGGGGCACCGCAGTCGGAGCGCGAACAGAACCGTTTGCGCTCGGGCACCTCCGGGTTCTCCAGGACCATCGCGCGCGGGTCGGGCCGCGGCACACCGGGGACCTCGACCAGCCCGGCGCCGAGCCGGCCCCGCCCGGAGGAGGACGTCGTCGAACCGGAGCTGCGCACCGACACCGACCGGCCCGTCGACCGGCCCGACAACGACCGCGACAGCCGCCCGGAGACCGAGCGCCGTGACTGCGAGGAGCGCGACGACGTACGCGAGCTGGCGCCTGAACCGCCGCGCACGCTGCTGCTGCCGGGGCCGCCCGCGCCGCGCGCGGAGGAGCCGGACGACGCCGACGCACCCGCGCTCCCGGACCGGGAGGACCTCGGGGCCGGTTCGGCGGGGGCGAGTCCGCAGGTGTCGCAGTACAGTTCGCCGCCGCCCATGTCCTCGTACGAGCCCTCGCAGCCGGG
>NZ_KZ627047.1 GCF_002911015.1 Streptomyces populi
TCCACGTGGTGGCGCCACCGGGGAAGGGCGCGCCGTACGGGGTCTTCGAGGACGTGCACGTCCCCCAGGACGCCGTCGGCCACACGGCCGTCCTCCCCGACGGGACCCGCCTGTCGGTGATCCCGGCCCAGGACACGCTCGTACTGGAAGCGGCCGAAGAACCGGACCTGCCCGAGCCGTTGCCCGCGGGTCCCACCCGCCGTGCCCCCCTCGGCCTGGTCGCCGGGGCCCGCAGCGGCGACAAGGGCGGCAACGCCAACGTCGGCGTCTGGGCCCGCACCGACGAGGCCTGGCGCTGGCTCGCCCACGAGCTGACGGCCGACCGCTTCCGGGAACTGCTCCCGGAGAGCGGGGGCCTGACCGTGGTCCGGCACCTCCTGCCCCGCCTGCGCGCCCTGAACTTCGTGGTCGAGGGGATCCTCGGCGAGGGCGTGGCCTCCCAGGCCCGCTTCGACCCGCAGGCCAAGGCCCTAGGCGAATGGCTCCGCTCCCGTCACCTGGATATTCCGGAGGCCCTGCTATGACGGTCCTTTCGTCCGCCCTGGACGTGGGCGGCCAGGACTACCGGGCGAACCGCGAGGCCATGCTCGCGAAGCTCGCCGACCTGGACACCGAGCACGCCAAGGCCCTCGCGGGCGGCGGCGAGAAGTACGTCGAGCGGCACCGGAAGCGCGGCAAGCTGCTCGCCCGCGAGCGCATCGAGCTGCTCCTCGACCCGGACACCCCGTTCCTGGAGCTGTCCCCGCTGGCCGCCTGGGGCAGCGACTACACGGTCGGCGCCTCCCTGGTCACCGGCATCGGGGTGGTCGAGGGCGTCGAGTGCCTGATCACCGCGAACGACCCGACCGTGCGCGGCGGCGCCAGCAACCCCTGGAGCCTGAAGAAGGCGCTGCGGGCCAACGACATCGCGCTCGCCAACCGGCTGCCCTGCATCAGCCTGGTCGAGTCGGGCGGCGCCGACCTGCCCTCCCAGAAGGAGATCTTCATCCCCGGGGGCGCGATCTTCCGCGACCTCACGCGGCTGTCGGCGGCCGGGATCCCCACGGTGGCCGTGGTCTTCGGCAACTCGACGGCCGGAGGCGCGTACGTCCCCGGCATGTCCGACCACGTGATCATGGTCAAGGAGAAGGCGAAGGTCTTCCTCGGCGGACCGCCGCTGGTGAAGATGGCCACGGGTGAGGAGAGCGACGACGAGTCGCTGGGCGGCGCGGAGATGCACGCCCGCGTGTCGGGCCTCGCGGACCACTTCGCCGTCGACGAGCGGGACGCGCTGCGCCAGGCCCGCCGGGTCGTCGCCCGGCTCAACCACCGCAAGGCGTACGCCGATCCGGCCCCGGCCGAGCCCCCCAAGTACGACGAGGACGAACTGCTGGGGATCGTCCCCGGCGACCTCAAGCAGCCCTTCGACCCGCGCGAGGTCATCGCCCGGATCGTCGACGGCTCGGACTTCGACGAGTTCAAGCCGCTCTACGGGACGAGCCTGACCACCGGCTGGGCGAGCCTGCACGGCTACCCGGTCGGCGTCCTCGCCAACGCCCAGGGCGTGCTGTTCAGCGCCGAGTCGCAGAAGGCCGCCCAGTTCATCCAGCTCGCCAACCAGCGCGACATCCCGCTGCTCTTCCTGCACAACACCACCGGCTACATGGTCGGCAAGGAGTACGAGCAGGGCGGCATCATCAAGCACGGCGCGATGATGATCAACGCGGTGAGCAACTCGCGGGTCCCGCACCTGTCGGTGCTCATGGGCGCCTCCTACGGAGCCGGCCACTACGGGATGTGCGGCCGGGCCTACGACCCGCGGTTCCTGTTCGCCTGGCCCAGCGCCAAGTCGGCCGTGATGGGACCGCAGCAGCTCGCGGGCGTCCTGTCGATCGTCGCCCGGCAGTCGGCGGCCGCGAAGGGCCACCCCTACGACGACGAGGCGGACGCGGCGCTGCGCGCCATGGTGGAGCAGCAGATCGAGTCCGAGTCGCTGCCGATGTTCCTGTCCGGGCGGCTGTACGACGACGGGGTCATCGACCCGCGCGACACCCGCACCGTCCTCGGCCTGTGCCTGTCCGCGATCCACACGGCGTCCTTCGAGGGCGCGCGCGGTGGCTTCGGCGTCTTCCGGATGTGAGGGATCACGTGATTGCGAGTCTGCTGGTCGCCAACCGGGGCGAGATCGCCTGCCGGGTCTTCCGCACCTGCCGCGAGGCCGGGGTGCGCACCGTCGCGGTGTACTCGGACGCCGACGAGAACGCCCTGCACACGCGGGAGGCGGACGCCGCGGTGCGGCTGCCGGGTGCGACGCCCGCCGAGACGTACCTGCGCGCCGATCTCGTCGTGCGGGCCGCGCTGGAGGCGGGCGCGGACGCCGTGCACCCGGGGTACGGATTCCTGTCGGAGAACGCGGACTTCGCGCGGGCCGTGACCGACGCCGGGCTCGTGTGGGTCGGGCCGTCGCCCGAGGCGATCGAGGCGATGGCGTCCAAGACCCGGGCCAAGAAGCTGATGGGGCTCGAACCGCTGGAGCACGTCACCGCCGAGGACCTGCCGGTGCTGGTCAAGGCCGCCGCGGGCGGCGGCGGGCGCGGGATGCGGATCGTGCGCGAACTCGCCGACCTGGAAGCCGCGTTGGAGGCGGCCCGGGCGGAGGCGCTGAGCGCCTTCGGCGACGGGGAGGTGTTCGTCGAGCCGTACGTGGAGGGCGGTCGGCACGTCGAGGTGCAGATCCTCGCCGACGCGCACGGCACGGTCTGGCCGCTCGGCACCCGTGACTGCTCCCTCCAGCGGCGCCACCAGAAGGTGATCGAGGAGGCGCCCGCCCCCGGCCTCGGGGGCGAACTCACGCACACGTTGTACGAGTTGTCGGTACGGGCCGCCCGCGCCGTGGACTACGTCGGCGCCGGCACGGTCGAGTTCCTGGTCGCCGACGGGACCCCGCACTTCCTGGAGATGAACACCCGGCTCCAGGTCGAACACCCCGTCACCGAGGCGGTGTTCGGGATCGACCTGGTGGCCCTGCAACTGCGGGTCGCCGAGGGCGAGCGGCTGGAGGGCGAACCCCCGTCCGCCCGCGGCCACGCGGTGGAGGCCCGGCTGTACGCGGAGGACCCGGCGGGCGGCTGGGCGCCGCAGACCGGCACCCTGCACCGGATCGCCGTCCCCGACGGCGTCCGGCTGGACACCGGGTTCGCCGACGGCGACCCGATCGGCATCCACTACGACCCGATGCTCGCGAAGGTCGTCGCGCACGGCGCCACCCGGGCGGAGGCCGTGCGGAAACTGGCCGGAGCCCTGGAACGGGCCACCGTCCACGGCCCGGTCACCAACCGCGACCTGCTCGTACGGTCGCTGCGGCACGAGGAGTTCGCCGGGGCCCGCATGGACACCGGGTTCTACGACCGGCACCTGGCCGCCCTGACCGAGCCCGCCCCCGACCCGTACGCCCCGCTGGCCGCCGCCCTGGCCGACGCGCACGGGCGGTCCCGGTTCGGCGGCTGGCGCAACCTGGCGTCGGCGCCGCAGACCAAGCGCTACCGCATGCACGGCACCGAGCACGAGGCGGCCTACCGGCACACGCGCGAGGGACTCGCGGCCGACGGGGTGCGCGTGGTGCACGCCGACGCGGGCCGGGTCGTCCTCGAAGTGGCCGGCGTGCGGCGGACGTTCGACGTCACGCGGTACGACGGCGGCCGGGTCTTCGTGAACGCGACCGCGCTGACCGAACTCCCCCGCTTCCCCGACCCGGCCGCGGACCGGGCTCCCGGCTCGCTGCTCGCGCCGATGCCCGGCACCGTGGTCCGGGTGGCCGAGGGGCTGGCCGAGGGCGCCGCCGTGCGGGCCGGGGACCCGCTGCTGTGGCTGGAGGCGATGAAGATGGAGCACAAGATCTCCGCGCCCGCCGCGGGGACGCTCACCGCCCTGCACGCCGTCGTCGGACAGCAGGTGGAGGTGGGCGCCCTGCTGGCCGTCGTGCGGGAGGAGACGGCGCCCGGCGAGGCACCGGCGGACGGCGCCGGGTGAGCGGGCGCCCCCCTGCGGGGCGCCGGGCCGCACCACCGCGCGGGGACCGCGCCGCGCGGGCCCGACAGCTATGCACAGGCCGCATTTTCCGTACTCTTCTCACCGAGGAGCCCTCATGAGCCCTGTCACAGAGACCGACGAACACAAGGCGCTCCGTTCCGCGGTCGCCGCTCTCGGCAAGCGCTACGGCCGCGCGTACCTCACCAAGGCCGTCGCCGAGGGCGGTCACCCCGACGAGCTGTGGGCCGAGGCGGGCAAGCTCGGCTATCTCGGCGTGAACCTCCCCGAGGAGTACGGCGGCGGGGGCGGTGGCATCGCCGAACTGTCCATCGTCCTCGAGGAGCTGGGCGCGGCGGGCTGTCCGCTGCTGATGCTCGTCGTCTCGCCCGCCATCTGCGGCACGGTCATCGCCCGCTTCGGCACCGAGGAGCAGAAGCGGGCGTGGCTGCCGGGTCTGTCGGACGGCACCCGCACCATGGCCTTCGGCATCACCGAGCCCGACGCCGGCTCCAACTCGCACCGCATCACCACCACGGCCCGCCGCGACGGCACCGACTGGGTCCTGAACGGCCGCAAGGTCTTCATCTCCGGCGTCGACATCGCCGACGCGACGCTCATCGTGGGCCGCACCGAGGACGCCCGCACCGGCAGCCTCAAGCCCTGCCTGTTCATCGTCCCGCGCGACGCCGAGGGCTTCGGACGGCGCCAGATCGACATGGAACTGTCCAGCGCCGAGAAGCAGTTCGAGCTCACCCTGGACGAGGTGCGGCTGCCGGCCGACGCGCTCGTGGGCGACGAGGACGCGGGTCTGCTCCAGCTCTTCGCCGGGCTCAACCCGGAGCGGGTGATGACGGCCGCGTTCGCGATCGGCATGGGCCGCTACGCGCTCTCCCGGGCCGTCGAGTACGCCCGCGAGCGGACCGTCTGGAAGGCGCCGATCGGCGCCCACCAGGCGATCGCCCACCCGCTCGCACAGGCCCACATCGAGCTCGAACTGGCCCGGCTGATGATGCAGAAGGCCGCGTACCTCTACGACGAGGGGGACGACATCGGAGCGGGGGAGGCCGCCAACATGGCCAAGTACGCGGCCGGAGAGGCCTGCGTACGGGCCGTCGACCAAGCGGTGCACACCCTCGGGGGCAACGGCCTCACCCGGGAGTTCGGCCTCGCCTCCCTGATCACGGCGGCCCGCGTGTCTCGTATCGCGCCGGTCAGCCGGGAGATGATTCTCAACTACGTCTCCCACCAGACCCTGGGTCTGCCCAAGTCGTACTGAGCGCTCTAGGAGGAACCGTGTTCCGCAGCGAGTACGCAGATGTCCCGGCCGTCGAGGAGCCCATCCACGACGCCGTCCTCGGTCACGCCGCAGAGCGGGGCGAGGCCCCCGCGCTCGTCGACGGCGTCGACGGCACCACGCTCACCTACGCGCAGGTGGACCAGTTCCACCGCAGGGTGGCCGCCGCGCTCGCCGAGGCGGGACTGCGCAAGGGCGACGTGCTCGCCCTGCACAGCCCCAACACCATCGCGTTCCCGGTCGTGTTCTACGGGGCCACCCGGGCGGGCGCGTCGGTCACGACCGTGCACCCGCTCGCCACCGCCGAGGAGTTCGCCAAGCAGCTGCGGGACTCCTCGGCGCGCTGGATCGTGACGGTCTCGCCACTGCTGGAGACGGCCCGGCAGGCCGCCGGACTCGCGGGCGGGATACGGGAGATCCTCGTCTGCGACCAGGCGGAGGGCCACCGCTCCCTGATCGACCTGCTCGGCGGCACCGCGCCCGAACCGGAGGTCGCCATCGACCCGGTGGAGGACGTGGCGGCGCTCCCGTACTCCTCGGGCACCACGGGCGTCCCCAAGGGCGTGATGCTCACCCACCGCTCCATAGCCACCAACCTCGCGCAGCTCGAGCCCGCCATGCCGATGGGCCCGGACGACCGCATCCTCGCCGTCCTGCCGTTCTTCCACATCTACGGGCTCACCGCCCTGATGAACGCGCCGCTGCGGCAGGGCGCCACCGTGGTCGTGCTGCCCCGCTTCGACCTCGACACCTTCCTCGGCGCCATCCAGGAGCACCGCATCACCGGCCTGTACGTGGCACCGCCGATCGTCCTGGCGCTCGCCAAGCACCCGGCCGTCGCGGAGTACGACCTGTCGTCCCTGAAGTACATCGTCTCCGCCGCGGCCCCGCTGGACGCCGCCCTCGCCGCCGCCTGCTCGGCCCGGCTGGGGCTGCCGCCGGTGGGCCAGGCCTACGGCATGACGGAACTGTCGCCCGGCACGCACGTCGTCCCGCTGGACGCCGAGAACCCGCCGCCGGGCACGGTCGGCAAGCTCGTCGCTGGCACCGAGATGCGCATCGTCTCCCTCGACGACCCGGACAAGGACGTCGCCGTCGGGGAGCGCGGCGAGATCGTCGTCCGCGGGCCCCAGGTCATGAAGGGCTACCTGGGCCGGCCCGACGCGACCGCCGCGATGATCGACGCGGACGGCTGGCTGCACACCGGGGACGTCGGCCACGTGGACGACGACGGCTGGCTGTTCGTCGTGGACCGCGTCAAGGAACTCATCAAGTACAAGGGCTTCCAGGTCGCCCCCGCCGAACTGGAGGCGCTGCTGCTCACCCATCCCGGCATCGCCGACGCCGCCGTCATCGGGTCCTACAACGAGGACAACAACGAGGTCCCGCACGCCTTCGTGGTGCGCCAGCCCTCGGCCGCCGACCTCTCCGCGAACGAGGTCATGATGTACGTCGCCGAACGCGTCGCCCCGTACAAGCGGGTCCGCATCGTCACCT
>NZ_KZ627048.1 GCF_002911015.1 Streptomyces populi
CGGTCGACCAGCCCCTCGGTGACGACCACGTGGGCCATGGCGTTGACGACGGCGACGTTGGTGCTGGGCCGGAGCTGGAGGTGGTGCGCGGCCTCGATGTGCGGGGAGCGCACCAGGTCGATGCGGCGGGGGTCGACGACGATCAGCCGCGCGCCCTCGCGCAGGCGCCGCTTCATCCGGGAGGCGAACACCGGGTGTCCGTCGGTGGGGTTGGCCCCGATCACCATGATGACGTCGGCCTCCGCCACGGAGCGGAAGTCCTGGGTGCCGGCCGACTCGCCGAAGGTCTGCTTGAGTCCGTATCCCGTCGGGGAGTGGCAGACGCGGGCGCAGGTGTCCACGTTGTTGTTGCCGAACGCGGCGCGGACCATCTTCTGGACGACGTACACCTCCTCGTTGGTGCACCGCGACGAGGAGATCGCGCCGATCGCGCCCGGCCCGTGCCGGCGCTGGATGTCCCGCATCCGGCGCGCGACCGTGCCGATGGCCTCGTCCCACTCGACCTCGCGCCAGGGATCGGTGATCGCGTCGCGGACCATAGGCTTCAGCACCCGGTCGGGGTGGGTGGCGTAGCCGAACGCGAAGCGGCCCTTCACGCACGAGTGGCCCTCGTTGGCGCCTCCGTCCTTGTACGGCACCATGCGGACGAGTTCGTCGCCGCGCAGCTCGGCCTTGAAGGAGCAGCCGACCCCGCAGTAGGCGCAGGTGGTGACCACGGACCGGGTCGGCATGCCGAGCGCGACCACCGACTTCTCCTGGAGCGTGGAGGTCGGGCAGGCCTGGACGCAGGCGCCGCAGGAGACGCACTCGGAGTCCATGAACGTCTCGGCCGCGCCGGGCGAGACCTTGGAGTCGAAGCCGCGTCCCTCGATGGTGAGCGCGAAGGTGCCCTGGACCTCGCCGCAGGCGCGCACGCAGCGGGAGCAGGCGATGCACTTGGCGGGGTCGAAGTCGAAGTACGGGTTGGAGGTGTCCTTCTCGGCGTCGAGGTGGTTCTCGCCCTCGTAGCCGTAGCGCACCTGGCGCAGGCCCACCACGCCCGCCATGTCCTGGAGTTCGCAGTCGCCGTTGGCGGGGCAGGTGAGGCAGTCGAGCGGGTGGTCGGAGATGTACAGCTCCATGACGCCCTGGCGGAGCTTCTCCACCTTGGGTGTCTGGGTCCGCACGGACATCCCGTCCGTCACCGGGGTGGTGCAGGAGGCCGGGGTGCCCCGCCGTCCGTCGATCTCCACCACGCACAGCCGGCAGGAGCCGAACGGCTCCAGGCTGTCGGTGGCGCACAGTCGGGGGATGTCGACGCCGGCGAGCGCGGCGGCGCGCATCACCGAGGTGCCCTCGGGGACGGTCACCGCCAGCCCGTCGACCTCCACCGAGACCGTGGCCTCGCCGGGACGTTCCGGGGTTCCGAAGTCGGGTTCCTTGAGCAGTGTCATGAGGTGCCCTCCCCCCTCGCACCGCCGGTCCGAAGGGCGTTCGCCCCGGTGTCGGAGCCGCGGGCGAGGAAGTCGTCAGGGAAGTGGGTGAGGGCGCTGCGTACGGGCATCGGGGTCAGCCCGCCCATCGCGCACAGCGAACCGTCGGTCATCAGGTCGCACAGGTCTTCCAGGAGCGCGAGGTTCTCGTCCCGGTCCCGGCCGGCCACGATCCTGTCGATGACCTCGACGCCGCGGACCGAACCGACCCTGCACGGCGTGCACTTGCCGCAGGACTCGGCGGCGCAGAACTCCATCGCGAAGCGGGCCTGGGCGGCCATGTCGACGGTGTCGTCGAAGACGACGACACCTCCGTGGCCGACCATCGCGCCGGCCTCGGCGAAGGCCTCGTAGTCCATCGGCAGGTCGAACATCGACGGGGGCAGATAGGCGCCGAGCGGTCCGCCGACCTGTGCCGTGCGCACCGGGCGGCCGGAGAGCGTACCGCCGCCGTAGTCCTCGACCAGTTCGCGCAGGGTGACGCCGAACGCGGTCTCGACGATGCCGCCGCGGGCGACGTTGCCGCCGAGCTGGAAGACCTGGGTGCCGCGCGAGCGTCCGACGCCGAGGTCGGCGTAGGCCCGCGCGCCGGACGCGAGCACGACGGGGACCGTCGCGAGGGTGAGCACGTTGTTCACCACGGTCGGTCTGCCGAACAGGCCCTCGACCGCCGGGATCGGCGGTTTGGCGCGGACCGTGCCGCGCCTGCCCTCCAGGCTCTCCAGCATGGAGGTCTCCTCGCCGCAGATGTACGCGCCGCCGCCGACGCGCACGTGCAGGTCGAAGTCGAGCCCGGAACCGAGGATGTTCCCGCCGAGCCATCCGCGCTCGCGGGCGATGCCGATCGCGGCCCGCACGGTGGCCACCGCGTCGGGGTACTCCGAGCGGATGTAGAGGTATCCCTCGCTCGCCCCGACCGCGTGCGCGGCGATGGTCATGCCCTCGATGAGCAGGAACGGGTCGCCCTCCATGACCATGCGGTCGGCGAAGGTGCCGCTGTCGCCCTCGTCGGCGTTGCAGCAGACGAACTTGAGCCCGTCCGCGCAGTCGAGGACGGTCTTCCATTTGACGCCCGCCGGGAAGCCCGCGCCGCCTCTGCCGCGCAGGCCGGACGCGGTGACCTCGGCGACCACGTCCGCGGGCTCCCGCTCCAGTGCGGCGCGCAGTCCGGTGAGGCCGCCGTGCGCCACGTGGTCGTCCGGGGACAGCGGGTCGGTGACGCCGACCCGGGCGAAGGTGACCCTGTTCTGCCGGGCCAGCCAGGGAAGCCGGTCCACCACGCCGATCCGCAGGGGATGTCCGGCGCCGTCGAGCATGCCGGAGGCGAGCAGGTCCTCGACGTCGGACGGGGCGACGGGCCCGTATCCGACGCGGCCGTGCGGGGTCACCACCTCGACGAGGGGTTCGAGCCAGAGCAGGCCGCGCGATCCGTTGCGTACGACGTCAAGGCGGAAGTCTCCCTGCACGGCGGCCCGTCGCAGGGTGTCCGCGACCTCGTCCGCGCCGACGGACCGGGCCGCCGAGTCGCGGGGGACGTAGACGGTGACGGCGGGAGGTGCCGCGTCCTTGCCGCTCATGACGATGCCCTCCCGTCGAGGAGCGAGCCGAGCCCGTCCGGACCGACGCGTCCGTACAGCCGTCCGTTCACCTCCACCGACGGGCCCAGGGCGCAGTTGCCGAGGCAGAAGACCTGCTCGACGGTGACGGCGCCGTCCGCGCTCGTCTCCCCGGGGGCCAGTCCGGCCTCGCGGGCGTAGGCCACCAGGCGCTCGGCGCCGAGCGCCTGGCAGGCCTCGGCCCGGCAGACGCGGACGAGGGTGCGGCCCGCCGGCTCCCGACGGAAGTCGTGGTAGAAGGTCACCACTCCGTGGACGTCGGCCCGGGAGAGGTTGAACTCGTCGGCGAGCACGGCGATCGCCTCCTGCGGCACACAGCCCAACTCCGCCTGCACGGCGTGGAGTACGGGCAGGAGCGCACCGCGCTGATCCCGGTGGGCGGCCGCCGCCCGGCGCACCACGCCCTCGACGTTCCTGTCATCCACGCCGACCGTCATGATCGCTCCGCCTTCCCTGGTGCGGGTCCCCGGCGTTGCTCGCGGAGACCGAGACTACCCCATACAGGCTTCTGTATACAGAACTCAATCCGAATCAACTCCCTTCTCCCGGGCGGGAATCGGCCTCGGGCACGCCCCGGCGACCCGCGAGGGGGCGGCACACCCCGGCACACCCCGGGATCACCTCCCGGCAGCCCGGTGTCCTGCATACGAAAACCTGTATCCTGACGCGACCGTCGGCGACCCTCTCGGCGGCCACCTCTCGACAGAGCCGTCGGCCCCGCGGGACCCGGTGGCGGAACGGGGCTCCCATGCGTGAGGCACTCACGGCCGCCGCGACCCGGCGCGTCACCCGCCCGGCGCCGCTGCGGCAGGCGGTGTACGACGCCCTGACCGAACTGATCGTCAACGGCTCCCTCAAGCCCGGCCAGCACCTCGTCGAGGCCGAACTCGCCGAACACCTCGGGGTCAGCCGCCAGCCCGTGCGCGAGGCGCTGCAACGGCTCCAGACCGACGGCTGGGTCGATCTGCGCCCCGCCCAGGGGGCCTTCGTCCACTCCCCCACCGAGGAGGAGGCCGCCCAGCTCCTCGGCGTCCGCGCGGTCCTCGAGACCTACTCGGCCCAACTCGCCGCCCAGCAGGCGAAGCCCGAGGACGTCGAGAGGCTCTGGGAGCTGCACCAGGAGGGTGTCGACGCCCTCGCCGCGAACGACGTCGAGCGGCTGGTCGCGGCCAACACCGCGCTGCACGCCTTCATCACCTCCGTCGCCGCCAACGCCGTACTGGCCGAACTGATCGCGGGGGTCGGCCAGAAGGTGCGCTGGTACTACACGCCGATCGCGCGCCCCCGGGGCAAGGAGGCCTGGAACGAACACGCCCAGCTGATCAGGGCCATCGCCAAGGGCGACTCCGAACGCGCCGGCGAGGTCATGCGCAAGCACACCGAGCGCACCACCGGCTTCTACCGCAGGCAGCTCGCCGCCGGGACGGGCCAGGACTGACCGAGGGGCCTCCGGCACGGGACCCATCACGCACCCCGCCCGCCGGACCGCGCGGCGGGGACGGGCTCGAACTCCCCGCCCTCCGGCCGAAGGACGTCAGGACCGGACCGGAACTCCCCGCCCCCGGGCTCGACGGCTTCGCCGACAAACCCGGGGAGCGCGCCGCCGACGGCGGCCCCCAGCGCCGGCAGCCACGGCCGTACACGGCGCAGCAGGACGTCGAGCCCTCCGCCGTCCCGCCCGAGCATCACGTCGGCGGGAACGAGCACCGGATCCGCGTACAGGGTGGAGGTCCCGCTGCCCCTGGGCCCTCCCCCGCCGGGCCGGGCGGGGACGAACAGCTCCGGGGCCCGCGCCGGAACGACCCACAGCGTCAGACCGTCCACCCCGGCGAGCGGCCGGGAGGACCAGAGGTAGCTGTCGGCCTCGCCCGCCGCGACCACCTGCCGCTTGCGGCCCCGCAGCGCGACCACGTCGGCGAAACGCGCGGCGGCCGAGGAGGGCCTTCCGCACGCGTCCCCCTCTCCCGGCCCACCGGACGCGCCCTCACGGAGGGCGAGGGAGGCGAGGTGCCGCCCGGCGGCGATCTCCTCGCGCACCCAGGAACCGCCGCAGGACTCGACGGCGGCGACCGCCGCGAAGTGGGACGCGAGCACGGCGGCGGTCGCCGGGCAGACGCGCGCGGTCCGCGCGACCACGTCGACGGCCTCCGGCAGCCCGAGCCCACCACCGCCGGAATCCGAGGAGACGGTGAGGCCGAGCAGCCCGGCCCGGCCCAACGCCGACACGGCGTCCCGGGGGAACCGGCCTTCCCGGAAGGCCGGTTCGGCCGCGGGCGCCACGACTTCGGCCAGAACGGCGGAGAGAGCGGTGCGGTAGGACACGGGGTGCCCCTCCCCTCGAGAACAACCTCCCACGAAAACTGCATACAGTATGCAGCTCGTTCGCGAGGTGCACCAGAGAGATGCGGGGCCGATTCCGGGAGGACCGCCCGAACCCGGATCGCCTGCCCCCAGGGCCTCACCGGATCGCGGCGGACGCAGACGGCGAGACCCGTCCCGCACAGGTCAGCGGGGCATGAGCGGGTCGGGCGCACGACGACGTCGGCCATATGGAACGTTGACTCAGTTCACTGAGCGACAGTCCGGCGCTTCGTCGCTTCCGGCGGGACGAGTCTCTAGGCTGAGCCCGGATCACCGCCCGCTCGCGACCCGAGGACGCCCATGCCCCGACTCGCACTCTCCGACGACTTCGTCGCGGACCTCATCTCCCTCCAGAGGCCCGTCCAGAAGGAAGTCAACGACGCCATCCAGATGTTCCGGAGCATGACCGTCCCCCAGCTCCACGCCAGCAAGGGCATGCACCTGGAGAAGCTCGAGCGGGCACGCGACCCCCGGATACGCACGATACGCATCACCAGGTTCTACCGCGGTGTACTCCTCGCGCCCGACGACGGAACCGAACTCTTCACGCTCCTCCGCGTCGCTCCTCACGACGAGGCGATCAACTGGGCCTGCAAGCGCGCCTACTCGGTCAACGGCGCCACCGGCGGCCTCGAGGTGCGCAACGTCGAGGCGCTGGAGCAGATGGAGACCTACTTCGAGACGAAGGTGGTGTCCACCCCGACCCGCCTCTTCGAAGGACACTCCGACACGGTGCTGCGGGATCTCGGCGTCGACGACCAGGTCCTGCGCCTGGCCCGCGTCTGCGTCACCGCCGACGACCTGACGGTCATGGCACCGCCCATGATGCCCGCGGACCAGTACGAGGTACTGGAGTACCTGGCGGCCGACTACTCTCCCGAGGACGTCTGGGAGCAGCTCATCGCTCCGCGCGGACAGACCGTGCGCACGGCGGAGGACCGGCCGACGCCCACCCTCACCGAGGCGATCCTCAACACGCCGAACCGCATCGTGGAGGTGACGGGGCCGGGCGAGCTGGAACGGATCCTCACCGAGGACCTCACCCGCTGGCGGATCTTCCTCCACCCGGCTCAGCGCAGATACGCGTACCACCCGGGCTTCAACGGGCCCGCCCAGGTCACCGGCGGCCCCGGCACCGGCAAGACGGTCGTCGCCCTCCACCGCGTCCGGCATCTGCTGCGCACCGGCCGCGAGGGCGACCGGATCCTGCTGACCACCTTCACGAACGCCATGGCGGCCGCGCTGCGGGACAGTCTCGCGTTCCTCCTCGGAGACGCGGACGCCCACCTCCTGGACCGCGTCGACGTCACGACCGTGGA
>NZ_KZ627049.1 GCF_002911015.1 Streptomyces populi
CCACGGTCCTCGTCGGCACAGACTTCGCCGACTTGGCGCCTTCGGCCTCGGACACGTTCTCACTGGGCATCGATGCATCCTCCATGATCGGGAGTTACACCGAACGTCTTACAGTCCCCGGCCGAGCGCATGCCCCAGGAGCTGACCGGGGCCGAGGCCACGGCCCGGATCGGCGCGGAGTGAAACGAGCACACCGAGACGCGCACCGCGCTCCGCCACGGCCACCGCGACAAGATGCTCAGCACCCAGGCCGGCGACCTGGTCAAGGCCCTGTGCGGGCACCGGGACATCCAAGAGCGAGGTCTCGCGCATCTGCCAGGACCTGGACGGCCAGCTGACCGCGTTGCCTGCCCGGCCTCTGGATCACGTCCGCTTCCCACACATCTATCCGGACGCGGCCTGCTGCAAGGCGAGGGTCGGACACCGGATTGCGTCCCGGGCCGTGGTGATCGCCGCCGGGATGGGGGCGTCCGCCCCAGCGGATGCCCTTCTCGCTGCGGACGCGGGCGCGTTCGCGTCGTCGAGTGGCCGGCACGTCGGGGTGCCGGGCGTTCTGGTTGACGACGCGCTCCTGCGGCTCGTCACCGCCGTGCTCTTCGAGCTGCACGACGAGTGGATCGCCTTCCCCCGCTACTGCCTGCCCGAGGGCAGCATGGACCAGTTCTACGCTGAACTCCCCGAACCACTCCACACCACCAGCACGACGGTCAGTTGATCGGCTACGTCACAAGAAGGGACGCAACCCCGGGCGAGGGGCGGTCAGGTGGTGGGCGAGCGTGGTCATTCCTTTCCTCTGGAGCAGGTGGCGATCGAGCAGGGGCGACTCGCGCGGGGAGTGTACTCACGGCGGACCCGTGCCCCGTGTCACGCCTGCCGCTCGGGCCCGAGCCTGAATCTGCCAGAGGCTGTAAGAGATCCGGCCCGGCCGTACATCTCCCGATTGGCAGCCGTTGACGAGCGGAAGATGGAGGTGCTGTGAGACGACGACGAACAACCGCCGGGGGTACGGTGACCCGGCCGGACACCGGGCCCTGGAGGCTCTCTATACGGCTCATGCCGACTGAAAGTCCCCTGTATACAACCGAACCGGCTCAATCGGTTCGCGAAAAACTGCAATTGAAGCCGTTGTCGGGGTCGCCGACGGTCCACTCGAGGATCAGCCGGTTCTGCTTCTGCGCGAAGTCCAGCGAATAGACCGTATGGTCATGCTTGAGATCGAGAGTGTGCGAGGCGACGTCCTTGGTGTCGTCGAAGAGGTACCACCTGCCCTTCCCCGAGATCTGCTGGGTAACGGCATCGGACTCCATGGAGTACTCGGTCGGGAAATTCTTGACGCTGAATGTGTGGTCGACGTCCACCGTCAAAACCGTGTGACAGGCGCCGCTCGTCCACCGGCCGGCCAGGTCTCCTTCGGTCACATGGGGTGGCGGTGGAGACGCGCATGCCCCCGCCAGCCACAGGGCCGCTGCGGCGCCGGTGATGCGAAGTCTTCGGATGCTCAGGTTCACGATGGCCTTTCTTGCAGGTCAGGCCCCATCGTGAGAGCGATGAGGCTGGACCACTCTTTGCGGCACCCATCGTGGCAGCTACTCGATCACGCCCGTCCAGTGAGGGTCGTCAGCGAGCATGTCGGCCTGGTCGTCCACTCGACGGCCCGCTTGTCCGGGCGCTGGAAGGTCAGGCCCCAGCGGCGGAGGTACTTGCCCACCCCCTGCTCGGTCAGACGCACCCGGTACAGCTTCGCGATCAGGTCCCGCACCGCCGCCCGGGTCCGCAACTGCCCCACAAGGCCCAAGTCGCAGGGGAGGTGGTCGAGCACCGCCTGCCGGATGGCCCGCTGCTCGGCCTCGGACAGCACCTGGTGGTCGCCAACCTGTCTGCCTCGTGGGCACGCGGTGAGCGCCTCCCGCCCGCCCGCACGCCACTTCGCCCACCAGATGTCCACTGCCTTGAGCCAGACCTTGAACATCACCGCGACGTCCGCACGATGCCGCCCCTCGGCCAATGCGGCCGGCGGTCAGGCGACGGGATCGGCGACGAGGCGGATGACCTCGGCGGGCTTTGCGCGGAAGGCCGTGTTCGCTGCGTCGGCGGCGGTCATGTGCGGGGCGGCGTCGTGGGCGGCGAGGGCTTCGGGTGAGCCCCACCGTTCGATCAGGACGAAGCGATCGGGGTCGTCCGCGACCTGGTGGAGGTCGTACTGGAGGCATCCGTCTTCCGCGCGTACGAGGGGTGCGAGGTGTTCGAAGGCGGTGATCTGTTCCGCGCCCCGGCCAGGCAAGGTCGTGATGAGGATGATGAGCTGGATCGGCTGCGACATGCGGGCGACCTTACGCGGCGCTTTGGTCTCAGGTCGGGGCATCTCACCAGGAGGACGGGAGCGGGGTCGTCTGCGGGTCAGAGGAAGGACGTGGTCGGGTTCGTCGAGCCACACCTGTTGCCCGTCCCACGCCATCAGCCAGAACCCCGACAGTTCCGGATCAATATCCACAGCATTGATCGGATCTTGGTCCGATCCGTTGTTCGAGAGCGGATTCCTGGATAACGGAGCACTCGGCGTGCTCAAGGCCGAGTTCCGCTCGGTGCACAGGCAACTCGTCCCACTCTGGCGGAGAAAGACTCGCCACGGGCGGGTGCTGTCCCGCCCCCCGCGGCCCCGGACGACGGAGCACGAACGGCCGACGGCCTCGACGCCACGGCCCGCGAGGGCGACTGAGCGGTCCGGAGCGCCGGACCGCTGGAAGGAGAATCCTCAGGGGTTGCGACCGATGAACCCGAGCAGGCGGGTCTGCACGTCGGCGTCGTCCGGGACCTCCACCCGTGGCCCGTACTGCCCGCTGCCGCGCAGCACGTCGTCGAGGGGCAGCATGCCGTCGAGCAGCTGGGCGCAGCGCGCGGGGTCGAGGCGCTCGTCCTGGCCGCTGGCCCGTGCCAGGTCCCAGGTGTGCATGAAGACGTCGGCGGTGTAGAAGCGGTCGACCGCCTGATCCAGGGGAACCTCTCCGATGTGCGGGTTCGACAGGGTCCTGTGCGCTGTCGCGGGGTCGTCGAGCAAGGCCTGCACCCCGTCGCTGTGGACCGTCCAGGCTTTCACCGGGTCGTCGTCCACCGAGGGCCCCTTCGGCAGTTCGACTCCGGCGCCCGCCTTCAGGAACGCGGGGAACCACTCGACCAGGTGGCGCACCACGTCCCGGGCGACCCAGCCCTCGACCGGCGCGGGACTGTCCCAGGCCTCGGGGCGTACTCCGCGCACCCGTTCCGTGAAGACGGCGGCGATGGTGCGGTGTTCGTCGGCTGCGCTCGTCATGATCTCAGGCCTCTCGGCTCGGTTCTCGGTCCTGGGGTCCGTTCCGGTCGGCGTCGAGCAGTTCGTCCAGGCGCTCATGGCCCTCGGTCACACCGCGCCGCATGCCGCTTCTGATCATCGCGTCGCGGGCGTCGAGTGACGCCATGAGCGAGGTGGTGGTGACGCGCGTCCGCCCGCCGAGGTCCTCGAAGAGGGTCGTCTCCAGGCTGACGCCGTCCGGGAAGCCGTCGTAGGCGCAGGTCTGCACGATGCGCTCGTCGCGGCGCACCTCGTGGAACACCCCGCGGAAGCCGTACTCCGTGCCGTCGTCCTCACGGTGCACGTAGCGGTACGAGCCGCCGGTGCGCGCCTCGTAGACGTCGATCAGCATGGTCAGCCGACGCGGGCCGAGCCACCGCACGACCAGGTCGGGGTCGGTGTAGGCCCTGAACACCCGCTCCGGTGGGGCGTCGAACTCCCGGGTGATGAGGATGGTGGGCAACGCCGGGTCGGCCTCGATCCGTGTCTCGCGCCGGTCGCCGTGGTCCGCGGTGTTCACGATGCCGCCTTCTTCCCAGGGGTGTCCTCGCCGGGCTCGTCCGCCATCTGTTCGAGGACGGTGTCGAGCCGGCGGAAGCGGTCCTCCGCCTCACGGCGGTAGCGTTCGATCCATCGCGTCATCAGGTCGAAAACCTCGCCTTCGAGGTGACAGGGCCGACGCTGGGCGTCCCTGCTGCGGCTCACCAGACCTGCGTCCTCCAGCACCTTGATGTGCTTGGACACGGCCTGCACCGTCACGTCGTACGGTTCCGCCAGTTCGTTGACCGTCGCGTCCCCCGTGGCCAGCCTGGCCACGATGTCGCGCCGCGTCGGGTCGGCCAAAGCCGAGAACACCCGGGACAGCCGGTCGTCGGACATCCCTCACCTCGCGTAATCAACCAGTCGGTTGAATACCACCGTACGACCAGCCGCCCGCTTGGTCAACCAACCGGTTGAATAAGCCCGCGAGACCCACCCCTCGAGGGCGCACTCGCGCCTCACGGGAAGGCCAGCCCCTGGCGGGCGCAGGCTCCAGGACGGTGAACTCGGCGGGTCCCACCGCGAGAGTGCCGTCTACCAGCGGGCGGCAGCGGATCCCGCCGCCGGCACGCAGCCCGCGGCGCGGCGCGGGGCCGAGCGCGGCGTCCATCCAGACGCGCGGCCCGGCCCGTCATCCTGCCAGTGATCACTACCGGATTTTTCATAGCGATGGCCGGCCTCGGACGGCCCCCAGGAACCCCCGGCCCGGCCGGACCTCTGGAGATAGATACCATCAGCTCTCTTTGCGATCATCCAGGGGAAACCGTGCGTCCGGCAAGTTCGGGGAATTCACCATCTTCGTCTCCTACGTGAAGGGCTCCGGCGAGACGAACGTGCTCGCGAACACCCCCTGCCTGAAGGGCTCGCCGCTCACAAAGCCCTCGATGTTCCCCGAACCTGGCAGCACCGAACCCCAGTAGGGTCCCAGCAGTGTGCAGGACGAGGTCGGCGATGTGGCCGAGGGTTGGCTAGTGCCACATCAGGCAACGTTCGCCCGGCGGTGATGTGTCGCCCGGTTGCTGCACCGGGCGGCATCAAGGTGTTGATCAGACTAAAGGACGACGCTCCGATGAGGACCGCGTCACCTGCTTGGCATCACCAGTTCACGCAGGTGGAGTGGGCTGATGTGCTGGGACGAGCAGACGACATGGCAGAGCTTGTTCCTTGACTCCGTTGTCCCCGTCTGGCTCTACCCGATACAGCTGGGCTTGAGGCGCGCGAGTCACCGTGTCCGTCAACTGACCGTCGGTGAAGAGGGCACCGACGCCGTCCTCCACTGCCCAGCCGGCCGGAAGCGCGTGGTTTGCCACGGCCGTCCGATAGGACGATCGACGCCCCGGCTCACTGTCGTAGTGGGGGCAGACCGAACCGGACAGCACACCCAGCCCATCCGAGAGATGAGTCAGCGGCCCGAAGGAGTCGGTATGTGAGCCCTCGGCCCAGCAGTTGGCACCAGCGCTGATGCCGCACAGCAGGGTCCCGCGGTCGAAGGCCTGGCGAAGCAGTCGGTCCACGCCGTGCGCACGCCAGACCGCAAGCAGGTTCGCAGTGTTGCCCCCACCCACATAGACGACGTCCTGCGAGAGCAGGAACGATCGCAGGTTGTCGTCATCGAGGTCCCGCCGAAACAACTCCAGGACACTGGGCTCGCAGGAGCGTGCCTGGTATGCCGTGAGGAATTGCTCGACGTAGGCGGGGGCGTCGCCACTGGCTGTCGGAACGAAGCACACCTTGGGTCGAGGCGCACGCACCTGTTCAAGCACCCAGTCATCCAGCAGACCGTCGTCGTCGGTGGAGAAGCCGCCTCCGAGGAGGGCCAAACGACGTTCCGGAATGACAGCCACGAGGGTGCCTCCTCAGTTCACGATCCAGACACGGACGATGTCCTGAACGGTGTCAAGCCATCGGCTCCGTCCGCAATCGAATAGGCCCTCCGCCGCCGCGAAGTCCTCTCCACTCAGGACAAGACAGGGCCCAACCGCGGACTGAGAACGACGGCAAGCCCGTGATCCACCCCTTAGTCGGAAAAGGACAGCCAGAATGATCACGTGGCTGAACGTGTGCGGGTCCGGGAGATCGATGACGACGAGGGCAGACGGTTGCTGCGGATCATCCGCAGAGGCACCGGGGCGGTGGTGACCTGGCGGCGGGCCCAGATGGTACTGCTGTCCACACAGGGCATGCCCGTGGCGAAGGTCGCCAAGTCCAATCCCATGCACGAGCGCCGTCCGCGTCTGTACCTGTCTCTTCAGCCGCACAGGGGATCATCTCCGGGCACCTTCGACCGGCTCTACCCGACGGTACGCGGAGACGCAGGCCGTCGAGACGTGATGGACATGGGACAGGGGCCGTCCGCTCGTGCTCCCTTCACCGCAAGTACTTACGAAACAGACGCCGCCGACTACGCCGAAGCCCTGGGTACGGATGCCGGAACACGGCAGCGCGCAGACATCGGCGCAGCCAGGGACGGGGGCGGGCGGGCGAGCAGACCGACGGCGATGGCCACAGCGGCGATCGGGGCAACCAGGAAAACACCGGACGCAGGGGGAGGCTCACGGAAGTGATCTCCGGAATGTGACGGCCGTGTCGGCCTCACACGATTCGGCGGATGGCGCGTACAACCCGAACGCATGCTGATGTGTCTTGCAGTCGTCAGCTGCTCCCCCGTTCACTCGCCCGTTGTTCCCGGAGGCTCGCCCGTGCGCCG
>NZ_KZ627050.1 GCF_002911015.1 Streptomyces populi
ACCAGCGCCAATCCCGGCCTCCTGCCACACGCCGCAACGACGTGCACAGAAAAGCCGATCACGGCCACTGTCAACCATCAGCTGGGATCGAACTGTCAAGCATCACCCGGGATCGGACAAGCCTCACGCGACCGACTGAGTTACAACTTTCTCTACTGGTTCAAGTGCCCGCGCGAGCGCGGGCTGGCCCCTGGGGCCCGACCCCTCTACGCCTTCGGCGCCGGGGTCGGCCCCTGGGGCCGCAGCAAGCGACGGCCCATGAGTAGAGACCCGGACACGGAGTCCGTCGGTCAGAACATGCCTCCGGCGGGGGCGCTCAGGCTCCGAGATGGCGGGGGCGCTATTCGCGGGTGCCAGCCGAGTGCGGCGTGTGTGGGGGTGCTCCCATCCCGTCCACCATCGACCCAGGCAAAGCCGAGCAGACGCGGCCCAGGGCGTCAAGGTCGTTCGTCCAGCAGGGCGCTCCACCTTGACGCCCTGAACCACGCCCGCTCCACAGACGTGTGGGTCGACGGCAGACGGGATGGGAGCTGAGGGTGAGCGGTGGCTAACGACGATTGGTCACCGCCCCCGAACCTCATGCAGGTGGTACAACGACATGCAAGCTGCATGAGCCCTCATGAGGGCTGCAAGACTTGCATGAGGCTACTCTTGGCACCACAGCACTCAGGAGGTTAGGTCAGTGACTGAGGACGAGCTGCATGACTTGCTACTGAAGCTGCGCCGCTTCGGCGGAGATCACTTCACTTGCGAAGTCAAGCGCTCACAGGGGGGCCTCCCGGCCTCGATGTGGGAAACGGTGAGCGCCTTTGCGAATGCACAAGGTGGACTGATCATTCTCGGGGTCGATGAAAAGTCTGGCTTTGCTGTTGTCGGCGTGAATGAACCAGCCAAAATTGAAGCTAACCTCGCAGCAGTGTGCAGCGAGATGGAGCCCCCGGTACGCGCCGAGATGGCCACTGTCGAGCTCGACGGGCATCACGTGATCCTCTGCCAGATCCCTCCGACACCACGAGACCAACGTCCGTGTCACAAGAAGGACAAGGGCCCGTGGGCAGGGTCCAGGCTGCGAGTCAGCGATGGCGACCGCAAGCTGACCGATTACGAAGTCTCTGTCCTCCTTTCGAATCGTAGCGAACAACGCCAAGACCTTCGCCCGATCGCAGAAGCCTCACTTTCAGACCTAGACGAAGAGCTAATCCACAGATTCCTGCGTCGAGTAAGAGAGAGCAAGTCTTCAATCTTCAGCAGGATCACTGATGAAGAAGCCTTGCGGATGCTCAACGTCCTCGTAAAACACGAAGAAGTACTCGTACCCTCGCTTGCTGGACTTCTGGTGTTCGGACTTTATCCTCAACAGTTCGAACCACAGCTTGATATCACGTTTGTCGCTTACCCGACACCCGAGGCGGGAGTCCTAGGGCCCGCAGGCGAGCGTTTTACAGAGAATCGCTCCATCGATGGCCCCATCCCGCAGATGGTGAGCGAATGCATTCGCACCCTAAAACGCAACATGAAACGCCGAAGCATCGTCTCAGGACTCTACCGCACCGACGAGTGGGAATATCCCGAGGAAGTTTTGCGAGAGGCCCTAGTTAATGCATTGGTACACAGGGACTACTCCGAGTTTGCTCGAGGCATGCAAGTGCAGGTTGAAATGTACCCGGACAGGCTCGTGATTAGAAATCCTGGAGGCCTATACGGCCCCGTAGAGGTAAACACTCTCGGGACCGACACCGTTTCCTCATCGCGAAACAGGGTGCTACTCAAAATTCTCGAAGACACCCCTTACGGCGAGAATAGAATGGTCTGCGAAAATCGAGGTAGCGGAATTGCCCGCATCAGAATTTCGCTGACGGATGCAGGAATGGAGCCTCCGCGCTTCATTGATGACATCTCCTCCTTCACCGCAGAGTTCCCCAATCACACTCTGATTGATGAGGACGCACTCGCCTGGCTGGGGAGTCTGGAAGTAGGCCCGCTATCGAGGCCTCAGATGACAGCGCTAGTTATGATGCGTAACGGCCAGACAATGACGAACAGCTCATACAGGGCCGCGACAGGCGTGCACGACAGTAGGGCCGCGAGCCGTGACCTAAAGGACTTGGTTGACAGAGGAATCGTTGAGCAGTTCGGTACACGTGGGTCTGCTTTCTATACGCTTGAAGGCGCAAACGAAGAAGACTCCGATGAAGACCTGTTTAGCGAGCTACTCGACGGAGTCTCGTCTTCTGCTGCAACGAGCAGTGCGAACGAAAATCTAGAACCTACGCTAGCTAGTAACGCAAGTCCGAGTGTCACTGATCTCCAAAGCGCGGTCCTGGCTTCGCTCGCAGACGGAGAGCTACATCGAAGCGAGATCGAGGAGAAGACGGGGTTCGACGCTGTCCAAGTGCGCGGAGCACTCCAAGCTCTTCGCGAGAAGGGCCTAATCATCTTGGTTGGGAAACCTCGGTCACGGAACGCGCGCTGGCGAGCTCGCTAAGGATTTCAGACAGGAGCCCCCTCGCAAGGAGACCACCTCGTTAGGTCCCTCATCTAAGTAGATGATCAGAGGGCCCGTACCGAATTGGTTCGGACCCTCTGGTGTTACTGCGTGTCTACCTGCGTACTCCTGACCGTCACGCTCTCCGCTGTCCCGCAGGGCGCAAACGCACCGCACTCCTGCTGAAGAGTGTCACCAAAGCGGTCGCAACGCTCAGCGCTGCTTCAGCTGCTTCCTGAGACACCGGGACCTCACGCGGACCACCCGCATGCCGGTCACCGTGCCCCTCCCAGAGATCAGTGAGCATCGCGACTACCCCGGTTGTTGTACCTTGCGTCCCTGACTTGTCGGTCAGTACGTATTCGTACTTCGCGTCTGCATCCCGAAGATGATCACGAACCTTGCCGAGGGTGGGCAGCGGGTTGCGCGGCAGGAACATCGGGCAGGCCACTGCTTCCACCGCGCGGATCAGGTCAACGTAGGCACCGCTTGCGTCGGCGTGCACTGCGAACAGCTTGTCGCGGGCTCGCCCCAAGTACCTTCGGGCCGCCGGGTAACCACTGCTCTCAGCCGCATCTGACGCCATAGCGAGTGCCTCGCTGAGACCCTCCTCCATTCTCCGCTGGAGACCGCGCTGATCCGAAGCGACCTCATACACCGACCGAGATTCAATCAGCAGGCGGTTCAACGGCTCGGTGATCCGCTTGGTCCGCCTGGCGCCGCTGTTCCACCTGGCGACAAACGGCAAAGTTTCCGGGGGCAGTGGCTCGCTGCACAACACGGAGAGGAGGTCATCGACCACGTCCCACAGGATCTCCAGCTCCGTGCCGTAAGCAAGAAAGCGCACGTGTGGGTCCGGGGGCATGGGCACATACGGCCGACTGGGAATGTACGCCTTCTCCTCCCGCATCGACCTCTCCGCGTCCCATTGCGCGGTGAGTTCTACCAGCTCCGCCTCACGGTCTCTCAGCTCCCGCTGATACTGGTTGAGGTACGGCCTCGGCAGTTCGAGATCCAGTCGGATCAGAACGTGCCGCATCTCCTGCCGGCCTTGAGTCGCTGTCTCGAAGATCCAGTCACGGAGCGCAGATTCGAGTGACGCGGGCACTCCCTCTACCAGGGCAGGCACAGGGGCCGCGCCCACGCGAACGGAGAGCCGAGGCCGAACGGTTGATCTCATGTGCTGACGATAGCCCTCTGAACCCACACATCACCCCCAATTTCCTAACGTGCTCTGGCCGCTGAGCCAGGTGGTCTCCGAGGCCTGCAACCCTTGCAAACTGAGGAATGCACATAGCCAGTGCCAGCGCGCTCCAAGGCCAAGCCTCATCTTCGGCAGCTCAGAGGAAGGAACGTGCCACTCGCGTGCCAGAGCGTCTGGGAAAGCACGGGGAACAGCGGGGGCTGGCTCTGGGTGTGGTCAGGGCTCCAACGTCACTCCACCGCAGGTCAGCCCAGCGTCTTCCGCCAAGAAATCCAAGCTGCTTCCCAGGCTGATGTGCTTCGCCCCTGGTGGATCGACTGGCGCGGTTTGCGTGCTTCGATGCGCCCCCGTCGCGCCACTCCCATACGCCAGACGCACCTCAACCATGAACCCCCATGGACGGATTCGGAAAGTACTGGGGTTGGATCATCTTCGCGGTGCTGATTGCTGGCTGGCTGAGCTTCGACTTCGGACCGGTCGTGCTCCTCGTCCTGTCTGGGATCAGCGCCTTCTACTTCTTCTTCAACGTGCCCGTCTGGTGCGGAGCTGAAGGGCGGGGCGGCTCATGCCGCAACAACAGCCACGGCGCCCTCATGGGCTGCCACCTTCGCCAGCACAAGTTCCAGAAGCTCAAGATGATCTTCTGGAGCGCCCGGTGGGCACGACTGCGGCAAGAGCTGTTCCAGAACGCCACGACGACCCTGGCTAGCCTGGGCGGCATACTGGCTGTCACCTCGGGAGTGGCAGCCACCCTGCAACCCCTTTTCGGCGGGGGCTGGTAGCGGGGCTCGCTGACATCTACGTCTGACATCAACGACGACAGATGGCAGCGGCCAACCGCGGCCTCCGACGGTAGCTGTCGAGTTGGCTGTTAGCTCAGCAAGGCTCGTTGGATCGAACTCCTAATGCGGTGGTCAGACGTCGTCACGACCGACAGCAGTAACGGTGGACACCAGCGGCGTTCAGCAGTTCGGCATTGTGCCGGCCGTATGTTGACTGACCGGCACCATGTGCCCGCATCTCCGTACCCGCTTGACAGCGAGGGGTGCCCATCCGGAGCGAAGCGGTCATGCAGTAATGCGGCCCTCGCGATCCTGCTGGCCGTGAGCCCCCGCTAACTGCAGGCACTGCTAACGAGGCGACTGTTGAGCCCGCCCTGCTAGCCATGGGTGGCAGCCACGAGTAGCCCAGCGACGGTAGTCACCAGGGCCATTGCGGCGATGGCCCCAGCGACGGGGGCGCACCAAGCTGGACGGGCCAACAACAAGACCAAGACGCTGGCGCCTATGAGTAGGGCTACAAGGAACAACAACAGGATGAGCAGCGAGGTGATGAGACTCATGCCGAGTCGCCTTCCTGCCCCGGCCAGAGATGGCAGGTCAGGTCGACTGAGGCCCCATTAGCCATCAGGCGCTCATCCAGCGACCTGGCCCCTTCTATCCCAGTTCCCGCGCAGGCATCACGTAGAAGGGAGCAGGCAACATGCCGTGCATTGCCCACGCGGTTCATCGGGCGCCTTGCCAGAACTCGGCGGCGGCGCGAGCGCGTGTGGCATGTCGAGCACCGAGACGCTTCAGCTTGCGCCGGACTCGCTCGCCGTACGCCTCGGGATGGGGGACACCAGCGAAACGCGCAGCTTCGGTCCAGTCTGCAATGGACGGATGAGCCCAAGCCATCGCTACTCGGCGCTCAGCATTATTGAGCCCCGCGAGAACCGCATTGACGCGCTCGTCCTCAAATGCCGCCTCGAAGACAAGGTCAGCCATGCGTAGCTCGCCAGCGACAAGATCGAGAAGCGTCAGGTTGTCACCGAGAGGGGTCTCAAGGAGCATCACCCGGGAGCCGCGCACTCGTCGTCGCCACACCGGCACGAGCTGCTGGTGGATTGCCTTGGTCTCTGACCTGATGCGGCCCAACACCTCAGGGCCGATGCGTCCGCCTTGCTCCAGCGGAGCGGTCCAGTCTCCGATCAGCGCGGTTCGGAGGGCCTGGTCCCATTGGGGGCCGCGGGGGAGTGCGAGGTGTCGGGTAGCGAAGGTCTCCGAGGTGCAACATGCATCGCATTTGTGCCCCAACGCCCAGTCACGCGCTTCCAGCGCCTGATAGGTGGGCATCCGAAGGGCTTCGTGGAAGGGCACCGCGGGGGCGATCTTGCGGGTCCCGCCTGGGGCGGCGATGGTCCACACGTCAGTCGTGTCAAGCTTCGACATTCGGTCGACACAAGCGCTGCCATCAGCATCGATCTTCAAGACAGTGCTGCTGTTCCACGGCAGGCCAAACACTCGCCGGTCCGGTT
>NZ_KZ627051.1 GCF_002911015.1 Streptomyces populi
TCCCGGGCGAGAGCGGGCAGGATCAGGGCCGCGCCGCACAGCACGCCGCCGACGGGGACCACGACGCGCGCGCCGAAGCGGTCGGTCAGGGGGCCGGCCACCTGCATCCCGGCGAAGGCGGGATGTCTCCGCGATCACATATGCATCGCGGGCGTCGGTCTTCACCTCACCCCGGTAGGCGCCGGACATGCGGTTGACCGTACGTCCGGGCACGTAGACCGCCCGCTGACCGTGAGAGCTGCGAGCAGCGCCAACAGCAGCGCCGAGGACGTGCCGGAGATGTCTACCGCCCAGTGGACCTCCTCCGCCGGGTCCAGGAGCTCGCCAAGCGCGGCCAGGATCGGCGCCTCATCGTTCTCGATCTTCTTCGACCACAGCGTCGCGCCGGTCTCATCGACCGCCGTCCCCCAGTGATGCCCCTTGCCCGCGTCGATACCGACCCAGACTTCGGTCTTCCTGTCGCTCACTTGCCCCTCCCCGGTCCGCGCAGCGCTGCCGTCAGCCCGAGGAACACCCCGCTGGCATATCCGTAAATAGCGACCGAAGCGCACATCTCAATCAGCAGCCAGGGCGCCCCGGAGAGCCGGACGGCCACTCCTTCGGAGCCACGACAGGCAAGACCTGATCAGCCACATCCGGCCCTCCCTGGCCGCCCAACAACTTACGGAGACCCGATGAACCAGCCCACGGGCAGGTCGATTCAGGTCAACACCTTGCGTCATCCGTCCACGCCGAGATCTCCGCAGCGCCCCGCCGGACAGCTTCTTCCTGGCCTTGGGCCAGCTTCCTGCAGGCCGCTGCAACAGCTGGCACACCGTCCGGTCTCACGAGCGCGTCATGCACCCCGGTCTGCAGCCAGTCAGCCTGATTGCCGTCAGCCTCGGCAACCGCGAGAGCAATGAGCCTCACGGCGGTCACCGTCCCCATTCGAGCCAGGGCCTCTGCCGTCTGTCGCGTCACCGCCGTGTTCTCGACATCCAGCAGCAGCCCCACCAGCACTTCTGCAGCCTCAGGAACATCGGCGAAGGAAGCAAGGTCACGCCCAGCGCAAACACGTTGCGCCCACGAAGGAGACGACGCCTCAGCCAAGGCCGCCTCCAACCCACTCATCTCTGACACGACGAGACAGTCTCATGCCCCACGAAGAAGATCGAACCTCGGGCCGAAGCTACCCACACGCTTGACGAAGAACATAGAGGCCCCCCGCATCTTCTCCCGTGCCCGCGTCGGACAAGGTGTGGACCATCTCAGTGATGACCGCCTACCTGGGATTCACGAGTGGAACCCGGCGCCCACCCGACGTGGGAGTCGGGCCGCAGTGACTCCAGCGATCAGCCACGGGCGGCGAGAACGATCCACCAGTTCCGTCGGCAGGCCGTCTTAAAGGATCGAGGTTGGTGGTCCGCAGCACATCTTTCGAAACAGTTGAGTGAGCCTTTGCCAACTTGCCTCTTGGGCTGGGCAGTTGGCTCGACAGATGAGTGAAGCCCTGGTAGACGAGTTCACGACCAAGATCACCCGGTACCCACCAGAAGCTTCGCATGCTTGTCTACCCGTGCGGGCTGGACGTGTCCCGTCGATCCCTGTCCTTCCTCGCTGCTCGCCTGCGAGAACATCGTCGTCGAATCAAGAGCCGCTGGCGCCGGCTCCCGGTCGGCCGTCAAGCCCTGCTGGTGCTGACGCATCTGCGGAACGGAACCACGTACGCCCAGCTCGCGGCGGGCTTCGGGGTCGGGACGAGCACGGTCTACCGCTACATCAGCGAGGCCGTCGACCTACTGGCCGCACTGGCCTCGACCCTCGACGAGGCCCTCCTGGCGGCTTCGGCGAAGGCGTACCTCCTGCTCGACGGGACGCTCCTGCCCATCGACTGGGGGCACCTCCCGGCCGAAGGCTGGGGGAGATCGCCGCCGACCGGCCCTTCTACTCGGAAAAGCATAAGAAGCACGGCATGAACGTGCAGTTCATCGCCGATCCGTTCGGCCGGCTGCTATGGGCCTCGCCCGCACTGCCAGGGGCCGTTCACGACGTTCGCGCGGCCCGCGAACACGGCATCATCAACGCCCTCGACCAGGCCCGAATCCCTTGCTGGGCGGACAAGGGCTACCAGGGCACCCGCGGCACGGTCCGGGATCCGTTCCGCGGCCGATGGGAGACGCTTTCCAGAGGTCAGCAGGCCGTGAACCGATCCCAGGCCAAGATCCGCGCCCTCGTCGAACAGGCCATGGCCACCCTCAAGAACTGGCGACTCCTCCGCAAAATTCGCTGCTCGACCACCCGCATCACAGGCCTGGCCCAGGCTGTCCTCACCCTGCATCACGCCAGCTCATCCGCAGGTTGAAAAGACCTCAGTAAGACCTTGACAGGCCAGCTCAGGAAGTAATTCACTGGAAGTAGAGGCATCGTGGTGCTCGTGGAGAGGCCCGCTCCAGATAGAGCCGTGGCCTGGGAACTGAGCGGCTGTTTTTCCGGAGCCGCGCGGGCAATGCCAAATGGGCAGGGAGACTATTGTGTCGATCCCGCAGGCGCCAACGACCCGGGGCGTTCAACTGGTTAAGTCCGGCGGCGTCAAATTCTACGTGGAAGTCGTGGAGACCGGAGGACCCAAAGTTGTCGGCATCGGCAAAGCGATGTCGTTGAAGGGGGTTCGCGATACGGTCGAGGCGGTGGCGCGGGAAATGGTCGATGTCTGGGACAATGTCAAGCCCGACTCGGCGAGTGTAGAGTTTGGGCTTGCGATAACCGCTAAAGGCGGCCTGCTGACCGGACTCATCGTCGACGCAGATGGGTCTGCGAGTTTGAAGGTAACCCTCAACTGGAAGAAGGCCGACGCGGCCTGACATACGATGCTGAGATCAGTCGATACAGTCGCCTTGCGAAGGTTTGTCGTACGAATTTGCAGTGTCGACGGGGCGGGGACACTAGGCACGGGCTTTTTTGTGGCCCCTGGCTGGGTCATGACTTGTGCTCATGTGGTGAGGGACGTTCAGGAGGTTGCGATCATCCCAAGCTCGCCGCTCAAGAACACCCCGGTACCAGTAAAGGTCAAGGATTCATGGGGTGGGCCGGTAGACGGTCAGGAGGTACGTTATCCGGACATCGCGCTGCTGAAGCTCCAGGAACGGATCGAGCACCCCTGCGTTGTATTGGACCGCAGAGGGAGGCCAATGCCGGAGGAGATCTGTCACGGATTCGGCTTCCCGGAGCGAGAGAGCGATCTAGAACCACCCGGATCGCCTGCCACTTTCCGGTTCGAGGGAGTGGAAGGCGACGCATTCCTCACCTTCAAGGAAGGAAGTGCAGATCCCGGGCTTTCTGGCGCACCCTTGGTTTCGCCTGGTCGTGATGCCGTCGTTGGGATGATGGTTGCAACCCGAGGGTCCCCTGCAAGTCTTGGCGGCTATGCTGCGCCAGTCACTCCTCCCCTCAGGGAAAATAAGCTGGGCAGAAAGGTCCTCAAGCGCAATGAAGAGGCAATGAGAGCAAATCCCCACGGCTGGGATGATGTAGTCTGCGTAGACAAGCCTAGTCCTAGCCTCGCGGAATGGGAAGCTGACGCCGAGTTGGCCGGAATCTCCATCTGGACCGATGCAGATGTGGAACTCGGCCACGCCATCAGGGATGGTACGCAACCGGAGCACTCTTTCATCGACCGGATTCCCGTCGACGTTTATCTTCTCCGAAATAATGGACTCCCGAATCTTCAGATGGATTTCCCGGAGCTCGGTATGGTCCTGGACCGGTGGCTGATGGCAGCACCCTGGAACGAGTTCGGCGGCAGCATCCGCGTGCTGTGGATCGTAGGAGAGCAGGTTCGGGACCAGAGCAAGGGACTACTTGCCTGTCTCGCCCGAGCTGGATGGCACCACTACCGGATCTACGACTCCCACCACGATTTGAGCCTGGCCGCCAAGGCAATAACCCGCCCTGATATGCCCCGGTTCCCCATCGGCGTGATCGGTGTGGATCTCAGCGATCAGCAGGCCGATGCCCAACGGGCCCTGGATACCTGGCACGACGTGCGGAAAGCTGTGGACATATTCAGGGGACAGGCGGCTGAGCACGATCGGTTCCCCTTGATGGTAATAGCAGGCACCGAGAAGCAGGCACGGCAGGCGCATGAAGCCCTTAACTGGCTGCTGGAGATCAGCCCCGTCGACATAAAAGGGCGCCCCGCCAAACGAGTCTACAGCTACCCAGACCTCGACCCGCCAGCCCCGTCCCGCCTCACCGGAAGCTATTACAACCGGGGGCTGCCCATGACCACCCGGAATCTCTTCGGCCGCACCAAGGAGCTGGCCGAACTCAGATCTTCCTGGGACTCACAGCGGACCCGGATCTTCACCATCGTCGCCTCTGGGGGCACCGGGAAGTCCTCGCTGATCAACACCTGGCTCAGCGAGATGCAGGTAGCTAACTTCCTCGACGCCCAGAAAGTGCTGGCGTGGTCCTTCTACAGCCAGGGCACCAGGGACAACCTGGTTTCCGCTGACCCGTTCGTCGACTTTGCGACTGACTGGCTGGGCGGCACTTCGAAGAAGTCCCTGAACCCGTGGCAGAAGGGCCTGGAACTTGCCGCTCTTATCAAGCAGAACGTCTTTCTGCTGATACTGGACGGCCTGGAGCCGTTGCAATACCCGCTCACCGCCCCGGACCTCGGCGGTCAGCTGACGGATGACTCCATCCGCGCTCTGCTCGAAGAGCTGGCGAAGCCGGACTGGCAGGGCCTCTGCGTCATCACGACCCGTGTACCCATCGTGGATCTCAGACCGTCCGATGACCCAGACGCCGGCACAGTCATCGAACGGGCACTGGAGAATCTGGACGAATATGCCGCCTGCCAGCTCCTTCGATCTCTGATCGGCGAAGATCGGGATTTCAGGGACCTTCAGCCGGTCGTTCGAGATGTCGGCTGCCACGCCCTAGCGGTGACCCTTCTGGGTAACTATCTGCGCGACGTCCATCATGGAGATATCAACGGCCGGGCAGACTTGGCAAAACTGACCGTCGAGGGCAGGGAGGGAGCACACGCCCGTCGAATCATGGCCTCCTACGTCCAATGGCTGCAGCAACACGAGCGGGACACCGAGTTGGCAGTGCTTCGCGTGATCGGCCTCTTCGACCGCCCAGCCTTCCCAGAGGCGATGGGGGCGCTCTTGGCGGAGCCAGCTATCGACGCCGCACTGGCCGGACTCGGCAGCGTGGGGAGCGAGGAGTGGAACCGATATGTCGGTGCACTGCGAGGTATGGGTCTGCTGAACCGGGAGATCCCGGACTGGCCGGGTGCCCTCGACGCCCACCCGCTGGTCCGGGAATACTTTCGTGACCTCCTCCAGCAGGAGTCCGGCACGTGGAAGGAGGGCAACCGGAGACTATTCGAGTACTACCGGTCGCGGGCGCCAGGCATGCCATCCGAATCCCACGGCATGACGCACCTCTACTCCGCGGTCAATCACGGCTGTGCGGCAGGTCTCCATGAAGAGGTGTTCGAGCAAGTTCTTCTGAAGCGCGTCTGGCGCGACCGCCGAATGAACTTCTCGACCCGAAGGCTCGGCATGACCGGATCCGACCTGGGTGCCCTGTCCAATTTCTTCAAACGCCGCTGGACCGAACTCCGAGAACTCCCCCTATCGAACCGCGCACGAGCCCTCGTCATGACAAACGCCGGCGTCCGGTTGCGGCAGCTCGGGCGGCTAAGCGATGCCCGCCAATGCTTCGGATCGGTCGTCCGGGAGATCGGACCGGCCGCAGCCGAGGA
>NZ_KZ627052.1 GCF_002911015.1 Streptomyces populi
GTACAGGCCTGCTCCGCAGTCCTGTACGGGACCTGACGCCCCCTCCGGGGGCGTCAGAAAAGCGGCTGGCTAGGGGGAGGTGCGCCCTGGGCTGCCTGTCGGAACCGGTCACGCCGGCAGGGTCCAACCGTTTCTGGTCGACCCGTGTGCGTCACTTATTATGGCAGCTTGGTTCTGGGATGATAGCTAGGTACCTCTCGCTCTCTGGTGTCGCGATGACGGGAAGTCGTCATTTAGATGACTGGATGAATTCTGGGGTCAAGGATCGTCACAATTCCGCACTCCAAGCATTGGACTCTCGTGACTCAGATGGAATTGCGCCCGCATCAGGCTGAGGCTGTCGATAACGTCGCTCGAATTCTCGGTGTTCCTCCCGGAGGACGCATCCCTCCGGATGGCTTGCGAACACAGGTAATCGCCGCTACCGGCTCCGGTAAAACCCTGATCGCTGTGGAGTCCGCACATCGGCTTTCTGCCCGGCGCGTGCTGATTTTGGTGCCGACACTGGACCTGCTGACGCAGATGGCCGGCGCCTGGCGACGTGCCGGTCGGTCCGGGACCATGATCGGTGTCTGCTCGCTGCGGGCCGAGGAGAGCCAGGGCTTGCCGTGCACGACCGACCCGGACGAACTCGTCTCGTGGATGGCCGGCCTGGAACCGGTCACCGTGTTCGCGACGTACGCGTCCGTCGGGCTGGGCATTCTCCAGCGGGCTCACGCGGCTGGCCTGCCTGTATGGAGCCTGATGGTGGTGGACGAGGCGCACCGCACAAGCGGTGACGGCCTCAAGCCGTGGGCGGCCGTGCACAACCAGGCACAGCTGCCGGCGGAGTGTCGGTTGTATATGACGGCGACGGCGCGGGTGTGGGAGGCGGAGGGTGAGCGGCCGCGGTTGGTGGCGTCGATGGAGGATGGCTCGCGGGTGTTTGGGCCGGTGGCCTACAAGCTGACGTTGTCGAAGGCGATCAGTCGGGGGATCGTGGCGCCGTATCAGGTGCTGTGCCTGGATATCCGTGACCCTGATCTGTACGCGGCTTTGACCAGTGAGGACACGGGTTCGGATGCGGTGCGCGGGGCGCGCTTGGCGGCTGTGCAGACAGGGCTCATGCATGCGGCCGTGGAGGAGCGCTTTCGTCGTGTTCTGAGCTTCCACAGTCGGGTGGGTGAGGCGGAGGCGATGGCGGCGTCGGTGCCGGCGGTCGCGGCCCGGCTCGCGGAGCGGGAGCCGGACGTCTACCCGCCTGCGGAGCAGGTGTGGGCGGAGTGGCTGTGCGGCGAGCACGCTCCCAGGCACCGCAGGGCGGTACTGGATGAATTCGCCTCCGATTATCTCGGTGGCTCCGAATTTGAGGGCCAGGATGTGCGTGCGGAATTTCGTGTGCTGTCGTCTGTCCGGGTTCTCGGTGAAGGTGTCGATACTGCTGAGTGTGACGCGGTTCTTTTTTCCGATGCGCGTGGGTCGATGGTCGATATTGTGCAGATGGTGGGGCGTGCTCTGCGGCTGCATCCGGGTCGGGGGAAACTGGCGTCGTTGGTGGTTCCGGTGTTTCTCGGGCCGGGCGAAGATCCGAATGAATTGCTCACGTCGGACGCTTACAGCACTCTGAGCAAGGTCCTGGGGGCTCTGCGGGCGCACGACGCGGACACGATCGAGGCGCTCGCGGACCCTCGCCTGCGTAACAGCCGTCCGGTGGCCGAACGGGAGACTGACGGAGGCGAGTTGGAGGTGGACCTCGACGGCTTGGACGACGTCGATGCGGAAGCGGGTCGGGTGTCGTCCCGGGCTGCGGGAGTGCTGCGGTTCACTGAGGAACGCGACCCGGCGGCACTCACTCAGTTCGTGCAGTTGCGGGTGATCGATCCGGAGGGTGCGTACTGGCGGCGTGGCATCGAGGCCGCGACCCGGTGGTTGCGCGAGACGGGCAGCACCGAGCTGCGGGTGCCGTTCACGTACGTCACCCCGGAGGACTGGTCCGCTTCGTTGGGATCGCATCCGCTGGGGGCGTGGATCGCGGATCAACGCCGTTACTACGCCGCGGGGGCGCTGGAGGCCTCGCGGGTTATGGAGCTGGAGAGGCTGGGCATGGTCTGGTCGGTGCACGCTTCCGCGTGGGATGCCGGCCTGGATGTCGCGCGCTCGTACGCGGCCGTGCACGGGCATTTCCTGCCCGCTGCGTCTGTGGTCTGGGAGTCGTTCCCGCTGGGGGTGTGGGCCAAGAACCAGCGTGCGGCGGCCAGGAAGGCGGCGGAGAACGCCGAACGCCGCGCCGCCGGGGAAACGGGCCTGTCGTATGCCGGTGAGCTGTCTGCGGGGCGTATGGAGGCGTTGGCGGAGGTGGATCCTGGGTGGTCCCCGGCGTGGGAGATCGGGTGGCAGCGCCGCTATCGGCTCGCCCTCGCCCACGTGTGGGCCGGCGGCGAACTCCCGTACATGGCTGGGGAGCTGGTTGTGCAGGGCGAGGACCTCGGAGCGTGGGTTGCCGGGCAGCGGAGCGGCTGGGAGCAGCTCATGCCCGCGCAGCAGTTCCTGCTGGAGTCGATCGGCGTGGAGGGGCCCGCTGAGGGCGATGTCGTGGTGCCGGTGCGGCGGACCCAGGGCGACCGGTGGGCGGCCAACCTTGCTGCGGCGCGGCAGTTCCAGGCGCGCGAAGGCCATCTGCGGGTGCCCAGGAAGGCGGTGGAGGACATCGACGGTGAGCAGGTCAGGCTCGGAGCCTTCCTCGACAACACCCGCCGCAGGGCGGCCAAGCTCAGCCCGCAACGGCGTGCCGAGCTGGACCAGCTCGGCATGCGCTGGTCCTAGAGCGCATACGAACGGCCCGCTCCGTGGTCACGGGGCGGGCCGTCGACGTGCGTGTGGCGGTGAAGGGCGGTCGCCTACGTGGCGAAAGGCTCCATGAGGCTTCAGCCGGACGATCGTCCTCATGGGCTATAGGTGAGGCCCGGGGACACTGTCCCCTTCACAACCACACCGTCCCTAACGCGGCCCGTCGGCTGGGCATTCCCGGAGGCAGGCGGGTCTCTGCGCGATGCCTCGGTGGTCGTAGTACGCGACGAGCACGATCTCGTCACGCTGTTGAGCGCCGGCTTTCCCGCGCACGGCGGCGCGTATCTGTTCCTTCCCCGAGGACGGCGGGAAGAGAGCGGGAGCCCGCTGGAGTGCGCCTGCCGCGGGCTGCGTGAGGAAGCCGGCGTGAGCGCCGGGCACTGGACACCGCTGGGCTCGCGTGCGATCACGTTGAAGTCCCCCGCACCCGTCCACCTCTTCGAAGCCCGCGGCCTGACTCTGGCAGCCCGGGAACTGACCGCGACAGAGCAGGACTGACTTTGTTCACGGGTGATGGCTCTGGTTCAACTTCTGTGGTGTCGGGACCCGTGAGCCGATAACCGGCTCGTCGCAAGCCGCTGACCGGCAGATTTCCTCGTGCGGCGTCCGAGGCACCCTGAGCGGCTGCGCCAGATCACAGAAGTTGAGCCAGAGCCCGGGTGATGAGAGCGGATGTTCACGACGGTGAGCAGCGTTCTGATGGTGTTGTGTTCGATGTTCATGAGAAGTGACAGCACCAGCTCAGGGGCGCTGTTGCCTGTCAGCGTCTCCGGCTGTTGAGAGGCGGCCGCTCAGATCGCGCGCGGAAGCGCGGAGGGATCAGGGCGCGCTGCCGCTCGTCGACATCAGGATCCGTGAGGTCGCTGAAGTCCCTGGAGGAGGAGGGTGATCAGGCGTCGGGGGTTGTAGCGGGGGTCGTTGTCGCTTCCGATGCAGAGGTTGCCGATGCCGCGCATCAGCTCGTATGGCTGTGTACCGGGCCTGATGTCGTCGGCCTCTACCGCAGCGTCGAGTAGTTGGGTGCAGACGGGCAGCAGGCGGTCGAGGAAGTAGGCGTGCAGTGCGGCGAAGCGGTCGTTGTCGGACTGCAGGGCGTCGGCAAGTCCGTGCTTGGTGACGAGGAAGTCGACGAAGAGGTCAATCCACTGGCGCAGTGCGTCGAGCGGGGAGCCGGCACTGGCCAGCAGGTTCGGGCCGGCCTCGGCGCATGCCTCGATCTGGTGGCGGTAGACGGCTGTGACGAGATCCGCCCGGGTTGGAAAGTGGCGGTAGATCGTGGCCATCCCGACGCCCGCCTGGGCCGCGATCTGGCGGATCGGTGCGTCGACGCCGGAGGTGACGAACACCTCGGCGGCGGCAGCGAGCACCGTCTGCCGGTTGCGCTGGGCGTCGGCCCGCTTGCCCCGGGACGGTGACTCCTCTGCAGAGCTGTCGGTGGTCATCGCGCACTCCTTCCACACCGATTGACAAAGTGGAGCATCGCTCCGGATACTAATCGGAGCGGCGCTCCGCTTCAGGTTAGCCGAAGCGGGATGCCCCTGTCCGCCTTGTCCGTCGTCGGTCGCAGGAGACCGGCGGGCGGGCAGGTGCCACCGAAAGGGAACCCACATCGTGAGCACATCGACTGCCACCAGCGCCGACGCCTTGGGCACGCCCGCCCCGGTCCTGTCCTTCAGCCCCGTAGTCCTCTCCGTGCCCGGACGTCCCGTAGATCTCCAGGTGCGCGTCTCCGCACCCGCGACCGGAACCAGCCTCCCCCTCATCCTCCTCTCCCACGGTCACGGCCCCTCGAACAACCTCTCCTCGCTCAATGGCTACGCGCCGCTCGCCAACTTCTGGGCTGCCCACGGATTCGCCGTCGTCCAGCCCACCCACCTCACCTCCAGGACACTGAGCCACCTGGTCGCCGACGCACCTGGCGCACCCGACTTCTGGCGCTCCCGCGCCGAGGACATGACCCACATCCTCGACGGACTCGACATGATCGAGCGCGCTGTGCCGCAGCTCGCAGGACGGATCGACCACACCAAGGTCGCCCTCGCTGGACACTCGCTCGGCGGCTTCACCGCCGCCCTCCTGCTGGGCGCCGGGCTCAACGACCCCGACACCGGAAAAGTGGTGCACCTCGTCGAGCCCCGGATCAAGGCCGGCGTACTGCTCGCCGCGCCCGGCAGGGGCGGCGACGCCCTCAACGGGCCCATGGCCGAGCAGTGGCCGATCATCGGCGCCGTCGACTTCTCCACCATGACCGCACCCGCGCTGGTCGTCGCCGGTGACAAGGACGACTCCCGGCACTTCACGGACATGGGACCGGACTGGCACGCCGACCCCTACACCCTCGCCCCCGGACCCAAGAGCCTGCTCACCCTGTTCGACGCGGAGCACGGACTCGGCGGGATCGCCGGATACGACGCCGCCGAGACCACCGACGAGAATCCCGAGCGAGTCGCCGCCCTCGCCCGGCTCACCGCGGCCTACCTCCACACCCAGCTTCACCCCGGCGCCCCCACGTGGCAGGGCGCGTGCGAGGCACTGACGACCGGCCCCAACCCGATAGGACGAGTCGAATCCAAGTAAGCCCCCCGCGGCCACGTCCCTC
>NZ_KZ627053.1 GCF_002911015.1 Streptomyces populi
TTGCGTTTCCGACTCTATCAGACCGTTTCCGTATCCGATTTCCTCGGTGCTTTCCAGGTTCCCGCTTCCGCGTTTCCCTTTCCGGCGAGTCCGACTCTATCAGATCCTTTCGGGCCTGACTCCCAGTCAGCGGGCTTTGTCTTCGCGGCCGTTGGGCCGTTCCGACGTCTCAAACTTTAGCGGATCTTCCCGGCAGTTCCTAATCGGGCCGCCGGACCCCAATCGAAATTGAATTCGGGCACGCCGAATTCACCCCGGCTGGGAGATCGTGCTGTGGTTTGTTTGCCGCATCAGCGGCGGAGGTGCCGCCGCAGAACCGTTCCGGTCCCGTGACAACTCGAAGAACTCTACGGATCTGCCAGGGCAGTGTCAACCCTTCCCTGTCAAGATCTTTTGCGGCGGACGCCGGGCATCGAACCTACGGGTACCCGGGTCCACCGTCGGCGACGCGCCCTGCTGATGCCGACGGGTCTCCGGCCTGGCCGGGTATGGACACGCATCACAGCGGCGACCGCGGTTGTCGGCGGCGAGATGGGCCTCGTCGTCGGCCCACCACGAGAACGCCCGGCCGCACAGCCGTAGGCGCCCGCGTCGGGCATCACCATGTCCTGATCCCCGATGTCCAGGCCGCGGCACTCTGGGGCGCACGGCCATGTGCTCGACCGGCATCCGCGAGAGCCCACCCGACTTCTCCGAGGCTTCGACAGGCACCAGGGGTACCGAGGTCGTGTGGCAGGCTTCCGCCCGAACCGGCTGAGAGGGTGACGGTGATGTCGAACGGCACGGTGTCAGGCGACGATCCGAACTGGGACCCGGACGAGCACGTGCGGTTCGCTCGCCACCGGAGGGCGTTCGACGAGGTGGCCCCGGCGGACGCAGCTGCCCTCATCACCCGAGTACTCACCGATCCCGATAAAGGGATGGCGAACAGTGCCGTCTGCGAGTACCTCGACAGGCGAGCCGCCGAACTGCTCACTGATCCCGGCTATCCCTCCTGGTGCCTGGAGATGAGCGGCGCCGTTGCAGGGGACGACTTCTCCGCACGGCGCCTCGATGAGTGGACCTTGCTGCGGGCGATGGCCTTGAGCGAGCCGTGGGACGCCGAGGACCTGGTCGCGGCCTCCAACTGGCTGCAACTCCATGCTTCAGAGAAGTCCTCGGCCGCGGCCGTTCTGGAAGTACTGGCCGAGAGTGGCCGTACCCGCCGCATCCGCAACATCGCCAAGTCCCGGCTGCCCGCCGCCCGGCGATCGGGGCCGACCGGACCGGCACACTGAGACACCGTCCCCTCAGCGCGAGCAGACGCAAGGGGCCCGATGCTCCAGAGGCGGTGGGCGCTCGGCCTCGTCCCGCCCCACAGCGCGTCATGCGCCGGCGGATCAGCCTTGTCGTCGGGAGAGGACCAACCTGCGTCGCTCTTGGTCGATCTCGGTGACGACCACCGTGATCTTGTCGCCGACCTGGACGACATCTGATGGAGTCTCCACCGGTGCCCAGGCGAGCTCGCGCAGGTGAACCAGTCCCTCGATTCCGTCGGCGACCTGGACGCAGGCGCCGAACGGGAGCAGCTTGGTGACCTGGCCAGGCAGTTTCTGCCCCACCGCGACGGTGTCGGCGAACACCTGGAAGGGGTCCGGCTGTGTGGCCTTCAGGGACAGTCTGGCTTCCAGGTTCCAGGTGTCGAACTGGAGGAACTCGCACGAGACGCGCTGCCCGACCCGCACGACGTCGGAAGCTTCCTCGAAACGTCGCCAGGACAGTTCAGCGAAGGAGATGAACCCGACGCCGGGGAAGACCGGATGGTCGGGTCCTTCGTCCAGCGCGACGAACACACCGAACGACTCGATCGCCGTGACGGTGCCGGAGAGGAACTCGCCGGGGTGCAGTGACTCCAGGAATGCCCAGAGTTCTGGGTTCTCGGACGGTCCGCCGATCATGCTCCCAGCCTTTCACCGTGGCCGGACTTTGCGCAGGTGGACGACGAGGTTGCGCAGAGACCAGCGGGTGATGGGCCGGGCGGGTGATGGCCGCCTGCTCCGATCCCGACCGAGAGGCTCGTGCTCCATGAGCCCGAGGCCAAGGACCGTGCTGCGGTCATCGAGCTGCCGGGCTCACCGGAGCCGGGCTCACCGGAGCCGGGCTCACCAAAAGCACGGGGCACCCTCAGGCTGTCTGGAAAGCCGACCTCAGGTTGCCGGAAAGGCCGGAGCTCGGCCACCTGTTCCTGCCACGGACGTGGGGACACGGGTCCGCCGTCGAAGCGTGCGCCGCGGCACTCGCCTGGTTCGCCGGCTCACTTCCCGGCGAACCAGTGGTGCTCACCCCCAGACCGTCAGCGTCCGCTCGATGCGCCTCGCGGAGAAGCTGGGGTTCATCGAGGTGGAGCGGTTCGAGGCTTACGGTGCCGAGCAGTGGTTCGGCATACGGTCCCCGGTCCCATCGTCCTGGCTCCGGACGTGAACTCCTACGCGACCCAGCAGTAGACGCTTCGGCCCTGACGCCGGGCACTGCTGACGAGAGCGGCCAGTTCGCCGAGGATCACGTCAGCGACCTCCGCGTCGATGACCTCGCCGTCCTCCGCACGCAGCGCGACCCACGACGCAGCGACACCGGCCAACTTGGAGCGCTCGGCGCCCGCAAGGGCGGCAGACAGGCGGGGCGAGAGCGCGAAGACGACGCACTCGTCATCATCCTGGCCGGCGACGACACGGGGTTCACCGGCTTCGACGAGTTCCTCGAAGCTGCCGCCGACGAGAAGGCACTCCCACTCGATCACGGCTTCTTCGGGATCGAAGTTACCGAAGGAGAGTGACTCGAAGGCACGTCCCGGCCCGGACCGAAGAGCCGAAGCCGACGACGTGTCGTCCGGAGCCGCGAAGAACTCGACGATGACGCTCACCCAGGCATCATGCCTGACCGCCCACATCCATGATCGGCCGGACAGGCCCTAGCCGTTCACCTCGTACTGCCCGACCTCCAGGAAGTACCGCAACTCCTCCGGCGTACCGTCGATGGCGTTCTCGGCGGCCGTGCGGAGGGCGTCGCTGATGGCAGGGTTCGCCAAGATGCGGGCGATGGCGACACGGTCGTCCTCGGCCTGGGCCAGGCGGTAGCCGGTCTTCAAGAAGGTGCGCAGGGCTTCCGGGCTCCCGTCGTCGAGAGCCTTGTCGGCCTCCCGGACAACCGCCTTGCCGCTGTTCTTGTCCGCCAGGATGCGCAGAACCGCAATGCGGAGGTCGTCCTCCGACATGTCGTCCACCGGCGTCTCGGACGTGGCCGTCACAGTCGTGGACGTGGCCGACGGGCTGGTGGCGAACGCCGGGGTGGTTAAGAGCAGGGCAGGCGTCAGGACGGTGGCCGCGAGGAACAGAACGGCGCGGGTCGGTTTCATGGGGTGTGCCTCCGTGGTCGAGCTGTCGATATGAAGATCATCGACGTTGTGCGCCGCAGCAGTCGATGCCAGTAGTCGGCAGACTTGATCCACTGATGGTTGCCGTCCGTGTACCTGGTCTGCCGCAGACCTGGCCGGTCGGATACCGATGCCGCCCTCCGCGGGCCAGAGCGATCCCGAACGCACTCGCCACCGAAGCCTCCGCCAGGTCCTCGAGGGCCCAGGACTGGGTGCTGTCACCGCCCCAGCCGTCAGGGCCGAATCGGCGTGGGACGATCGCCCCATGACCCGGCCTGTGGATCGTGACCGTTCTTTGGAGGAGCTCGAACGCGACCGTTGGCCGGCACCGCCGGCTGATGCGAGTCGCCTCATCTCGACGGCGCATGACCTTCGGCGCCGGCCCATCGGCGAACTGACCGTCGAGGACATGCGTCTGTTGATCGGACAGGACATAGGACTCGCCTATCTGCTCCCGCTCGCGTTGGAAGTGCTGCGGGACAACCCCATGGCCGAAGGCCACATGTACGAGGGCGATCTGCTGTCCGCCGTTCTGACCAGAAGTCCGGGTGTCTGGGAAGAGTGGCCCGAGCTCGGCCTGGAGCTGGGCGCGATCGTCTCGGGGTTGGCCGATCTGCCGGTTCCGTTGTCCCAGAAGACCGCGAGGTTCCTAGCACTCCAGCCGTAGACCTTGATCTTCACGGCCGGGCGGTGACCTGCCTGCGGTGATGACGCCGACGTGCACGAGCTTGATGCCGACGTCGCCGGTGGGACCAGCGCAGAAGGTGGGCGAGGTCGCGGATCGGGCGGATCAGTGCTGCGAACAGGTGCTGGATCTCGTTGCCGGTCGAGGGGATCAGACCGTCAGGGACGGGTCGGTCGTGGCGTTCGGCGGCCGCGGTGACGGCGAGGAAGGTGTGGGCGAGCATCTCGAGGGTGACCCAGCGGTGCCAGGAGGTCCACCGACGGACCTGGTGCTCGTCCAAGCCCGGTCAGACCCTTGCCCGTTTGGAACGTCTCCTCGACCGTCCAACACCGTCCGGCGACCCGCACCAGCTCGGACACCGGCACCGGACGGGGTGAAGAGCATCGGTAGAAGGCGAGTTCGCCGGTGCGGCGATTACGGCGAACCAGCAGGCGCTATGCCGGCGTCCGAGGTCGCCGCGTGATCATCGGTTGTCCACACAGCACCTAACGATCAACGGTGGCCTCACCTGATTGGGCGCCACCGGAACCAGTAGTCCAGACCCTCGACCCGGTAGCGAGCCCCCGCGTCAAAGCGCACCTCGCCCACCAGCCGCCTCGCGTCCTCCGGCGCCTGCCGGTACGGCGCCAGCAGCAGGGCCAGCTCGTCGTAACGGGCATCGATCCCGCCCTGGCCCAGATGGGTCTCCAGCTCCACCGTTTTGGCCTGACGGCATTCGTTCCACCTGACGAAGATCACCCACTGCTCGCGCTCCAGCTCCACCGCCGCATCGCTCGCGGGCCAGACGCGGTACTCGTCGGCCTCGTCGGCGTCATCCCAGCCGTCGCCCTGGAAGTAGTGCGGCTTGCCGTCGACATCGCCGAGGCCGGCGCGCGGCCCGCTGTACCACTCCAACTCGACGTACACGCGCTCGAAGCCGTCCGCGATCAACTGCGCTTCGTCCCAGGTCTCAGCCACACACGCAGGCTACTGACGAGCGGCTTCGGCATCCATGATCACGATCTACGGCAGGAGTAATAGAGATCTTTAAGGGTGCGAGTTACGTGGGATCGTGACGACTGTTGTGAGCCGCTGGGGTCGGCTTTCGGTTCGGGGAAAACTGTTCCTGAACGCAGAAAACCCCCGTACCGGTATCCCCGGCACGGGGGTTTTCTTCAAAATTTGTTCGGCGGTGTCCTACTCTCCCACAGGGTCCCCCCTGCAGTACCATCGGCGCTGTGAGGCTTAGCTTCCGGGTTCGGAATGTAACCGGGCGTTTCC
>NZ_KZ627054.1 GCF_002911015.1 Streptomyces populi
TAAGCCTCACAGCGCCGATGGTACTGCAGGGGGGACCCTGTGGGAGAGTAGGACGCCGCCGAACAAATTTTGAAGAAAACCCCCGTGCCGGGGATACCGGTACGGGGGTTTTCTGCGTTTAGGGTCTTTGTTATGCGCTACGACCTGATTATTTTCGACAACGACGGTGTCCTCGTGGACAGCGAGCCGATCTCCAACACCTTGCTGGCCGCCTATCTCACCGAGCTCGGGCACCCCACCTCGTACGAGGACTCCCTGCGGGACTACATGGGCTCCGCGATGCACCGCATCCACGACCTCGTCCTGGAGCGCACCGGCCGGCGGCTGCCGGACGACTTCGACGACGTGTTCCACGCGCGGGTCTTCGCCGCCTTCGAAAGGGAGTTGAAGCCCGTTCCCGGTGCCGGCCAGGTGCTGGAGAAGCTGGCCGCGGACGGCGTGCCGTACTGCGTGGCCTCCTCCGGGAGCCATGAGCGGATCCGGGTCGGACACCGGACGACGGGGCTCGACCGGTGGTTCGACGAGGGGCGGGTCTTCAGCTCGCAGGACGTCGGGCGGGGCAAGCCGGCCCCCGATCTGTTCCTCCACGCAGCCGAGCGCATGGGCGTACGGCCGGAGAGGTGCGCCGTCGTCGAGGACAGTCCCCTGGGCGTCCAGGCGGCCAACGCGGCCGGGATGGACGTGTACGGGTTCACCGCCATGACACCGGCGGACCGGCTCACCGGTGCCACCCAACTCTTCTCCGACATGGGGGAGTTGGCTGACCTGCTGGTATGACGGCACCCATCGGCGGGCGCTGACATTTGTCATGCGGAGACCCGGACGATCGTTTCTGTCGGCGGGTGGGGTCCGACCGCGAAGCTGAGTACATCGAAACGGGACGTACACAGCGACGACGGAGGGACCCGATCATGAGCATCACCGCCACCGAGATCAGCACCGAAGAGACCGTCCGCTCCGACCGTGCGGGCACGGCCACCGCTCAGGAGGCCGCCGCCTCCAAGCCGAGCTTCCTGCCGCTGATCCTGGACGTGGCGGTGCCCGTCGGGTCGTACTACCTGCTCAAGAACGGGTTCGGGATGAGCACGATGGCGGCCCTCGGCTGGAGCAGCGTCGTCCCGGCCGTGCGCACCGTGTGGGGCGTGGTCAAGGAGCGCAGGTTCAACGCCCTCGCCGCGCTGATCCTGTTCGTGAACGTGGTCGGTCTCGCGCTCAGCCTGGTCGCCGGTGACCCCCGGCTGATGCTGGCGAAGGACAGCGGGGTCAGCAGCGCGATCGGGATCGGCATCCTGGTGTCCGTGAAGCTCGGACGGCCGATGATGACGCAGGGGATGAAGCCCTTCCTCGTGAAGGGCGACGCGGCGCGGGCCGCGGCCTGGGACCGGCTGGCGGCCGGCTCCGAGGCCTTCCGCAAGGCGGAGCGGACCTTCTCGCTGGTGTGGGGCACGGTCCTGCTCAGCGAGTGCGTCGCGAAGGTCGTGGGCGCCTACACGCTGCCGATCGACACCATGGTCTGGCTCGGCACGGTCGTCACCGTCGCCTCGATGGCCCTCGCCTTCTTCCTCAGCGGGCGCTTCGCCGTCGTCCCGATGGAGAAGATGCTGGAGCAGGAGCTCGCCGCCGGGTCCGGGACGCACAGCTGAAGCGTCCCGGGGGGCGGACCCGGACGGGTCCGCCGGGAAGACCTCGACGGTCCCTCCCCGAAGAGCTGAGCAAAATTCATCTTCAACTTGATCTACCCACCGGTAAGCCGGGGCCCTACGCTCGCCGCCATGACAGATGTGCTGCGGCGCGGTAGGGCCTCTTTGGCGTTCAGCTTCTTCGCCCAAGGCGCCGCCTTCGCGCTGCTCGTGACGCGTATCCCGGCCATCCAGGACCGGTACGGGATCTCCGACGCGCTCCTGCCGGTGTTCCTGGCCGCGGTCCCGGTCCTCGCCGGGGTGGGCAGCGTCACGACCGAGCAGCTGGTCAAGCGGATACGTCCCAGCCGCATCCTGCGGTGGTCGCAGCCGGTCGTGCTGCTGGCCCTGCTCGGTGTCGGCGCCGGTGACCAGCTCGTCGAGGTGGCCGTCGCCCTCGGTGCCTTCGGTCTCGCGGTCGGCGGGCTCGACGCCTCGATGAACATGCTCGGGGTGAGTCTCCAGCGGTCGTACGGGCGCAGCATCATGCTCGGTTTCCACGCCGCGTACAGCCTGGGCGGGATCGTCGGCGCCTCGCTCGCGTGGGCCGGGGCGCACTGGCACCTGTCGCTCTTCGTGTCGTACCTGCCGGTCGTGCTGGTGCTGCTGCCGCTGTGTCTGGTGGGCAGCCGGTGGTACGTCGACGGGGGCGCGGACGGCGAGGGGGAGGCGGAGGCCGGCGCCGGTGCGGGGCCGCTCGTCTTCAAGTTGCTGCTGCCGCTGTGCCTGGTGATGACGTTCGCCTACATCGGGGACTCGACGGTCTCCAACTGGAGCGCGAAGTACCTCAAGGACGTGCTGGGCAGCTCGGAGCAGACGGCGACCGTTCCGTACAACGTCTACATGGTGATGACGCTGGTGGGGCGGGCCGTCGGGGACTTCGGCGTGCGGCGGTTCGGGGCCGTGGCGGTGGTGCGGCTGGGTGCCGTGGTCGCCGCCCTCGGGTTCGGCGTGGTCGCGGTCGCGCCGGGGGCCGGGGTGGGCATGCTGGGCTTCACGCTGCTGGGGCTCGGGCTGTGCGTGATCGTGCCGCAGACCTTCGCGGCCGCGGGAAGGCTCTTCCCGGGGGCGTCGGACACGGCGATCGCGCGGCTGAACATCTTCAACTACGTCGGGTTCCTGATCGGCTCCCCGTTGGTGGGCGCGCTGGGCGACGCGTGGAACTACCGCGGGGCCATGCTCGTACCGATGGTGCTCGTCCTCGCGACCTTGGGGTACGCCCGCTCGTTCGAACCTCAACCGGACCGATACGGTGACGTGCATGAGCGGCCGCGCACAGCTGATGTGGGACGAGGCAGTAACGGGGTATGACTTCGGTCCGGACCATCCGATGGATCCGGTCCGGCTCCGGCTGACCCGGGGACTCGTCGACGCCTTCGGGCTCGATCGTGATGTCGCCGTCGTCGCGGCGAAGCCCGCCGGGGACTCGACCCTGCGGCTGGTGCACCGCGAGGACTACGTGGCGGCGGTCAAGGCCGCGTCCGCCGATCCCCGGTCGGCCGACCAGGCGTACGGCCTGGGTACCGAAGACGATCCCGCGTTCGCCGGGATGCACGAGGTGTCCGCGATGATCGCCGGGCAGTCCGTGGGGGCGGCGGAGGCGGTGTGGCGGGGGGACGCGCTGCACGCGGTGAACTTCGCCGGCGGGCTGCACCACGCGATGCCCGGCAGTGCTTCCGGGTTCTGTGTCTACAACGACGCGGCTCTCGCCATCGCCCGGCTGCTGGAGCTGGGCGCCGAGCGGGTCGCGTACGTCGATGTCGACGTGCACCACGGTGACGGTGTCCAGGCGGCCTTCTGGGAGGATCCGCGGGTTCTGACGATCTCGCTGCACGAGCATCCGCGGACGCTGTTCCCGCAGACCGGGTGGCCCGAGGAGACCGGGGCGGACAGCGCGGAGGGCTCGGCCGTCAACGTCGCGTTGCCGGCGGGCACCGGGGACGCGGGCTGGCTGCGGGCCTTCCACTCCGTGGTGCCCGAGCTGATCGCCGACTTCCGGCCGCAGGTGCTGGTCACCCAGCACGGCGCGGACACCCACTTCGAGGACCCGCTCGCGCACCTCGCCGTCTCGCTCGACGCGCAGCGGGCGGTGCAGGTCGCCTGTCACGACCTGGCACACGCGTACGCCGACGGGCGCTGGGTCGCGCTGGGGGGCGGCGGATACGCGGTGGTGGAGGTGGTGCCTCGCTCGTGGACGCATCTCGTGGCCGTCGCGGCGGGCCGTCCCCTCGAGCCGGAGACGGTGGTCCCGGAGAGCTGGCGGCAGGAGGTCTTCGCCCGCACGCGGCAGTTGGCGCCGATGCGGATGACGGACGGACGGTGGCCGGTGTCCTGGAAGGACTGGGAGGCGGGGTACGACCCGGCGGACCGCCTCGACCAGGCGATCGTGGCGACGCGCAAGGCCGTGTTCCCGCTGCGGGGGATGCTCCCGTAGGAGGTTCCCGCTGCGGGGATGCTCCCGTAGGCATCGTGCGCGTAGGCCTCGTGCGGGCCTTCCGGCCGTCGTCCTGGCGCTGATGACGCAGGCGCTGTCACCGCTGTCACCGGCAGCTCACCGGTGAGCCGTCGGTGAGCTGCCGGTGGGCCGCCGGTGACAGGAGGGACCACTAGGCCAACTGTGGGGCATAGTCCGCATTTCGTGCATCCGGCATCGGTGGATGCGCGAGCATCGCTGACGTGTTGAGCACCGGAGCTTTGCGTGCACACCTGCTGGCCGCCCGGCTGGCCGGGCCCGTGGCCACCTCGCGCGAGGAGAGCCTGCGCAGCTACCGGCTCTTCGCCGCCCGTGACCCCCGTGTGCTGCTCGGACTCGATCCCGAATGGACGTGGGGCCAGCGGGATCTGATCGAGTTGATGGCCGACAAATGCGGAGTCTCGGCTGATCCGTCGAACACTTCGGGGCATGATGTGATCGACCCGGAGCGGACCCTGGGGGCTCTCGACGCCTTCGCGGAACGGCTCGCCGAAGCGGCCCGTCACCGTCACCCCGTGCTTCTCGGCACGGGTCACCCGCACCGGCTGATCGATTTCTACGCCGCACTCGCGGACGCCCTGTCGGCGGCTGGATGTACCGTCCTCACCCCCGCGCAGGGTAGCTCTATCGACATAACGACCCGGTTCGGTCTACGCACGTACAACGTCGACTACGTACAAGGTGTCGCGCTGGTGCGCGAACCGGAGGCGGGGGCCGCCGGTCGCACGACCGGCGCACACACCCATTCACCCCTCCCGGTCCGGACCGTTCTGGCGGCCGCGGCGGAGGGTGGAGGACCCCTCCCGGAGCTGGTCATCGGAGACCACGGATGGGTCTGCGGTGCAGGTCAGTTGGGGTTCGACGCCATCGGGCTGGCCGATACGGACGATCCCGCGCTGTTCGTCGGGGAGGCGGAGGGGCGGGTGGCCGTCGCCGTTCCGTTAGATGACGCTGTGCGGTCTGATTACTACCGGCCGCTTACGCGCTATGTACTCGATCGGGCGTGTCTGTCACAGTAGGCGGCCGACGGCATCCCCTCTTCCCCACTCGCATCACCCGCCCCTACA
>NZ_KZ627055.1 GCF_002911015.1 Streptomyces populi
GGGAGGTGCGGGAGGACGGTGTGCTCGCGGGGCACGCGGAACCGGAGCGGCTCGGTGACGGCGAGGCGGTCCGGATCGCCACCGGAGCACGGGTCCCGCGGGACGCGACCGCCGTCCTGCGCAGCGAGCACGGCCGCCTCGACGACAAGGGGCGGCTGCACGCGAGCGTCCCGCAGACGTCCGGTTCCGCCCGTCCGCGGGGAGTGCCGGCGCTCGCGCACGGGCAGGACATCCGCCCGCGCGGCCAGGAGTGCCGCAGCGGCGACCAGCTGTTGCCGCCCGGGGCGCTGGTCACCCCCGCCGTGCTGGGCCTCGCGGCGGCCGCCGGGTACGACACGCTCGCCGTCGTCCCCCGCCCGCGCGTCGAGGTCCTCGTCCTCGGCGACGAACTGCTCACCGAGGGACTGCCGCGGGAGGGGCTCATCCGGGACGCGCTCGGTCCCATGCTGCCGTCGTGGCTGCGGGCGCTCGGCGCCGAGGTCGTCGCGGTGCGCCGCCTCGGCGACGACGCCGAGGCGCTGCACAGGGCGATCACCGGCTCCCGGGCCGATCTGATCGTCACCACCGGCGGCACCGCGGGCGGCCCCGTCGACCACGTCCACCCCGTCCTGCGCCGGATCGGCGCCGAACTGCTGGTGGACGGCGTCAAGGTGCGGCCGGGCCACCCGATGCTGCTGGCCCGCACCCGGGAGGACCAGCACCTCGTCGGCCTGCCCGGCAACCCCCTCGCCGCCGTCTCCGGGCTGCTGACGCTCGCCGAGCCGATGCTGCGCACCCTGGCCGGGCGCACGGCTCCGGAGTCGTACGGGCTGCCCCTGGGGGAAGCCGTGCAGGGGCACCCGCACGACACCCGGATCGTCCCCGTCTCGCTGCGCGGCGCGCGTGCCGTGCCGCTGCACTACAACGGTCCGGCGATGCTGCGGGGGATCGCGGCCTCCGACGCGCTCGCGGTCGTACCACCGGGCGGTGCGCGGGCCGGTCAGGAGCTGGAGCTCATCGATCTGCCGTGGACCGCGGCGGGGATCGACGTGTACCCGGCCTGAACGGCCTGAACGGCCGGAGCCGGCACCTCGCCGGAAGCGCCACGGCGCCACGGCGCCACGGCGCCACGGCGGCACGCGTGCGCACCCGCGCTTCCCGGCGGCGCCCACGGACGCCGAAGCGTCACGGCGGTCCCCGCCACACCCGCGCACACCCGCGCGTCACGCCCGGTCAGCGGATGCGCGCCGCCTGTCTGATCGAGATCACGTGGTCTCCGGCCTGGAGGCTCGCGGCCTGCGGGTCGGTGTAGTCGAAGACCGTCTTCCGGCGCACGACGGCCACGACCAGATCCGCGCACTCCCGAGGTGACCGGCCGACCTCGTCCGCGGCCACCGGACGCTCCACGAGGTCGAGCCCCCGCCCGTAGGTCATCAGGTTCTCGAGGGTGTCCGCGAGATGGGGGTTGGCCATGGACACACCGAGAAGGCGGCCCGCGGAGCTGGAACTGGTGACGACGGTGTCGGCGCCGCTCTGCTTCAGCAGGGGAACGTTCTCGTCCTCCCGCACCGCGGCGACGATGGTCGCGCGCTTGTTGAGCTGGCGTGCGGTCAGGGTGACCAGCGCCGCGGTGTCGTCGCGCTGCGGGGCGACGATCACTTGCGCGGCCCCCTGGAGCTCGGCCTTCCGCAGGGTGTCGGACCGGGTGGCGTCCCCGAGGACCGACACCAGCCCGTCGCTGCCCGCGGCCTCCACGGCCGTCCGTTCCGGGTCGACGACGACGATCTTGTCCTTGCGGACGCCCTGCCCCTGGAGCGTCTCGACGGCCTGCCGGCCCTTGGTGCCGTAGCCGATGACGACCACGTGGTCCCGCATGCGGGAGCGCCAGCGATGGACGCGCACCTGCTGGCGGGTGCGTTCGGTGAGGACCTCGAGCGTGGTGCCGACCAGGATGATCAGGAAGAGGATGCGCAGCGGCGTGATGACGAGGATGTTGACGAGCCGGGCGGTGTCGCTGACCGGGGTGATGTCCCCGTATCCGGTGGTGGAGAGGGTGACGGTCGCGTAGTAGGCGGCGTCGAGGAAGTCGACGCTCCCGTCGGAGTTGTCGGTGTAGCCGTCACGGTCGAACCAGACCAGGAGCGTCGTGACGAGGAGGATCAGCAGGGCCATGGCCAGGCGCCGCAGGACCTGCTGGAGGGGCGGCACACCGCGCTCGACGGGCATCGTGATGGAACGTCCGGCCTCGGCGTCGTCCAGGGCCTCGGCCCGTGACCGGTACCAGAGGGACCGGAGGATCGAGAACCTCCCGGTCTGGGAGGGCGGTCGCTTCTCGTCGTTCAACGGCTGTCTCCTGCGACGGTGATCCATCGAGTCGGCACCATGATTCCGGATCGACCGGCCCCGGCGGCGCAGGGAGCGGGCTCTCCGGCGCATCGAATCACAAGATGATCACGAAACATTCATTCGATATTCACTTTCGATTCATGTCCTGTGTCAAATGGGCCATGCGGCGCGGCGCGCTGTCTCGGCCGCTCACCTGGTACCCATGGAGAAGCGCGCCGCCGGCCGCCGACGGCGAGGATCCTCCGGCCTCCGACTTCTGGCCCACGGCCCACGGCCCACGGCCTCTGACCTCTGACCTCTGACCTCTGACAAGGATCCCTCCGGCCCCCGCCACGGCGGCGCATCCCGACCCCTCCAGCGCCGTCCAAGGTATTTTCGGGGAAAACGCTGGAGGTCGGCCTTGAGGGATCACACCGTCGTCGTCGGCTTCGGGACCAAGGGACGGTCGGCCGTCGAGGCCGTCCGGGCGACCGGGCTCAAGAAGGAACAGGTCGTGGTCGTCGACCCGAGCTCCCGGGTGGCCGACGCGGCGACGGCCGAGGGGTACGCGGCGGTGACCGGGGACGCCACGCGCAGCGACGTGCTGATGCGTGCCGAGGTCCACAAGGCGCGGCAGATCATCATCGCCACCCAGCGGGACGACACCGCGGTCCTGGTCACCCTGACGGCGCGGCAGCTCAATCTCGGGGCGAAGATCGTCGCCGCCGTCCGCGAGGAGGAGAACGCGCCGCTGCTCCGGCAGTCCGGCGCCGACGCGGTCATCACCAGCGCCGGCGCGGCGGGCCGGCTGCTCGGGCTCTCCGTGCTCAGTCCCGCCGCGGGCAAGGTGATGGAGGACCTGATCCATCAGGGCAGCGGGCTCGACATCGTCGAGCGGCCCGTCACCAGGGCCGAGGTGGGCATGGGCGTCCGGGAGACCGCCGACCTGGTGGTCAACGTCGTACGGGGACACCGCGTGCTCGCGTACGACGATCCGGACGTCGGCCCGCTACAGGCGATGGACCGGCTGATCACGATCGTGCGGGTCGTGCGGAACCCCGGGACAACGCCGGGTGTCCGGCCCCTGCCGCAGAAGTAGGCGGCGCCCCCAGGAGTAGCGTCCCCCTCATGTACGCGATCACGATTCCTGAACCTGGTGGGCCCGAGGCGCTGGTGTGGGACGAGGTCCCCGATCCGGTGCCGGCCGAGGGCGAAGTGCTGGTCGAGGTGGTGGCCAGCGCGGTCAACCGTGCCGATCTGCTGCAACGGCAGGGGCTGTACAACCCGCCGTCCGGCGCGTCCCCCTACCCCGGACTCGAATGCTCGGGGCGCGTCGCCGCGGTCGGACCGGGCGTCGTCGGCTGGTCGGTCGGCGACGAGGTGTGCGCGCTGCTCTCGGGCGGTGGATACGCCCAGAAGGTCGCCGTTCCCACCGGGCAACTGCTGCCCGTGCCCGCGGGCCTGGACCTCCGGAGTGCGGCGGCGCTGCCCGAGGTGACGTGCACCGTCTGGTCGAACGTCTTCATGGTCGCCCACCTGCGCCCCGGCGAGACCCTGCTCGTGCACGGCGGCTCCAGCGGCATCGGCACCATGGCGATCCAGCTCGCGAAGGCCGTTGGCGCGAAGGTCGCGGTCACGGCGGGCACCGGGGAGAAGCTCGACTTCTGCGCGGAGCTGGGCGCGGACATCCTGATCAACTACCGCGAGCAGGACTTCGTCGAGGAGATCGAGAAGGCCACCGGCGGGGCGGGTGCCGATGTCATCCTCGACAACATGGGGGCCAAGTACCTCGACCGGAACGTGCGCGCCCTCGCCGTCAACGGACGGCTCGCCATCATCGGCATGCAGGGCGGCATCAAGGCCGAGCTGAACATCGCCGCTCTCCTGAACAAGCGCGCCGCCGTCAGCGCGACCTCGCTGCGCGCCCGGCCGCTCGGCGAGAAGGCGGCGATCGTGGCGGCCGTGCGCGAGCACGTGTGGCCGCTGATCGAATCCGGCCACGTCCGGCCGGTCGTCGACCGTGAGCTGCCGATGAGCGACGCGGCGGGCGCGCACCGGGTGCTGGAGGAGAGCAGCCACATCGGGAAGGTGCTGCTCGTCGCCCCCTAGGGCCTGTCCGACGGCTCCCGTCCGCCCGGCGGCGGCGCGAGGCGTCGGCCTGGCTCCGGCCCCGCTCAGCCGCGGCGCGCCCGCAGGCCGAGGAAGGCCAGCCCCAGTCCCAGGCCGATGAGGATCAGCCCGCTGCCCAGCGGCAGGATCGCCAGGTCCGGGCGGGGCGTGGAGCCGGGGCCCACGACGCTCTGCTGGACGGGGGCCGCGTCGTCGTGCGAGGGCTCGGGGGCGGTGCTCGGTTCCGTGAGCCCGGTGTCGGCGGCGGGGGCGGTGTCCTGGGGGTCCGGGACGGCGGTGTCGTCCGGGTCGGGGCTGTCCGGGGCGTCCGGTTCCGCCGTCCGGCCGGGCCGCTCGCGTCCCTCGCCCGCGAAGCTGCCCGCGCGGGAGGGGTCCGCCGTGGGGGTGGGACGCGCGGGGTCGGACACGGTGGGGCCGGGCGCCCCCGGGCCGGCGGACCCGTGGGGGGACGGGA
>NZ_KZ627056.1 GCF_002911015.1 Streptomyces populi
TCACGGCGGGTCCGCGCTGGACGCGGCCGTCAGGCGGGACGCGGCGGCCAAGAAGCGCGCGGCGATGCAGAAGGGCGCGACCGCCACCAAGGAACTGGTGGCGACGAGGGACCTGGCGGCCGAGCGGGACGCGGTCGCGAACGAGGAGGCCGCCGCGAAGAGCGATCCGGCCCCCGGGACGAAACCGTCCCCGGCCCCCGCCGCGGAGGAGGGCGGGGCGCAGGGGCAGTCCGAGGCGGCCCGCGAGCACGAGCGCGCGGCCGCCGAGGCCGAGCCGTCGCCCGCCGCGCCCGATACGTCTCCCCGGGCGGTGGCGGCACCGCCGGCGCGGGCGGCGCTTCCTCCCGCCAAGCGCTCCGGACACTTCACCGTGCCGACGGCGGTGGCCGTCGTCCCGCACACCGCGCCGGTGCGGCGCCCCTCGGCCGAGGGAGGGTTCGACTTCTTCGGTACGCAGAAGGAGGCGGGCGACGACGCCGCGATGGAGGCCGTGCAGAACGAGGACCTCGCCGACGTGGTCGGCCAGGAGGCGCTCGCCGCACACGAGGCCGAGTCCACGGGCGGGGCCCCGGACGGCGCCGACCGTCAGGTCATCGACCTGACCGAGCACGACGAGACCGAGCACATCGACATGACGGGGCTGCGGAGCGCGGCTTCCTGAACCGGGCGCCCGCCGGACGGGCGTGACGGACCGAGGGCAGTGGCATCCCGCCACTGCCCTCGGTCCGTGAGAGCCCCCTCGACCGGGTTCCGTGCCTCCCGCCCCGGACTTCCCGGAGAAACCCCCGGGCACCCGACCCGACCCGGCTCCTCGGTCCTTCCCGGCCCGCCCCCGGCCTTCCTGGCCCGTTCCCGACTTCCTCTGGCTTCCCCGGTCCGCCCCCGACTTCCTCTGGCTTCCCCGGTCCGTCGTGGCTCAGGCCATCCACCGGTCCGGCGGGGCCTCCCGCCGTCCCGTGCGGGACCGGTCCGCCTGCGCGCGGAGGAGGTCCGCCGCCTCCGTGGCGTCCCGCAGCCGCGCCGTCACCGTCCTGCCGGCCCCGGCGTCGACGTGGACGTCGGCCAGCCCCTTGCGGCGTTCCCAGGGCCCCTGGGTCAGCCGGACGCTCTGCGCCTTCGCGTGCGGGACGAGGAAGAGGCGGCGCCGCAGCAGCCCGCGGCGCGTGGCGAACACGGTGCCGGTGACGGCGAGTCCGTACCCGCGCCACCAGAACGGCACGCACCAGCCCGCCCGCCGCGGAGGGCGGTCCAGGGCCTCGGGAACGGCCACGCCGGGCAGCACCGCGGCGATCACGGCGTGGGCGACCTCGCGCGGGGCGACGGGCACGAGGACCGAGTTCGACGACCCGGCCACGTCCAGTTCGACGCGCACCCATCTGCCGCGCCACAGCAGGGGTTCGACGATCCGTACGGTCTGCACGCGGCCGGGCGGCACCGTCTCGTGCGCGCGGTCCAGGAGCCCGTGATCGATGCGCAGGCCGTCGGGCGACTCGCCCACCGTCCAGTCGTACTCGCCGACGAAGCGCCCGACGCTGCTCGCGCCCGCCGCGCCGAGCAGGGGAAGTCCGGTCGCGAGGACCGTCCAGACGCTGTGCGTGGCGAACCACAGCAGCGTGGGGACGACGAGCGCGGCGACCAGGGAGGCCCAGGTGGCGCCGGTGAGCAGCAGGGAGGCGGCGAGGACGCCGGGCGGGACGTGCAGCAGCCGGCGGACCGGCGCCTCGCCGACCTCGCCGGCGGACTCGGGCGCGAACCCGGCCGCCCGGGCGAGGAGTTCGGCACGCAGCCGTCGGGCCTCGCCCTCGCCCAGGTAGGCCAGCTCGTCCTTCTCGTCCGTCCCGACGACGTCGAGCTTGAGCTTGGCGACGCCCGCCACGCGGGCCAGCAGCGGCTGGGTGACGTCGACGGCCTGGAGCCGTTCGAGCCGGATGTGCGCGGTGCGGCGGAACAACAGGCCGGTACGGATGCGCAGTTCGGTGTCGGTCACCGCGAAGTGGGTGAACCACCAGCTCAGGAAGCCGTAGAGGGCGGCGCCCGGGACGATCACGGCGAGGCCGAGGAGCAGCGCGGTCGTCGTGAGTCCGGTCAGCCGCTCCTGCGCCTGGCCCGGGTCGTGGACGGCCCAGCCGGCCAGCACGGCGACCGGCGCCCAGGCGCGCCGGAGCGGGGTCACCGGGTGCAACCGCCGCTCGGACGGCTGCTTCCCGTCCGGCAGAGAGCCCTCGCCGCCCGGTACGGAGCCCTCGCCGTCCGGTACGGCCGCCGCACCGGGAGGGCTGTCGGGCGCGGCGGACGGGTGCCCCGAGGGGTCCGGTGCGGCCGTGCTCACAGTCCCGCCGATCGGGCCTCGCCCAGTTCGGTCAGCCGGTCCCGCAGCCGTTCGGCCTCGGCCGGGTCGAGACCCGGGATGCACGCGTCGGTGGCCGCGGCGGCGGTGTGGAGCTGCACGCTGGCGAGTCCGAAATGACGTTCCAGGGGACCGGAGGTCACCTCGACGAGCTGCATGCGCCCGTACGGGACCACGGTCTCCTCACGCCACAGCACCCCCCGGCTGATCAGCAGGTCGTCCGCGCGTTCCGCGTACCGCCAGGAGCGCCAGTTGCGGCCCAGCATGCGCCAGCCCCACGCGGCGAGGGCGAGCGGCAGCAGGGCGAAGGCCGCCCAGCCCGGACCCGCGAACAGGGCGAGGAGCACCCCGGAGGCGATCGTCAGGATTCCCAGCCACACCACCAGCAGCAGTCGCCGCATGCGCAGCAGCCCCGGAGGCAGTCCGGTCCAGACCGGCTCCCCCGGCGCGCTCTCCCCGGTCCGCGCGCTCCCCGTCTCCATGGAGCAAGCGTACGTACGAGAGACTGTGGCCATGACTCCCACGACGGAGACCGTGGTCGGCATCGGCGGCGCCGCCGAGAGCACCGACATGGTGCTCAACATCGGACCCCAGCACCCCTCGACCCATGGCGTGCTGCGACTGCGGCTCGTACTCGACGGTGAGCGGATCCAGCACGCGGAGCCGGTCATCGGCTACATGCACCGCGGCGCCGAGAAGCTCTTCGAGGCGCGCGACTACCGCCAGATCATCATGCTCGCCAACCGCCACGACTGGCTGTCGGCCTTCTCGAACGAGCTGGGCGTCGTCCTCGCCGTGGAGCGGATGCTCGGCATGGAGGTCCCCGCGCGCGCGGTGTGGATGCGCACGCTGCTCGCGGAGCTCAACCGGGTCCTCAACCACCTGATGTTCCTCGGTTCCTACCCCCTGGAGCTCGGCGGGATCACCCCGATCTTCCACGCCTTCACCGAGCGCGAGGAACTGCAGCACGTCATGGAGGAGATCTCCGGCGGGCGCATGCACTACATGTTCAACCGTGTCGGCGGCCTCAAGGAGGACCTCCCGGCCGGATGGACCGCACGCGCGCGTGCCTGTGTCGCCGCCCTGCGCTCGCGGATGGGCGTGTACGACGACCTGGTGCTCGGCAACGAGATCTTCCGGGGCCGTACGCGCGGGGTGGGCGTCCTCAGCGCGGAGGCCGTGCACGCGTACGGCGTGAGCGGCCCCATCGCGCGGGCCTCCGGCGTCGACTTCGACCTGCGCCGCGACGAGCCCTACCTCGCCTACGGGGAGCTCCAGGACACCCTGAGGGTCGTCACGCGCGAGGAGGGCGACTGCCTGGCCCGCTTCGAGTGCCTCCTGGAGCAGACGCACAATTCCCTGGACCTCGCGGACGCCTGCCTCGACCGGCTGGCCGAGCTGCCTCCCGGCCCGGTCAACCAGCGCCTGCCGAAGGTCCTGAAGGCGCCCGAGGGGCACACGTACGCCTGGACCGAGAACCCCCTCGGCATCAACGGCTACTACCTCGTCAGCAAGGGCGAGAAGACCCCGTACCGGCTGAAGCTGCGGTCCGCCTCCTTCAACAACATCCAGGCGCTCACCGAACTCCTGCCCGGGACGCTGGTCGCCGACATGGTGGCGATCCTGGGGTCACTGTTCTTCGTGGTCGGGGACATCGACAAGTAGGGCGTCGCGCAGGACGGCGTCGGGGGAGTCCAGGAGCCCGTCGGGGAAGCCGACGGGCTGGAGGAGCCAGCCGAAGCCGCCCAGCCCGTCCGGCGCGGTGAGTTCCGCGGCCTGGCCCGCGCCCGCGAGGGCGCGCACGTAGGCGGCCGGGTCGGCCGACGCCAGGGCGAGCGGAGGGCGGGCGCCGCTCACGCCCAGCGCGCGCAGTGCCGCGCGCTGGGTCACCACGCGGCCCCCGGGCAGCGCGCACGCGTCGAGCGCCACGTGCGCGGTGATGTCGCACGAGCCGTCCGGCACCGGCGCCGTCTCGCGGCCCTCCCGGAAACCGGTGAGGGTCCCGAAGGGCGGCCGTCCGCCCGCGAGGTGCGCGTAGTCGACGGCGACGGCGAGACCCCGGTCGAGCGTGGACACGGCGGAGGCCCAGGCGAGGTCCCGGGGGAGCCCGATCTCGGCGCGGGCGCCCTCGGCAGGCGCGAGGGGCGCTCCGGGTGCCCCGTCCGCCCCCGCGGGACGGGGTGCTTCCTGTGCGGGTGCGGGGTCCGGTCGTGCTCCCGGCGAGCGGGGTCCCCCCTGTACGGGCGTGGGGTCCTGCCGTGGTCCCGGGGCGGGACCCGTGCCGGCCGGCGGCCACCACCAGTTCCGCAGCCACCGGGCGTCCTCCCCGGAGACGGGCTCCCCGAGACGTTCGGTCCCGTCGCCGCGGACGAGGACCAGCCGCGGCACCCCGTCCGGCCCCGCCTCGGCGACGTCCACGGGCACG
>NZ_KZ627057.1 GCF_002911015.1 Streptomyces populi
CCGCCGGTCATCGTGCAGCCGATGCGGTACATGGTCGGGTCGGCCTTCGCGACCGAGAGCCGTCCCGGCCTGTCCGTGCACTGGTACAGCTTCTGGCCGTCGAACGGCGCCGCGGCCGGGTACCCGGTGGCCGTGATGCTCGAGACCTTCGGCACGGCCGGGGCGTTGAAGTTCACCGGCAGCGCCGAACCCACCGTCTCCTCAAGGGACTTGCCGCCGCTGCCCTTCTCCGGCGTCACGTGCAGCACCGCGTAGTCGTACGAGGCCCCCTGGCCGCCCGTGGAACCGCCCTGCTCGATCCACTGGTCCGAGGTCTGCGCCCAGTCGCTCCACCAGACGCCGTACGGGGCGACCTCCTCGCGCGGGGCGCTCTCCAGCTGCGCCTCCGTCCTGCCCTGGTCGTTGTAGGAGGGCACGAAGGCGATGTTGCGGTACCAGCCGCCCTTCTTCCCGGCGTGCACGCAGTGGCCCGCGGTCCACACCAGGTTGGACTTGCCCGGGTGCGCCGGGTCCTCCACCACCGTCGCCGAGCAGACCATCGTGCCCTCGGGGGCGTCGAAGAACACCTTGCCCGCCACGGGCACGCTGGCGTGGTACGAGGTCTTCACGGCCTGTGCCGTCACCGGGGCCGGTTCCGGGTCGGTGACGCCCTGGTCACCGGTGAGGTCGTTGTCGTCGACGCCCTTGTTCTTGTCGGGGTCGTCGGCACCGCGCATGCGGTCCGGGTCCCAGAGGCCCTTGATGATCGGGTTGATGAAGTCGTCGGCCTGGCGCAGCCACTCGTCCTTGTCCCAGTTCTTCCAGGCGCCGTCCTTCCACTTGTCGACATCGATGCCGTGCTCCTTGAGCTTGTTCTTGATGTCGTCCGGGATCTGGATCTTCCCGTCACCGGCCTGGGACGCGGAGGCCGTCGGCTCACCGCTCGCCGTGTCGCTCCCCGAATCGCAGGCGGTGGCCGTCAGCGCCAGGGCCGTGGCGAGGCCGACGGCGGCCAGGACGGGGGACGTTCTGCGGCGCGCGCTCCTGCCTCGACGGGCGGCGAAGGGCGGGCGTATGGATCGCATGGTGTAACTCCCCCTGAGGGTGTGGGAACTGTGCGGCTGCGGGCACCTGAGCGGTTCGTCCGGCACGGCCGAACGGCATCACAGACTAGGCGGTCGCTGTGCGGGACATCCGACGGTACGGCAACGGTTCAGCTACGGGGTCGTGGCCCCGGTGGCCGTCCTCCGGTGGCCGTCCTCCGGCGGGCGGCCACCGGGGGGTCGCCGACCCTCCCCGGCAAAGAACCCGTAAGGAACACCGGATTCACCCGCTTCCCAACGCCGGTGGCGTCGTTGGTACGTACGGGGGGCCTGCCGCCTGCGTCCGGACCCTCCTGCCAACTCGCCTCTGGACAGCGGGAGGACCTGAAGTCGTGGCCGTGACCGAGTCAGCGGTGGTGCCGGTGGAGGCGCCGGGGGAAGGGGAATCCGAGGGGGCGCGGGACACCGGCGCCGGAGCGGCCGAGCGGGCGCGCGCGGCGCACGAGGGCATTCTGCGGCGCCAGTCGGCACGCGAATCGGCGGCGCGCACCTACGCGCGTGCCCTTCCGATCGTTCCCGTGCGGGCCCGCGGGCTGACGATCGAGGGGGCCGACGGACGCCGCTACCTCGACTGCCTCTCCGGAGCCGGGACCCTGGCCCTCGGGCACAACCACCCCGTCGTCCTGGAGGCGGTCAGGAAGGTCCTGGACTCCGGGGCGCCCCTGCACGTCCTGGACCTCGCGACACCGGTCAAGGACGCCTTCACCACCGAGCTGTTCCGCACGCTCCCCCCGCGGTTCGCCGAGCGCGCGCGGATCCAGTTCTGCGGACCGGCCGGGACGGACGCCGTGGAGGCCGCGTTCAAACTGGTGCGCGCGGCCACCGGCCGCAGCGGCATGCTCGCGTTCACCGGCGCCTACCACGGGATGACCGCGGGGGCGCTCGAAGCGTCCGGCGGCGCGACCGACGTACGCGTCGCGCGCCTGCCCTACCCGCAGGACTACCGCTGCCCGTTCGGCGTCGGCGGCGACCACGGTGCCGAACTCGCCGCGCGCTGGACGGAGTCCCTCCTCGACGACCCCAAGTCGGGCGTGCCGCTCCCCGCCGGGATGATCCTCGAACCCGTCCAGGGCGAGGGCGGGGTCATTCCCGCGCCGGACACGTGGACACGGCGGATGCGCGAGATCACGCGAGCCCGGTCCGTCCCGCTGATCGTGGACGAGGTCCAGACGGGTGTGGGCCGGACCGGCGCCTTCTGGGCGGTGGAACACAGCGGGATCACCCCGGACGTGATGGTGCTGTCCAAGGCCATCGGTGGCAGCCTGCCGCTGGCCGTCGTCGTCTACCGCGACGACCTCGACGTCTGGCGGCCCGGCGCCCACGCGGGCACCTTCCGCGGCAACCAACTGGCCATGGCCGCCGGCACGGCCACCCTGGCGTACGTCCGCGAGCACGGCCTCGCCGAACGCGCGGCGACCGTCGGCGCCCGGATGCTGGAGCGACTGCGCCCGCTCGCCGCGGAGTTCGACTGCGTCGGCGACGTACGCGGCCGCGGCCTGATGATCGGCATCGAACTCGTCGACCCCGAAGGGCCGCCGCACCCCGCCCCGGACGGCCCCCGCCCCGCCGCCCCCGAACTCGCCGCCGCCGTCCAGCGGGAGTGTCTGCGCCGGGGCCTGATCGTGGAACTCGGGGGCCGCCGGTCGAGCGTCGTACGGCTCCTTCCCCCTCTGACGATCAGTGACGAACAGACGTCCGCCGTGCTCGACCGGCTCGCGGACGCGGTGAGCGCGGTGAGCGCGACGGCACGGGGGGACCGGCGCCACGAGAGGGACGGGGAACAGGGTGCCGACGGTCCCCGGTGACGGTCCGGCCGCTCCGGCGCGGGCGTACGCACGCGGGCGGGACTCACCGGACCGCCCGCCCGCGAAGGCCGCGGACCCGACGGGCGCCGGTCGACGGCCGGCCCGCCCCGGACCGCCACCGTCGCCTCCACGGCCCCCGTCGGCCTCCCCCTCCGCAGCGGCCGGCCAGGAACGCCGAGAGCCCGACGCACTCCGGTTCCGCCCCGGTCCGTCACCGCACGAACCCGAACGACCCGCAAGGAATCCCTCGTGAACGCCACCCCCGCACCCGACAGCCCTCCCTCCCCGTACGAGCGAGCGGTCCCCGGCACACCGGTCCCGCACCCGCCCGGACCGGAGTCCGTTCCCCGGCAGAAGGAGGCGGCCCGGGCGCCCGAACGGCCGGGCGGGACCACCGTCGACCTGCTCGACCTGCTGGACCACCCCGACACCCGGACGGCGGCGCAGGCGGCTGCGGTCGAGAACCTGCTGCGCTGCTGGGTGCGGGAGAACGACCTGGCGGCCCCCCACGACGGCACTCTCCGCATCGAGCTGCCGGCCAGTGGCGCGGCCCTGCTCGTCCCCGTCCACCACTGGTCCCCCTCCGGCTGGCACCGCTTCGGGCTCCCCCTTCTCGCCGGCGCTCCCGAACAGGCACCGCCCGTCGACGCGGTGACGGTGGCGGCCCTGCTCGCGCGGCAGACGGCCCCCGGAACACCGGCCGCGGACCCGGGCCGGCCGGCGCCCCCCGACGGGCCGCCCGCCGCCCCGGGCGGACCCGGCCCCCGGTGCCCGGACAGCCCGGCCGGTGAAGGCGCCGACCTCGTCGGCCGCGTCGCCGACTCGGTCCGGCGCACCGCCGTGTTCATCAGGGACCGCAGGGAGCACCCCGCCGACCCGGCCGACCACTTCCTCGCCGCCGAACAGGCACTCCTCCTCGGCCACCCGCTGCACCCGACACCGAAGGGGCGCGAGGGCCTCTCCGACGAGGAAGGCAGGCTCTACTCACCCGAGTTGCGCGGCTCCTTCCCCCTGCACTGGATGGCGGTCGCCCCCTCGGTGCTGGCGTCCGACTCGGCGTGGACGGAACGCGGCCGCCCCGTGTCGGCGGAGCAGCTGACCATGCGGCTGGCCGGGCCCGGCCTGTCGCTCCCCGACGGCTGCGCCGCCGTACTGCCCCTGCACCCCTGGCAGATGCGCGAGGTCCGGCACCGCCCCGGGACCGCGGCCCTGCTGGACGCCGGGCTGCTCCAGGACCTCGGTCCCCACGGCACCCCCTGGCACCCCACCTCCTCCGTCCGCACCGTCTACCGCTCCGGCGCCCCCGCGATGCTGAAACTGTCGCTGGGCCTGCGCATCACCAACTCCCGCCGGGAGAACCTCCGCAAGGAACTCCACCGCGGCACGGAGGTCCACCGCCTGCTGCGCGGAGGCCTGTTCGAGCAGTGGCGGTCCGTCCACCCCGGCTTCGACATCGTCCGGGACCCGTCCTGGCTCGCCGTCGACGGTCCGGACGGCAACCCGG
>NZ_KZ627058.1 GCF_002911015.1 Streptomyces populi
TCCGTGAGACGGGGGCTGTGGCCGTCCTCGCGGCCGACCTACCGTTCGACCATGACTTCGTCGACAGCCTCGTTCGAGCTCGCCCAGGTCAACATCGCCCGCCTCAAAGCACCTTTGGACTCACCCCAGTTGAAGGGTTTCGTGGAAGCCCTCGAACCCGTGAACGCCGTCGCGGACACCGCGGACGGATTCGTCTGGCGTCTACAGGACGACAGTGGCGACGCCACGGACATCCGTGTCCTCGGCGACGCGTGGATGATGGTCAACATGTCCACCTGGCGCGACACGAACGCGCTGACGGCGTTCATGTACCAGGGCCGGCACCGCGAGCTGATGGCGCGGCGTCGCGAGTGGTTCGAGCGGCTGGAGGAGGCGGCGACCGCCCTGTGGTGGGTCCCGGCCGGCCACCGCCCCACGGTCCCGGAGGCCGAGTCCCGTCTGCTGCACCTGCGGGAACACGGTCCCACCCCGTACGCCTTCGACCTGCGGACCTCCTTCCCTCCGGAGGCGACGGACGGCTCCGGGCGTCCGGAGTCCGAAGCCCTGGCGCAGTAGCCGCGGTCGAGCCGGGGGAAGCGGATCACCCGGCCTTTCCGGGTACCGCTTCCCTGCGGCTCAGCCAGTCGGCTGCCACCGCGCCGACGCCGGTGCGGGCCGCCACGATCCCGCCGGCGATCGCGCACGTCGTGTCGACGTCGCCGAAGCCCTCGGCGGTGCTCCACAGGGCCGCGGTCAGGTCGTCGGGGTGGCGGGCGGCGCACCAGAGGGCGAACGGGACGGTGTCGTCGGCCCTGACCCGCTGACCGCAGCCCAGGATGTCCGAGGCCTTCCACGGAGCCGTGGAGAAGGCGAGGCCGGCCGCCCTCTCCAGGCCGTCCCGGACGGCGCTCCGCGGGGTCGCCGCCGCGACGACGGCGACGTCCAACTCGCCGCGGACGGACAACGCGGCCGCCGTCGCCACCGCGACGGCGCCCGCGATGCCCTCCGGGTGCGCGTGCGTCACCTCGGCCGACAGCGCGGCCTGCTCGGCGACGTCCCGCAGGCTCGCGTGGAACCACGCTCCCAGCGGAGCGACACGCATCGCCGCCCCGTTGCCGAGGCTGCCCTCACCGCCGAACAGCCCGCGCGCCAGCTCCGGCCACCGGTCGGGCTCCTGGACCAGCCTGGGCAGGAGTTCGCACATGCCGCGCCCGTATCCGCGGGCCGGGTCCGCCTCGAAGCCGAGTGCGAAGGCCTGGGCCAGCTCGGTCCGGCGGATCTCGCCGTGCTCGTCGAGGACCCGCATGATGCCGAGCGCCATCGCCGTGTCGTCGGTCCAGTGCCAGGCCGGCTCCTGCGGGGTCCGCCGGGCGCGGATCTCCTCGTAGGCCTGTTTCCGGTCCCTGAAGAGGGGGAACCAGCGCTCCCCGAAGGCGTCGCCGAGGGCCAGGCCTTCGAGGCTGCGCCGGGCTGCCGTGCGGTCCGGGGTGATCGACGGGGTCATGGAGCGATCATCCCGGACCGGGGTCGGGGCGGGGAGGCTGTTTCCGGCGCGATCCCGGGGTGCGGGGGTGGGGGTGCGGGGGTGGGGGTGCCTCCTGGCGGGCGGGTGGGGCGGTTCCGGGGTCACCCGGCTTCGCGGCCCTCTTCGATCGTGGTCTCGATCTCCGTCACGCGTTCTCGCTCCTCGGCCGCGAAGCGTTCCGCGTCCAGTTGTTCGGCCAGCTCCTCGTCCTGTTCCATCAGGAGGTCCAGGTTCGAGTTGCCCATCTCGAAGACGCCCATGTCCAGGTAGGCGCGCTGGAGCCGCTCGCCCCACAGGCCGATGTCCTTGACGCACGGGACGATGCGGCTGAAGAGCAACTGGCGGAAGAGGTGCAGGAATTCGGAGTTCTCGCTGAACTCCTCGGCCTGCGCCTTCGGGATGCCGAAGTTCTCCAGGACCTCGACCCCGCGCAGCCTGTCCCGCATCAGGTAGCAGCCCTCGATCACGAACTCCTCGCGTTCGCGGAGTTCGGCGTCGGAGAGCTGTTTGTAGTAGTCGCGCAGGGCCATGCGGCCGAAGGCGACGTGGCGGGCCTCGTCCTGCATCACGTAGGACAGGATCTGTTTCGGCAGCGGCTTGTCGGTGGTGTCCCTGATCATCCCGAAGGCGGCCAGGGCCAGGCCCTCGATCAGTACCTGCATGCCGAGGTAGGGCATGTCCCATCGCGAGTCGCGGAGGGTGTCGCCGAGGAGGGACCGCAGGTTGTCGTTGATCGGGTAGAGCATCCCGATCTTCTCGTGCAGGAAGCGGGAGTAGACCTCCGCGTGCCGGGCCTCGTCCATGGTCTGGGTGGCCGAGTAGAACTTGGCGTCGAGGTCGGGGACCGACTCCACGATCCGCGCCGCGCAGACCATGGCGCCCTGCTCGCCGTGCAGGAACTGGCTGAACTGCCAGGCGGCGTAGTGCCTGCGCAGTTCACATTTGTCCTTGTCCGTCATCTTCGCCCAGTACGGGGTGCCGTACAGGGTCAGCGACTCGTCCGGGGTGCCGAGCGGGTCGTCGGGGTCGACCTCCAGGCTCCAGTCGATGCGCTTCTGGCCGTCCCACTGCTTGTCCTTGCCCTTCTGGTAGAGGGCGAGCAGCCGGTCACGACCGTCGTCGTACTCCCAGTTGAAGCGGGCCGCCCCCGAGGCCGGTACCTGCCAGAGGGGATCTCCCGAATCCGCGGCGTACAGCTCATGCGTCGGCATACCTCGCAGGCTCACATGGAGTAGACGCGTCGTCAACAAGTCCGGCACAGGGGATTGACGAGCTTGCTGACAAGCAGTCTCATAAGTCGTGACTGCCGGTAACCCCTGAAGCGATCCCGTACGACGAGGTGGGAACAGCCATGACGACGGTGCCCGAAGCCGATGTGCTCCGTGACGCGCTCGGTCTGCTCAAGGACCGGGAGCAGGTGGCCGAGCGCCTCCTCGACTCCTCCGCCAAGCATTCCTTCGACCCCGACAAGGAGCTCGACTGGGACGCGCCCTTCGAGGAGGGCAAGTGGTTCTGGCCGCCCGAGCTGGTGTCGCTGTACGACACCCCGCTGTGGCGGAAGATGGGCGAGGAGCAGCGGATCGCACTGTCCCAGCACGAGGCGGCGGCACTGGCCTCGCTGGGCATCTGGTTCGAGATCATCCTGATGCAGCTGCTGGTGCGGCACATCTACGACAAGGCGGCCACGAGCGCGCACGTGCGGTACGCGCTGACCGAGATCGAGGACGAGTGCCGGCACTCGAAGATGTTCGCGCGGCTGATCGCGCGCGGGGGCACGCCGCACTACCCGGTGAGCCGGGCGCACATGAACCTCGGGCGGCTGTTCAAGACCATCTCGACCACTCCGGGGTCCTTCACGGCGACGCTGCTCGGCGAGGAGGTCCTCGACTGGATGCAGCGGCTGACGTTCCCGGACGAGCGGGTGCAGACCCTCGTCCGGGGGGTCACGCGGATCCACGTGGTGGAGGAGGCTCGGCACGTCCGGTACGCCCGGGAGGAGCTGCGGCGTCAGATGCTGACCGCTCCGCGGTGGTCGCAGGAGTTCACGCGGGTCACCTCGGGCGAGTTCGCGCGGGTGTTCTCGGTGGCCTTCGTCAATCCCGAGGTCTACACGAACGTCGGGCTCGACAAGCGCGAGGCCATGGCCCAGGTCAAGGCCAGTGGGCACCGGCGGGACGTGATGCAGAACGGGGCCAGGAAGCTGACGGACTTCCTGGACGAGATCGGGGTGCTGCGGGGGGCGGGGCGGCGGCTGTGGAGGTCGTCGGGGCTGCTGGCCTGAGGTGGGGCGGCGCCCGGCGTCCGTGCGGTTGTCCTTCTGCCGGATCCGGCCGAGGTGCTGGGGCGAGGAACGGTTCGCTCGGGGGCGCCCAGTGCCGGATCCGGCCGAAGTCCCGGGGCGAGGAACGGTTCACCCCGGGGCGCCCAGTGCCGGATCCGGCCGAGGTCCCGGGGCGAGGAACGGTTCGCTCGGGGGCGCCCAGTGCCGGATCCGGCCGAGGTCCCGGGGCGAGGAACGGTTCACCCCGGGGCGCCCAGTGCCGGATCCGGCCGAAGTCCCGGGGCGAGGAACGGTTCGCTCGGGGGCGCCGGTGCGTCGTGGGGCGGGGCCGTGCCGGTACATCCGCCCGCATCCGGACGGATCTCGGCGGGGTCGAGAGGTGGGGGTCGGTGAGCGCCGGTTCCGATCCGTCCGGCCTGCGGGCATTCGATGTACCGGCACG
>NZ_KZ627059.1 GCF_002911015.1 Streptomyces populi
GCGGTGCAGGCCGGCGAGGAGCAGGTGGTGCCGTTGCTGGCGGGGCGTGAGGGCGAGGTGTCGCTGGCGGCGGTGAACGCCCCGGGGGCGACGGTGCTCTCGGGTGTGGCGGAGGCGGTCGAGGAGGTCGCGGCCGTGCTGGCGCGGGAAGGCTGCAAGACCAGGCGGCTGCGGGTCAGCCACGCCTTCCACTCCCCGCTGATGGAGCCCATGCTCGAGGACTTCGCCCGGGTCGTGGAGGGGCTGACGTTCGCCGTGCCGCGGATCCCGATCGTCTCGACGGTGTCGGGGCGGGCGGGGGAGGACTTCACCGACCCCGGCTACTGGGTGCGTCAGGTGCGCTGTCCGGTCCGGTTCGCCGACGCGGTGGCCGCGCTGGCCGGCGAGGGTGTCACGGACACCCTCGAGGTGGGTCCGGACGCGGTGCTGACCCCGGCGGCCGGGCAGTCGGCCGGCGAGGAGGTGCGGACGGTGGCGTTGCAGCGCCGTGACCGCGGCGAGAGCGCGGCCCTGCTGGCCGGACTCGGCGAGCTGTGGACGAACGGCACGCACGTCGACTGGAACACCCTCACCACCCACCGGACCACCACCACCGGCGGCGCTGTCGGTCTGCCCACCTACGCCTTCCAGCACCAGCCGTACTGGCTCGACGAGGTCGCCGCCACCTCGGTCGTCGGCGAGACGGCGGAGGCCTTCTGGGCCGCGGCGCGCGGGGGCGACGTCACCGCGGCGGCCGCCGCGCTGGGCCTGCCCGCCGGGGCCTCGCTCGCGGACATCGTCACCGTCCTGGCGGCCGGACCGGCCGCGGCGCCGTCTTTCGGGACGGCCGGGACGTCCGGTGCGCCCCAGGACACGGTGGACCCTGCGGTCCTGCTGAAGGAGCGGCTCGCGAACGCGCCGGACGGGGAGCGGCACGGCATCGTGCTCGCGGTCGTGCGGTCCGAGGCCGCCGCCGTCCTGGCGCTGCCCGGGGCCGAGGACCTCGACACACGGGCGGAACTCCTCGACCTGGGCTTCTCCTCGCTCATGGCCGTCGAACTGCGCAACCAGCTGGGAGCGATCACCGGCGTCCAGGTGCCGCCGACCCTGGTCTACGACTACCCCTCCGCCCACGACGTCGCGACCTTCCTGTGCGACGCGCTCGCCGCCTGACAAGGAGCACCTGGTGACGACGAACACCGTGCAGCACTCGCCCTGGATCCGGCGCTTCCGGGAAGCGCCGCAGGCCTCGGTCCGGCTCCGCGACCTTCTTCTTCCCGCTCGCGGAGGAACTCACCCCGCAGGCCGAGGTGATCGCGATCCAGTACCCCGGCCGCCAGGACCGGTACCGGGAACCGTGCGTGAACGACATGACGGAACTGGTGGGACAGTCGCTGGAGGCGCTGCTGCCGTGGACCGACCGGCCGCTGGCGCTGCTCGGGCACAGCATGGGCGCGACCGTCGCCTTCGAGGTGGCCCGGCGCCTGGAGGCCGAGGGCATCGTGCCGCGGGCCCTGCTGGCGTCCGGCCGCCGGGCACCCACCTGCGCCCCGGGCACCGGCATCGCCGCCCTGGACGACCGCTCCCTGCTCGCCGAACTCGAGCTGCTGCACGGGACGGACGCGCGGCTCTTCCAGGACGAGGAACTGCTGGGCATGGTGATGCCGGCGATCCGCAGCGACTACGAGGCGCTGGAGGGCTACCGCTACCGGCCGGGCCCCGCGCTGGCCTGCCCGGTCGTCGCACTGACCGGTGACGACGACCGCAGGGTGAGCCCGGAGCAGGCCCGCGCCTGGTCCGAGGTGGCCGGCACCTCCTTCGGCCTACGGGTGTTCGGCGGCGGGCACTTCTTCCTCGGCGAGCGCACCGCCGAGGTCGCCGGCGCGGTCAGGGACGTGCTCGGGTGCTGACCCTGCCGGGGGGTCGATCAGGGAACAGGCGATGTCCAGCGCCGCGCTGATCAGCTCGTCCCCGCCGCTCTCCGAGCGCTCGGCCTCGTCGCCCGCCATGTGCAGGGCGGCGATGGCCAGGCGCACCCGCAGGGAGGCGGCGGGGTCGCTCACCCCGCCGGTCAGCACGCCCGGGCCGGTCAGCAGGTCGAAGAGCGTGATGATGTGCCCGCGCACCTCGGCGGCGAGCGGCTGCTCCTGCAGCGAGGGTTCGTTCTCCTGCAGCAGCCGGGCCGCCGCCGTGATGCCGCTCGCCGTCAGATCGGCGTACCGGCGCAGCAGTTCACGCCGGGTGGCGGGTCCCTCGGGCTGCTGCTTGCCCCAGTCGATGAGCTCGGCGACCGAGGTCGAGAAGTCGCCGAGGACGGCGGCGAGGATCTCCTCCTTGGACTTGTAGTGGTAGTAGAGGGCGGCCTTCGTGATGTTCAGCTTCTCCGCGATCATGCGCAGCGACGTGCCCTCGTAGCCGTACTCGGCGAAGAGCTGGAGCGCGACGCGCTGGGCGCGCTCACGCGTGTCGGTACGTCGGCCAGCCATGGAAGTCCTTCCCTCGCCCTCGTTGCGCTCAAAGCCTACGGTCCGGCGTCGCCGAGGATGCCTCACACCCCATTGCTTGCCGATCGGCAGGCAATGGGGTACGTTGTCGATGTCTTCAATTTTACCTGCCGACAGGTAATGAATGTGGGGTTTCCGCCCCCCGATCCCGAGAAGGTGTCTTTCCGCGATGACCAAGACCGACAAGGCAGCGGGGGGCACGACGGCCGTCGACCCCGCCCGGCTGCACGCACGCCGGTGGTGGGGGCTCGCAGTTATCGCGCTCTCCCAGTTAATGATCACCCTGGACACGACGATCGTGACGATCGCGCTGCCCTCCGCACAGCAGGACCTCGGCATGTCCGACGCCAACCGGCAGTGGGTGGTGACCGCGTACACCCTGGCCTTCGGCGGACTGCTGCTGCTCGGCGGCCGCATCGCCGACCGCATGGGCCGCAAGCGCACCCTCGTCGCCGGCGTCGTCGGATTCGCGGTCGTCTCCGGCCTCGGCGGCATGGCCCAGTCCGGCTGGATGCTGATCGGCGCACGCGCCGGCCAGGGCGTGTTCGCGGCCCTGCTGGCCCCCTCGACCCTGGCCCTGCTGGTGGCGATGTTCCCCGAGCAGGCGGAACGCGCCAAGGCGATCGGCATCTACACCGCCGTACTGACCGCGGGCGGCGGACTCGGCCTGGTCGGCGGCGGCCTGATCACCAGTTACCTGGACTGGCGCTGGTGCATGTACGTCAACATCCCGATCGCCCTGCTCGCCATCTTCGGCGCGGTCTCCGCGCTGCCCGACCCGCCCGGCAGGGCGGACGCGAAGATGGACGTCTTCGGCGCCGTCACCGGCTGCGGCGGTATCGCGGCCCTGGTCTACGGGTTCTCCGAGGCGGGCGAGCGCGGCTGGGGCGCCGACCGGGTCGCCGTCTCGCTGGGCCTGGCCGCCGTGCTGCTCATCGCGTTCACGGTCCTGCAGGCCCGGCTGCGCAGCCCGCTGCTCCCGCTGCGGATCGTGACCGACCGCAACCGGGGCATGGCCTTCGCCACCGTCGCCCTGGCCACACTGGGCCTGTTCGGCGTGTTCCTGTTCCTCACCTACCAGCTCCAGACCGTGATGGGCTACTCCGCGGTCAAGACCGGCGTCGCCCTGCTCCCGCTGGTCGCGATGAACGTCACCGGGGCGACCCAGATCTCCAGCCGGCTGCTGCCCAAACTGCCGCCCCGGCTGCTGATCGTGCCCGGACTGCTCGCGGCGGCCGCCTCGCTCGCCCTGCTCACCCGGCTCACCCCCGACAGCTCCTACACCGCGGTGATCCTGCCCGCCGAGATGCTGCTCGGACTCGGCATCGGCACCCTGTTCGTGCCGACCGTGGCGGTGGCCACCAGCGGAGTCGACCCGCAGGACGGCGGCGTCGCCTCCGCGACCGTCAACACCGCCCAGCAGGTGGGCGCCTCGATCGGCACCGCGCTGCTCAACACGATCGCCGCCAGCGCCACCGCCGCCTACCTGAGCGGCCACCACGGCACCGCCGCCCTGCGCGAGGCCACCGTCCACGGCTCCTCCGTCGCCGCCACCTGGGCGCTGGGCATCATGCTCGGCACCGCGCTGCTGGTGGCGGTGTTCATCAACGCCGACCCGCGCAGGCCCGCGGAGCACAAGGCGCCGGCCGAACCCGCCG
>NZ_KZ627060.1 GCF_002911015.1 Streptomyces populi
TCCTCGAACTCGCCTTCACCGCCGCGGCCCGCGTGGGCTGCGCGGGCGTCGAGGAACTCACGCTGGAGGCGCCGCTCATCCTCGACGGGGGGTCGGCCCACGTCGTGCAGGTCCTGGTCGGCGAGGCCGAGGCGGCCGGCGGCGGCCGTGCGATCACTGTGCACTCCCGACCCGTCCACGCCGCCGAGGACGCTCCCTGGACCCGGCACGCCACCGGCACCCTCCGTTCCGACGCGGTGGAGTCGGCTCCGGTGCTTGCCCCGGAGCCGGCGCAGGTGCAGGCGTGGCCTCCGCGCGGGGCCACACCGGTCGACCTCGACGCCGTCTACGAGCGGCTGATCGGCCTCGGATTCGACTACGGTCCCGCGTTCCGCGGGCTGCACACGGCGTGGCGGGACGGCGACACCGTCTACGCCGAGGTCCGTCTGCCCACCCGGCAGACGGACGACGCCGGGCGTTTCAGCATCCATCCGGCGCTCCTGGACACCGCCCTGCACTCGCTCGCGTTACCCGATCTGCTGTCCGGGGAGGACGAGTGCCATCTGCCGTTCTCCTGGAGCGGCGTCACGCTGCACGTCACCGCCGTGAGTTCGGCCCGGGTCCGCATACGCCGCCTCGGTGGGGGCGCGACCTCCGTGGAGCTGCTGGACGAAGCGGGGTCGGCCCTCGCCACCGTGCGGTCACTGGCGTTGCGTCCCGTGACGCTGGAACAGCTTCGTTCGGCCCGCGTATCGAGCATCGAATCGCTGTACGGCGTCGCGTGGTCGCCGCTGGAAAGCGCCGGTTCCGCTGCGTCTACGTCTGCGGCCGTGTCCGCGTCCGGGACCGGATGGGCGCTCCTCGACCTCGGCGCCGACTGGCCCGTCGAATCCGTTCCGGCGCGCCGCCACGCCGACCTGGCAGCCCTCGCCACCGCCATCGACGCCGATCCGGACGAGGCGCCTCGTGACGTCCTGATAGCGCTGCCCGTCCTGGGCGCAGCGGATGGCGACATCGTCGCGGCCACGCATCAGCGGACGCAGACGGTCCTCCAACTCCTCCAGGACTGGCTGAAGCAGCCGCGCTTCGCATCCGTCACCGCGACGCTGCTCACCCGCGGTGCGCTCGCGGTCGACGCGGCCGAGGCCGCGGCCGTCGACCTGGCGGCCGCTGCCGTGGGCGGCCTGATACGCAGTGCCCAGCTTGAGCACCCGGGCCGGTTCCGCCTGATCGACACCGACGGGGAGGAGGCCTCGCTGCGCGCCCTGCCGACGCTGCTAGGCACCGGCAACGGCACAGACATCGGCACGGGCACCGGCGTCGTCGCGGAGCCGCAGATCGCGCTCCGTGCCGGGGTCCCCTTCGTCCCGCGGCTCCGCGCGGTCGCGGCCCCCGAGACGACCGACGCCGACGGCTCCGCCGACGCCCCCGCCGACGCCCCCGCTTTCTCCGGCGAGGGAACGGTGCTGATCACCGGTGGCACCGGCGACCTCGGCTCGCTCTTCGCCCGCCACCTCGTCACCGTGCACGGAGTGCGGCACCTGCTGCTGACCAGCCGCCGTGGTCCGGACGCCCCGGGCGCCGCCGAACTCATCGCGGAACTGGAAGCCCTCGGGGCCGACGTGACGCTCGCCGCCTGCGACATGTCCGACCGCTCCGCCGTCGCCGAACTGCTCGCCGGCGTACCGGGCGACCATCCGCTCACCGGCGTTGTCCACACCGCGGGCGTGCTCGACGACGGGCTCCTCGAATCCCTCACTCCCGCGCAGCTGACGAAGGTGCTGCGCGCGAAGGCCGACGCCGCGCTGCACCTCCACGAGCTGACGTCGCAGGCCCCGCTCTCCGCGTTCGTCCTGTTCTCCTCGGTCGCCGGTGTCTTCGGCGGGGCCGGACAGGCCAACTACGCCGCCGCCAACGCCTTCCTCGACGCACTGGCGCGTCGGCGCCGGGCGCTCGGGCTGCCGGGCGTCTCACTCGCGTGGGGCCTGTGGAGCACCGAGGGCGGGATGGCCGCGGAGCTCGACCGGGCCGACGTGGCCCGGCTGAAGCGCACCGGCCTCCTGGAGATCAGCCGCGAACAGGGCGTCACGCTGTTCGACGCCGCTCTCGCAGCAGCCGGCACGGCTTCCGGGACTTCGGAGGCAGGCCCGGAGACCGTCGGAGCGCACGCCGACGGCCTGCTCGTGCCCGCCCGGCTGAACGCCCCCGTCCTCGACGAGCAGGCCGCGGCCGGATCGCTGCCCGCCGTCTTCCGGGCGGTCGTCAGTACCAGGCCCCGACCCTCTTCCCACGCTGCCGGCGGCAGCGCGAACGCGCCGCTGCTCGCCGAGCTTCGCGTGGCCGACCGAGAGGAGCGCCTTCAGATCCTCGGCGGCCTCGTCGCGGAGAAGGTCGCGTACGTGCTCGGACACGCCGACCGCGACGCCGTCGACCGCGCCCAGCCGTTCAACCGGCTCGGCCTCGACTCCCTCACCGCCGTCGAACTGCGCAACCAGCTCGGCGCCGCCACCGGCGTGCGCCTTCCGGCGACGCTGGTCTTCGACCACCCGACCCCGCTCGCGGTCGCGGAATTCCTGTACGACGAACTCGCTCGCGGAGTCCTCGGGGAGCCGGCCGGGACCACCGCGCTCGCGGTCGCCGAGCCTGCGGCGCGGGAGTCGGCGAGCCATCCGCAGGACGCGGGCGACGACCCGATCGTCATCGTCGGCATGGCCTGCAAGTATCCGGGCGGGGTGGCCTCGCCCGAGGACCTGTGGCGGCTGGTGGCCGAGGGCCGGGACGCCATCTCGCCGTTCCCGGTCGACCGCGGCTGGGACCTCGACGGCATCTACGACCCGGACCCGCAGCAGCCCGGCAAGACGTACACCCGCGAGGGCGGGTTCCTGCACGACGCCGCCCAGTTCGACGCGGAGTTCTTCGGCCTGTCGCCGCGCGAGGCGACCGCGACCGACCCGCAGCAGCGACTGCTCCTGGAGACCTCCTGGGAGGCCCTGGAGTCGGCCGGCACCCGGCCGGAGACGCTCACCGGCAGCCGCACCGGTGTGTTCATGGGAGTCATGTACAACGACTACGGCGCCCGCCACCTGAACCGCTCGCCGCAGGGGTACGAGGGCTACATCAGCAACGGAAGCTCCGGCAGCATCGCGTCGGGCCGGGTCTCGTACTCGTTCGGGTTCGAGGGTCCTGCGGTGACGGTGGACACGGCGTGTTCGTCGTCGTTGGTCGCGATGCACCTGGCGGCACAGTCGTTGCGTGCGGGGGAGTGCTCGATGGCGCTCGCGGGTGGCGTGACGGTGATGGCGACCCCGTACGCCTTCGTGGAGTTCGGACGCCACGGCGGACTGGCCGTCGACGGCCGGTGCCGTTCTTTCTCCGCCGACGCCTCGGGCACCGGTTGGTCCGAGGGCGTGGGCGTGGTGGTGCTGGAGCGCCTCTCGGACGCGCGGCGCAACGGGCACGAGGTGTTGGCCGTGCTGCGAGGCAGTGCGGTGAACCAGGACGGTGCGTCGAACGGGTTGACGGCGCCGAACGGCCCGTCCCAGCAGCGCGTGATTCGCCAGGCACTGGCGGGCGCGGGACTTTCCGTGGCGGATGTGGACGCGGTCGAGGCGCACGGGACGGGGACGAGGCTGGGTGATCCGATCGAGGCGCAGGCGTTGATCGCGACGTACGGGCAGGGCCGGGCGGAGGGGCGTCCGTTGTGGCTGGGGTCGTTGAAGTCGAACATCGGTCATGCGCAGGCGGCTGCCGGTGTGGGTGGTGTGATCAAGATGGTCATGGCGATGCGGAACGGCATGCTCCCGCCGACTCTGCACGCGGGGGTCCCGTCCGAGCATGTGGATTGGTCTGCGGGTGCGGTGGAGTTGTTGACGCGGGCTCGGCAGTGGCCGCAGACGGGTCGTGCGCGGCGGGCGGGTGTGTCGTCGTTCGGCATCAGCGGCACCAACGCGCACGTGATCCTCGAGCACGAGCCCATGGAATCCACTCAAGCGCTGGTGGCTGCTGGGGAGTTGCCGTGGGTTGTGTCGGGTCGTTCTGAGGGTGCGGTGCGGGCTCAGGCGGCGCGGCTCGCGGCGTTCGTGGCGGGAGACGGGGGCGGTGCGGGGGCGCTGGAT
>NZ_KZ627061.1 GCF_002911015.1 Streptomyces populi
CCGGGGCCGCTGGCAGGGCCCGGAGACCTTCGGCGAGCCCGTCAGGATCGGCGAGGGCTTCGACAACGTGCTCTGGCTCGGCACCGGCGACTTCACCGGCAACGGCTACGCGGACGTCGTGGTCATCTCCAAGGACGAACAGGCCCTGGTCCACCTCAACCAGGGCGGCCTGAACGGCATGGACACCCTCGCCGCCCCGCTGCGCTTCGGCGGGAAACTGCCCGAGGTCACCTACGACACCATCGCGCTGGGCGACCTGACCGGCGACGGCCGCACCGACATCGTCGGCCGCCTGCAGCACACCGGCCAGGTGCACCGCATCATCAACCGCAGCGCGGCCGGCGCCCCGGAGATGTTCGCCCCGCCGCAGCCCTTCGCCGTCCTGGACCCCGGCGACATCCCCGCCGGCCTGGCCGACGTCACCGCCAGCGGCCGCCCGGACCTGCTGGTCCTGCACGCCGACAACAGCCTGTCCGTCCACGAGGTCTACGCCCACGGCCGGGGCCCGGAGGGCGAACCGGCCGGCGAGGCCGTGCGGCACGCACTGGACACCGGATGGAACCTGGAGACCTACAAGGTCTTGACCCTCACCGACATCGACGGCGACGGACACCCCGACCTGCTGGGCCTGCGGCACGACGGAACCCTGATGGTCCACCGGCACAGCGGCTCCTTCGACCCCCGCTCCCCCGAGACCACCTTCGACCCCCCGCAGGTGCTCGGCAAGGGCTGGGACCGCTTCGACATCATCAGCTGACCCGCACCCCCGCGCACCCCCCGGCACCCCCGCCCCCGTTCCCCCGCACCCCGCACACGGCCGCCCCCGTTCCCCCCACTCCCCCGCACACGGCCCGCACACCGCCCCCGCAACCCCGGTGCCCGGCAGCGTCCCCCACGCCGCCGGGCACCGGCACGTCAAGACCGGGCCAACACAAAGACAAAGCAATGCAAAAATCCGCTTTTCCATTCCATTACTTTCCCTTTCCCGGGCCGCTCGAGGACCGCTCGAGAGGGCACCCCACCGGCCTTGACAACAACCAGGCGGTGTCGAACAGTTACGCGCATAATCAAGCCACGCCAAGGCGTTTCACGCACAGGGGGACCCAGGCAGTGAAACTGGTGGAACGGGAACTGCACCTCAGTTCGCTCAAAAGCATGCTCGCGCATTCCATCGCCGAAGACAGCAGAGCCGCCGTCCTGACCGGACCGGTGGCCAGCGGGAAAAGCGCACTGGCCCAGGCACTCGTCGAGCACGCACACGACCTCGGCGCCCAGGTCCTGCAGACCCGGTGCTCACCCGCCGAGGAACACCTGCGGCTCGAGACCGTGCGCCAGCTCCTCGACATGAGGCCGAAACACAACAGCGTGATCGAAATCCCGCTCGGCCCCTCCTACAGCTCCAGCAACCCCGCACAAAAACCGGCACCGCGCCGGCCGCTGGACCCCGGACGGCTCACCGCACGCGATTTCGGCGACCTGCTGCTCGAATTATCCGCCGAAATTCCCGTGCTCATCGTCGTCGACGACTTCGAATACGCCGACGAGACATCGGCCGAATACCTCTCCCACGCCGTGCGCCGCATCCGCAGCTCCCGCGTCATGACCGTGATCGCCACCAAGAACGGGCCCGGACCCCGCACCGTGCGCCGCACCGCCGAACTGCTGCGCAACCCCCACTGCTGCCCCATCCGCCTGCGGCCCCTGTCCCGGCCCGCCGTGGGCGACCTGCTCACCCAGCGCCTGGGCACCCCCGCCAAAAAATCGGCCACCGACCAGCACTACGCCGCCAGCGGCGGAAACCCCCTGCTCCTGCACGCCCTCATCGACGACCTGACCGCCCGCACCCCCGCACCCCGCCACCCCGAGCACCTGGAACTGACCGCCGCCGAACACTACGCACAGGCCGTCATCACCTGCCTGTACCGCAGCACACCCGACCTGACCCGCACCGCCGCCGCCCTCGCCGTCCTCGGCGACACCCCCCGCCCCGACCTGTTCGAACACCTCCTCCAGGACCCCTCCACCACCGCCGAACAGGCCCTGCAGCAGCTCACCGCCTCCGGCACCACCACACCCGGCGGCCGCTTCCGCCACCCCGCCGCCCGCCAGGCCGTCCTCACCGCCACCGACACCGCCACCCGCACCGAACTGAACCTGCGCGCCGCACACTGGCTCTACCAGCGCGCCGAACCCGCCCCCCGCATCGCCCGCCACCTCCTGGCCGCCGGCCACGCCCGCGAACCCTGGCAGACCACCGTCCTGCGCGAAGCCGCCGCCGAGGCCCTCCACCGCCAGGACACCGAACACGCCGTCTCCTGCCTGGAACTGGCCCACACCCAGTGCACCGACGACACCCTGCGCACCGAACTGACCATAGAACTCGCCGAAGCCACCTGGCCCGACAGCCCCCTCACCGCCATGCGCCGCATGCTCCCCCTGCACACCCAGGCACACGACCGCCCCCTCGAACACCGCCACGGCCTGGCCCTGGCCAAAACCCTGCTGCGCAGCGGCCGCTTCGACGCCGCCCAGGACGTCCTGGACCGCCTCGAACCCACCCCCGACCCCCACACCTCCACCGACCTGTACATCTTCGACAAATGGCTCGAGACCTCCTACCCCCGCTTCGGACAGCGCTTCCGCACCCGCCCCGCCCCCCCGCCCCCGCCCCAGCCCCTGCCCACCGGCACCGAGACCTACCTCCACGCCATCGAGATGCTCGCCACCGTCCTGCGCTCCGACGCCCACGACGAAGTCATCACCATCGCCGAGGAAACCCTGCGCAACTGCCCCGCCGACGACCGCACCATGGAAGCCGCCAGCACCCTCATCGCCGCCCTCTTCTACGCCGACCGCACCGACACCCTCGCCACCCAGTGCGACCGCCTCCTCACCCAGGCCACCCAACGCCACGCCCCCGCCTGGCAGGCAGTCCTCTCCAGCCTCAAGGCCCAGATCGCCTACCGCCAGGGCGACATCAACACCACCATCCGGCACGCCCGCCACGCCCTGACCGCCATGTCACCCCAGAGCTGGGGCGTCGGCATCGGCGTCCCCCTCAGCAGCCTCCTCATGGGCGCCGCCATGGCCGCCGACCACACCACCGCCGAACAAGCACTCCACCACCCCGTCCCCGAAACCCTCCACGAAACCCGCTTCGGCATCCACTACCGCCACGCCCGCGGCACCTACTACCTCACCACCGGCCGCCCCCAACTCGCCCTGCGCGAACTCCTCACCTGCGGCGACCTCATGACCCAATGGCACATGGACACCCCCAGCCTCGTCCCCTGGCGCCTCGACGCCGCCCAGGCCTACCTCCACCTGGGCCGCCCCGACCAGGCAGCACAACTCCTCGACGAACAAACCCGCACCCACCCCACCACCAGCAACAGAATCACCGGCATGACCCTGCGCCTCCACGCCGCCACCCAACCCCCCCACCACCGCACCCCCCTCCTCCACCACGCCATCACCCTCCTCACCCCCACCGGCGACCGCCTCGAACTCACCCGCGCCCTCGCCGACCAGACCCACACCCACACCCACACCGGCAACACCACCGCCGCCCACCACACCCGCCGGCAGACCCTCGACCTCATCAACCAGAGCGGCGCCACAGCCCTCCACACCCTCCTCCAACCCCAACCCCCCACCCCCCACACCGACACCCCCCAGCCCACCCGCACCAACCCACCCGCCACCACCCACACCAACACCGGCACCGGCACCGGCACCGGCACCGGCACCACCCCCCACACCGGCACCACCCAGCCCCACCCCCGCGACCACCACCTCCTCTCCACCGCCGAACACCGCGTCGCCACCCTCGTCGCCCGCGGCTACACCAACCGCCAGGTCGCACGCCACCTCTACATCACCAACAGCACCGTCGAACAACACATGACCCGCGTCTACCGCAAACTCAACATCACCCGCCGCACCGACCTCCCCACCTGGCTCACCCACCCCCACACCAACACCTGACCCCCCCCCAGACCGCGGGCACGAGCGGGCAGACACACCACCGGACAGGCAAAAAACGACACAGACACGCCA
>NZ_KZ627062.1 GCF_002911015.1 Streptomyces populi
GACCGGCTGGGAGCAGATCCCGGTCTGCGTGGCGTACGAGATCGACGGCAAGCGCGTCGAGGAACTCCCGTACTCCCAGACCGACTTCCACCACGCGAAGCCGATCTACGAGACCCTCCCCGGCTGGTCGGAGGACATCACCAAGGCGAAGAGCTTCGGTGACCTCCCGAAGAACGCGCAGGCCTACGTGAAGGCGCTGGAGGAGATGTCGGGCGCCCCGATCTCCGCCATCGGCGTCGGCCCGGGCCGCGACGAGACGATCGAGATCAACTCGTTCATCTAGCGCGGACCGGCCGTCCCGCGCGGAGCGGGAACGGCTTTTCCACGGGTGTGCCCCCGGCCGACGACCGGGGGCACACCCGTATCCGCACCCGTATCCGCACCCGCCACCGTGGAGCCGGCCCGGCGCGAGGTGGGCAGGGCGCCCGCGACGGGAACGGCCTGAAAGCGCGTCTCGGGGGCCTGCGCGTCGAACGGCGGAGAAGGTGGGCGCGATGCGCGTGATGCTCGAGGCGACCATGGACACGGACAAGGCCAACGAACTCGTCCGCAGCGGAAAGCTGCCGGAGCCGATGCGGGAGACGATGGACCGGGTGAAGCCGGAATCGGCCTGCTTCACCGCCCACGAGGGCGGCCGCACCTGCTGCCTGGTCTTCGACATGCAGGACAGCAGTCAGATGCCGGTGATCGCCGAGCCGTTCTTCACGGATCTCGGCGCCCGGGTCGAGTTCTCCCCCGTGATGAACCCCGACGATCTCGCGAAGGGGCTGTCCCAGCCGGGCTGACGGCCTCGGGCGGGACCGCGGTGCCTCGGGCGGGACCGCGGTGCCCTGGCCGGATCGCGGTGCCCCGGCCGGACCGTGGTGCGGGGCCACGAGGCGGGCCCCGCACCGGAGAACGGCCGGATCAGCTGAAGACGATCATGGAGCCCTGGGCGAGGCTCCGGGTCGCCGCCGCGTGCAGGCCCAGCCAGACGTGGCGTTCGCGGGCGAAGGGGCTGGAGTCGTAGGGGGCCGGAGCGGCGGGCTCCTCCAGCTCCGTCGGGACGCTCGGAGGCTGCGGCGGCGCCGGGGGGTTGGCCGGGTCGATGCCGATCGCGGGAGCCACGAACTCGAGTTCGCGCAGGAGAACCTGCGACGAGCCCAGGGGCCCGCCGCCCGCGAGCAGTTCGTCGTTGGCCAGCGGGTGCGGGAACTCCACCGGTACGTAGGCGCCCGCGTGGTCGTAGTGCCAGACCAGATGGGACTGCTGGGCGTTCGTCTCGAACATCTCCAGCAACTGCTCGTAGTCGCCGCCGAGTTCGTCGACCGGCGCCACCGCGAGCCCGCACATCTGGAGCAGGTACGCGCGGCGCAGGAAGTGCAGCGCGTCGTAGTCGAATCCGGCGACCGGGGCCACGTCACCCGACAGGCCCGGCATGTACGCGTACACCGGCACCGGGGGGAGCCCGGCCTCGGCGAGCACCTTGTCGTAGAGCGCCAGTTCCTCGGCGAAGGGGTTGTCGGGGGTGTGGCACAGCACGTCGACGAGCGGGACCAACCACAGGTCACAGGCCAACAGACGGCTCCTCTTGCTCCTTGGGGTGCAGGGTGGTCAGGGCAGCGTAATGCGCGTGGCGGTCCTGTGAAGAGGCCGGTACGCAAGTAGGCCACCGGGCGGACGGGGTCGTTCGTTCCCGGGAGCCGCGCCCCCATTCCCCCGATCGCCCGGAGCGGGTGCCCTCAAACACGGGAACGGGACGATCCGGACCCCGGCCCGCCTCTTCAGGGGGCGTCGAGGCGCTCGATGAGGGTGAGCGCGTGCTCGTTGTACGCCGTCACGATCGCCCGGGCCCCGTCGGCGTCGCGGCGCGCGAGGGCGTCCACCAGCGCGGTGTGGCCGGACCACAGATGGCCCCTGAGGTCGGAGACGTGGCGCAGGTGCTGGACCGTGCAGACCCACGACTGGACCCGCATCCGGTGCAGGAAGTCGGCGAGATAGGTGTTGCCGAACAGGTTGCTGAGTTCGCGCCAGTAACGCAGGTCGTAGCCGATGAGGATGTTCAGGTCTCCGGCGGTGGCCGCGCGCTGGGCCTCCTCGCCGCGGCGCCGGACGGCCGCGAGGGCGGCGAGCGCACGGGGGTCGTCGGCCTGCGGCATGCCGGTGGCCACGAGGTGCTGGAACATGCCCTCCGTGATCAGACTGCGCGCCTCGATCATGCCGCGGTAGTCGGCGCCGGAGTACTCGTGGACGCGGAAGCCGCGGTGCTGGTCGGCGTCCAGGAGGCCCTGGGCCGACAGGTCGACCAGGGCCTCGCGGACCGGGGTGGCGGAGACGCCGTACTGCTCGGCGATCTCCTTCACCGTGAACTCCTGGCCCGGCCGGAGGCGACCCCCGAGCACCTCGTCACGGAGCGCGTCCGCGATCTGCTGCCGCAGGGTGCTGCGTGTTACGGCGCCGCTGCCGCCGATGCCGGCCATGGTGGTGGTCTCACTCCCCGTCGCGTGGGTGGGCGCGGATGTCTGCTCGCGTATCTCTTCGAGCAGGCCACCATACGCCGTGGGGGCCGGCCGACCGGTCTCCCGCACCCCCAGGGCGCGGGAGACCGGCGCGACCGGCCCCCACAGGGGCGCGGAGCCCCTGGAGCGTGTCCGCGGGGTCTCGCCCGTCCGGCGACACCCGGCACGCCCTACGGCATCACACCGTGTGCTCGTCCGCCACCGACAGCGCCTCGTCCAGGGCCGCCAGTCCCTCCTTGGCCTCGGCCTCGGTGATGTTGCACGGCGGGACGACGTGGGTGCGGTTCATGTTGATGAAGGGCCACAGACCGCGGGCCTTGGCCGCCGCGCCGAACGCGGCCATCGGCGCGTTCGCCTCGCCCGAGGCGTTGTACGGGACCAGCGGCTCCCGGGTCTCCCGGTCCTTCACCAGTTCCAGCGCCCAGAAGGCGCCCGTGCCGCGCACCTCGCCGACGCTCGGGTGCCGTTCGGCCAGCTCGCGCAGCCCCGGTCCGAGGACCCGCTCGCCGATGGCGGCGGCCTGGCCGACGATCCCCTCCTCCTCCATGGCGTTGATCGTCGCGACGGCGGCGGCGCAGGCCAGCGGGTGCCCGGAGTAGGTGAGCCCGCCCGGGTAGGGCCGCCGGGCGAAGGTCTCGGCTATGGCGCCGGAGATCGCCACGCCGCCCAGCGGCACGTAGCCGGAGTTCACGCCCTTGGCGAAGGTCATCAGGTCCGGCGTCACCTCGTAGTGGTCGGCCGCGAACCACTTGCCGGTCCGCCCGAACCCGGCCATGACCTCGTCCAGGACGAAGACGATCCCGTAGCGGTCGCAGATCTCGCGCACCCCGGCGAGGTAGCCCGGCGGCGGCGTCATGATCCCCGCGGTGCCCGGGATCGTCTCCAGGATCACGGCCGCGATCGTCGCGGGCCCCTCGAAGGCGATCGTGTCCTCCAGGTGCTGGAGGGCGCGCTCGCACTCCTGCCGCTCGCTGTCGGAGTGGAAGGGGCTGCGGTACAGGAACGGCGCCCAGAAGTGGACGACACCGGCCGCGCCGAGGTCGTTCGGCCAGCGCCGCGGGTCGCCGGTGAGGTTGATCGCCGTGGAGGTGGCCCCGTGGTACGAGCGGTAGGCGGAGAGCACCTTCGGACGGCCGGTGTGCAGCCGGGCCATCCGCGTGGCGTTCTCGACGGCCTCCGCGCCGCCGTTGGTGAAGAAGATCTTGTCCAGGTCGCCCGGGGTCCGCTCGGCGATCAGCCGGGCCGCCTCCGAGCGCGCCTCGACGGCGAAGGCGGGCGCGAACGTGGACAGGGTCGCGGCCTGTTCCTGGATCGCGGCGACGACCTTCGGGTGCTGGTAGCCGA
>NZ_KZ627063.1 GCF_002911015.1 Streptomyces populi
ACGGGTCCAGCGGGTCCAGGAACAGCTCGGCCGGGTCGTACCCGGGCTTGCGGTGGATCTCCACCAGCCGCGCGAAGTCGGGAGCCCGGGCGTCGTCGAGCCAGTAGTAGTACGTGAACCAGGAATCCGGCTCGGCCAGGGCCACCAGCTCACCGGAGCGCGGATGGTCCAGGCCGTGCTCCTTCTTGCCCCTCTCGTCCAGCACCTCGGCGACCCCGGCGACCTTCTCCAGCACCTCCCGCACCCCGGCGACGTCCTCGGGCCGCCGCACGTACACGTGCGCGAGCTGGTGGTCGGCGACCGCGAAGGCACGCGAGGCCATGGGGTCCAGGTACTCCATGCCGTCCTGGGTGTGCACCTCGAGGTGACCGGAGCGGCGCAGCACCCGGTTGAGGTCGACGGGCCTGCTGACGCCGGTGATGCCGTACTCGGACAGGACGACCACGGTACGGCCCTCGGCCTCGGCGTCGTCGAGCAGCGGGGCCAGCGCCGCGTCCAGGTCGGCGGCCGCCGCGAGCGAGCGCGGGTCCTTCGGGCCGAAGCGCTGCAGGTCGTAGTCGAGATGCGGTACGTAGCACAGCGTCAGGTCGGGACGCCGGGTGCGGTTGAGGTGCCGGGTCGCGTCGATGATCCACCGGCTGGAGACGAGATCGGCGCCCGGACCCCAGAAACGGAACAGCGGGAACGTGCCGAGCGCGGCGTGGAGCTCGTCGTGCAGCTCCGGCGGCCGGGTGTAGCAGTCCGGCTCCTTGCGGCCGTCGGCGTAGTAGACGGGACGGGGCGTCACCGTGAAGTCGGTGTCCGCGCCCATCGCGTACCACCAGCAGACATTGGCGACCGTGTAGCCCGGGTACAGACGGCGGGCCGCGTCCCAGACCTTGTCCCCGGCGACGAGCCCGTTGTGCTGGCGCCACAGCAGCACCTCGCCGAGCTCGCGGAAGTACCAGCCGTTGCCGACGATGCCGTGCTCGCGGGGCATCGTGCCGGTCAGGAACGTGGACTGGGCGGCACAGGTGACGGCCGGCAGGACGGTGCCCAGCGGCACGTACGAACCGGACCGGCCCAGGGACCGCAGCCGCGGCATGTGCTCCAGGAGCGCGGGGGTCAGCCCCACCACGTCGAGGACCAGCAAAGGGGTGGGGGCCGTGGTCACGGCTGCTCCTTGAGTCCGAGGTCGGTCAGCAGGTCGCGGGCGAGCTGGAGTTCGGCGGCGATCCCGTCGGCGAGCTCGGCACCGGTGACCGGACGTGCCGCGGGCGGCAGGGCCTGCCAGGTGTAGGTCTCGACCTCGAAGTGGGTGCTGCGCGCCGTCGGCCCGCCCACCAGCGCGGCGAGCGTCTCGCGCAGCACGTCCAGGGTGGAGGACAGCGGCGGGGCGGGCGGGGCGTGCAGGGGGACGTGGAAGTGGGCGCGCCAGGGCACGGTGTCGGGCAGAACCCCTCCCGCCAGCGCCTGGCCGAGATCGTCGGTGCCGTGCAGGACCCCGTCCGCGCGGGCCCGGGTCTGGTGCAGAAAACGCGGCTCGTCGAAGGCGGCCAGCGCCGACAGGACCGCCGGGTCCCGCGGGTCGCCGGCGTGCAGGGCCGCCGACAGCTGCACCTTGGGCACCGCGATGCCCGCCCGGTCCAGGGCGGCGAGCGCCCGCACGGGATCCTCGAAACCGGTCGCGAGATGGCAGGTGTCCAGGCACAGCCCGATGCGGTGGCCGGGCAGGGCGGCCAGCGGGGCGAGCGCGTCGGCGGTGGTCTCCACCGCGCAGCCGGGCTCCGGCTCCAGCGCGACACGGATCGAGCGGCCCGTCTCCTGCTCCACGTGGTCCAGGCGGCGGGCCAGTTCGCTCAGCGCCCGGTGCGCGGCGTCGGCGGCCGCCTCGTCGAAGCCGGTGCGCCAGGCCAGCGGCAGGGTGGAGACGGTGCCCTCGGTGACGTCCGCGGGCAGCAGCCGGGCCAGGAGACGGGCCAGGTCACTGGTGTACTCCAGCCGCTCGGGATCACTCCAGTCGGGCCGGTACACCCGGTACTTGACCACGCCGGCGCCGAAACCCTCGTAGGGAAAGCCGTTGAGCGTGACGACCTCCAGGCCCCGCCGCTCCAGCTCGGTGCGCAGACGGCGCGGCGCGGCGGGGTCGGCGTTCAGGGCGCGCACCGCGTCACGGGCCAGCCACAGCCCCACGCCCAGCCGGTCGGCGCCCAGGCGCCGGCGGACCGGTTCGCAGTACCGGGCGAGCTGGGCCAGGACACCGTCGAGGCTCTCGGCCGGATGGACGTTGGTGCAGTACGCCAGGTGCACGGTCGAACCGTCGGGATGGGTCAGACGCACGGCTCATTCGCCCCCGCGCAGCACGGAGTTGCCCTCGTGCAGCGACGCGGGCGCCGCGACCTCCAGGGCGAGCCGGCCGCTGAGCCCGTAGAACGCGACGGGGTTGCGCCACAGCACCAGGTCCACGTCGTCCTCGCCGAAACCGGCGGCGAGCATCGCCTCGCCGACCTTGCGGGTCTTGAGCGGATCGCTGCGGCCCCAGTCCGCGGCCGAGTTGACCAGGACCCGCTCGGGCCCGTACTCCTTCAGCACGGCGACCATGCGGTGCTCGTCCATCTTGGTGTCCGGATAGACCGAGAAGCCGAGCCAGGCACCACTGTCCCTGGCCTCCTCGACCGTGGTCTCGTTGAGATGGTCGACCAGGACCCGCTCGACGGACAGCCGCGACTCGGCCACCACGTCCAGGGTGCGGCGCAGCCCCGCCGGCTTGTCGCGGTGCGGGGTGTGCACGAGGGCGGGCAGCGCGTGCTCGGCGGCGAGTTCGAGCTGCGCGGCCAGCGCCGCGTCCTCGGCCGGCGTCATCGAGTCGTAGCCGATCTCACCGACGGCGACGACACCGTCCTTGACCAGATACCGCGGCAGTTCGTCCAGGACCGGGGCGCAGCGCGGGTCGTTGGCCTCCTTGGGGTTGAGGGCGATCGTGCAGTGGTGCGCGATCCCGTACTGCGCGGCCCGGAACGGCTCCCAGCCCAGCAGCGCGTCGAAGTAGTCCAGGAAGCTCTGCGGCGAGGTGCGCGGCTGGCCGAGCCAGAAGGCGGGCTCCACCAGCGCGCGCACCCCGGCCGCGTACATCGCCTCGTAGTCGTCGGTGGTGCGTGAGCTCATGTGGATGTGCGGGTCGAAGATGCGCATCAGACTTCCTTGGCGGTCAGGGCGAGTACATGACTGAGGTCCCCGGGGACGGCCCGCCCCGCGGCGGTGCGCTCCGCGGCGAAGTCGCCCAGCATGCGGGCGAGTTCACCGTCCCCGCGGGCCCGGTCCGAAAGCCCCGCCACGGCGGCCGCCGCCACCCCGGTGAACAGGCACTTCAGGACGGCGTGACGCCAGGCGTGGGCGTCCAGGTGCGCCGCGGCGAAGGGACCGACGGCGGCGGCGACCAGCCCGGTGTCGTTGGCGCGCAGCGCGTCCTGGACCAGCACCAGCCCCTCCTCGGGCGCCAGCGGCAGATGCGGCAGCGCCAGCAGGACCGCGCGGCGCTCGGCGCCGGTGCCCCGCTCGTAGAGCCTTCTCACCGCGGCCGCGTCGGGGCGGGCCGTGCGCAGCAGGAGCACCCGGGCCGCCTCCGCCGCCCGCGGCGAGCCGCACGCACGGCCGGCCGCGGCGAAGCGCAGCTCCCACGCCGGCACACCCCGGCGCGGCGCGTCCGGCGCCCGGCGCGCGGCCTCGCGCGCCTCGCCGAGCGCGGCCTCGACCCAGGCGGCGCCCCTGGGCCCGAGGCCGGCCGGCAGTTCCTCA
>NZ_KZ627064.1 GCF_002911015.1 Streptomyces populi
AGCGCCAACGAACACTCCCCCGCACGCAACGACTGCACCGCCAGATGCAGCGCCACCAACGACGACGAACACGCCGTGTCCACCGTCACCGCAGGACCCTCGAACCCGAACGAATACGAGACCCGGCCCGAGATGACGGAGCTGGCCGATCCCGTTCCGCCGACGCCTTCGGGCGCGTCGACGATCTCCGTGCCGGCCAGGCCGTAGCCCTGGACGGCGCCGCCCATGAAGACGCCGACCGGCTTGCCGCGCAACGAGTCGGCGCTGATGCCGGACCGCTCCACCGCCTCCCAGCAGGTCTCCAGGGCGATGCGCTGCTGGGGGTCCATGGCGGCGGCCTCGCGCGGCGAGATGCCGAAGAAGCCCGCGTCGAACTGGGCGGCGTCGTGCAGGAACCCACCGCCCGCGGCGGGCAGCCGTCCGAGGTCCCAGCCGCGGTCGGCCGGGAACGGCGAGATCGCGTCCCGCCCCTCGGACACCAACTCCCACAGGTCCTCGGGCGAGGCCACCCCGCCCGGATACTTGCAGGCCATGCCGACGAGCGCGATCGGCTCGTTCCCGGCTGCCTCCAGTTCCCGCAGCCGGCCGCGGGTACGCAGCAGATCGCCGGTCAGTTCCTTGACGTAGTGGCGAAGCTTGTCTTCGTTGGTGGACACGGTGCGCCAGCTCCTTGTTCGTGCTGAGGTTTGCGAACGCCGGCGTCAGGAGATGCCGAATTCCTTCTCGATCAGATCGAAGAGCTGATCGTCGGTTGCCGAGTCGAGTTGCTCGGCCGCTGTTTCCGCCGCGCCGGACGCGGCGGTGGGCTCGTCGTCGGCGTTCTGGAACCTGGTCAACAGGTTGGAAAGCCGCAGGGTGATACGGCCGCGCGCGGCCGGGTCGGACCCGGCGTCGAGCGCGGCGAGGGCCGCTTCGAGCCGGTCCAGCTCACCGAGGACCGCCGAAGCGCCCGACGCGCCGCCGACCCGCTCCGCGAGGGCGCTCGCGACGACCTGTGCCAGGGCCGCGGGCGTGGGGTGGTCGAAGACGAGCGTGGCGGGCAGCTTGAGGCCGGTGAGCTTTTCGAGCCGCTGCCGCAGACCGACTGCGGCCAGCGAGTCGAACCCGAGTTCCTGGAAAGGGCGTTCCGGCTCGATCGTGCCGCCCGAGGCGTGCCCGAGTTCCGCGGCGGCCTGCGCGCAGACGGTCTCCACCAGCACCCGTCGGCGTTCCCCGCCGGACAGCGCGGTCCAGCGGGCGACGAAGGGGGTGGCCCCTGCGGTACCGGCGTCGCTGTCGCCCGGGCCGGAGACGCCGTCCGCACCGGCCGTGCCGGCCGCCGTCGCCGTCCCGTCCGCGCCGACGCCGCCGCGTTCCGTTTCCACGGTGCCGAGCGGGTCGAACAGGGGGCTCGGACGGTTGACGGTGAAGATGTCGGCCAGGCGTGACCAGTCGATGTCGGCGAGGACGACGGTGCTGTCGTCCGCCCTCACGGCGCGGCCGAACGCGGCGACGGCCTCCTCCGGGTCGAGCGCGCTGACGCCGCGGGCCTGCATCTCCCGTGTGAGGCGTTCGTCGGCCATGCCGCCCCCGCCCCAGGGGCCCCAGGCGAGGGCGGTGCCGGAACGTCCCTGGGCGCGCCGCCGCTCGATCAGCGCGTCGAGATGCGCGTTTCCTGCGGCGTAGGCACCGGCACGGGCGCTGCCCCAGACCCCGGCGATGGAGGAATAGACGACGAACGCGGCGAGTTCGTCGCCCAGGACCTCATCGAGGACCTGCGCGCCGACGACCTTCGCGCGTACGACGGCGGCGTAGCCGTCCTCGTCGAGCTCCGCGAGCGGCAGTTCCGAGGCGACGCCCGCGGTGTGGACCACGGTGCGGACCGGCGTTCCGGCGTCGGCGAGCCTGTCCCGGAGGGTGGCGAGGGCCACGGCGTCGGTGACGTCACAGGATTCGACGACGACCTCCGCACCCCGCTCCTCGAGTTCCGTGCGCAGCGCGGCCACCGCGGGTGCGGCAGGGCCCTGGCGGCTGGTGAGGACGAGGGTCCGCGCGCCGTTCCGGGCGAGCCAGCGCGCCGTCTGCGCGCCGAGGGCGCCGGTGCCGCCGGTGATCAGGACGGAGCCGTCGGTCCAGGGCGCCGTGGAGCCGGTCTCCGGCTCCGGCACGCTCGTGGGTACCGTGCCGCGGATCAACCGGCGGCCGAGCAACAGCTCGCCTCGCAGGGCGATTTGGTCGTCACCGGTGGTGTCGGCGAGGGCAGCGGCGAGGCCGGTGAGCTGCGCTGCCGGACTCGTACCGGAGACATCGATCAGACCGCCCCACAGGGTGGGGTGTTCGAGGGCCGCGACCCGTCCGAGGCCCCAGACCTGGGCCTGCCACGGGTCCGGCGCCGCGTCGCCGGCCTGCGCACACACCGCGTCGCGCGTGAGGGCCCATACGCGGGTGTCGACTCCCGCGTCCTGCACGGTGTGCAGGAGATCGAGCACGGCCAGGGCGCCGGTCGCGATGCCGCGTTCCCGGTCGTGGTCGCGCTGGGCGCCGACCGCGGGCAGGCAGAGCACGCCGCGGGGCGCCACTGCGGCCAGCCGTGCGCGCAGCTCGGCCGGCTCGCACCGCTCCACGCGCGCCCCCGCGTCGACGAGCGCCTTTTCGACCGCGATCACGAGGTCCGGGTCAACGGGCTCGCCAGGCACCGTGACCAGCCACGTGCCGTCGAGCGGCACCGCGTCCGCCGGCGACGGAAGCTCCGTCCAGGAGACGCGGTAGCGCAGGGCGTCGGCCGCTGCGAGCCGGGCCTGTTCCCTGGACCAGGTCTGGAGCGCGGGCAGCACCGCGGTGAGCGGCGCGTCCGGCGCGAGGCCGAGGGTATGGGCGAGGCCGTCGGCGTCCTGCTGCGCGACCGCGTTCAGGAGTACGGCCTGCTCCGGCACGTGCTCGACGACGCCGGGCTCGGGCGCGGGGGCGTCGAGCCAGTAACGCTGATGCTGGAAGGCGTAGGTGGGCAGTTCACGGGCGAGGTCGTCGGCCCGGCCGAGAGAGGTCCAGTCGACCTGATGACCACGCGCGTGCACCCGGGCCAGAGCCGTCAGGAAACCGTTCACATCACCGGTCCGCCGCCCCAGAGTGGGCAGGAACACGGCACCGTTCTCGACGACTCCCGGATGCGAGGCACCCATCGCCGTCAACACCGGCTCGGGCCCGAGTTCGACGACGGTCGTGACGCCCTGCGCCAGGACCGCACCGACCCCGTCCCCGAACCGCACCGCTTCGCGCACGTGCCGCACCCAGTACTCCGGCGAGCACAGCTCCCCAGCGGATGCGACCTCACCGGTCACATTGGACACGACCGGAATCGACGGGGCACGGAACTCCACTTTCGCCAGCACCTGAGCGAACTCGGCGAGCATCGGCTCCATCAACGGCGAATGGAACGCGTGCGAGACACGAAGACGAGTCGTACGACGCCCTTCCCCGCGCGCCCGCTCCACCACCGCCTCAACCGCGTCCTCCACACCCGAAACCACCACCGCCACCGGCCCGTTGACAGCAGCGATCACCGCACCGTCCACCAGCCAGCCCGACACCTCCTCCTCGGTGGCCTCCACCGCCACCATCCGCCCACCCGACGGCAACGAACCCATCAACCGGCCC
>NZ_KZ627065.1 GCF_002911015.1 Streptomyces populi
TTGCCCGTGGTGGTGATGAAGATGTCGGCCTTGTCGACGACCTCGTCCAGCGTCGTGACCTGGTAGCCGTCCATCGCCGCCTGCAGCGCGCAGATCGGGTCGATCTCGGTGATGATCACGCGGGCGCCCTGGCCGCGCAGCGACTCGGCGCAGCCCTTGCCCACGTCGCCGTAGCCGCACACGACGGCGGTCTTGCCGCCGATCAGGGTGTCGGTGGCGCGGTTGATGCCGTCGATCAGCGAGTGGCGGCAGCCGTACTTGTTGTCGAACTTCGACTTGGTGACGGCGTCGTTCACGTTGATCGCCGGGAACAGCAGCGTGCCGTCACGGTGCATCTCGTACAGGCGGTGGACACCGGTGGTGGTCTCCTCCGTCACGCCGCGGATCTGCGAGGCGAGGGCGGACCAGTCGAGCGTGCTGTTCTCCAGCAGGGCGCGGACCACGGCGAGTTCCTCGTTGTCCGCCTCGGGGAGGCGGCCCGACTTCTGGCGCTCGACGCCCAGGTGCACGAGGAGGGTGGCGTCACCGCCGTCGTCCAGGATCATGTTCGGGCCCGCGTGGCCGGGCCAGGTCAGCGCCTGCTCCGTGCACCACCAGTACTCCTCCAGCGTCTCGCCCTTCCAGGCGAAGACCGGGATGCCCTGCGGGTTCTCGGGCGTGCCGTTTGGGCCGACCGCGACGGCGGCGGCCGCGTGGTCCTGGGTGGAGAAGATGTTGCAGGACACCCAGCGGACCTCGGCGCCCAGGGCGACCAGGGTCTCGATGAGGACGGCGGTCTGCACCGTCATGTGCAGCGAGCCCGTGATCCGGGCGCCGGCCAGGGGCTGGGCGGCGGCGTACTCCTCGCGGATCGACATCAGGCCGGGCATCTCGTGCTCGGCGAGGGTGATCTCCTTGCGGCCGAAAGCGGCCAGGGACAGGTCGGCGACCTTGAAGTCTGCGCTCTCAGCAAACATTGAGGATCCTTGTGCTCGAGGAGGCCAGTACGTTGCGGTGGATGTCCAGGGCCGCGGTGGACTTGTTGAGGGTGATGTAGTGCAGTCCGGGGGCGCCCTCCGCGAGCAGGCTGTCGGCCATGGCGGTGGCGTACTCGACACCGATGCGGTGGCCGGCGGCCGCGTCGCCGCGGGCCGTGTACAGACGGGCCGCGAGACCGGCGGGGAAGGCCGCGTCGGACAGTTCGGCGAAGCGGGCGATCTGCCGGTGGTCGGTGGCGGGCATGATCTCCGGGATGATCGGGATGTCGCAGCCCGCGGCCTCGACCCGGTCGCGCAGCCGCAGGTAGTCCCCCACCCGGAAGAACATCTGGGTGATCGCGTAGTCGGCGCCGGCCCGGCACTTGGCGACGAAGTGGCGGATGTCCTGGTCCCAGTCCCCCGAGCGCGGGTGCCGCTCGGGGAAGGCGGCCACCCCGATCCTGAAGTCGCCCAGCGAACGGACCAGTTCGACGAGCTCGTACGCGTACCGCAGGCCCTGCGGGTGCGGCGTCCAGGGACCCTTCGGATCGCCCGGCGGGTCGCCGCGCAGGACCAGGACGTCCCGGATGCCCGCGTCCGCGTACTGCCCGATGATGTGGCGCAGTTCGGCCACCGAGTGGCCGACGGCGGTCAGATGGGCGACGGGGCGCAGTGTCGTCTCGGCGGCGATCCGCCGGGTGACGGCCACCGTCCGGTCCCGTGAGGAGCCGCCCGCGCCGTAGGTGACGGACACGAAGTCGGGCCGGAGCGGTTCGATGCGCCGGATCGCCTTCCACAGCGTGTCCTCTCCCCTGGCCGTCTTGGGCGGGAAGAACTCGAAGGAGAACGTCGTCATGAGCGGCCTCCCGCGTTGAAGTAGTTGGCCTCGGGGTGGTGGACGACGATGGCGTCGGTGGACTGCTCGGGGTGGAGCTGGAACTCCTCGGAGAGGTGGACGCCGATCCGCTCGGGTTCCAGGAGCTGCGCGATCTTGGCGCGGTCCTCCAGGTCCGGGCAGGCGGCGTAGCCGAGCGAGTAGCGGCAGCCCTGGTACTCGGTGCGCAGCATCCCCTCGAGGCGGGCCGGGTCGCCGGCGGCGATGCCCAGTTCGGAGCGGACGCGGGCGTGCCAGTACTCGGCGAGCGCCTCGGCCAACTGGACGGACAGGCCGTGCAGTTCGAGGTAGTCGCGGTAGGAGTCGGCCTCGAAGAGCTTGGCGGTCTCCTCGCCGATGCGGGAGCCGACGGTGACGACCTGCAAGCCCACGACGTCGGTCTCGCCGGATTCCTCGGGGCGGAAGAAGTCGGCCAGGCACAGCCGGCGGCCGCGGCTCTGGCGGGGGAAGGTGAAACGGGTGCGCTCGTTGCCCCGCTCGTCCAGGACGATCAGGTCGTCGCCCTTGGACACGCACGGGAAGTAGCCGTGGACGACGGCCGCCTCGAGCATGTTCTTGGTGTGCAGCTCGTCCAGCCAGCCGCGCAGCCGCGGCCGTCCCTCGCTCTGGAGCGTGTCGCCCTTGAGGCCCCACTGGCCCTTGAACAGGGCGGCCTCGTCCAGCCAGGAGGCGTACTCCTTGAGCTGGATGCCCTTGATGACGCGGGTGCCCCAGAACGGCGGGGCGGGGACCGGGTTGTCGGTGGCGACGTCCGAGCGGCCGACGTCCTGCGGCTCTTCGAGCGCCGGCTCGCGCCGGGGGACCCGGCGTCGTTTGAGTTCGGGCAGGGCCGCGCCGGGCACGCCGCGCTTGACGCCGATCAGGGCGTCCATCAGGCGCAGGCCCTCGAAGGCGTCGCGGGCGTAGCGGACCTCGCCCTGGTAGATCTCGTGCAGGTCCTGCTCGACGTAGGCCCTGGTCAGGGCGGCGCCGCCGAGGATGACCGGGTAGTCGGCGGACAGGCCCCGCTGGTTGAGCTCCTCCAGGTTCTCCTTCATGATCACCGTGGACTTGACCAGCAGCCCGGACATGCCGATGACGTCGGCCCTGTGCTCGGCGGCGGCGTCCAGGATCGCGGAGACCGGCTGCTTGATGCCCAGGTTGACGACGTTGTAGCCGTTGTTGGACAAGATGATGTCCACGAGGTTCTTGCCGATGTCGTGGACGTCGCCGCGGACCGTGGCGAGCACGATGGTGCCCTTGCCCTCCGCGTCCGACTTCTCCATGTGCGGCTCGAGGTAGGCGACCGCGCTCTTCATGACCTCGGCGGACTGGAGCACGAACGGCAGCTGCATCTGGCCCGAGCCGAACAGCTCGCCGACCACCTTCATGCCGTCGAGCAGGGTCTCGTTGACGATGTCGAGGGCGGGGCGGCTCTGGAGGGCCTCGGAGAGGTCGGCCTCCAGGCCGTTCTTCTCGCCGTCGATGATCCGCCGCTTGAGCCGCTCCTCCAGCGGCAGCGCGGCCAGCTCCTCGGCCTTGCCGGCCTTGAGCGACTTGGTGGTGGCGCCCTCGAACAGGGCCATCAGCTTCTGCAGCGGGTCGTAGCCCTCGGCACGCCGGTCGTAGATCAGATC
>NZ_KZ627066.1 GCF_002911015.1 Streptomyces populi
TCCCTTTCCGGCGAGTCCGACTCTATCAGATCCTTTCGGGCCTGATTTCCTCGGCGCTTCCAAGGCAATGCGCTTTCGCGTTTCCCTTTTCAGCGGCTCCGACTTTAGCAGAATCTGGGGGCCGGATTGACCGGCGGCCATTTCTGAATCATCGGGAGGGGCTTCTTCCGAATCGACATGTCGATTGACTTGAGAAGCGAGCAGACTCTAACTGCTGCCGCCGGATGTGTCCAGCTCTAGGCAACTGTTCAAATCTACCTCCCCGATCGACCCGTGTCAACGGGTTTTCTGGGGTAAGGGAGAGGCTAGCAGGTGAACCGGGGCACTCGCACGTCAAGCGGCCGTCGGCAGAGTGTCGCTGCGCTCGGACGCCGAGAGGTCGCCGGTCTCGCCGGAGCGTGCCGCGCGGCCCCCGAGGACATAGACGTATGCGAGAAAGGCCAGCTCAGCGGCGATTCCGATGCCGATGCGGGCCCAGGTCGGGAGGCTCGACGGCGTGACGAAGCCTTCGATGGCACCCGAGACGAAGAGGACCAGGGCCAGGCCTATCGCCATGCCCAGCGCGGCGCGCCCCTCTTCCGCGAGAGCCGTGCGACGGGATCGCGGGCCCGGGTCGATCACGGTCCAGCCCAGTCTCAGTCCCGTGCCCGCGGCGACGAAGACGGCGGTCAGTTCCAGCAGGCCGTGCGGGAGGACGAGCCCGAGGAAGGTGTCGAGGCGGCCGGCCGATGACATCAGGCCGATGCCGACGCCCAGGTTGAGCATGTTCTCGAAGAGGATCCAGAGGACCGGGAGGCCCAGGAAGACGCCCAGTACCAGGCACATGGCGGCGGCCTCGGCGTTGTTCGTCCACACCTGGGCCGCGAAGGCGGTCGCGGGATGGCTGGAGTAGTAGGTCTCGTACTCACCGCCGGGGCGGGTGAGGGAACGCAGTTCAGCGGGAGCGGCGATGGCGGCCTGGACCTCGGGGTGGGCGCCGATCCACCACCCGAGGAGGGCGGCTGTCGCCGTGGACAGGAGTGCCGTGGGTACCCACCAGTGGCGGGAGCGGTAGACGGCCGCGGGGAAACCGCGTGTCAGGAACCCCGTGACGTCTCGCCAGGAGGCCCGGCGGGTGCCTGTCACCGCACTGCGCGCGCGTGCCACCAACTGGCTGAGCCGTCCGGTCAGCTGGGGGTCCGGCGCGCTGGACCGGATCAGCGAGAGGTGGGTGGCGGTGCGCTGGTACAGGGTGATGAGTTCGTCGGCCTCCGCCCCGGTCAGACGGCGTTGACGGCGCAGCAGGGCGTCGAGTCTGTCCCACTCGGATCGGTGGGCGGAGACGAAGACGTCGAGGTCCATCGTTTTGCCTGCTCCTCGGCCGCGCATCGGGGGCACATCGTGGATGTCAGCTTGTCCTACTGGGGCGCGATGCGCCCTCAGCTTGGCAGACTGGCGGTTGTCGGGGCAGGTCGGGGGAAGGGCGGCGCGCGTGAGTGAGCTGGTGACGGGTGAGGCCGTGGCACTGGAGCTGCGGCCCGCGAAACTGCCGAGCCGGGCGCTCGCCGTGGTGCTCGACCTGGTCGTGGCGTTGGCGGTCTACGTCGTCGTGACCATCGGTCTGGTCGCCGCGACCGCCGCGCTGGACGACGCGGCGCAGATCGCCGTCTCGATAGCGAGCTTCCTGCTGGTGCTGGTCGGCGGTCCGATCGCCGTGGAGACACTCAGCCACGGCCGCTCCCTGGGAAAACTGGCGTGCGGGCTGCGGGTGGTGCGGGACGACGGCGGGCCGATCCGGTTCCGGCACGCCCTGGTGCGCGGTGCCGTGGGCGTGGTCGAGATCCTGATGACGTTCGGGATCGTCGCGTGCATCGCCTCGCTGGTGTCGGAGCGCGGGCGGCGGCTCGGTGACGTGTTCGCCGGGACACTCGTGGTGCGGGAGCGGATTCCGGTGGGGCGCATGCCGTACGTTCCCGCGCCGCCGCCGTGGCTGGCGGGGCGGTTCGCGGAGCTCGACCTGTCCGCCGTGCCGGACGGGCTGTGGCTGGCCATCCGGCAGTACCTGACGCGGATGCAGCAACTGGATCCGCAGATCGGTGGGGCGATGGCGGAACGGCTCGCCGCGGATCTCGCCGCTCGTACCGGTGCTCCGGTGCCGCAGGGCGTACCGGCCGGCGCGTATCTGGCGGCCGTCGTGCACGAGCGCCAGACCCGGGAGGTCCGTCGGACGTTCGGTGCCGCCCCGGACGGTTTCGCCTCCCCCGCACCCGGAGGTCATTCCTTCCCCCGGTCCGGCGTTCCTGTCGGCAACGCCTTCCAGCCGGCCGCTCCTGCCGGTCACCCCTTCCCTCCGGGGCCTGGTGTTCACCCCGCCCCGCCGTTCCCCGCCGGACATCCGGTCGCCTCTCGGCCGTCCCCGCCCCCGGCCGGTGCGGCCGACCCGGTCCAGCGGGCCGGCCAGGAGGAGCGTCCGTCGACCGGCTTCGCACCGCCCGCGTAGCTGCCCTCGGCGCCGGCCCTGACCGGCCCTCCGTCAGGTGAACACCGACGGCGGTGATTCGAGGTGTTCCAGTTCGATGCCGGGGGCCGCGAGCACCACGTCCCCGGCGATGTGCACGGAGTGCCGTTCCCCGGTGTCCAGTGCTGTGACCTGGTATTCGTCCACGGTCAGCGGGCCGTTGTCGGTGGCGTGTGTTTCGCTTGCGATCAAGGCCCAGGACTGGTCGAGGGTGCGTGGGGCGAGGACCGGGTCGGTGAAGGCGACGAGGCGGACGCGGGTCGCCGCGGCGGGGGCGGAAGCGGTGAGGCGGAGGAGGCGGGCGGTGGCGACGAGGAAGGCGGGGGAGGCGCCGGTGAAGGCGTGGGCGGGCACGTTGCCTTCGGTCGCCCCGGTCCCGGTGGGGTCGGTGCGGACCCAGGTCACGCCGTCGAGGGCGGCGCCCTTGACCTGCCAGCCCCCGGCGTGCAGTTCGAGCCGGATGGGGCGGCCGAGATCGTCGAGGGCGAGATCGACGGAGCCGGTGACGGTCGGCTCTCCGGGCTCGGGGAGACCGCCGGGCGCGGTGCCGGACGGGGTCGTGAGCTGGGAGACGTAGCGCCAGCCGGAGGGGCCGGGCGCGCAGTGGAAGTGTTCGTCGGCGAGGGGGGTGTGATCGTGCGGGTCATGGAGCGAATAGCGGCCGCGGGGCATGGGCGTTCAGGTCCTCATCGGGGACAGGCCCCCGCCGGGAGGGCGAGGGCCTGCTGACATCCGGACGCCGAGCGGTGGTGCCGCTGCTCGGCGGGTGTGCTCAGTAGCGGTAGTGGTCCGACTTGTAGGGGCCCTCGACCTCGACACCGATGTACGCGGCCTGCTCCGGGCGCAGCGTCGTGAGCTTGACGCCGAGGGCGTCGAGGTGGAGGCGGGCGACCTTCTCGTCGAGGTGCTTGGGCAGCACGTAGACGTCGGTCGGGTACTCCTCGGGCTTGGTGAACAG
>NZ_KZ627067.1 GCF_002911015.1 Streptomyces populi
GTCCCCCCGCTCCGCCGCCGCGTCCTCCACGACCACCGCGACGGCCACCGCGGGCTCCGTGGAGTCACCGGAACGAGCCCAGGAGATGAACCAGGCGTACGGCGTACCGGAGTTGCCGATGCCGTGCTGGGCGGTGCCGGTCTTGCCGCCGACGACGGCGCCGGGGATCGCGGCCACGGTCCCGGTACCCCTCTCCACCACGTCGGTCATCAGCTCGCGCATGCGCTGCGCCGTCGACGCGCTCATCGCCCGGTGGAGGAGCTGCGGACCTGCCGTGGCCAGCGTCGCCCCGTCGCGCGTGGTCGTCCGCTCCACCAGGTAGGGCGTCTTGACCGAACCGTCGCCCGCGACGGCCGCCGAGATCATCGCCATCTGCAGCGGAGTCGCCCGGGTGTCGAACTGACCGATGGAGGAGAGCGCCAACTGTGCGTCGTCGAGCCGCAGATCGAAGTTGCTGGGCACCACCGAGAAGGGGATGCGCAGCTTGCGGTCGTTGAAGCCGAAGCCCGCCGCCGTCCTCGTCATGCCGTCGAGCCCGACGTCCACGCCCAGTTTCGCGAAGACCGTGTTGCAGGACCAGGTGAAGGCGTACCGCAGGGAGGCGTCCGCGCAGCCCTCGGTCTCGTTCGTGAGCCTCGTCGTGGTGCCGGGGAGCCGGTACGGGTCCGGCGACCTGGTCGGCGCGTCCATGTCCTCCACCACGCCCGAGTCCAGCGCCGCCGCGGCGGTCAGCACCTTGAACGTCGACCCCGGCGGATACGTCTGCCGGATCGCCCGGTTGAGCATCGGCTTGTCGGCCCGGCCGTTCAGCCGCTCCCACGCCCGGGACGCGGCCCGCCCCGTCCCGGACAGCTGCGCGGGATCGTACGACGGGGTGGAGACCAGGGCCAGGATCCGGCCGGTGGACGGTTCGATCGCGGCGACCGCGCCCCGGCGGGCGCCGAGCCCCTCGTAGGCGGCGCGCTGCGCCGCCGGGTCGAGGGTGGTGACGACCCTGCCGCCGGCACCGCGGGCCCGGGTGAGGCCGTTCAGCAGGGGGTACGGGGCGAGCATCGGGTCGCTGCCGGACAGGACGCCGTCCTCGGTGCCCTCCAGCAGCGTGGTCCCGTACAGCTGCGAGGCGAAGCCGGTGACGGACGCGTACAACGGGCCGTCCCGGTACGTCCGTTCGTAACGGAACTGCTCGCCGGTGTCCCTGGAGCCGGTGACGGTCCGGCCGCCGACGACGATGTCCCCGCGCGGCTGGCCGTAACGGGCGATCGCCAGGCGGCGGTTGGCGGGGTTGAGGTCGTACGACGGGGCCTGGACGACCTGGACCCGGGCGGCGTTGACCAGGAGGGCCACGAGCAGGACGGCGCACAGTCCGACGGCCCGACGGATGTACTTGGTCATGGTGCCGGTGTCCCGTCGTACTGACCGCGGGCGCAGTCGCTGATCCGGATGAGCAGGGCCACGATGATCCAGTTGGTGACGACCGAGGAGCCGCCCTGGGCGAGGAAGGGCATCGCCATGCCGGTCAGCGGGATCAGGCCGGTCACGCCTCCCGCGATGACGAAGACCTGGAGCGCCACGATCGAGGCGAGGCCGACCGCGAGCAGCCGGCCGAAGGGGTCGCGCAGCGCGAGCCCCGCGCGGTAGCCGCGTTCCACGAGGAGGGCGTAGAGGAGGAAGACGGCGGACAGACCGGCCAGTCCGAGTTCCTCGCCGGCGGTGGCCAGGATGAAGTCGGACTTGGCGGCGAAGCCGATGAGGGCCGAATGTCCGAGCCCGAGACCGGTGCCGAGCATCCCGCCGGCGGCGAACGCGAAGAGGGACTGGGCGAGCTGGTTGGGGCCCTGGCCCGCGGCGATCGAGGCGAAGGGGTCCAGCCAGTCCTGCACCCGGCTGTGCACGTGCGGTTCGAGGCGGCCGACGGCGACCGCGCCGACACAGGCGAGCAGCAGCCCGACCGCGATCCATCCGCTGCGGCCGGTGGCGACGTAGAGCAGGATCACGAACAGGCCGAAGAAGAGCAGCGAGGTTCCGAGGTCCCGTTCCAGGACCAGGACCAGGACGCTGAGCAGCCAGATCGCCACGATCGGACCGAGGACGCGGCCGGTGGGCAGCTGGAGCCGCCGGAACCGCCAGATCTGCCGGCCGCTGTGGGCGAGCGCGTTGCGGTTGGCGGCGAGGTAGCCGGCGAAGAAGACGGCGAGCAGGACCTTCGCGAACTCGCCCGGCTGGATGGAGAACCCGGCGATCCGGATCCAGATGCGGGCGCCGTTCACCGCCGGGAAGAAGATCGGCAGGAGGAGCAGGGCGAGCGCGCCGACCACCGAGACGTAGGTGTAGCGCTGGAGGACCCGGTGGCCGCGCAGGCAGAGCACGACGACGATGAAGAGCGCGACGCCGAGCGTCGACCAGACGAGCTGGGTGGGCGCGGCCCGGTCGCCCGGGGTCTGGAGGTCGAGCCGGTAGATCAGCACCAGGCCCAGGCCGTTGAGGAGGACGGCGATGGGCAGCAGCAGCGGATCGGCGTACGGGGCCCGCAGGCGCACGGCGACATGGGCGAGGAGCGCGAGCACGCCGAGCCCGGCGCCGTAACCGGCGGCGCCGGGCGGAACGGCGCCGTGCCGGGCGAGGCCGACGGCGCAGTAGCCGTACACGCAGAGCAGGACGGCGACGACGATGAGGGCGAGCTCGATGCCACGGCGCCTGGGCAGGCGTTCGGCGGGAGGGGCCGGGTCCGCCGCCACGGCCGTTCCGGACATTCCGGGCTGAATCATGTCCGGAACGTAGCAAGCGGACGACCCGAAGTCCCGTCATGCCATGGCGAACAGGCCGGTCCGGTTCGCCATCGGTCCGTCATCGGGGCGTCAGCACCAGCGGGGGGCCGGGCCGATGTTGTCGATGTAGCGGGCGGCGCCCCAGGCCCAGGTGCCGTCGGTGAGCAGGTACCAGAGCGGGTTGCCGTCGACGGTCTCGCCCGGGGTCTTGCAGAAGATGGAGACGATCTCACCCTGCCGCGCGACCCGGATCAGCTGGCTGCCGCGGGTCGGCGCGCTGCGCAGGGCCAGTCCGCCGCGGGCGGTGACCCGGCCCTGGTAGAGGCGCTGGTCGCCCTGGGCGGCGCCGTCGCCCCGCCCGTTCCCGTTCCCGTTCACCGGTTCGCGGCCGTCACCGCCGCCCCCGCCCCCGCCGTTGTTCCAGGTCTGGCCGCCCCCACCGCCACCGCCGTCACCGCCGTTGGTCCACGTCTGGCCGCCCCCGCCCCCGCCCCCGCCGTTGTTCCAGGTCTGGCCGCCCCCACCGCCACCGCCGTCACCACCACTGGTCCACGTCTGGCCGCCCCCACCGCCACCGCCGTCACCGCCGTTGGTCCACGTCTGGCCGCCCCCGCCCCCGCCCCCGCCGTTGTTCCAGGTCTGGC
>NZ_KZ627068.1 GCF_002911015.1 Streptomyces populi
TCGAGCACCCCCTGCTCGGCGCGGTCGTCCCCCTGGCGAGCGGCCAGGGCTGGACGTTCACCGCGACGCTCGGATCGGGCACGCAGCCCTGGCTCGCCGACCACGCGGCCTCGGGCACGGCGGTCGTACCGGGAACCGCGTTCCTGGAACTGGTCAGGGCCGCCGGCGAACACTGCGGCGCGGACCGGGTCGAGGAGCTGACCCTCGAGGTCCCGCTGGCGATACCCGAAACCGGCGAGGTCCGGCTCCAGTGCGCGGTCGACTCCGAGTACCGGATCACCGTGCACGCCCGCACCGGCGGCGAGGACCCCTGGACCCGGCACGCCTCGGGCCGGCTGCGCCCCGCCTCGGGCAGCGCACCGGCCGCGGCCCCCGATCTGCGCGACTGGCCCCCTGCCGGAGCCGCCCCGGTCGACCTCGACGAACTCCAGGACCGCCTGTCGGACAGCGGATTCTCCTACGGGCCCGCCTTCCTGGGCCTGCGCGCGGCCTGGCGCAAGGGCGCCGAACTGTACGTCGAGGCCAAGCTGCCCGACGAACTGCACGGCACGGCAAGCGAGTTCGGCCTCCACCCCGCACTGCTCGACGCGGCGCTGCGGCCCGCGGGCCTCGGGGTGCTCGAGGGCCGAGAGGGACTGCCGTTCGTATGGAGCGGCGTGGAACTGAACGGCAGGGGTGCGACGGAGCTGCGCGCCCGCTTCACCTCGGCCCGGGACAACACCGTGGCCGTGGACCTGGCCGACGGCACCGGAACACCGCTGGGCTCCGTCGAGTCGCTCACCCTGCGCGCCGTGACCCTGGACCACCTCGCGGGCCCGCGGCTCGACTCCCTCTACCGGCTGGACTGGATCCCCGCACCGCACAGCGGCCCCACCGTGCCCGAACGGCAGTGGGCGGTGCTCGGCGACGACCTGCTCGCCGGGCACCTGGGCGGGCGGACGCGCGGCTATCCCGACCTGGACAGCCTGCGCACGGCACTGCGCTCCGGCGACCCGGTGCCCGACGTGGTCACGGTCGTCCTGGACCCGGCGGGCACGATCGGCTCCCTGCTGGGGAACACGCTGGCCCTGGCCCAGGAGTTCCTCGCCGAGGAACGGCTCGGCGCCACGCGGCTGGCGGCCGTGCTGCGCGGGCAGGGACCACGGCAGGCCGCGGTCCGCGGCCTGCTGCGCTCGGCCCAGCAGGAGCACCCGGGGCGCTTCACGGTGCTGGAGGCACACGGCCACGACGGGGCCGGCACCCCGCCCCCGGTCCTCGCCGGCGCGCTGCGCGAGGCACTCGCCGGCGAAGAGCCCTGGTGCGCGGTGCGGGACGGCGAGACCCTGGTGCCGCGCCTGGTCCGGGCCCCCGCGCACACACCGCAACCGGACCACGTCTCCTACGACCCGAACGGAACGACCCTGATCACCGGCGGCACGGGATCGCTCGGCGCCCTGTTCGCCCGGCACCTGGCGGCCACGCACGGCGCGCGGAAACTGCTGCTCGTCAGCCGCGGCGGCGAACAGGCCCACGGCGCGGCCCGGCTGCGCGACGAACTGAGCGGACTCGGCGCCGAGGTGACCCTGGCCGCCTGCGACGTCTCGGACCGCGCCGCCCTGGCCCGCCTCCTGGACGGCGTACCGGACCTGACGGCCGTGGTGCACACGGCGGGCGTCGTGGACGACTGCGCCTTCACCTCCCTGACCGCCGACCGGATCGACGGCGTGCTGCGCGCCAAGGCCGACGGCGCCCTGCACCTGCACGAACTGACCCGCCACCGCCCGCTCTCGGCGTTCGTCCTCTTCTCCTCCGCGGCCGGTGTCCTGGGCGGCGGAGGACAGGGCAACTACGCCGCCGCGAACGCGGTCCTCGACGCACTCGCCCGCGAGCGGCACACGGCCGGCCTGCCCGCCACCTCGCTGGCCTGGGGCTGGTGGGAGCAGGACGGCGGAATGACCGGCGGCCTCTCACCGACCGATGTGCAGCGCCTGACCAGGTCGGGCATGCTGCCCCTGGCACCGGCCGAGGGCTGCGCGCTCTTCGACGCCGCCCTGCAGCGCCCCGAGCCCGTCCTGGTACCGGCCCGGCTCGATCTGCGACGGCTGCGGGAGACGGCGGGCTCGGCCTCCTTCCCGAGCGTGCTGCGGGCCCTGGCCCCGGCACCGAAGCGTGCCGCGGGCCCGGGACCCGAGGCGGTCCAGGCCCGGCTGCGGAACCTCACCGGGGACGAGCGGTCCGAGGCACTGCTCGTCCTCGTGACCGAACACGTCGCGACGGTGCTCGGGCACACCCCGGCGGCCGTGGAGGCGGGCCGCGGATTCCTGGACCTCGGATTCGACTCGCTGACCGCCATGGAACTGCGCAACCGCCTGGGCGAAGTGACGGGACTGCGGCTGCCCGCCACCCTGATCTTCGACTACCCGAGCCCGCTCGCCCTCGCCCGCCACCTGGACGCGGAGCTGGGCCCGGACTCCACCGACGGGATGCAGGACGTCCACGCCGGCATCGACGCGCTGGCGCTGTCGCTCGCGTCCGCCGCCCCCAGCGACGCGGACCGCAGCCATGTCACGGCCCGGCTGCGCGCGTTGTGGGCCGAGTGGAATCCCGGCTCCGGCGACGTCGACCACCAGGACGTGACGGACGCGAGCGCGGACGAGCTGCTCGAACTACTCGACGACGAGCTCGGACAATTCTGAGTCCGGGCTCGCTGACCTACTTGGCGGGGAACCCATGGCTGATGACCGGAAACTGATCGACTACCTCAAGCGCGCCACGCTCGACCTCAGGGAGGCCAAACGCCGCATCGACCAACTCGAGGAGGAACGGCGCGAGCCCATCGCCATCGTCGGCATGGCGTGCCGCTACCCCGGGGACGTCACCTCCCCCGAGGAGCTGTGGCACCTCGTCGCCGACGGCGTCGACGCCGTCTCGGACTTCCCCGAGGAGCGCGGCTGGAACCCCTCCGAACTCTACGACCCCGACCCGGACGCCGTCGGCAGGACGACGTCCACCCGGGGCGGCTTCCTGCACCGGGCCCACCACTTCGACCCCGGCTTCTTCGGCATCTCACCGCGTGAGGCACTGGCGATGGACCCCCAGCAGCGGCTGCTGCTGGAGACCTCCTGGGAGGCGCTGGAGAGCGCCGGAATCCTGCCCGACTCGCTGCGGGGCAGCCCGGTGGGCGCGTACCTGGGCGTCATGTACAACGACTACGGCACCCGCCTGAATCCCGCCCCGGACGGCTTCGAAGGCCACCTGGCCAACGGCAGCGCGCCCAGCATGGCGTCGGGCCGCATCTCCTACACCCTGGGCCTGGAGGGCCCGGCGGTCACCGTGGACACGGCCTGCTCCTCCTCGCTGGTGGCCCTGCACCTCGCCGCCCAGTCGCTGCGCCGCGGGGA
>NZ_KZ627069.1 GCF_002911015.1 Streptomyces populi
CGTGATCGGCGCGGCGGTCCGGAATGGGAAGCGGAATCGTTCCGGCGCCACCGTCCGGAGAATTCCGGCGAGTGCCGGGACGGCCTCGGCGGAGCGCTCCGCGAGAAGACCCCCGGGGAACTCGCGGGCGAATTCCCGCCGCTCCGGGGCGCGCGGGAAAGATCCGCGGGAAGGCCGGGGACTCCGGAACGGGGACGCGACGGACCCCGCCCGCCCCGCCCGCCCGGCCCGCCGGAGCGTGCCGGGCACCGCCCGGCGCGGAGACGGTCACCGACCGGACCACGACGGTCCGGGGGCACTGGGCTTCATCGGGCGTCCTCCAGCAGAGCGTGTTGCGGTACGCGCAATGGCGGTTTCGCATCGCACAACACTCCGGAGGCTATGGAGTACGCGAACCCGGCCACAAGAGGTCTACACCAGTCTGTGATCGCGGAGCCGTGTGAAAAACGGCCCCGCCCCCGCGCACGACACGGCCGCGGCGCCCCTGTGCGGGGGCGTCGCGGCCGTGGGCGGTCCGCGCGGCGTACCGCGCCGGGGCGGAGTCCCGGCCTACTTCTTGTCGCCGCCCTTGCCCTGGTCGCCGCCGGCGCCCATGGACTCGAAGATCTCCTTGCACATGGGGCACACGGGATACTTCTTCGGGTCACGGCCCGGCACCCACACCTTGCCGCACAGCGCCACCACGGGCGTGCCGTCCAGCGCGCTCGCCATGATCTTGTCCTTCTGGACGTAATGGGCGAAGCGCTCGTGGTCCCCGTCGCCGTGCGACACCTGCGGCGTCGGCTCCACGAGGGTCCCCGTCCCCGTGCCTCGCTGGGGCTGGGTCTCAGGCTCAAGAGTGCTCATGGAGCCAAGGGTACTGGGGGCCGCACCCATCGGTTGAGGGAAGGGCCGCGCGCGTCCGGCGGAAGGTCCGGGGGCCGGCGGGCCGGTCAGTTGAGGGAGGGGTCGTCCGGGTACGTCGCCACCATCGCCAGTTCGCTGCGCTGGCGGCGCAGGACCTCGCGCCACAGCCGCTCCGGCGCCGGGGAGGAGACGTCACCGGGTTCGGACTCGACGACGTACCAGGCGCCGTCGGCCAGTTCGTTCTCCAGCTGGCCCGGCCCCCAGCCCGCGTATCCGGCGAAGATGCGCAGGGAGCCGAGGGCGGACGCGAGCAGTTCGGGCGGGGCCTCCAGGTCCACCAGACCGATCGCGCCGTGCACCCGCCGCCAGCCGAGCGGAGCGCGCTCCCCCGCCGTGCCGCCCGGGATGACCGCCACCCCCAGCGCCGAGTCCAGCGAGACGGGGCCGCCCTGGAAGACGACACCCGGCTCCCCGGCCAGGCCGGCCCAGTTCTCCAGGATGTCGCCGACACCCACCGGGGTCGGGCGGTTGAGGACGACGCCGAGGGAGCCCTCCTCGTCGTGGTCGAGGAGCAGCACCACCGCGCGGTCGAAGTTCGGGTCCGCCAGGGCGGGCGTGGCCACGAGCAGCCGCCCTGTGAGCGAGGACACCTCGGTCATGCCAGACATGATCCCGCACATTCCCTTCATGTGGGGAGCCAATGCGCGTACGGGAGTGAATGCAGCTCAGGGCGCAACGGAGCGTTGCCCGCGCACACGGGCAACAGTGACCCCGCGTGCCCGGTCCGGAACGGCTCGTGTTGTGTCCAAGCTATGACCCAGCTGAGTCCTGCTCGGGCTTACTGCGCCGGGGCGGGCGGCCATTACCCTTGCTGTTCGGCTCCCGTACGACCGGCCTGCCGACGACCCACACTGCCCAACTCATCGGAACGCGAGATACATGACCGTCAACGACGATGTCCTGCTTGTCCATGGCGGAACCCCGCTTGAGGGCGAGATCCGTGTCCGCGGTGCGAAGAACCTCGTACCGAAGGCCATGGTCGCCGCCCTGCTGGGCAGCGGGCCGAGCCGGCTGCGCAACGTCCCCGACATCCGCGACGTACGTGTCGTACGCGGGCTGCTGCAGTTGCACGGTGTGACCGTACGCCCGGGTGACGAGCCCGGTGAGCTGATCATGGATCCCTCGCACGTCGAGAGCGCGAACGTCGCCGACATCGACGCCCACGCGGGCTCGTCGCGCATCCCGATCCTCTTCTGCGGCCCGCTGCTGCACCGCCTCGGCCACGCCTTCATCCCGGGCCTCGGCGGCTGCGACATCGGCGGCCGGCCGATCGACTTCCACTTCGAGGTGCTGCGGCAGTTCGGCGCGAAGATCGAGAAGCGGGAGGACGGCCAGTACCTGGAGGCCCCGCAGCGGCTGCGCGGCACCAAGATCCAGCTCCCGTACCCGTCCGTGGGCGCGACCGAGCAGGTGCTGCTGACCGCGGTGCTCGCGGAGGGCGTCACGGAGCTCTCGAACGCGGCCGTGGAGCCGGAGATCGAGGACCTGATCTGCGTCCTGCAGAAGATGGGCGCCATCATCGCGATGGACACCGACCGCACGATCCGCATCACCGGTGTGGACTCGCTCGGCGGTTACACCCACGCGGCGCTCCCGGACCGCCTGGAGGCCGCCTCCTGGGCTTCCGCGGCGCTGGCGACCGAGGGGAACATCTACGTCCGCGGCGCCCAGCAGCGCTCGATGATGACGTTCCTGAACACCTACCGCAAGGTGGGCGGCGCCTTCGAGATCGACGACGAGGGCATCCGCTTCTGGCACCCGGGCTCGCAGCTCAAGTCCATCGCGCTGGAGACGGACGTCCACCCCGGCTTCCAGACGGACTGGCAGCAGCCGCTGGTCGTGGCGCTGACGCAGGCCACCGGCCTGTCGATCATCCACGAGACGGTGTACGAGTCCCGGCTGGGCTTCACGTCCGCGCTGAACCAGATGGGCGCGCACATCCAGCTCTACCGCGAGTGCCTCGGCGGCTCCAACTGCCGCTTCGGCCAGCGCAACTTCCTGCACTCCGCGGTCGTTTCGGGCCCCACGAAGCTACAGGGCGCCGACCTGGTCATCCCCGACCTGCGCGGCGGCTTCTCGTACCTGATCGCGGCGCTGGCGGCGCAGGGCACCTCCCGCGTCCACGGCATCGACCTGATCAACCGCGGCTACGAGAACTTCATGGAGAAGCTCGTGGAGCTGGGCGCGAAGGTCGAACTGCCCGGCAAGGCACTCGGCTGACCCAGCCCTTCCGTCCCACCCCGGCCGGCCGCTCTTCCGGCTGGGGGTCCGGGGGTCACCCCCGGGCGGACACAGCATGGAGAAGCTCGTGGAGCTGGGCGCGAAGGTCGAACTGCCCGGCAAGGCACTCGGCTGACCCAGCCCCTCCACACCGCTCCGCCCCGGCCGGAC
>NZ_KZ627070.1 GCF_002911015.1 Streptomyces populi
CCCGGAGCCGGCTCGCGCCTCGCCCCACGGGCGGGCCCGGGACCACTCACGCCTCGCTGCGCGAAAGCCCCCGGGACCGCTCACGCCTCACCGCGCGGGCGAACCCGAGACCGCCCGCACCTCGCCCACGAGAAACCCCGGGCCCCGCCCCCGCCTCGCCCCACGGACGAGTCCGAGACCGCCCGCACCTCGCCACGCGGGAGACCCCGGGCCCCGCTCACGCCTTGCTGTGCGAGAACAGCTTCAGGACCGGCACGCCCACCTTGTGGCGGGCCCGGGAGGCCCAGTCGCGGTGGAAGAACTCCTCCACGTAGTGGGGGTCGGTCAGCACGATGACCTCGTCGGCCTCCACCTGGTCGACCAGGCTCTTCAGCTCGTCGAGGGGGTGGTCCGCGACGAGCCGGCCCTCGGCCGTCCTGCCGGACCCGCGCAGCGCCAGCAGCGACACCTCCAGCGCCCGCTCGCCCTGGCCGGCGGCCTCCTCGCCCTCCGGTGTCTCGCCCTCGTGGGCCGCCTCGTCGATCTCGCCCATCGCGACGTCGTCGATGGCCCGCAGCAGCCGGTCCGCCTGGTCGCCCCGGGGCTGGAGCAGCACGTGGAAGGCGACCGTCTCGTCTCCGTGCAAGGTGGTGACGAACTCCACGTCGGCGGACGTCAGGGCCTTCTCGATCATCAATACGCTCGTGAACACGACAGGCGCCCTTCTCGTCCGTGGGCCGTCCCGGCCCCCTGCGGAAACCATCCTGCCCCGTGACAGCACGGGTACTGCGCGAATTAGTGTGCCCGGCCGAAGAGAAACGGAATCTACTATTCCGGCTGTCGGTCGGGTCGACGGTACCGGCTGTACAGGAACCCGGCCTCTTCCAGCAGCGACACCAGTTCGAACCGCAGGGGGACCGGCACCGAGGGCCCGCCCGCGATCCGCTGGGCGTCGCCCGCCGTGAGCATCGGCGACAGCGTCACGCACATCTCGTCCAGGACACCGGCCGCGATGAACTGGCCGAGCAGCCGGGGCCCGCCCTCGGTCAGCAGCCTGGTGTACCCGAGGTCGCCCAGGGCCCGTACCGCACGGGCGGGATCGACCCCCGTGCCGTCCCCGGCGATCACCACCCGCGCGCCCGCGCGCTCGGCCTCGGCGATCCGGTCCGGCGCCGCGGCGGCACCGGTGAGCACCAGGGTGGGCACCAGGGGCGAGGTGAACAGCGGCAGCGAGAAGTCCAGGTCGAGACTCGCGGTGACCACCGCGATCGCGGGCGCGGGGTCCTGCCCGGCGGCCTTCCGCGACTCCGCGAAGGCCTCACGCGCGCGGGCCGGCCGGTAGCCTTCCTGCCGCACCGTCTCCGCTCCCGCGACCACGACGTCCGCGAGCCCGCGCAGGACACCGAAGATCCTCATGTCGGTGGCGTTCGAGATGGGCTGCGAGCGCCCGTCGTGCTGGGCCGCGCCGTCGAGCGTGGACACCATGTTGGCCCGGAGCCAGGGCCGCCGGACCCCGGGGTAGGCGTACGCCTCCGCCAGTTCCCCGAGCTCCCACTCGTGCTCCGTCGGATCCGCCCCGGGGGCCTCGGCGGAGGCCTGGGCTGCTGTTTCATAGGTCACAGGGAACAGGCGTCGCATGACGTGCAGTGTGGCACGGCGCATAGAGTGGGGAACCGTGTCGTCCACCACCACCGCCTCCGCGATCGACCCGATAGCCGAAGCGGCCCCGCTGTCCCTGTGCGCCCGCGAGCCGCACGTCCCCGCCGACCGGCTCGTGGCCGAGATGGTGCCGCCGCCGCGCTTCGACTCGGTGCGCTTCGCCACGTACATCCCGGACCCGAACCAGCCCAGCCAGACCGAGGCCGTGGGCGTCCTCGAGACGTTCGCCGCGGGGCTCGGCGGGGCGCACGCCGTGGGCGCGCCCAAGCGGAGGCTGTTCGGCCGGGGCAAGGCCCCGAAGACGCCGGCCGGCCCTCGGGGCGTCTACCTGGACGGCGGCTACGGCGTCGGCAAGACCCACCTCCTCGCCTCCCTGTGGCACGCGACCCCGGCGGAGCCCTCGCTCAAGGCGTTCGGCACCTTCGTGGAGCTGACGAACCTGGTCGGCGCGCTCGGCTTCCAGCAGACCGTGCAGACCCTCTCCGGGCACCGCCTCCTGTGCATCGACGAGTTCGAGCTCGACGACCCGGGGGACACCGTCCTCGTCTCCACCCTGCTCGGCAAGCTGGTCGACGCGGGCGTGGCACTGGCCGCCACCTCGAACACGCTTCCGGGCAAGCTCGGCGAGGGCCGGTTCGCCGCCGCCGACTTCCTGCGGGAGATCCAGGGCCTGTCCGCGCGCTTCCGCCCGCTGCGCATCGACGGCGAGGACTACCGCCACCGCGGGCTGCCCGAGGCGCCCGCCCCGTTCTCCGACGAGCAGGTCACCAAGGCCGCGTACGCCACCGCCGGCGCCTCCCTGGACGACTTCCCGCACCTGCTCGACCATCTCGCCCGGGTCCACCCGAGCCGGTACGGCGCCCTGACCGACGGGATCGAGGCGGTCTGCCTCACCGACGTCCAGCCCGTCCCGGACCAGTCGACGGCGCTGCGGCTCGTCGTGCTCGCCGACCGGCTGTACGACCGCGAGGTGCCGGTCCTCGCCTCCGGGATGCCCTTCGACCGGCTGTTCAGCGAGGAGATGCTGAACGGCGGCTACCGCAAGAAGTACTTCCGCGCGATCTCCCGGCTGACCGCGCTCGCCCGCGACGCGAAGGGTCTCGTGGAGGACCGCGAAGCCCGGTAGGCACCCGGTTCGCCCGGCACCACGACACGCCACCGGCCCCGGGACCCCTTCCTCACCGACCGGTAACGACCGCGCCCCCGCGACGTAGAGTGGAATGGCCAGACATGTCAGGCGGCTCGGAAGGGGGTCGTCATGGTCCAGGAACTCGTCGTGGCGATCACGGCGGCCTGTACGGCCTCGGTCGTCTACGTCGCGGCCGGCGCCAAAATCGTCAAGCAGTACGAACGCGGGGTCGTCTTCCGGCTCGGGCGGCTGGCGGGCGAGGTCCGTTCCCCCGGCTTCACCATGGTCGTGCCCTTCGTGGACCGGTTGCGCAAGGTCAACATGCAGATCGTGACCCTGCCCA
>NZ_KZ627071.1 GCF_002911015.1 Streptomyces populi
ACCAGCGCCAATCCCGGCCTCCTGCCACACGCCGCAACGACGTGCACAGAAAAGCCGATCACGGCCACTGTCAACCATCAGCTGGGATCGAACTGTCAAGCATCACCCGGGATCGGACAGCCGCACGATCACGACGTGATTCAAACTTTCTCTACCTCATCAAGGCGGCTTGCTCCGCTCCCCGCACGCGGCCCGGCCCCCGGCCGGGCCTGCGCTCCTGTCTCCGCCCCGCTCCAGCCCGGCCGGCGTCCGTGCCACGCGTATGGCGATCAGCCGCCTGACGTCAGAGAAGGGGTAAGTCGCGGCTGGGGCGGTCCTCACCCGCCGCCTTACTGAACTCGCCAGGTTGGTACAAACTTCCACTCGTCGCCGTCCCACTGGTGCCGGGCATCGAGCAATCCGATGTTTCTCCGACACGACTCCAGAGCCAGGCCAGACAACCTGGTGCCAGGGTCTTGCCATTCCCAAGGGCTGTCATCATGAAACTGAGGAACGGACAAATTCTTCCCCGTCAGGACGATCGGAAGAATTGGCAAAATGCGCGGACTGAAGGAACTCGGGATGTTCTCACAAAACGCCTTTAGGGCATCCACGGTCTCATCTGGAAGCTCATCTCGGAGAGTGGCGACCATGATATAGCAATCGATATTCTTGGCGCGCAGATGACTCTGCAGGAAACGCAAGTGTTCCAGATCTTCCGCCGTCACCGAATCCATGTAACTCTTCACCTCGCCGATAACGATCAGAGGTGGGTGACTTTCGGCTAGCGCCATGACAACGTCGACTTCAAACTTCCCGTGAGGTGAGTCAACGGAAACCCCTAGTGCGTAGGGGTAATTTGCGGAAGTGCTTCGATATCCACTCAGGATTGATACGGTTGCCATGACTGGCAGCGTCTCACCGAGCCGATCGGGTGCAATATTTCCTGCGATCTTATAGGACCAATCATTACGCACATGCATCCCCAGGGCCAGGCCTAGAGGGAATTGCGCTCCGCACAACTCGCAACTGAATTCTGAGCGCAGATCTTCCGGAGATACCGTCATTTCCACAGTGCACTCAGGACAACGAATTGGAAGAAATGGTTGGAGTGCCTTGCGAGCAAGGAGATGACGGATTACAAGTGCCGGGTATTCATCACGAGAAGTGCCCGAAAGGACACCCGGCCACGCACCGCGTTGCCTCTTGGCGTAGGACAAAAGAGCAGCGAATGGCAGACCTGCATGGGAAGCTGAAGCTTTCATGAGGGCAGTTCGGACAGACGGCTGATTGGCCACGTAGCTGTAGCTTCCGCCGAGCTTTTCGATCAGTCGAGTAGAAAATTTTCCGTTGCCCGTTTGCTGAAATTTCCAGCCCTCTCCATTCATTAGGGTTTCAATAATGGACGTCGCATTCACCGCCCTGACTGATACGGTCCTATCGTCAGCTCGCACCGCTACGGCCCGACCATCATCCGTTGCGCGATGAATTCTCTGAGTAAGGAATTCCCTGGCATCAACCAGCGGTGAAAGCTCGCGCGCGGCTGGCATGGCGACAACCATATCCGGAGCCAGGCCAGTTACTGAGTCAAGGGAAATATCTGCGACCAGAAACCCAGGCTCATGCCCTCGACGCCACCGGGCGCCGTCGAGATTGGGGATTGGCACGTCAAAAACCCGCCCACGGGAACTCTCTGCTCTGAAGAACTCGCCAAACTCGGTGTGGAATGGATGCCTACCTCGCCAGCTGTGAATGAAATCCTCACCGCTGGTAGCCCTGAAGGAGATTCCTCTGGTTTGCAGTTCGGTTTCGAGGGCGACAGGAATTACATCCACACCCTCGGGCAAGTGAATTGAAATGCACGGCCCAAGATCCACTCCATCCCCACGAATTGAATGGCGGATGAGTCGTCGCTGTAGGACTCTATTCAGCCATTCGCTAACTGATGAGTGAGAGGCTGGGTCGTGACCAACAACCCACGGGTGCACATGCAACCCCGATGCGCGAAGATTCCAGAACTGGACAATGTCTCCAGCATTGTCAGGGCGAACAACAACAACGCCATGCCCGTGCGCCTCTCCTCGATAGGCAATCTCCCTAGATGTGACCTGGATCGGAGAAATTTCCTCAATTTCACCCGTGCGAGCGACGAGTTCCCCGCTCCCTAGGGTGCAGGTTCGCGATTTTGCGCAAAATGCAGATCTTGCCAGTTCTCCTACAGTGCCATCATCGTAATCTCCATGGAGGGCCAATAGTACGCTTTTTAGGGGGTTCTCATCTTCCCACTGGTAATAGGTGAGCTGGGAGCCATTTAGCGTGTCGCCGATAAGCCAATCAATGCTCTGAATATGTCCCGATCCGTATCCGACTTGGTTGCTAAATGGCCCCCACTCTGCGCCTCCTTGCCACCTGTAGCCCACCGAGCGAGAGAGTCGGTCCGATTCAGTATGACCATCGACGGCATAGAGTGCGTCCACGTCTAGCTTTGATGCCAAGGAAAGGGGATTTTCGCAGGTAGGGTCGATGAATGGGAAGTACATCCCGCCCCACGCAGTCGTTGCCAGCTTGATTGATTTCGTCAAAGAATCAAGTGTGGGCTGAAACACTAGTCCGATTCGAACCGGCCGCAGGAAGATTTGTCCCGCGATTTCTGCTGTCCCAGTTCCCATATTGAGTCTCCTTGTGATGCAGTTACTATCACTGCAACAAGACTTACCAGATTCCATGTTTGCGGATGCCAGAAATCGCAAATCCGTAGACGTAGCATCTCTCGACGGGGTGCCAAGGTCGGCTCCTGCCCCTCGTTCGCGCCGTGGCGCTAGGGTCCGTCTTCAAACGGATCTTGCCCAGAGCAGGAATGACGCGAGACTGACCGCTGCTTCGTAGGAGGTGGCGGTCTTGTCATACCTGGTGGCGATGCCGCGGAAGCCTTTGAGA
>NZ_KZ627072.1 GCF_002911015.1 Streptomyces populi
CCGTGGCGGCCGTTCGTTCGAGCGTCGTGACGGCGACCGTGGTGGCTTCCGCCGCGATGACAACCGTGGTGGTTTCAACCGCGACGACCGTGGCGGCCGTTCGTTCGAGCGTCGTGACGACAACCGTGGTGGTTTCAACCGCGACGACCGCGGTGGCCGTTCCTTCGACCGCCGTGACGAGCGTGGCGGCCACCGGGGCAGCGACCGCCCCTTCAACCGTGACCGTCAGGGCGACCGTCCCGCCGGCGGCGGCTTCCGCTCCGGCCACGACCGCCCGACCGGCCGCCGCGACGACCACCGCGCCACGGGTGCCGGTTCGTTCCGCCGCGACGAGAAGCCGCGCTGGAAGCGCAACGGCTGACACGGTCTGACGTGAAACGTCGAGGGCCCGTACGACTTCGGTCGTACGGGCCCTTCGCGTCGCCCGGGCCCTCCGCGGCGCCGGGAGCAACCCGCTGACCTGCCGACGGAGCCACGGGAAGGGGCCGTGCGCGGTGCCCGGCGCCCGGAACGGTCGTAGGTCGAGAGTGGGCGACGGGGCCGTATGGACTCTTTCCGGCCACCGCGGTCCCTTTCCGGCGCATGTCATGCGCGCGCCGAGGGAATCGCTGGGGGCATGACAGATGACGCCAGAGTGACTGGGCTGTCGGACGAAGAGCGGCTCGCCCAGCTCGGCTACACGCAGGTTCTCGCCCGCCGCATGTCGGCGTTCTCCAACTACGCGGTCTCCTTCACGATCATCTCGGTCCTGTCGGGCTGCCTGACGCTCTATCAGTTCGGCATGAACACGGGCGGTCCCGCCGTCATCACCTGGGGCTGGGTCGTGGTCGGGCTGATGACGCTGTTCGTCGGGCTCGCGATGGCCGAGATCTGTTCGGCCTATCCGACCTCGGCCGGGCTGTACTTCTGGGCGCACCGGCTCGCCCCGGAACGCAGCGCGGCGGCCTGGGCGTGGTTCACGGGCTGGTTCAACGTCCTCGGCCAGGTCGCGGTGACCGCCGGCATCGACTTCGGCGCCGCGCTGTTCCTCGGCGCCTACCTGAACCTCCAGTTCGACTTCGGGGTGACGCCGGGCCGCACGATCCTCCTGTTCAGCGCGATCCTGATCCTGCACGGTCTCCTCAACACCTTCGGGGTGCGGATCGTCGCCCTCCTCAACAGCATCAGCGTGTGGTGGCACGTCGTCGGCGTCGCCGTCATCGTCGGCGCGCTGACCTTCGCGCCGGACCACCACCAGTCGGCCGATTTCGTGTTCACGGAGTTCGTCAACAACACGGGCTGGGGCAGCGGGGTCTACGTGGTCCTGATCGGACTCCTCATGGCCCAGTACACGTTCACCGGGTACGACGCCTCCGCCCACATGACGGAGGAGACCCACGACGCCTCCACGGCCGGGCCGAAGGGCATCGTGCGCTCCATCTGGACCTCGTGGATCGCCGGTTTCGTCCTGCTCCTCGGCTTCACCTTCGCCATCCAGTCCTACGACAAGGAGCTGGGCTCGGCGACGGGCGCGCCCCCGGCACAGATCCTGCTGGACGCGCTCGGCGCGACGGCCGGGAAGCTCCTGCTGCTCGTAGTGATCGGCGCCCAGCTGTTCTGCGGCATGGCGTCCGTGACCGCCAACAGCCGCATGATCTACGCCTTTTCGCGTGACGGCGCGCTGCCGTTCTCCTCGGTGTGGCACACGGTGCACCCGCGCACGCGGACCCCCGTGGCGGCCGTCTGGCTGGCCGCTCTGGGCGCCCTCGTGCTCGGTCTGCCGTATCTCATCAACTACGCGGCCTACGCGGCCGTGACGTCGATCGCGGTGATCGGTCTGTACGTCGCGTACGTCATCCCGACCCTGCTGCGGGTGCGCAAGGGCGACGCCTTCGAGCGCGGGCCCTGGCACCTGGGCCGCTGGTCCCGCCCCGTGGGAGTGGTCGCGGTCGTCTGGGTGGCCGTCATCACGGTCCTGTTCATGCTGCCCCAGGTCTCCCCCGTCACCTGGGAGACGTTCAACTACGCCCCGGTCGCCGTCCTCGTCGTCCTCGGTTTCGCCGCGGCCTGGTGGCTGGCCTCGGCCCGGCACTGGTTCCTCAACCCGGAGCACCAGCGCACGATCGCCCGGGAAGCCGCCCGCAAGGGTGCACCCGAACCGGTCGATCCCTGACCTTGCGGGCCTTCGGTACGGCCGGGTCCCCGATACCCGATCGGAGTCCCGGCCGTGTCCCGCTATGCTCGGGGATGCATCGGCGCGCTCCGGTGCGCCGTTCCGGTGTTTCCGGTGCGGGGACCCTTAGCTCAATTGGCAGAGCAGTGGACTTTTAATCCATTGGTTGTGGGTTCGAGTCCCACAGGGTCTACGGAAAGGCCCCCGGTTCAGAGGCGATCTGAACCGGGGGCCTGTTTCGTTCCGGGGGCCGCGGGGCCCTCGTGCCGTCCCGCCCGTGACGGGGCCCGGGGCGGTGCCGCCGCGTCAGCCCGCCGAGAGGCCCGTGAGTCCCGCGCGCTCCGTGAGTTCCGGCAGCGGCAGGGTGTGCTGGGTCTGGAGGACCTTGGCGCGCAGGTAGCGGACGTTGTGGGCGGTGGTGAAGACGCCCGTCGGCACGCGGCGGGAGACCGTGACGCCGAGTTCGCGGAGTTGTTCGGCCTTGTCCGGGTTGTTGGAGAGCAGGTCCAGGGAGCCGATGCCGAGGGCCTGGAGCATCTGGGCGGCCGCCGTGTAGTCGCGGCCGTCCTCGGGCAGGCCGAGGGCCGCGTTGGCGGCGTAGGTGTCCAGGCCCTGGTCCTGGAGGGCGTACGCGTCGAGCTTGTTGTAGAGGCCGATGCCGCGGCCCTCCTGGCGCAGGTACAGCAGGACGCCGCCGCGGTCCGCGATCTG
>NZ_KZ627073.1 GCF_002911015.1 Streptomyces populi
CCACGGTCCTCGTCGGCACAGACTTCGCCGACTTGGCGCCTTCGGCCTCGGACACGTTCTCACTGGGCATCGATGCATCCTCCATGATCGGGAGTTACACCGAACGTCTTACAGTCCCCCGCTCTTCGCCGCAGTTCCGTGAAGATCCCGATGTGTGGCAGTTCAGGGGGCAGGACCTTCGAAAATTGACGGGACGAGGGCTCTGTTCATCGACACACTGGGCCACGTGCTTCGTCGCTGAAGGAGGTGTGTCCGTGGAGGAGCCAGGGTTCGCCGTGCTTGTGACCGAGCCCGGGAAGGGCGGACAGGAGGCTCTGAAGGCAGTCAGAGCGGTGACCGGACTGAGCCTGTGGCGTAGCAAGCTTCTCCTCGACCGCGCCCCTGTGACGGTTGTGGAGGAAGCCCCGCTGAACTGGGCCAGCGGGGCGGCCCGGCGGTTGCAGGACGCCGACGTCCCTGCAGCAATCCGCTGTACCTGGTGCGACAGGACGGTGCCCCGCGACGGGAGGCTGCTCGACCCAGGCCCCTGTGCATCCCGCTTCTGGCCGACCGCCCATTGCCAGGCGAACTGTCTCGCCAGCTGTGATTGCGAGTTCTGCAGCGCCTACGGGCCGATCGTCCTGACCCTGTGACTGCAGGCTCATCCCGTGACTGAATGATCCTGCGTGCGGCTCTCCTACCTGGGATTTCACGGAATTCCGGTCAGAGCCAAAATTCGAGATCCCCATCACGTCGAGGCCACCGGAATGCGCGGCTCTGGCGCAGACACAACAGGTTCGTGGCTGATCGTGTACTGCCGGAAGGGCTCCAGCTCGAGCTGGGCAGTCTCCAGATGGATCTCAAAGTCAGTCACGGATGTCTCCACTGGCCGTACCGACCTCGATGCGCAGTTCCTCGCCAGCCCTGCGCTCGGTGACCTTGCTGCCCGGCGGCAGGGCACGGACGCGGTCGCTGGCGCCCTGCTGGGTAAGGCGGACCAGCTGGACTTGCGTCCGGCTGCGGATCCACTGGTAGAGCAGCCGTGCGCTCAATATCGCGCCCAGCGCCGCTAACCCGATCGCTGTCTCTGGCAACCTGTCCCCCTCGATGCTGCTTGTGGCACCCAGTGCGCCCGTCACATCAAGGGAGTGCTGGCAGGACCGGAATTCGTGACAGTGGGCTTGGTGTGGCGTGTATCTCGTGCCGTCTGTGGGGCCGTTGGTGCCAGTAGCTGCACGGGGCCGGTTGCGGCCCATCGCTTGAAGTCTCCTGACGCGCTTGAAGTTCCCGGCCGACCAACGGCGTAACGCCGGGGGCGGCACAGCCAAGTAGACGACCGTAGGCGCTCTGTCAGTGGTGCCTGCTTATCTGCTGTCCTGTCAGATACGCCACGAGTTACGCCGGATCGCCAGGAGATGCGATTCATGCCTTTCACCGCGCTGCACCCCGACCTGGGCCGTCTCGATGCCACTCTCCCCAACCTCGGTGGCGGTTTGGACTGGAGCCAGGTCCACAAGGTCCGTCCACGCGTCCCGCTCGTCTGCCCCGAGTGCGCCTGGAACCTGCACCCCAAGGTATCCCGGTACGGCGTGCGGTTCTTCTGCCACGACCCAGGGCGGCCACCGTCGTGCGAGATGTCGAACGAGTCATGGGAACACCACATGCTCAAGCTGGAGATGGCGGCCGCGATCCGGGCGGCCGGGTGGTACGCCACGTTAGAGGTACCGGCCGAGGACGGCTCCTGGCGCGCGGACGTCATGGCGTCGTCCGTGGACGGCGCCCACCGCATGGCCGGGGAGGCGCAGCTGTCGCCAATCACCTTGGACGACATTGCCGCCCGCACCGACCGTTACGTCGACGACGGCATCCGGGTGTGCTGGGTCTCCTCGCACGAACGACCGCCGCAGTGGATCAGCACGGTACCGGCGGTCCGGGTATGTCCTCCGGGGGAACGGGAGCAGTCTTGGATCGTTGACGACGGCCTCGCCGGATTCGACTTCGCCGCCGGCCGCTGGGTGTTCCGGGAGGCGCCGCTGTCCGAGTTCGTGCGCTGGGCGCTGCACGGGCAGCTCGTCCCCGTGCTGAGTCTGCCGCGGTACCGCAGGGTCGACCGTGTGGTCGACGGCAAGCAGTGGCGGTTCCGGCGGAGCCTGTGGTGGACGTCGCTGCAGTCGGTCGACGACCAGGAGAAACACGAGGCGATGCGGCAGCGCCAAGAGGCTGCGAAGGCCGAGCGGGAGGCCCGCCAGAAGAAGCGGGAGGAACAGGAGCAGGCCCGGAAGGCAGAAGAAGCTGAACGCCAGCGCAAGCAGCGGGAGGAGGAGTCCCGCGTCCACTGGGAGAAGGTCCATCGGCAGTGGGCGGAGGAGGCGGCGCACCGGGCCAGAGAGAGGGCGCAGGAGGATGCGCGTCTCGCCCAGGAGCAGGCCGAGCGGGAGGAGAGGGAGCGGCAGGCACTGGCAACGGCTAGAACGTGGTGGGGCCAGCTGTCGCCGCAGCAGAGGACCGAACTGTTCACCGCCGTCACCGAGTATGCGTGGCGCGAGTCGAACCTGCGGGTGGAGATCCCGGAGAAGCCGACGACGCCATCGGAGTACGCCTACGGGGTGCCGGTGTACGCACTGGGGAAACAGCGACCCCTGTATGGAGTCGTACGGCCCTGCCCCAGCCTGGTCGCCTCCTCACCCC
>NZ_KZ627074.1 GCF_002911015.1 Streptomyces populi
GCCGTAGTCGGTCGCCTGGCTGCCGACGTAGACGCCGGTGTTCTCGCCCCGCAGCGACGACGGGTCGAGGCCGGCCGACTCCAGCGCCTCCCAGGAGGTCTCCAGCAGCAGCCGCTGCTGGGGGTCCATCGCCAGTGCCTCACGCGGTGAGATGCCGAAGAACTCCGCGTCGAAGTCGCCGGCCGTGTGCAGGAAGCCGCCGACGTCCACGTAGCTGGTGCCGGGGGTGCGGCCGGTGGGGTCGTGGAGGGAGTCGGTGTTCCAGCCGCGGTCGGCGGGGAAGGCGCCGACCGCGTCGCGGCCCCGGGCCACCAGGTCCCACAGGGCGTCGGGGGTGTCGGCCCCGCCGGGGAACCGGCACGCCATGCCGACGATCGCGACCGGCTCGTGCGCGGCCTCGGCCAGCTGCTGGTTCTCCAGGCGCAGCCGCTCGTTCTCCTTCAGCGAGGAGCGCAGAGCCGCGACGACCCGCTCTGTCGAAGCTGTCATGATTTTTCCTTATGGGATGAGGGGTGGCGGGCGCTGCTGCGTCAGAGGCGGAGTTCGCTGTCGAGGATGTCGAACAGTTCGTCGTCGGTGGCGGAGTGGACGTCCGCCTGGGTGCCGGCTGCCGCGATGGCCTGCCACTTGCGCAGCAGGCTCTGCAGCCGTGCGACGGCGTCGGCGTCCAGCGCGTCGTCGAGCGCGGTGCCGTCGAGGGCGTCGAGGGCGTCGAGGGCCTCGTGCGCGAGGGGCGGCCGGGCGCCCTGGTCGGCGAACAGCCGGGAGAGCAGTTCCGCGCTCAGGGCCTCGGCCGTGGGGTGGTCGAAGACCATGGTCGCGGGGAGCCGGAGCCCGACGGCCGTGTTGATCCTGTTGCGCAGTTCCACGCCGGTCAGCGAGTCGAACCCGAGGTCCTTGAAGCTCTGTTCGCCGGAAAGCGCGGACGCCGAGGCGTGTCCGAGGACGGCGGCGGCCTCGCCCCGCACCAGGTCGAGCAGCAGGCGTCCGCGTTCCTTGGCGGGTGCCTGGTCCAGGCGGGCGCGCAGCGGGGCGCGGTCCGTGGTGTCGGCGGCGGGTCCCGCGCTGCGCCGGACGGGCGGGCGGACGAGTGCGCGCAGCAGGGCCGGCACCTGCTGCGGGTCGGCCCGTGCCGGGTCGACGGGGATCGCCACGGCGAGGGGGTGCGGGGTGCGCAGTGCCTCGTCGAAGAGGGCGAGTCCGTCGTGGGAGGTGAGGGTGCTCAGGCCGGTGCGGCTCATGCGTTGCAGGTCGGTGTCCTCCAGGTGGCCGGTCATGCCGCTGCGGTCGGCCCACAGTCCCCACACCACCGATGTGCCGGGCAGTCCCTGCCCGGCGCGCTGGTGTGCCAGGGCGTCCAGGTAGGTGTTGGCGGCGGCGTAGTTGCTCTGGCCGGGGCCGCCGAGGGTGCCCGCGGCCGAGGAGAACAGGACGAACGCCGACAGGTCGGCCCCGCGGGTCAGGTCGTGCAGGTGCCGTGCCGCCTCGGCCTTGGGCCGCAGTACCCGGTCGAGGTGTGCGGGGGTCATCGTCTCGAGCAGGCCGTCGTCGAGGGCTCCCGCCGCGTGTACGACCGCGGTGAGCGGGGTGCGGGCGCGGGTCAGGCAGGCGGCGAGTTCCTCGCGGTCGGCGACGTCGCAGGCGGCGATCGTCACGTCGGCGCCCAGTTCCTGGAGTTCGGTGCTCAGTTCGGCCGCGCCGGGGGTGTTGGGGCCGCGCCGGCCGGTCAGCAGCAGGTGGCGGGCGCCGTGCCGGGTGACCAGGTGTCTGGCCACCTGTGCGCCCAGGGTGCCGAGGCCGCCGGTGATCAGCACGGTGCCCTCGGGGTCCAGGGGGGCGGGCACGGTCAGTACGACCTTGCCGATGTTGCGGCCGTGTCCCAGGAAGCGGAAGGCTTCCGGTGCCCGGCGGATGTCCCAGCAGGTGAGCGGGGCCGGTTGCAGTACTCCTTGGGTGAACAGCCGGGCCACGTCGGTGAGGATCTCCCCGATGCGCTGCGGGCTGGGTTCGGCGATGTCGAAGGCCTGGTAGTGCACGCCGGGGTGCCGGGCGGCGACCTGGTCGGCGTCGCGGACGTCGGTCTTGCCCATCTCGATGAACCGGCCGCCGCGGGGCAGCAGCCGCAGTGAGGCGTCCACGAATTCCCGGGCCAGCGAGTTGAGGACGACGTCCGTGCCCCGGCCGTCGGTGGCGCGCATGAGGTGCTGTTCAAAGTCGAGGCTGCGGGAGGAGGCGATGCGGTCCGGGGCGATCCCCAGGTCCCGCAGTGCCTGCCACTTGCCCTCGCTCGCGGTGGCGTAGACCTCGGCGCCCCAGTGCCGGGCGAGCTGGACGGCGGCCATGCCGACGCCGCCCGCGGCGGTGTGGACGAGCAGTGACTGGCCGGCGCCGAGGCCGGCCAGGTCCTTCAGCCCGTAGTAGGCGGTGAGGTAGACCACGGGGATCGCGGCGGCCTGGGCGAAGCCGAGTCCGGCCGGGATCGTGGTGAGCATGCGGTGGTCGGCCACGGTCACCGGTCCGCTGCCGGTGCCGGAGAAC
>NZ_KZ627075.1 GCF_002911015.1 Streptomyces populi
TGCCCCAGACCGGGGCGTGGGCGGGGTCTTCGGCGGGGCCCACGAGCAGTACCAGGCGGGCGTCGCCGAAGCGTTCGTCGGCGAGCCAGGCCTGCAGCAGGGCGAGCGCCCGGTGTGCCGTGGGGCGGGGGCCGGGCAGTGGTTCGGTGAGGTCCGCGACGACGGTGGTCACGTCCTGCGGGACGGCGGCCAGGTCCGGGTAGTGGGGGGTGTGGGCCAGCAGCGGGCGCGGTCCCAGGACCGCCAGGGTCTGGGGGGCTGCGGGTGCGGCGGGCAGGGCGAGGGGGGTCCAGTCGAGGCGCAGGAGTGCGTGGCCGGCGTGGCCGGCCTCCAGCTGCCGGGGGTCGACGGTGCGCAGCGTGAGGTCCTCGACGGAGCCGACCGTGCCCTGGGTGTCGGCCAGTTCGACGGCGTAGCTGTCGGCTGTGCGCGGGGTGATCCGTACCCGCAGGGAGGTGGCGGCGGTGGCCCGCAGCCGTACGCCGTTCCAGGAGAACGGCAGCCGCAGCCGGGTCGTGTCGTGCACCGCGATGACGTGCAGGGCGGCGTCGAGGAGGGCGGGGTGCAGCAGGTAGGAGGCGGCGTCGGTGCGGTGCGCGGCGTCCAGGGCGACCTCGGCGAAGAGTTCCTCGCCGCTGCGCCAGGCGCCGCGCAGTGCGCGGAAGGCGGGCCCGTAGTGGTAGCCGCGCTCGGCCAGTGCGTCGTAGAAGCCCGTGGTGTCGACGGGCTGTGCGCCCGGCGGCGGCCATGCCGCGAGCGGTCCGGGCCCGTCGTCGGGGGCGGGTGGGGACGGTGCGAGGACGGCGGAGGCGTGGTGGGTCCATGCCGGGGCGTCGTCGGGGCGCGCGTACAGTTCCGCGCGGCGGGTCAGGTCCGGCTCGGGGCCGGTGATGCGCAGTTGCAGCTGCAGGCCGCCGTCCTCGGGCAGCACCAGCGGCCGGCGCAGGGTGAGCTCGTCCACGGTGTCGCAGCCGGCCTGGGCGCCGGCCGCCAGTGCCATCTCCACGACGGCGGTGCCGGGGACGACGGGCCGTGCGGCCACCTGGTGGTCGGGCAGCCAGGGCTGTGCCCGTGCCGACAGCCGTCCGGTGAGGACGAGTTCACCGCCGGTGGCGGCGGGGAGCGCGGCTTTCAGCAGCGGGTGTCCCAGCGGGCCGACGCCGAGGGAGCCGGCGTCAGCGGCGGCCGGGGCGGGGGCGTCCAGCCAGTGGCGCTCGCGCTGGAAGGCGTACGTCGGCAGGGCGGTGCGGGGTGCTCCCGCGTAGTCCCATTCGACCTGCACGCCGTGGGCGTGTGCCTGGGCCAGGGAGGTGAGGAACCGGTGCGGTCCGCCGTCCTGGCGGCGCAGGGTCTCCAGGGCGACGGCGTCCGCCGCGGCCTCGGCGATGGTGTCCTGCAGGGCGATGGTCAGGCCGGGGTGCGGGCTGGCCTCGATGAAGGTGCGGTAGCCCTGTTCGAGCAGGGTCCGGGTGGCGGTCTCCAGCAGGACCGTGCCGCGCAGGTTGCGGTACCAGTAGTCGGCGTCGAGGCCGGTGGTGTCCAGGGGTGCGCCGGTGACGGTCGAGCAGAAGGTGATCCGGGCGCGGCGCGGGGTCACGTCCGCCAGTTCGGCCAGGAGCCGTTCGCGGATCTCCTCGACGTGTGCCGAGTGGGAGGCGTAGTCCACCGGGATGGTGCGGGTGCGTACCTTCTGGGCGCGGCAGTGGGTCTCGAGTTCGCTCAGCGCGGCGGGGTCCCCGGAGACCACGGACGCCTGGGGGCCGTTGACGGCCGCGAGCCACAGGCTGCCCTGCCAGCGCCGCAGCAGGGGGGCCAGGTCGTCGGCGGACAGGGCCACCGAGAGCATGCCGCCCTTGCCGGCGAGCGCGATCAGCGCCCTGGAGCGCAGGGCCACCACTTTCGCCGCGTCCTTCAGGCTCAGTGCTCCGGCGACGCACGCCGCGGCGATCTCGCCCTGGCTGTGCCCGATGACGGCGGCGGGCCGCACGCCGTGGCTGTGCCACAGCTGTGCCAGGGACACCATGACCGCGAACAGGGCGGGCTGGACCATGTCGACGCGGGTGAGCCAGCCGCTGTCCGTGCCGCGCACGACCTCCAGCAGGTCCCAGTCGGTGTGGGGGGCCAGTGCCTGGGCGCACTCGGTCATGCGCTGGGCGAACACCGGTGAGGTCTCAAGGAGTTCGGCTGCCATGCCGTGCCACTGCGAGCCCTGTCCGGGGAAGACGAACGCCACTTTCCCCTGCCGGGCGCGGCCGCGCACGACGCCGGCGGCCGTCGTGTCGTCGGCCAGCGCGGCCAGGCCGGTCAGGAACTCCTCGCGGGTGGTGGCGACGACGGCCGCCCGGTGCTCGAAGCAGGAGCGGGTCGTGGCCAGCGCGTGGCCGATCTCGGCGGGGCTCGCGGTGGTGTCGTCCCGTACCAGGGCGGCGAGGCGGCGGGCCTGCTCGCGCAGCGCGTCCGCGCTCTTGGCCGACAGCAGCCACGGCTCGGTGCCGGCCAGGCCCGGGGTGCGCAGGACGTCCGGTGTCTGTTC
>NZ_KZ627076.1 GCF_002911015.1 Streptomyces populi
CACGGGCATCGGTGTTTCCGGACCGCAGGACATGTCGACGGGTTCGCCTCCCGGACATTGCGCCGCGATGAGTGCAGCGGCGGCCACCGCCTCTTCTGCTTCCGTGAGACAGCCGGTGGCGTCGATCGTCCGGATGACGACACCTCGGATCAGGGCTTCGCGCGCCTCGGGCTCTGCGTCGTCGAGGGCGTTGGCGAAGTCTGCGGCTGTGTCGTTGTCGAAGGGACCGGTATCCCAGGTGCCCATGCTGATCCCCCTTGCGTAAGGTCGCCCGGATCCTCGCATCAGGGACTGACAGCATGACTACGGGGTGAGCAGGACCCGTTTGCGCAGGAGGGCGAAGCCTGCGCGGCCGAACATCTGGCGCTTGAGCATCTTGATCCTGTCGACGTGGCCTTCGACGACTCCGGAGTTCCAGGGCAGCGTCAGGCCGGCGATGACCGCGTCGCGGTCTCGGTCGATGCCGGCCGCGAGGGTGTGGAGGCTGGGCAGGCCGTCCTGGCGGACGGCGTCGAGCCACTGCGGAAGTCGCTCACCCCGGCGTTCGGTGAGCATGTGGGCGAAGGACCGGACGTGGCGGGCCAGAGCATCGAGTTCAGGGCAGTCGGCCAGGACGGCCTCGAGCCGGAGCTGTTCGGTCTCGGTCAGCGTTTCGGGTCGGCTGAGGATCCATCTCGTCACCATGCGGGGTGCAGGCGGTTGCGCGGTGACCGGCCGTGGCGAGGTGCGCTTCTGTCGCAGGTAGGCGCTGACCCGGCCGTAGCTGCCTCGATAGCCCAAGGGAACGATCGCTTCCCAGAGCTTCCAGGCGTTGGTACAGCCCTCGTCCCAGCGTTCGTCCAGGTAGGGCTTGTACCCGTCGAGGACGCAGGTCCGGTTGTGCTGCCACTGGCCGCGAAAGAGATCTTCCGGCTTCGCAGCCTCGGCGAGGCTCTTAACGGTCCGGTGGGTCATCTGGAGCTGACGTCCGATGGAACGGCGGCTGTGGCCGGCTTCCAACAGCGCGTGGACCGTGGCGTGCCTGGCCCGGATGCGGTTGGCGAACCGCTCGCTCCGCCATGGCGAGCCCGCCTTCTCCTCGGGCGGCGTCGGTGGTTCGGCCTTCGCCTCGCGATCGGGGACCAGGACGCGAAGGCACTGGCGGCGCCGGGCGACTGCCCGCTCAGCAGCTTCCCCGAGGTCGTGCCACAAGTGCCAGCGGTCGGCGACCTGCGTCGCCTGGGGTGCCCCGGCTGTGGCGCCCTCCGCGAAGAACGGCGCGCGGTCCCGGCAGACAACCTCGGTCCCTGGCCGCTGGGCGAGCCAGGCGGCCAGGCGGCCAAGCGGCCAGGCTTGATGCTTCTCGATCAGGCAGGAGATCAATTGGCCGGCGGGTCTCGACGTCCACCAGGACCGTGCCGTAGCGGCAGCCCTTGCGGGTGGCGTACTCGTCGACGCCGACCACCCGCGGCGTCGGCGCCTCCGGCTCGGGTAGCGCCTCGACCAGGCGTAAGACCGTACTCCGGCTGATGGATATGCCGAGCACGGCAGCCAGGCGGGCGCCGGCTCGACCAGCCAGGGCGAGGCCGACTGCAGTCAGGATGGAACGCAGTCGTTCGGTGCGCTGGCCGTGCCTGCGGGTGAGGCCGGACGTCCGCTCCACGAACGTCTGACGTGGACACTTGGTGTTCCCGCACCGGAACCGCCGAACCCGCAGCTGGAGTACGACGCTTCGTCCGGCGCTGGGGACATCAGCGAGAAACCGCAGATAGGAGCTGTGAACCCGGGTCGAGCAGACTCCGCATCCCGGGCAGACAGCGTCGGCCGTGGTGCACTGCGCGTCAAGGCGCACCTTCCCGATATCCACGTCCACCGACAGCACCGCGATGTCCGCGATCGCCGGGAACAACAGCTCCTTCAGCCGGAGTACAACGTCTTCCACGACCCGGACTGTCAGCCCAGCGGCACTGACCACCATCCATTTTCGGGCGACTTCGCATACCACCCGGAGATGCTCATCCGTCACTCACCGCGACCACTGCACGAAAGCTGAGCCAGAACCCGAGTTGCGACAGCGGATGTACACGACTTCGAACAGCGCCTCGGCGCGGCCGTGTTCGATATTCACCAGATCCGACAGTGCCGTGTGACCCGTTGCCGAGGCCCTTGCGTCAGTTCCCTGCTTCCCGGGTGCGGGTGGTCAGCCCGGGCGTGACAAGGGCGAGCCAGCGGGCGCGAGCCGCCGGTGGCTGGTCGGTGGGCGCGGTGGAGAACAGCAGGTAGATGTCGCTGACGGTGACATCGGGGTGGATGTCACCGTCAGCCTGGCCGACTTGGATGAGGGCGGCGACAGCGGCACCGGCGCGGTCTTCATCGGCGCGGTCACCCGGCTCCGCATCCAGGGTCTGGGCAGCGGCCTTGACGGCGCGGTCGGTCACGGACGCCTCGACGACGCGACCGAGGA
>NZ_KZ627077.1 GCF_002911015.1 Streptomyces populi
CCCGTCGGTGCCGCGGCGCCGGCCGCGGCCTCGGCCATGGCGGACACGTCGCGGACCGTCCGCAACGGAGTCGCCCCGTCGCGGGGCGACGGCCCCGTGCCGGTCATCTCGCCCCTGGTGCGGCGGCTCGCCCGGGAGCACGGCGTGGACCTGCGGGAGCTGGAGGGCTCCGGCCCCGAGGGGCTCATCCTGCGGGCCGACGTCGAGTACGCGCTGCGCGCGGCGGCGACCGGCGGGCTCCGGCCGTCCGGCACCGCGGCGCCGCAGCACGCTCCGGCCGCCGGATCCGGTGCGCCCGCCGGGGCGCCCTCGTACGGCGGCGTGCCCGACCAGGTGACCTCGTACGCGGACGTCGCCTCGGTCGTGCCCGGTGCGGCCGGTGTCTCCCGGGGCCCGGCCCCGGGGGGCGTCCGTGTCCCCCTCCGGGGCGTGCGCGGTGCCGTCGCCGACAAGCTCTCGCGCAGCCGGCGCGAGATCCCCGACGCGACCTGCTGGGTGGACGCCGACGCCACCGAGCTCATGCAGGCACGCAGGGCGATGAACGCGGCCGGGGGGCCGAAGATCTCCCTGCTGGCCCTGCTGGCCCGGATCTGCACCGCGGCGCTGGCCCGTTTCCCCGAGCTCAACTCGACGGTCGACATGGACGCCCGTGAGATCGTCCGGCTCGACCAGGTGCACCTGGGCTTCGCGGCCCAGACCGAGCGCGGGCTCGTCGTCCCCGTGGTGCGGGACGCGCACGTCCGGGACGCGGAGGGCCTGAGCGCCGAGTTCGGCAGGCTGACCGAGGCGGCCCGGACCGGGACGCTGACGCCCGCGGACCTGACGGGCGGCACCTTCACGCTGAACAACTACGGCGTGTTCGGTGTCGACGGCTCCACGCCGATCATCAACCACCCCGAGGCGGCCATGCTCGGTGTGGGCCGGATCATCCCCAAGCCGTGGGTCCACCAGGGCGAGTTGGCGGTGCGCCAGGTCGTCCAGCTCTCGCTCTCCTTCGACCACCGGGTCTGCGACGGCGGTACGGCGGGCGGTTTCCTGCGGTACGTGGCGGACTGCGTGGAGCAGCCGGCGGTGCTGCTGCGGACCCTGTAGGACGCGGGGACCGGTCGTCCCGGTCCCCATGCCGTGCCCCGGGGGTGGCGCCGATCTGCCCGGCGCCCATACTCGGGGCATGACCGCGTACGAGCCCGAGGGCGCGACCGGGCGACCGGACAGCCGTGATCCGAGGGGCACCTCCGGCGCCGGCGCCGGGTGTGCCGACGCCGGGTACGACGCCGTCGTGCTCGCGGGCGGTGCCGCCCGGCGGCTCGGCGGCGAGGACAAGCCCGGTGTGCGGGTGGGTGGCCGGAAGCTGCTGGACCGGGTGCTGGCCGCGTGTGCCGACGCCACCCGCACGGTGGTCGTGGCCGACCCCAGGAGCACGGCGCGCCCCGTGGAGTGGGCCCGCGAGGACCCGCCGGGCGGGGGTCCGCTCGCCGCGCTGGAGGCCGGGCTGCGGCACACCGCGGCGCCGTACGTCCTCGTGCTGTCGGCCGACCTGCCGTTCCTGGAGGAGAAGACGGTCCGGCGCCTGCTCGACACCCTTCGGAGCGGAGGCGGCGCACACGGGATCCCGCCTGCCCCCGAAGCACTCCACCAGACCCCCGACGAACCGGCCGCCCACGACGACGGACGAGCCACCGGCTCCGGCGGACGGGGCGCCCGCCCCGACGGAGTCCTCCTCACCGACTCCGGTGGGCGGGATCAGCCCCTCGTGGCCGTCTACCGCGCGGACGCGCTGCGCCGCGAGCTGGCCGTGCTCGCCGCGGCGCACGGGGGTCTCGCCGGGCTGCCGCTGCGGCGGCTCGTCGCCGCCCTCGACCTCACCCGTATCACCGACCCCGTCGCGTCCTTCGACTGCGACACCTGGGACGACATCGCCGCCGCTCGGACACGCATCAGGGAGCATGGGCACGTGCTGGATGAATGGATTTCCGCAGTCAAGGACGAGCTGGGCATCGATCTGGACGTCGACACGGGCGTTCTGCTCGACCTGGCCCGCGACGCCGCGCACGGGGTCGCCAGGCCGGCCGCGCCGCTGACCACGTTCCTCGTCGGATACGCGGCCGCGCGGGCCGGCGGAGGGCCGGAGGCGGTCGCCGAAGCCGCCCGCAAGGCCGCCGCGCTCGCGCTCCGCTGGGCCGAGGAGGACGCCTCCGACGCCCGGCCGGACGCCGCGCCGCCCGCCGCCGGGCCGGACGCCGGATGACCGCCGCCCGCTCCACCCGGGACAGCCAGGACGCCGACGACTTCGACGTCGAGGAGGCGCTCGCCCTGGTCAAGGGCACCGGCCCCCGCGCGCCCGGCGAGCCCGGCCGGGCGGAGCGTGCAGCCCCGGGCCCCCAGGGA
>NZ_KZ627078.1 GCF_002911015.1 Streptomyces populi
ACCGCGCCGGTGAGGCCGCGGACGGCTCCTGGCGGGATTCGACCATGCAGTTGCAGGCGGTGCGCCCGCACGATCACGATCCGAGGAACGCGCGATGACGACACAGCCCGGTACGAGCACGGACATGAGCATCGGAACCGGTCACGCCTGGGGGCCGGCCTCCTCGACGCCTCCCCCGGAGCACGCCCCGCCCGCGGCCGTCCCCGGACCCGGTGAGCCCGAGCGGCCCTTCCTCCGGCGGGTCTGGAGAGGCCGGCCCGAGGACCCGCGCTGGGCGCGCCCCGCCCTCCTCGGCCTGCTGCTCAGCACCGCGGTGCTGTACCTGTACGGCCTGAGCGCCTCGGGGTACGCCAACTCCTTCTACTCCGCGGCCGTGCAGGCCGGCAGCCAGAGCTGGAAGGCCTTCTTCTTCGGCTCGCTCGACTCGGCCAACGCCATCACCGTCGACAAGCCCCCGGCCTCGCTGTGGCCGATGGCCCTGTCGGTGCGGATCTTCGGTCTCGGCTCCTGGGCGATCCTCGTCCCCGAGGTGCTGATGGGCGTGGCCACGGTCGGCGTCCTGTACGCGGCCGTGCGCCGCCGGTTCAGCGCCGCGGCGGGCCTGATCGCGGGCGCGGTGCTCGCGCTCACCCCGGTCGCCGCGCTGATGTTCCGGTTCAACAACCCGGACGCGATGCTCGCGCTGCTCATGACCGTCACGGTCTACTGCGTGATCCGCGCCCTGGAGGACGGCCGCACGAAGTGGCTCCTGTGGGCGGGTGCCGCGGTCGGTCTCGCCTTCCTCGTCAAGACGCTCCAGGCCTTCCTGATCCTGCCGCCGCTGGCCGTGGTGTACGCGGTCTGCGCTCCGGTGAAACTGCGGAAGCGGTTCGTCCAGCTGGGTCTGTCGGCGGCCGCGATGGTGGTCGCCGGCGGCTGGTGGGTCGCGATCGTGGAACTGTGGCCCGCGTCCTCCCGCCCGTACATCGGCGGCTCCCAGAACAACTCCTTCCTCGAGCTGACCTTCGGCTACAACGGCCTCGGCCGCATCAACGGCGACGAGACCGGCAGTGTCGGCGGCGGTGGCGGTGGAGGCGGCACCGGGCAGTGGGGCGAGACCGGCTGGGACCGGATGTTCAACTCCGAGATCGGCGGCCAGATCTCCTGGCTGCTCCCGGCGGCCCTGATCCTGCTGGTGGGTGGTCTCGTCCTGACCCGGAAGGCGAAGCGGACCGACCTGGCCCGTGCCTCGTTCCTCGCCTGGGGCGGCGCGCTGCTGACGACCGCGCTGGTCTTCAGCTACATGGCCGGCATCTTCCACCAGTACTACACGGTGGCCCTGGCCCCCTACATCGCCGCCGTGGTCGGCATGGGCGCGACGGCGCTGTGGGAGGAGCGGGGCAAGGTGTGGGCGTCGCTCACCCTCGCCGCCTCGGTCACCGCGACCGCGGCCTGGGGGTACGTCCTCCTCGACCGCACCTCCGACTATCTGCCGTGGCTCAAGTGGCTGGTCCTCGTCGGCGGTCTGACCGCAGCGCTCGGCCTGATCTTCGCGGCCCGGCTGGGCAGGCGGCTCGCCCTCGCGGCCGCCGGACTGGGCTTCGTGGCCGCGGTCGCGGGCCCCACGGCGTACACGCTCTCCACGGTGGACACCGGGCACACCGGCTCCATCGTGACGGCCGGTCCGGCCGGGGCGGGCATGGGCGGCTTCGGCGGCGGGCGGGGCGGGTTCCCCGGTGGCGGCGGTGGCGGTGGCACGCGGGGCGGGTTCCCCGGTGGTGGTCAGAACCAGCAGGGCGGCGGTACCGCCCCGAACGGGCAGCAGGGCGGCGGGATGCCCGGCGGTGGTGTGCCCGGTGGTGGCACGGGGGGCTTCCCCGGCCAGAACCAGCAGGGCAACGGCGGCACCCGGAACGGGCAGCAGGGTGGCGGCATGCCCGGTGGTGGTACGGGTGAGGGTGGTATGCCCGGTGGCGGTGCCGGAGGGCTGCTGAACGGCGCGACCGTCAGCTCCGAGGCCGAGGCGCTGCTGTCGAAGAACGCGGGGGACTACACCTGGGCGGCCGCCGCGATCGGTTCCCAGAACTCCGCGAGCTACCAACTCGCCACCGGCAAGCCGGTGATGGCGATCGGCGGCTTCAACGGCACCGACCCGTCCCCGACCCTGGCCCAGTTCAAGAAGTACGTGACGGACGGCAGGGTCCACTACTTCATCTCGGGCGGGGGACTGGGCGGCGGCATGGGCGGTGGCTCGGCCTCCGGCGGTTCCTCCACCTCCTCGCAGATCAGCTCGTGGGTCACGGCCAACTTCAAGAAGGTGACGGTGGGTTCGGCCACCTTCTACGAC
>NZ_KZ627079.1 GCF_002911015.1 Streptomyces populi
CCACCGCCGCCGCGCCCGCGCCGGCCAGATCCCCGACACCCCGCGGAACACGCACCCGGCCCATCACACCACCCCGCAGCGCACCCCCGCCGCCGTCCACACCCCGGCCCCAATACGCCAGGGCAGCGGCCCGCAGCACACCCCCGCCGCCGCCACCGAAAACCACGGCACCAGCCCCGGACCACGGCACGACAGCAAAAACCCCCACTCCGACGAGAACCACGCACACCGCATGTCCACGAAACCCTCCCCGCACAACCGGGCAACCGGACAGGCCGGCACACACCCGATCCACCCGGCCCCGAAGACGACGCACAAAGACAAACACTTCGCCGAGAAGGACGTACAGACCGTCCCAGCCAAACGGAACTACGGCGACGACAACGGGCCCGCGGCCTTCTCCGGGGCCCCCGATACAAGCGGGCGCCGCTCTCGTCCTGCAACGCTCACGCCAGCATCCCCACCGTGATCACCCCGCAGGACACAGTGACCGAGGCGGACGGCACCCACACCGAACCAGCCCCGGCCGGCCCCTGCATGGAGAACCCGGACGGACACCGAACCAGAACCCCGGACACACACCACCAGCAGCCCGGACAACGGACAAACCACTCCCCCACAGCCCGCCCACACCGGCCGCCGAACTCCTCCCGACCCGACACCCGCGCCGCCCAGCCCGAGACCGCCGCCACGCACACACAAAATTCGGCAGTGGGGTTCTAAGCCAGAGCAGACGCAGGACGGGCGACGGGGCTGACCGCCGAAGGGTGGCGCTGTCACAGGCCGCTGAGCAGTTCGCAGTTCCAGCAGTACGCAGTTGATCACCGAGGGAAGAAACGGAGGAAGCAGGCGCCATCAGGATCGCCCGGGCGGAGTGTTGAACCCGGGTACCGCAGGACATCGATAGTGAGGTGGTCTCCGGTCAAGCAACCGCGATCCCCGCACCCCCGACAGCATTCCCGTCGGGCTAGCGGAAACAGAACGCCGGCGCAGTACCAGGGCCGGCAGATGGTGCAGCAGTTCCTTCGGGGCCCTGGTGTCGTACGACACCAGGGCCCCTCAAGCGTGTTCCACAGAGAGGTGCAATGACAGCAGACGACACCTTCGGCCGTCTCGACGACGACGACTACCCCGCCTACACCATGGGCCGGGCCGCCGAGATGCTCGGCACCACCCAGGGCTTCCTCCGCGCCATCGGCGAAGCGCGCCTGATCACCCCGCTTCGCTCTGCGGGCGGGCACCGCCGCTACTCCCGCTACCAACTGCGCATCGCCGCCCGGGCCCGGGAGCTCGTCGACCACGGGACCCCGATCGAGGCCGCCTGCCGCATCGTCATCCTCGAAGACCAGCTCGAAGAAGCCCAGCGCATCAACGCCGAATACCGCCGCGCCGCCGAGTCATCCGCTCCGCCGGCCTCGGCCTGAGACAGCGAAGACCTGCACCTGCCCAAGTGGCTTCGCGGCTGCGCCCGCACCTACTGCCCGGGACGCTTCGGCGTCCCGGGCAACGTCGTCTTCATCATGGCTCCGGCCCCGCCCGGAGCCCGGCTGTCACGCCGGGGGTGCGGCGGCCTCTCCCTGAGGGGTGCGCGGGCCGTGCACCGTCGTCCAACCCTCCCTGGCGCTGGAAGGGCACCGGCCGTTTACGCGGCCGGGGTGAGTTCGGCGCGGCCGAACAGCAGGGCGTAGCCGGTGGGGAGCTGGTGCAGGATGCGGGTGATGAGGTCGGGGCCGGTGTGGGCGGTGACGGCGGCGAAGACGGAGCCGGTGTCCCAGCGGGTGGTGGCCAGGGAGGCGCCGGAGCGGGCGGCGAGGTCCTTGACGAAGGCCCATCCGGTCAGCGGCTGAGGATCGGGGATCTGCGCGGTCAGCACACGAGCGGCCTCCCGGGGCAGGCAGCGCGCCAGGTCAACGCGTTCGTCGCCGGTCAGCTGGCGTCCCAGCCCCGAAAGGACCAGGCGGACGGATTCCTCAGCTCGCTCGCGGGTGGGGTAGGCGCCTTCGTAGCGGACCTTCTCCAGCATCTGCTCGTACGCCGTCGAGTACGGCTGCTGGTGCTCAAGCGGTACGCGTACGTCGGTGATCACTGCGGTGGATGCCTTTCATAGGAGCCAGGGTGGTCAGGTGGGCTGGGGGCGGCCGAAGAGGAGGTCGTAGCCGGTGGGGAGCTGGAGCAGGATCTGGCCCAGCAGGTCATCGCCGGCCGTGTCGGCGACCGTTGAGAGGACGGCGCTGACGTCCCAGGTCGCGGT
>NZ_KZ627080.1 GCF_002911015.1 Streptomyces populi
CGGGGATCGAGTTGCACGGGCGCTCGGGGGTGGCGTTGGTGCTGGGGGCGCTGTGGGGGGCGGGGGCGGGGGGCGTGGGGGCGTTGCTGGCTCGGGCCAGTGGGGCTGCGGGGCGGAGGGCTGTCGAGGGTATTGGGGGTGCCGGGAGTGGCAGGGGTGTCGGGAATGGCAGGGCTGCCGGGGGTGTCGGGGTGGCACCGGGTGACGAGGGGGTCGGTGCTGTGGGTTCGGGGGCGGGTGCGGGTTCCGGTGCGGGGCCGTATCGGCCTGGGGGGTCTTATCGGGCGCCCAACCCTGACACCAATCCGTACCTGAAGGTGCCGGACGCGTTGCGGGAGCCGGAGGACCGGGCGCCGGGGGATGTGTACGGGGCGCCCACCATGGTGGGGCCGATCGGGCCCTCGTCGAAGCGGAGGCCGGACGGGCCGCCGCCGTTGCCGCCGCCTCCGCCGCCGGTTCCGCCTTCGTCGGACGAGGGGCCGCCGTCTCCGCGCCGTCCTCGGCGCTGAGGCGGGTTCGGGTGCGGGTGCGGGTGCGGGTAGGTCGTGGGGCGGGGCCGTGCCGGTGCATCAGCCCGTCGCCGTCGGGTGAGGCGTGGGCGTCGGTGGCGACGGGCATCGATGGACCGGCACGGCCCCTCGCGTGCGTACCCGGCTGCGGGTGCGTCGTGGTGTGGGCGCAGCCCCTCATCGGCGTGAGTTTCAGCCCCTCCGGCGTTTGAGGAGCGGGGTCCGGGGCGGAGTCCCAGGTACGGGAAGGGGAGGGGCGGGGCGGAGAGGGCGAAGGAACGGTTGTGGGCCCGCAGCGCCCGTGGTGGGGGCGGACCGGAAGGTGCGGGGGTGTCGTGGCGGGCGTCCCGGGCGGGTGGGTGGGGGTTCGTCACCCTTGGGTCTCCGGGGCGTCACCCAGTGTTCCGTGTCCGCTAGGCGGACCGGGCGGGCGGGAGGCACTGGGTGCCGGATACGGTGGGAAATACCATGAGCGCTTCACATACCCCTGATGTGCCCACTCTTCTTGTCAAGATCTTCGGCAAGGACCGGCCGGGCATCACCGCCGGACTCTTCGACACCCTCGCCGCCTACTCCGTCGACGTGGTCGACATCGAGCAGGTCGTCACCCGGGGCCGGATCGTGCTGTGCGCGCTCGTGACCGAGCCGCCCGCAGGCCTCGAAGGCGATCTCCGGTCGACCGTCCACAGCTGGGCGGAGTCGATGAAGATGCAGGCGGAGATCATCTCCGGCCTCGGCGACAACCGCCCTCGCGGCCTGGGACGTTCGCTGGTCACGGTGCTCGGACATCCCCTCACCGCGGAGTCGACGGCCGCGATCGCGGCACGGATCACGAAGACCGGCGGCAACATCGACCGTATCTTCCGGCTGGCCAAGTACCCGGTGACCGCGGTCGAGTTCGCGGTGTCCGGTACGGAGACCGAGGAGTTGCGCACCGCGCTGGTGACCGAGGCTTCGGCGCTCGGTGTGGACATCGCGGTGGTGGCCGCGGGCCTGCACCGGCGGGCCCAGCGTCTTGTCGTGATGGACGTGGACTCCACCCTCATCCAGGACGAGGTGATCGAGCTCTTCGCCGCGCACGCCGGGTGCGAGGACGAGGTCGCGGAGGTCACGGCGGCCGCGATGCGCGGTGAGCTGGACTTCGAGCAGTCCCTGCACGCGCGCGTGGCCCTCCTCGAGGGGCTGGACGCGTCGGTGGTGCACAAGGTGCGCGAGGAGGTGCGGCTGACGCCGGGCGCGCGGACCCTGATCCGTACGCTGAAGCGGCTCGGCTTCCAAGTCGGTGTCGTCTCCGGCGGGTTCACCCAGGTCACCGACGATCTGAAGGAACGGCTCGGGCTCGACTTCGCCCAGGCCAACACGCTGGAGATCGTGGACGGGAAGCTGACCGGCCGGGTCACCGGTGAGATCGTGGACCGGGCGGGCAAGGCACGGCTGCTGCGCCGGTTCGCCGCCGAGGCCGGGGTACCGCTGGCCCAGACCGTGGCGATCGGCGACGGCGCCAACGACCTGGACATGCTGAACGCCGCCGGTCTCGGGGTCGCCTTCAACGCCAAGCCGGTCGTACGGCAGGCCGCGCACACCGCGGTGAACTTCCCG
>NZ_KZ627081.1 GCF_002911015.1 Streptomyces populi
CGCGGCCGCCAACGCCTTCCTGGACGCGCTCGCCGTCCGCCGGCGGGCCGGCGGACTGCCCGGGGTCTCCCTGGCCTGGGGCCTGTGGGACACCGACGCCGGCATGGCCGGCGCACTGCAGCACACCGACCGTGCCCGCCTGGCCCGCCACGGAGTGGCCCCGATGCCCGCCCAGGAGGCACTGCACCTGTTCGACCTGGCCTGGCGGGGCGAGAGCGCCGCACTGGTACCGGCACACCTGCGCGTACCGGCCCAGGACACCCCGGTGCTGCTGCGCGATCTGGCCCCCGCCCGCCGCAGGCCCGCCCCCGGCCCCCTCGCGGCCCAGGCATTCGCCGAACGCCTCGCGGCGGCCACCGCACCGGAGCGCACCGAACTGCTCCTGGACCTGGTGCGCTCCCGGGCGGCGGCCACCCTGGGACTGGCCGGCGGCCATGCCGTCGACCCCGACCGCGGCTTCCTCGACATGGGGTTCGACTCGCTGACCGCGGTCGAACTGCGCAACCGGCTGGCCGAGGCCACCGGACTGCGCCTGCCCACGGCCCTGCTCTTCGACCACCCGACCCCCGCCGACCTGGCCGCACGCCTCACCGCCGAACTCGCCCCCGCCGCCGCCGACCGGTTCGCGGAACTCGACCGCATCCAGGCCGGCCTGCCCGGCCTGGACCCCCAGGAGCGCGCCTCGCTCGCCGGGCGGCTGCGCGCGGTCCTCGACCAGCTCGCCGCACCGGAGGTCACCGACCGGGTCGAGACCGCCACCGACGACGAGATCTTCGACTTCATCGACAACGAGCTCGGAATCTCCTGACCTGCGCACCGCCGTTGGAGGGCGGACTTCATGGCCAACGAAGAAAAGCTCCGCAGCTACCTCAACCGCGTCACCACCGATCTGCACCACACCCGCCGGCGGCTGCAGCAGATGACCGAACCCGTCGCGATCGTCGCCATGTCCTGCCGCTACCCCGGCGGCGTCCGCGACCCCGAAGGACTCTGGCGGCTGCTCGAGGACGGCACCGACGCCGTCTCCGAGTTCCCCACCGGCCGCGGCTGGGACATCGAGACGCTCTACGACCCCGACCCCGAAAAGCCGGGACACACCTACACCCGCACCGGCGGATTCCTCCACGACGCCGCCGAGTTCGACGCCGCGGCCTTCGGCATCTCCCCGCGCGAGGCGCTGACCACCGACCCGCAGCAGCGCCTGCTGCTCGAACTGTCCTGGGAGGCGTTCGAACGGGCGGGCCTGGCCACCACCGCCGTCAAGGGCACCCGCACCGGCGTGTTCGTCGGCGTCATGTACAACGACTACGGCTCCCGGATGCACACCATGCCGGCGGACGTCGAGGGCTACCTCGGCAACGGCAGCGCGCCCAGCATCGCCTCGGGACGCATCGCGTACACCTTCGGCCTCGAGGGGCCCGCCCTCACCCTGGACACCGCCTGCTCCTCCTCCCTGGTGGCCCTGCACCTGGCGGTGCAGTCGCTGCGCCGCGGCGAATGCACCATGGCGCTGGCCGGCGGCGTGACCGTCATGTCGACCCCCACCACCTTCGTGGAGTTCAGCAGGCAGCGGGCCCTGGCCGCGGACGGCCGCTGCAAGGCGTTCTCCGCCGACGCGGACGGCACCGGCTGGGCCGAGGGCGCCGGCCTGCTGGTCCTGGAGAAACTCTCCGACGCCCAGCGCAACGGCCACCGCGTGCTGGCCGTGATCCGCGGCTCGGCGGTCAACCAGGACGGCGCCAGCAGCCGGCTCACCGCGCCCAACGGGGCGGCCCAGCAGCGCGTCATCCGCCAGGCCCTGGAGGACGCCGCGATCGGCCCCGACGGCGTCGACGCCATCGAGGCACACGGCACCGGCACCCGCCTGGGCGACCCGATCGAGGTCGAGGCGCTCCTGGCCACCTACGGCGCCGGCCGCGACCGCCCGCTGTGGCTGGGCTCGCTGAAGTCCAACATCGGCCACACCCAGGCCGCGGCGGGCGTGGGCGGCATCATCAAGATGGTCCAGGCCCTGCAGCACCAGGTGCTGCCCCA
>NZ_KZ627082.1 GCF_002911015.1 Streptomyces populi
GCGACCCGGGCCCCGGCACACTGACCCGGATCGACGGGTGCACGGGCGCGGCCACCCCGATCACCACCGACACCCCGCTGACGGAGCCCACCGGCCTGGCCGTCAACGCCAAGGGCGACATCTACGTCACCAGCAACACGCTGAGCACCACCGACGGCCGGCTGCTGAAGTTCCCGGCCCCCTGAGCGGGCCCACCAGCAGCCCGGCACCCCACGCCCGCCACCGCCCGGCGGGCGTCCGCCGGCGCACGAGGGCGGTTGTCACACTCGTGCGCCCGGCGGTGTCTTCATGCCAAAGCAGGCCGCAAGGCCCCCGGAACAAGGAGAACGACATGGCACCGCGCATCCCCAAGGCCGAACTCCCCGCCGAGATGAAGGAGGCCCTGGTCAAGCAGCTCGGCTCCGTGCCCGAGCCCGTCGAGGTGGTCTTCAACAACCCCGCCGTCGCCACCTCCAACCTGGAGTTCTCGGCGAAGGCCGCCGCGTGGGACGCGGTCGACGAGGGCCTCAAGACGTTCGCCCACATGGCCGTTGCGGCCCAGGTCGGCTGCAGCTGGTGCCTGGACATCAACTACTTCGCCGCCCTGAACCAGAACCTCGACCTGGCCAAGGCCAGCCAGGTGCCCAACTGGCGCGACTCCGAGGCGTTCACCGAGCTGGAGCGCGAGGTGATGGAGTACTCCGAGGCCATGACCAACACCCCGCCCACCGTCACCGACGAACTGTCGGCGAGCCTGCTCAAGCAGCTCGGCCCGGCGGGCCTGGTCGAACTCACCGTCTTCATCGGGTTCGCCAACCTCTCGACCCGGGTCAACACCGCACACGGGATCACCTCCCAGGGCTACTCCGAGGCCTGCCAGATCCCGCTGGCCAAGCGCCCCCGGACCTCGGACGCCGCCTGACACCATGACCGGTGTGACTCATGACGCCATGACCGACGACCCGTTCGTCGTCCACCGCAACCTGCTGTTCACCGTCGCCTACGAGATGCTCGGCTCCGCGGCCGACGCCGAGGACGTGCTGCAGGAGACCTGGCTGCGCTGGGCCGGCGTCGACCGCTCCCAGGTCCGCGAGCCACGGGCCTACCTCGTACGGGCCGTCACCCGCCAGTCCCTCAACCGGCTGCGCACCCTCTCGCGCAGCCGCGAGGACTACGTGGGGGAGTGGCTCCCGGAGCCGCTGCTGACCAGCCCCGACGTGGCCGAGGACCACGAACTCGCCGAGAGCGTCTCGATCGCGATGCTGACCGTGCTCGAGACGCTCGCCCCCACCGAACGGGCCGTGTTCGTGCTCCGCGAGGTCTTCGACATGCCCTACACGGAGATCGCCCGGGCCGTCGGCAAGTCGGCGGCCGCGGTGCGGCAGATCGCCAAACGCTCCCGCGAGCACGTGGCCGCCCGCCGGCCGCGGATGCAGGTCAGCCGCTCGGAACAGCAGGCCGTGGTGAAGCGGTTCCTGACCGCGCTGCGCACCGGCAGGCTGCAGGACCTGCTCGACGTCATGGCCCCCGACGTGGTCATGATCGCCGACGGGGGCGGCATCGTCTCCGCCGCCCTGGCGCCCATCCACGGCGCCGACCAGGTGGCACCGGTCCTCGCCCGCGCCCAGCGGGTCGTCGACGCGCTCGAGACGACCGCCGTGTGGCTCAACGGCGCGCCCGCCGGCCGCATCGCGTTCGACGGCGAACCGGCCGCGATCAGCATCGACGTCGAGGACGGCCGCATCACCCGGATCTACGTGGTGCGCAACCCGAACAAGCTCAAGCGCCTGGACGAACTGGCCCAACTGGCCAGGTAGCCGGCGCCCCGGCCGGGCCGGGCGGCACGAACCGCCC
>NZ_KZ627083.1 GCF_002911015.1 Streptomyces populi
TCCAGCTGATCGTGGCGTGGCGCCAGGAGACCCTGGCGTCATCGAGCACGATGTCCCCCTGCGGATCACGTCCGAGGGTGTGCGGCCTGGACGCGTCGAGCGTCCAGGTCCGTCCATTCAATTCCAGTACGAGTTCCGGCACTCCAGCCCCACTGAGTTGTCCCCCGAGTTACCCCCATCACGGGGAGTCTAGGGATGTCGAACATCGTGGGGAACTATTTCAGTTCAGGCCCCCTGACCGAAAGTCGGGCCTTGTGAAGGACGGCAACGGGCGGGTTGCCCGCATCCGTTGACGGGGTTGAAACCGGGCCGGAGAGTGGTAATCCCACACGAGGGGGACATTCGCGGGATCACCGCGGCGCGGATCGGGGGGTCTGGCGATGAGCATCGGAACCGGCATCGGAACCACGCACCACGGCGGGAGCACCAGGGGTGTGCCGTGGGGGGACGTGCTGTTGAGCGCGATCGCCTCCGTGAGCTGGGCGTTGATCGGAATGGCGGGCACCGCCGCGCTCGGTCTGCACCTGCTGGGGGCGGACTCGGCGGCCTCTCTGGGTCCCATGACCGCCGCGATGGTGGCCCTCGGGGCGAACGGCACGGTGACGCCGTCCGGTGACGTCTCCGCCTTCGGGCTGAAGGGAGCGCAGGCGCACACCGCCGTCCAGATCACGCCGCTGGGTGTGGGGCTGGTCGGCGCCCTGCTGCTGTCGTGGTTCTTCCTGCGCTCCCTGCGCGGGGCGGGGTCCGTCGTGACCCCGGCCGAACTCCTGGCGCGGGCCGGCTCGGTGATCACCCTGTTCGTGGCGACCCTGGGCGGGCTCGCCTGGGCCGGGCACGACGTCATCACGATCGACGGCGACCGGCTCCGGCTCGACGAGGTCACGGGCGGTGGCGGCGGGCTCGGTTCCATCACGGACAAGCTCCCGGGCGGTTTCGGGGACCTCGGGGACCTCGGCGGTCTGCTGCCCGGCAGGATCGGGGACCTCGTGAAGGCGAAGGCCGCCGTGGGGTTCTCCGTCGACACCGTGCCGACCCTGCTCGGCGGGGCCGCGTGGGCCGCCTCGGTCCTGCTGATCGCGCTGCTGGCCTCCCGGCGCACGCCGTTGCCGCGCGGCTGGGACGCCGTGCACCGCGCGGTGCGGCCGGCCGTCTCCTCGCTCGTCACCGTCCTGCTGGTCGCCGTCCTCGCCGGACTCGCGGCGGCCGCGTACGCGGCGATCGGTGACGCCCACCCCGAGCGGATCGCGGGAGCCGCGCTGCTGGGCGCCCCCAACGGTGTGTGGCTCGGCATCCCGCTCGGGCTCTTCGTCCCCTGGGACGGCAGGGCCACGGGCGAGCTCGCCAAACTGTTGCCCGACCCCCTCGACAGGCTGCTGGCCGTCGACACGTCCCGGCCGGTCACCCTCGGCCGGCTCGCCGAACTCGACGGGCGGGTATGGCTGTTGGCGCTCGCCGTCGCCCTGATGATGCTGTACGCCGGTGTCCTGACGGCCGCGCGTACGCCATTCGTACGGGGTGGGGGTGCGGTGGCCGGCGGAGCGTCGGGGGGGCCGGGTGTACGGGGTGACACCGCTCTGCGGTTCGCGGGGCGCTGCGCGCTTCGGCTGGGCGTCGTGACCGCGCTGGCCCTGCCGCTGCTCGCGTGGCTGACGGAGGTGTCGGTGGACGCCTCCTTGTCCGTGTTCGGGTTCGACGCGTTCGGGGCGGGGATCGAGTTGCACGGGCGCTCGGGGGTGGCGTTGGTGCTGGGGGCGCTGTGGGGGGCGGGGGCGGGGGGCGTGGGGGCGTTGCTGGC
>NZ_KZ627084.1 GCF_002911015.1 Streptomyces populi
CCGGGCCCGGCCGCGGCCGTTCGGGAGACGTCCTCAGAGAGCCTGGGGGAACGAGAAGAAGCGGTTCGGGTCGTACTGGCGCTTCAGGGTCGTCAGACGGGCGGCCGCGTCGCCGTAGTACGCCTTGCGCCAGTTCGTCAGCGTCGCGTCGGTGTAGTTCTGGTAGGCCGCGCCCGAGGCGTACCGGCCCATCGCGTTGTGGGCGCCCGTCAGCCAGGACTGGGCGGTGGTGCCGGAGGTGCCCGCCCGCCAGGACGCGATGTACTGGGCGAGCATGCGCGAGCGGCGGTGCACGAACGCCGTGGACGTGGGCGCGACGCGGTTGACCGCGCCGCCGAGCGCGGTGAGCGCGATGCTGCCCGCGCCGCCGCGGACCGCGGAGATCTGGTTCAGGAGCGTCTGGATCCCGGCCGCCGAGATCGAACGGTCGAAGAAGTCCGAGCGGGCCGCGTACGTCTCGCGGCCGAGGGCGCCCTGCGGGCTGCGGCCCGGCGTCGACCCCGGCAGGTGGCACTGGGCGTCCGCCGAGAACGACGAGCAGCCCGCGTACACCTCCATCGCGTCCTCGTACGAGCGCCGCTTGAGGGAGACGCTGCGCGCGGGGGAGCCGATCCGGTCCGCCAGCCGGTCCACCGCGTTCTGGAGCTCGCCGTAGGTGCCGAGGGAGAACGCGGCTATGGAGACGGTGGGCGTGCCGCCGGCCGCGCCGGCCAGGTGGCAGGACGACCAGATCTCGTCCGGCTGGCTCGGACCCCACTCCTGCCAGGCCTTCACCACCGCGGCGGCCTTGGCCCACGGCCAGGTCATGTACGCCGAGACGCCCTGCGGTGCCGGGTGGGTCTTGAAGCGGAGCTCGGTGACGACGCCGAAGTTGCCGTTGCCGGCGCCGCGCAGCGCCCAGAACAGGTCCTTGTTCTGGGTGGCGTTCGCGGTGAGCTGCTTGCCGTCGGCGGTGATCAGCGTCGCCTGGGTGAGGCTGTCGCAGGTCAGTCCGTACGCCCGGGACACGACGCCGTGGCCGCCGCCCAGGGTCAGTCCGGAGACGCCCACGGTGGGGCAGGAACCGGCGGGGATGGTGACGCCCTTCGCGGCCAGGGCGCGGTAGACGTCGATCAGCTTGGAACCGGCGCCGACGACCGCCTCGTTCGCCGAGGCGCGGATCCTGTTCAGCTTGGAGACGTCGATGATCAGGCGGCCGTCGCCGGAGGACCAGCCCGCGTAGGAGTGGCCGCCGTTGCGGATGGACACCTTCACGCCGTGGGCGCGGGCGTAGTCCATGGTCGTGCGGATGTCGTCGGCGTGCGCGACGTAGGCGACGGCGGCGGGCTTCAGGCTGTCGAAGCGGGTGTTGTACAGCTGGTGGGCGGCGGGCCAGCTGTGGTCGCCGGGGCGGATCAGGGCGCCGTCCAACTGGTGGCCCAGTGCGGTCCAGTTGGCGGCCGCGCGGTTGGCGGCGGTCGCCGTGCGTATGCCGGTGGTGTCGGCCGCGGTGCTCGTGGCGCTCGCGCTCCCGGCCTTGCCGTCGGCGTGGGTGCCGCCCTTGTCGCCGCCGTTGCAGGCGGACGTCGCCGCCGCCGCGAGAACGGCGGTGGCTCCGCCGATGAACGAACGCCGCTGCATGTGTGCCTCCCGTGGGTTCCGTGGACCGAGACGGGCCCCCGGGCCCAGGGGTTCCGCACGCATGTCGCAGAACCGCTACAGCTCCGCATCCCAGCACGTCGGGTTCCGGGCGGGGACGGCGGGGTGCCGGTTCGCTTGCGCTGGC
>NZ_KZ627085.1 GCF_002911015.1 Streptomyces populi
CAAGGAGTACAAGGCCGAGCTGATGCACCCCTACTACGCGGCCGAGCGCGGTCTGGTCGACGACGTCATCGACCCCGCCGAGACCCGCGAGGTCCTTATCAGGTCGCTCGCGATGCTGCGCACCAAGCACGCCGACCTGCCCTCCCGCAAGCACGGCAACCCCCCGCAGTAACCCGGCGGATCCTCCGCGGTACCCCCGCGGAAACCTCTCTCATGGAGACTGAAACCTATGAGCACTCCTGACATCCGCGTCGAGAAGGGCCACGCCGAGCCCGAGGAGGTCGCCGCCATCACGGCGCTCCTCCTGGCCCGTGCCGCCTCCGCTCCCACTGATGCCGCCCCTTCCCACGGTCCCCACCGCAAGGCGGGCTGGCGCCGACTGGAGCGGGAGCCCGGTTTCCGGGCGCCGCACAGCTGGCACTGAGGGTCTGACGCCGACAGCCCCGTCCTCCCGATGGAGGGCGGGGCTGTCGTGCGTCCTGGGGCCCACGGACGCCCTCCAGGGCGAACAGGCCCTCCCGCGGGCGTTCGGGGATCCCCGGCCCCTCCCGGCCCCTCTCGGGTCCCCTCGGCCCCTCCCGGGCCCCCTCGGCGCCCGACGGGGCCGCACGGGACGGGAGTTCGGCCCGCCGCCCCCGTCCAAGCGTGCCGGGCCCGTGGCTCCGGGCCCGTGGCTCCGGGCCGCGGGCGCGTCCGGACCGGGCCGGCCGGGGACGAGCGAAGGCCCCTGCTTCTCCGGGCGGAGAAGCAGGGGCCTTCGTCGTGCGAGCGGGAGGTGCTAGCGCAGGCGCGCCATGAGGGCGTGCTCGACCAGCGTGATCAGCGCCGACTTGGCGTCCGCGCGGTGGCGGGCGTCCGTCGTGATGATCGGGGCGTCCGGTCCGATCTGGAGGGCCTCGCGGACCTCCTCCGGGTTGTACGGCTGGTTGCCGTCGAAGCCGTTGAGGGCGATGACGAACGGCAGGCCGCTGTTCTCGAAGTAGTCGACCGCGGGGAAGCAGTCGGCGAGACGCCGGGTGTCCACCAGGACGATCGCGCCGATGGCGCCGCGGACCAGGTCGTCCCACATGAACCAGAAGCGGTCCTGGCCCGGCGTACCGAAGAGGTACAGGATCAGGTCCTGGTCGAGGGTGATACGGCCGAAGTCCATGGCGACGGTCGTCGTCGTCTTGTCTCCGGTGTGCGTGAGGTCGTCGATGCCCGCCGAAGCGGACGTCATGACGGCCTCGGTGCGCAGCGGGTTGATCTCCGAGACGGCGCCGACGAACGTGGTCTTGCCCACGCCGAAGCCGCCCGCCACCACGATCTTCGCGGACGTGGTGGAGCGGGAAGGCCCTCCGCTAGAGCTTGCGAAGTCCACTGAGCACCCTTTCGAGCAAAGTCACGTCTGGCTGGCCGCCGGCGTTTTCGTCGCCGCCGGGCTGATGGATGGCGACCAGGCCCGCCTCCGCCAAGTCGGCGACGAGGATCCTGGCGACACCGAGAGGGATGGTCAGCAGGGCCGAGATCTCGGCCACCGACTTGATCTCCCGGCAGAGGTTGCAGATCCGCTGATGCTCGGGCAACTGGCCCTGCATCTGGTGCGGCTGCGCGGTGGTGTGCACCAGCGCCTCGATGGCGAGCTGGTAGCGCGGCCTGGTGCGGCCACCCGTCATGGCGTACGGACGCACCAGGGGG
>NZ_KZ627086.1 GCF_002911015.1 Streptomyces populi
CACAAGGTGTTCGTCCAGGGCGCGATCTGGAACATCGACTCCTTCGACCAGTGGGGCGTCGAACTCGGCAAGGTGCTCGCCAAGCGCGTCGAACCCGCCCTGACCGAAGGCACCGACGTACCCGGTCTCGATCCCTCCACGGCCGCGCTCGTGGCCGCCTACCGCACTCTCCGGAAGAAGTGAACTGACAATGCAGCTCGGACTCATCGGCCTCGGCAAGATGGGCGGCAACATGCGCGAGCGCATACGCCGCGCCGGCCACACCGTCGTCGGCTACGACCGCAACCCGGACCTCGCCGACGTGCACAGCCTCGCCGAACTCGTGAGCAGCCTCGAAGGCCCGCGTGTGGTCTGGGTGATGGTGCCGGCCGGCGCCCCCACCCAGACCGTCATCGACGAGCTCGGTGACCTGCTGGAGGCCGGCGACACGGTCGTGGACGGCGGCAACTCCCGCTGGACGGACGACGAGAAGCACGCCGAGGAGCTGGCGGCCAAGGGCATCGGCTTCGTCGACTGCGGTGTCTCCGGCGGTGTGTGGGGCCTGGAGAACGGCTACGCGCTGATGTACGGCGGGGACGCCGAGAACATCGCCAAGGTGCAGCCGGTCTTCGACGCGCTCAAGCCCGAGGGCGACTTCGGCGCGGTGCACGCCGGCAAGGTCGGCGCGGGCCACTTCTCCAAGATGGTCCACAACGGCATCGAGTACGCCATGATGCAGGCCTACGCCGAGGGCTGGGAACTGCTCGAGAAGGTCGACTCCGTCACGGACGTGCGCGAGGTCTTCCGGTCCTGGCAGGAGGGCACGGTCATCCGCTCCTGGCTGCTCGACCTCGCCGTCAACGCGCTGGACGAGGACGAGCACCTGGACAAGCTGCGCGGCTACGCGCAGGACTCCGGCGAGGGCCGGTGGACCGTGGAGGCGGCCATCGACCACGCGGTGCCGCTTCCCGCGATCACGGCGTCGCTCTTCGCCCGCTTCGCCTCGCGCCAGGACGACTCGCCGCAGATGAAGATGATCGCGGCGCTGCGCAACCAGTTCGGCGGCCACGCCGTCGAGTCGGCGAAGTAGGGAAGGGCCGTGGGCGATCTCATCCTGGTCCGCCACGGAGAGACGGAGTGGACGCTGACGGGACAGCACACCAGCTGGACCGACCTTCCGCTCACCGGGCACGGCGAGGAGCAGGCCAGGTCCCTCGCGCCGTTCTTCGCCGGGCGCTCCTTCGCCCAGGTCCTCACCAGTCCCCTCGCCCGCGCGGTGCGGACCGCCGAACTCGCGGGACTGTCCGGCGCGCGGACCGACCCCGATCTGCACGAGTGGGACTACGGCGGCTACGAGGGGGTCACCACCCGTGCCGTCCACCGGGCCCGGCCGGGCTGGGTGCTGTGGGACGACGGGGTGCCGCCCGGCCCGGACGGCCACCCCGGCGA
>NZ_KZ627087.1 GCF_002911015.1 Streptomyces populi
GGGTCTGTCAAACGAGTGGTGTAACTGGGGCAGTTGGGGTTACTGGCGGGCTGCTGAGAGGCGGCCGTCGAAGGTGATGTCGAAGGCGTTCAGCGCGGTCTTCCAGCGCATGGTCCAGCGGGCCTGGCCCTTGCCGGTGGGGTCGAGCGACATGATCGCCATGTAGACGCACTTCAGGGCGGCCTGCTCGTTGGGGAAGTGTCCGCGGGCCTTGACCGCCCGGCGGATGCGGGCGTTGACCGACTCGATCGCGTTGGTGGTGCAGACGATGCGGCGGATCTCGGTGTCGAACCGTAGGAACGGAGTGAACTCTTCCCAGGCGTTCTCCCAGAGTTTCACGATCGCCGGATACTTCCTGCCCCAGGTGTCGGCGAACTCCGCGAACCTCTCCAACGCGGCTCCCTCGGTCGCCGCGGTGTAGACGGGTTTGAGCACTCGCGCGATCTTGTCCCAGTCCTGGCGGGCGGCATAGCGGAAGGAGTTCCGCAGCAGATGGACCACGCAGGTCTGCACGATCGTCTGCGGCCAGACCGTCTCCACCGCCTCGGGCAGGCCCTTGAGCCCGTCGCAGACCAGCATCAGAACGTCGCCGACGCCGCGGTTCTTGATCTCGGTGAGAATGTGCAGCCAGTGCTTGGCGCCCTCGCCGCCGTCACCGGCCCACAGCCCCAGGATCTCCCGCCGGCCCTCCGTGGTGACGGCCAGAGCCACATAGACCGGCCGGTTCGCCACCGCACCGTCACGGATCTTCACGTGGATGGCATCGATGAAGACCACCGGATAGATCATGTCGAGCGGGCGGTTCTGCCATTCGGCCATGCCCTCCAGGACCTGGTCGGTGATGGTCGAGATCGTCTGCCGGGAGACCTCGGCGCCATAGACCTCGGCCAGATGGGCCTGGACCTCGCCGGTGGTCAAACCCTTCGCGGCCAGCGAGATGACCATCTCGTCGACGCCGGTCAGGCGCTTCTGCCGCTTCTTGACGATCTTCGGTTCGAACGAGCCGTCGCGGTCGCGGGGCACGGTGATCTCCACCGGCCCGACGTCGGTCAGCACCGTCTTGGCACGCCTGCCGTTGCGGGAGTTGCCGCCGTTCTTGCCGGCCGGATCGTGTTTGTCATAGCCGAGATGGTCGGTGATCTCGCCTTCCAGGGCGGACTCCAGCAGCCGCTTGGTCAGCTGCTGGAGCAGTCCGCCCTCACCGGTCAGCTGCAGGCCCTCGGCCTGAGCCCGGCCCACCAGCTCCTCGATCAACTGATCGTCCACGGTCCTCGTCGGCACAGACTTCGCCGACTTGGCGCCTTCGGCCTCGGACACGTTCTCACTGGGCATCGATGCATCCTCCATGATCGGGAGTTACACCGAACGTCTTACAGTCCCC
>NZ_KZ627088.1 GCF_002911015.1 Streptomyces populi
GGACGGTGGCGTTGCAGCGCCGTGACCGCGGCGAGAGCGCGGCCCTGCTGGCCGGACTCGGCGAACTGTGGACGAACGGCACGCACGTCGACTGGAACACCCTCACCACCCACCGGACCGGCGACCGGACCACCACCGCCACCGCCCCTGTCGGCCTGCCCACCTACGCCTTCCAGCACCAGCGCTACTGGCTCGAGGCCCCCGAGTCCACGCTCCGGCCCACGGCCGGGCTCCTCGGCGCGGACCACCCCCTGCTCACCATGGGCATACCCCTGGCCGACTCCGACACCACGGTGCTCACCGGATCCCTCTCCCCGCACCGCCACGGCTGGCTGCGCGAGCACACCATCGCCGGCACCACCCTGCTGCCCGGCGCCGCATGGCTCGAGCTGGCACTGCACGCCGGGGAACGAGCCGGCTGCGAGGTGGTGCGGGAACTGACCCTGGAGACCCCCCTGTCCCTGCCCGCCGACAGCTCGGTGGCACTGCAGATCACCCTCGACGCCCCCGGTCCCGACGGCGACCGGGAGATCCGCGTCCACGCCCGCACCGGCGACGACGAACCCTGGACCCGGCACGCCCGCGGCACCCTGGGCACCGGCCGGGCCCCTGCCGCGGCACCGCTCACCCAGTGGCCGCCCGCCGGAGCCGAGGAACTGCCGGTGGACGGTCTCTACGACTGGTTCACCGCCCACGGATTCGACTACGGCCCCGCCTTCCAGGGCGTGCACCGCGCCTGGCTGCTCGGCGAGGAGCTGTACACCCAGCTCGCCCTGGACCCGGAACAGGAAGCGGCCGCCGCCGCGTACGGGATCTACCCGCCGCTGCTCGACGCGGCCCTGCACGGCGCCAAACTGCCGGTGCGCGAACAGGGACCGGATACGCGCCTGCCCTTCGAGTTCTCCGGGGCCGTCCGGCACGGCGACGGCATCGCCGCGCGGGTGCACCTGGCCCCCCAGGACACGGACCGGATCTCGGTGCGGGTCGCCGATCCGTCCGGGCAGCCCGTGCTGAGCATCGACTCCCTCCACCTGCGCGCCCCGTCACCGGACGCCCTGCGCCGGCTGCGGTCGCGTTCGCTCTACGAGGTCCGCTGGAACCCGCTGCCCGCACCCCTGCCGGCGTCCGACACCGGCGGATGGGTCGCGCTGGGCGACACCGAGGGCCTCGAACTGCCCCGGCACGCCGGGCTGGAGGCGCTGCGGGCCGCTCTCGACTCCGGCACCCCGGCCCCCCGGGTGGCGGTGCTGGCGCTCGCCCCGTCCACGGCCGGCACCACAGCCGTGCACACCACGGTCGGCACCGTCCTGCGCACCGCCCAGGACTGGCTGGCCGACGAGCGCC
>NZ_KZ627089.1 GCF_002911015.1 Streptomyces populi
GTTCACGGGTGAGCAGGACACCCAAGTGCTCCCGGACATCGGGATCAGCATTCATCGCCGCCCACGGTTCAAGGTCGGAGTCTTGCCATCGACGGAGCACGAGGCGATCGGTATGCAGTTCAGCCATGCTGCCCAGCCAACGTGAGCGCTGTCCCCCAGGCAATCCATTTTCTGCGGCACTGCTACCGCCGGTCAGGAGAACGCACGGCTGGCTCCCAGACTGACGAAGCGACCACCGCCCCGGCGAACCTTCCCGGTCAGAGCACTAGCTGGGCACTTGTCCCTCTTGTCGACCAAATCCGTAGCTCACTGTCCGGGTTTGCATGCATACGATGAGTGGATGCTGCCCTTGTGACCGAGCGTGGACTGGCTGTCTCGTCGGTTGTGCGTCGTGCCCGCTGGCAAGTGAGTATCCTGCGGCCACCAGTGCGCCCACCTGGAGGTTCCGTGACCCACACCGCTCTCACCGAACCGGATCGGCTGTGGTCGGCGCGGGAAGTCTTGTTGCGTCCCAGCCCGGTGCCGGCGGCGGCCGGGGTCTACGGGTGGCACTTCGAACAGGCTCCCTCTGCCGACCTCGATGCAGGGCGACTTCTCTACGTCGGCATAGCCCCGCGGTACATGGCCAACCGGACCAGCACGCAGAACCTGCGCAAGCGCGTGCGGTACCACTACCGGGGCAACGCGGCCGGCTCCACGCTTCGTCTCACGCTCGGTTGTCTGCTCGGGATCGAGCTGCGTCGAGTGGGCAAGAGCGGCACGCGTATGACCTTCGGCAAGGACGGGGAGGTCGCCCTCAGCCAGTGGATGGCAGAGAACGCCCGAGTGTGCTGGATCGAGCACGACGAACCGTGGACCCTGGAGTCGGAGCTCATCACTCAACTCGACCTGCCGCTGAACCTCGACCAGAACCGTCACAACCTGTTCCACGGCCGCCTCAAGGAACTGAGAGACCAAGCTCGGCAGCGCGCACGAGAGTTGGACGTCAGCGCGTAGACCGTCTACCGATCTGACATCACCAACTGACATCAACGACGGCGGACGGTGGCATACGGCGGTGGCTGCAGCTGGATCCGCGAGCGACCAGGAGCCCTCGTTCCGGCAGGCGGCACCGGGCTGCGATCGAACTTACAAGGTGGTAATCACTGAGCGTTTTCAGCATGGCCACTGATCGGGTGACGGAGTGGGGTACGCAACGGACAGGGCTCCCGTGCCGTTGAGGGAGGTGTTCGACGTCTCAACTCAGCAGCACAGGAGCCCT
>NZ_KZ627090.1 GCF_002911015.1 Streptomyces populi
CGTCAGCCCCTCCACGACCCGGGCGAAGTCCTCGAGCATGGGCTCCATCAAAGGCGAGTGGAAGGCGTGGCTGACCCGCAGCCGCCTGGTCTTGCAGCCTTCCCGCGCCAGCACGGCCGCGATCTCCTGCACCGCCTCCGCCACACCCGAGAGCACCGTCGCCCCCGGGGCGTTCACCGCCGCCAGCGACACCTCGCCCTCACGCCCCGCCAGCAACGGCACCACCTGCTCCTCGCCGGCCTGCACCGCCACCATCGCCCCGCCCGCGGGCAGCGCCTGCATCAGCCGGCCCCGGGCCGCCACCAGCGCACACGCATCCGCCAGCGACAACACCCCCGCCACATGCGCGGCCGCGACCTCCCCCACCGAATGCCCCACCAAAACATCCACCCGCACCCCGGCCGCCTCCACCAGCCGGAACAACGCCACCTCGAACACGAACAGAGCAGCCTGCGTATACACCGTCCGATCCAACAGACCACCCGCATCCGTGTCGGTGTCGGTGAACATCACCTCGCGCACCGACCGGCCCAGCAGGCCGTCCAGCACCGCGCACGACTCGTCCACCGACCGCGCGAACACCGGGAACCGCTCGTAGAGCTCCCGGCCCATCCCCGCCCGCTGCGCACCCTGGCCCGAGAACAACGCGGCCGAGGACCGGCCGGTGTCCTGCCCGGGGGTGACGCCCCGGACCAGTCCGGCCGCGGGGGTGCCGTCCACCAGCTGTCCCAGTCCCCGAAGGAGGGAGGGGCGGTCGTCGCCGATCACGACGGCGCGGTGTTCGAGGTGGGCGCGGCCCGTGGCCAGCGTGGAGGCCACCGCGGCGGGATCCGCCTCCGGGTGTCCGTTCACGAACGCGGCCAGCCGGTCCGCCTGCGCGCGCAGCGCGGCCCCGGTCCGCCCCGACACCACCCACGGCACCAACCGCTCCCCCGCCCCGGAGACTTCGGGAGTCTCGACGGCTTCGGCGGTCTCAAGGCTCTCGGGGGCCTCCTCCAGGATGACGTGGGCGTTGGTGCCGCTGATGCCGAACGAGGACACCGCCGCCCGCCGCGGCCGCTCGCCGCGCGGCCACGCGCGCTCCGTCGTCAGCAGTTCCACCGCGCCCGAGGACCAGTCCACCTTCGAGGACGGCGCGTCCACGTGCAGGGTGCGCGGCAGCACCTGGTGCCGCAGCGCCTGGACCATCTTGATGATCCCGCCCACCCCGGCCGCGGCCTGCGCATGCCCGATG
>NZ_KZ627091.1 GCF_002911015.1 Streptomyces populi
CTCCCCCGGGCCCACCGCCGTTTCGTGGGAGGGCCGGATTTCGGACGGAGTGCGGTCGATGTCCCTGAAGGGCCCGCCTAGCATCGTCGAGGAGGGTGGTCCGGGAGGTTCCGGCCCGCGACGGGGTTCGAGTTCCCAGGAGGGTGCGCCATGGTGAAGGCAGCCGACAGGGCGAGGCGACCGGAGCGGACCAGTGTCTGGCTGGAGGGCGGGGCTTCCCGCGGCAAGGTTCCCCGTGACCGGGCTCCCAGGGACGGGGTGGCCCGGGGAGGTGGACAGCCGTCCGGGCTCGACCGGGAGCGGATCACCGGGGCCACGGTGCGGTTGCTGGACGCCGAGGGGCTGGCGAAGTTCTCCATGCGGCGGCTGGCGGCGGAGCTGAACGTCACGGCGATGTCCGTGTACTGGTACGTCGACACCAAGGACGATCTGCTGGAGCTCGCGCTCGACGCCGTGTTCGGTGAACTGGAGCTGCCGGACGCCGGGTCGGAGGACGGCTGGCGTGATCAGCTGCGGGCGCTGGCCGTCGGGTACCGGGCGCTGCTGGTGCGCCACCCCTGGGTGTCGACGCTGATAGGGAACTTCCTGAACATCGGGCCGTGTTCGCTGGCGTTCTCGTCGTGTGTGCGGCAGGTGATCCGGAACACCGGGATGCCACCGCACGGGCAGATGGGGGCGATGTCGGCGGTGTTCCAGTTCGTGTACGGGTTCGGGACGATCGAGGGCCACTTCGTGCAGCGCTGCGCTTCGGCGGGCATGTCGCAGGACGAGTACTTCCGGCGGGCCATGAGCACCATCGGCGAGGAGCCGCGGTTCGCCGCGCACCTCGAGAGCGCGGCGGGTCTCATGGAGGCGCGGGGCGGGGACACCGTGTCCGAGATGCGGGAGCGGGACTTCGGGTTCGCGCTGTCGCTGTTGATCGCGGGGATCGAGGCGATGGTGGCGCGGGGGTGACCTCGCGGCTCGGGTTCGGTGCCGGTGCGTCGCGGCTCGGGTTCGGTGCCGGTGCGTCGTGGGTCGGGGCCGTGCCGGTGCATCGGCCCGTCGCCGTCGGGTGAGGGGTGGGCGTCGGTGGCGACGGGCATCGATGTACCGGCACG
>NZ_KZ627092.1 GCF_002911015.1 Streptomyces populi
CCGTACGCCGCCGATGAGTTCGACGGGGTGTCTGCCGTTGAAGGTGCGCAGGTCGAGTTCGGTGGGCTGGGCGAAGCGGGAGAAGTTGTGGACGCACAGGACGAGGTCGTCCTTGTACTCGCGCAGGAAGGCGAGGACGGCGGGGTTGGTGGAGGGGAGTTCGGTGTAGGAGCCGAGTCCGAAGGCGGTGTTCTGTTTGCGGATCTCGATCATGCGGCGGGTCCAGTGCAGGAGCGAGGAGGGTGAGGACATGGAGGCCTCGACGTTGGTGACCTGGTAGCCGTGGACGGGGTCCATGATCGTGGGGAGGTAGAGGCGGCCGGGGTCGCTGGAGGAGAAGCCGGCGTTGCGGTCGGGGGTCCATTGCATGGGGGTGCGTACGGCGTCGCGGTCGCCGAGCCAGATGTTGTCGCCCATGCCGATCTCGTCGCCGTAGTAGAGGATCGGGCTGCCGGGGAGGGAGAGGAGGAGGGCGGTGAAGAGTTCGATCTGGTTGCGGTCGTTGTCGAGGAGGGGGGCGAGGCGGCGGCGGATGCCGATGTTGGCGCGCATACGCGGGTCTTTGGCGTATTCGGCGTACATGTAGTCGCGTTCTTCGTCGGTGACCATTTCGAGGGTGAGCTCGTCGTGGTTGCGCAGGAAGATGCCCCATTGGCAGTTGGCGGGGATGGTGGGGGTCTTGGCGAGGATCTCGGAGACGGGGTAGCGGGACTCGCGGCGGACGGCCATGAAGATGCGGGGCATGACGGGGAAGTGGAAGGCCATGTGGCATTCGTCGCCGCCGGAGGGGAAGTCGCCGAAGTAGTCGACGACGTCCTCGGGCCACTGGTTCGCCTCGGCCAGCAGCACCGTGTCCGGATAGTGCGTGTCGATCTCCTTGCGCACCCGCTTGAGGAACTCGTGGGTCGCAGGAAGGTTTTCGCAGTTGGTGCCCTCGACCTGGTACAGATACGGCACCGCGTCCAGCCGGAACCCGTCGATCCCCAGGTCCAGCCAGAACCGC
>NZ_KZ627093.1 GCF_002911015.1 Streptomyces populi
ACCGCGCTGGGCGACCCGATCGAGGCGCAGGCTTTGCTGGCGACGTACGGGCAGGGCCGGGACGCGGAGCGTCCGCTGTGGCTGGGGTCGTTGAAGTCGAACATCGGGCATGCGCAGGCCGCGGCCGGGGTGGGCGGGATCATCAAGATGGTCCAGGCGCTGCGGCACCAGGTGCTGCCGCGCACCCTGCACGTGGATGCGCCGTCGTCGAAGGTGGACTGGTCCTCGGGCGCGGTGGAACTGCTGACGACGGAGCGCGCGTGGCCGCGCGGTGAGCGGCCGCGGCGGGCGGCGGTGTCCTCGTTCGGGATCAGCGGCACCAACGCCCACGTGATTCTGGAGGAGGCCCCCGAGAGCCTTGAGACCGCCGAAGCCGCCGAGACTTCCGAAGTCTCCGGGGCGGGGGAGCGGTTGGTGCCGTGGGTGGTGTCGGGGCGGACCGGGGCCGCGCTGCGCGCGCAGGCGGACCGGCTGGCCGCGTTCGTGAACGGACGCCCGGAGCTGGATCCCGCCGCGGTGGGCCGGGCGCTGGGCACGACACGTACCGCCTTCGAGCGCCGCGCGGTGGTGTGGGGCGCACGGCCGGATGAGCTCCTGGCCGGACTGACGGCCCTGACCGGCCAGAGGAAGGCCGCGAACCTGGTCCAGGGCGCGGTACGGCCGCCGGGCACCGTGGCCGCGTTGTTCTCGGGTCAGGGTGCGCAGCGGGCGGGGATGGGCCGGGAGCTCTACGCGGCGTTCCCGGTGTTCGCGCGGTCGGTGGACGAGTCGTGCGCGGTGCTGGACGGCCTGCTGGGCCGGTCGGTGCGCGAGGTGATGTTCACCGACACCGACACCGACACCGACACGGCCACCGACACGGCCACGGATCCGGCCGCGGGTGCTGGTGCGGCCGTGGGTGTGGGTGGTCTGTTGGATCGGACGGTGTATACGCAGGCTGCTCTGTTCGTGTTCGAGGTGGCGTTGTTCC
>NZ_KZ627094.1 GCF_002911015.1 Streptomyces populi
GAGGTTGGCTTAGAAGCAGCCACCCTTGAAAGAGTGCGTAATAGCTCACTGGTCTAGTGATTCCGCGCCGACAATGTAGCGGGGCTCAAGCGTACCGCCGAAGTCGTGTCATTGCAGCAGATAGCCCCAACGGGTGCTGTGATGGGTAGGGGAGCGTCGTGTGCCGGGTGAAGCCGCGCCGGAAGGCAGTGGTGGACGGTTCACGAGTGAGAATGCAGGCATGAGTAGCGATACACACGTGAGAAACGTGTGCGCCGATTGACTAAGGGTTCCTGGGTCAAGCTGATCTGCCCAGGGTAAGTCGGGACCTAAGGCGAGGCCGACAGGCGTAGTCGATGGATAACCGGTTGATATTCCGGTACCCGCTGTGAAGCGTCAAACATCGAGCCCATTAATGCTAAGGCCGTGAAGCCGCCCCGATCTCTTCGGAGTTGAGGGGAGTGGTGGAGCCGCCGGCCCAAGGTGGTAGTAGGTGAGTGATGGGGTGACGCAGGAAGGTAGTCCATCCCGGGCGGTGGTTGTCCCGGGGTAAGGGTGTAGGCCGTGTGATAGGCAAATCCGTCACACATCAAGGCTGAGACCTGATGCCGAGCCGATTGTGGTGAAGTGGATGATCCTATGCTGTCGAGAAAAGCCTCTAGCGAGTTTCATGGCGGCCCGTACCCTAAACCGACTCAGGTGGTCAGGTAGAGAATACCGAGGCGTTCGGGTGAACTATGGTTAAGGAACTCGGCAAAATGCCCCCGTAACTTCGGGAGAAGGGGGGCCACGTCCGGTGATGAGTCTTGCACTCTGAGCTGGGGGTGGCCGCAGAGACCAGCGAGAAGCGACTGTTTACTAAAAACACAGGTCCGTGCGAAGCCGTAAGGCGATGTATACGGACTGACGCCTGCCCGGTGCTGGA
>NZ_KZ627095.1 GCF_002911015.1 Streptomyces populi
TCTCGGACCCGGGCCCAGTTATCGCCTGCGTACAGGCCCGCAGGGGTCCTGGCCCCCTCCGCACGGCCGGTGCGCAAGCGCGGAATCTCCGATGTCGCACACCGCGATCAGGTCAACCCCCGCGTCTATCGTGCCGATTGCATTCACCCCTGACGACGGGGGCGGGACACATTGAGGAGAGTCATGTCTGGTGCGAGAAAGTCTTGGGCGGGGGCCTTTTTGGCCATGGCGGTCGTGAGCACCGTCACGGCGACCGCGATACCGAGCCAGGCCGCGTCCGCCGCCACCGGTGGCGTGGTCGTGGCGAGCGGCCTGCACAACCCGCGCGACGTCCAGATCCAGGCCGACGGATCGGTCCTGGTCGTGGAGGCCGGCAGCGGCCCGGCCACCCCGTGCCCGCCGCCGGCCGAGGTCGGACGCAACCGGTGCCTGGGCTTCAGCGGATCCCTCTACAAGATCACCGGCTCCCGGCAGGGCCGCGTGGTCACCGGCCTGCCCTCCGAGCAGATCAACCAGAACTACGGCACCAGCGTGCTCACCCGCATCGGCGGGCCGGTCCAGGCCGAGGCCGCGGGCGACGGCTCGTACCGCATCAGCTACGGCCTGAGCGGCCTGCCCTCGGACCGTGAGGCGCTCGGCGCCGGCAGCGGCCCGCTCGGCACCCTGAGCACCACCGGCGGCAAGGTGCTGGGCGACCTGGCCGTGCACGAGCTCGAGCACAACCCCGACGCCGCCAACCCCGGCACCACCGAGGTCTTCTCCAACCCGTGGGGCTTCGCCAGGGACGGCCGGGACTTCCTGGTCACCGACGCCGGCGCCAACGACCTGATCCGGATCCACCCCGACGGCAGCACCGAGACCGCCTTCGCCTTCCCCACCAAC
>NZ_KZ627096.1 GCF_002911015.1 Streptomyces populi
ACCTGGTCGAAGCCGTCGGCGATGCCGATGGACGCCTACCGCGAGGGCGACGAGTACGTGGTGGCCTTCGACCTTCCCGGCGTCACCGCGGACGCGATCGACATCGACGTCGAGCGGAACATGCTCACCGTCAGGGCCGAGCGCCGGCCGGTGGCGAAGGCCGACGACGTGCAGATGGAACTGTCCGAGCGGCCTCTGGGCGTCTTCTCCCGCCAGATCGTGCTCGCCGACACCCTCGACACCGAGCACATCAAGGCCGACTACGACGCGGGCGTGCTCACCCTGCGCATCCCGATCGCCGAGCGCGCCAAGCCCCGCAAGATCTCCATCGGCGTCGGATCCGGCCACAAGGAGATCTCCGGCTGACACCGGCCGGACAGGTGCGGAGGACGGGCACCTGATCTCCCCCTCACCCCGCCCTCCGCACCCCTACGGGCATCCGAATGAAACAAGAAGGGGTGGCGGCCGAGATGACTCTGCGACGCGCAGCGTTCCTCGACCACGTCAAGGAACGCGGCGAGTACGACACCGTGGAGGAAGCCGAGCGCGCGGCCCGCGTGGTGCTCGCCCTGCTCGGCGCGCACCTGGTCGGCGAAGTCCGCGCCCAGCTCGCGGCACGCCTGCCGGAGGAATTCGCCCTGATCCTGCTCAACCCGCTCCAGAGCGCCGAACCACTGCCACCGGAGCGGTTCCTGCGGGCCACTGCAGCCTGGATCGAGGGCGCCACCGAGCACACCGCGACCTGGGACGTCAGCGCCGTCCTCTCAACGGTCGCCGACACGGCCGGCGATGACCTGCTGGGCCAGATCCTGCTCCAGCTCCCCACCGGCTACGACCTCCTCTTCGGCCGCCC
>NZ_KZ627097.1 GCF_002911015.1 Streptomyces populi
CAAGGAGTACAAGGCCGAGCTGATGCACCCCTACTACGCGGCCGAGCGCGGTCTGGTCGACGACGTCATCGACCCCGCCGAGACCCGCGAGGTCCTTATCAGGTCGCTCGCGATGCTGCACACCAAGCACGCCGACCTGCCCTCCCGCAAGCACGGCAACCCCCCGCAATAATCACGCTACGCAAGTGGTTCGTGACGTCGCTGTCCTCCTGGCTCTCGGCGTCCCCACGCCCCAGGAGGCAGCATGGTCAAGCAGGAACGAGCCGCCCGGACCCGGCAGGCGCTGGTCCGGGCCGCGGCCGAGGCGTTCGCGGAGGAGGGCTTCGTCCACGCCTCGCTCGGCGCCATCAGCAAACGGGCCGGTGTCAGCAACGGCGCCCTGTACTTCCACTTCGCCAACAAGCGGATGCTCGCCGAGGCGGTCGAGGCGGAGGCCGCCGAGACGCTGCGCCGGATCACCGAGGCGGCCTGGGCCGCACAGGGCAACTCCCTGCAGCGGGTGGTGGACGCCTCCCACGAACTGATGGGCGTCCTGGCCCGCGACATCGTGGTGCGAAGCGGTTTCGAGCTCGCCGCCGACATGGCGCGCCGCACCGAGTCCCCGCTGCGCCGGCAGTGGCGGCACTGGGTCGAGGACGTGCTGCGCGGGGCCGAGCGCGGCGGCGCGCTCGCCGAGGGGATGTCGTGGAGGGACGGCGCCGGCGTCATCGTCGCCGCGACCACGGGCTTCGAGGTGCTCGGCGGCTCGGACGCCGGCTGGCTCTCCCGGCAGAACATCACCCGCTTCTGGGAGGTGCTGCTGCCGTGCCTCGCCGACCGGCAGGGACTGGAGTCGCTGGTGTGCGCGGG
>NZ_KZ627098.1 GCF_002911015.1 Streptomyces populi
GCAGCGAGGAATACCTCCACTCCGAGAAGTACCAGCTCCGCCCACGCGACTGGGCCGCCGCCGAACACGAGGGCCGCACCATCGCCCCGCTGATCACCCGACTGAACCGGATCAGACGGCGCAGTCCCGCGCTGCGTCAGTTGCGCGACCTGCACTTCCACCACGCCGACCAGGAGGCGGTGATCGCCTACTCCAAGTCCGCGACGGACGCCGAGGGTTCGAACACGGTCGTGGTGGTGGTCAACCTCGACCCCCACCACACCCAGGAGGCCACCGTCTCGTTGGACATGCCGCAACTCGGCCTGGACTGGCACGAGTCGGTACCGGTGCGCGACGAGCTCACCGGCGAGACCTACAACTGGGGCAGGACCAACTACGTGCGCCTGGAGCCGGGCGACCGGCCCGCGCACATCCTCACCGTCCTGCGACCGTCCTCACCACTGATCGGAGGGTCACCCACCACATGATCGTCAACGAGCCCGTCCCGGACACGTTCGAGGACACCCCGGCCAAGGACCGCGATCCCGAGTGGTTCAAACGCGCCGTCTTCTACGAGGTCCTGGTCCGCTCCTTCCAGGACAGCAACGGCGACGGCATCGGCGACCTCAAGGGCCTGACCGCCCGGCTCGACTACCTCCAATGGCTGGGCGTCGACTGCCTGTGGCTGCCCCCCTTCTTCAAATCCCCCCTGCGCGACGGCGGCTACGACGTCTCCGACTACACCGCCGTCCTCCCCGAGTTCGGCGACCTCGCCGACTTCGTCGAGTTCGTCGACGCCGCCCACCAGCGCGGCATGCGCGTCATCATCGACTTCGTCATGAACCACACCAGCGACCA
>NZ_KZ627099.1 GCF_002911015.1 Streptomyces populi
GCAGCGAGGAATACCTCCACTCCGAGAAGTACCAGCTCCGCCCACGCGACTGGGCCGCCGCCGAACACGAGGGCCGCACCATCGCCCCGCTGATCACCCGACTGAACCGGATCAGACGGGATCACAGGGCCCTCCGCGAAATACGGAACCTTCGATTCCATCAGGTCGACGACGATGCCGTGATCGCGTACAGCAAGCGTTCGGGTGACGACACGGTGATCGTCGTGGCGAACCTGGACCCCCACCGCACCCGGCAGGCGACAGTGTCCTTGGACATGCCGCGACTCGCTCCGAGCGAGGACGCGCGCGTTCCGGTGCGCGACGAGCTCACCGGCGAGACCTACAACTGGGGCAGGACCAACTTTGTGCGCCTGGGTCCGGGCGGTGCACATGTGCTCACTGTCGGCCCGGCACCACGGATCGGAGGGTCCCCGCATGATGGTCAATGAGCCCGTCCCGGACACGTTCGAGGACACCCCGGCCAAGGACCGCGATCCCGAGTGGTTCAAACGCGCCGTCTTCTACGAGGTCCTGGTCCGCTCCTTCCAGGACAGCAACGGCGACGGCATCGGCGACCTCAAGGGCCTGACCGCCCGACTCGACTACCTCCAATGGCTGGGCGTCGACTGCCTGTGGCTGCCCCCCTTCTTCAAATCCCCCCTGCGCGACGGCGGCTACGACGTCTCCGATTACACCGCCGTCCTCCCCGAGTTCGGCGACCTCGCCGACTTCGTCGAGTTCGTCGACGCCGCCCACCAGCGCGGCATGCGCGTCATCATCGACTTCGTCATGAACCACACCAGCGACCA
>NZ_KZ627100.1 GCF_002911015.1 Streptomyces populi
TCCCGCGAGGACGGGTCGAAGAACGACAGCGTCTCGTCGTCGATCCGGATGCCGACCTGGCGGCCGCCGAGGATCTCCGCCGCCAGCACCTGGCGACCGCCCAGGCCCACCAGGCCGCAGTTGTTCACGACCCGGTCCACCTCGAACGCCACCCCGTCACCGGCAGGCAGCGGAGCCGGACCGGCCACACGTCCGCCCCGGGCCGTCAGCCGCCCCAGATCCGCCACCGACAGGTGTGAGCGCACGGTCTTGATCCGCGTCCCGGCGATCAGCAGATGGATCACCGATGTGTCCGCCCAGAACGTCACCGTCAGGCCTGCGCGGGACGGGCCGAGCCAGAACTGCTTGCCCGCGACCTGCAGATTCCCACTCGCAGGCACCACCCGCTCGAACTCCACCGGCCCGCCCTCCTCCACCCGCACCGCGACCGGGACCGGATCAGGCGGAGGGGCAGGAACAGGTGCCGCCCCGATCGGATCGGGCACCGCGGCGGGAGCCGTCCGCTGCTGCGGCACCAGCGCCAGCACTCCGGGAATCCTCAGGCCCAGCACGTTCCGATCCGGCTCGGGAACCGGGGCGAACCGGTCGCCCGGGGACTGCATGTCCAGGGCCTGATGCGGCCGGACGGAGTTGTACTCCTCAACCCAGCGATCCAGCGCCGCCTGAGCCTTCTCGATGCTCTCGAACGCTCCGCAGTCGTCGAGGAGTTCGCGCCGCAGTGTCTGATGGAATCGCTCGACCTTGCCCGTCGTGGTCGGCGACGCCGGCTGGGTCAGCCGGTGCGCGATCCCGTTCTCCCGGCAGAT
>NZ_KZ627101.1 GCF_002911015.1 Streptomyces populi
CGACATGATCGGTCTGAACTGCTCGACCGGCCCCGCCGAGATGAGCGAGCACCTGCGCCACCTGGCCCGGCACTCCCGCATCCCCCTGCTGTGCATGCCCAACGCCGGTCTGCCCGTGCTGACGAAGGACGGCGCCCACTTCCCGCTCGGCCCGGACGGCCTGGCGGACGCGCAGGAGACGTTCGTGCGCGACTTCGGCACAGCACTGGTCGGCGGCTGCTGCGGTACGACCCCCGAACACCTGCGCCGCCTGGTGGAACGGATGCAGGACCTGACCCCGGCCCGGCGGGACCCGCGGCCCGAGCCCGGCGCCGCCTCCCTGTACACGCACGTCCCGTTCCGCCAGGACACCGCCTACATGGCCATCGGCGAGCGCACCAACGCCAACGGGTCGAAGAAGTTCCGTGAGGCGATGCTGGAGGGCCGCTGGGACGACTGCGTGGAGATGGCCCGCGACCAGATCCGCGAGGGCGCGCACATGCTCGACCTGTGCGTCGACTACGTCGGCCGTGACGGCGTCGCCGACATGGACGAGCTGGCCGGCCGTTTCGCCACCGCCTCCACGCTGCCGATCGTGCTGGACTCCACCGAGGTCGAGGTCATCCAGGCGGGGCTGGAGCGCCTCGGCGGACGCGCGGTCCTCAACTCCGTCAACTACGAGGACGGCGACGGGCCCGAGTCCCGGTTCGCGAAGGTCACCCGCCTCGCGCGTGAGCACGGGGCGGCGCTGATCGCGCTGACCATCGACGAGGAGGGCCAGGCCCGTACGGTGGAGACCAAGGTCGCCATCGCGGA
>NZ_KZ627102.1 GCF_002911015.1 Streptomyces populi
CCGCTGATGCCGAACGACGACACACCCGCCCGCCGCGCACGACCCGTCTGCGGCCACTGCCGAGCCCGCGTCAACAACTCCACCGCACCCGCAGACCAATCCACATGCGGCGACGGCTGCGACACATGCAACGTCCGCGGCACCACCCCGCGCCGCATCGCCATCACCATCTTGATCACACCACCCACACCGGCAGCCGCCTGCGCATGACCGATGTTCGACTTCAACGACCCCAGCCACAACGGACGCCCCTCCGCCCGGCCCTGCCCGTACGTCGCGATCAACGCCTGCGCCTCGATCGGATCACCCAGCCTCGTCCCCGTCCCGTGCGCCTCCATCACATCCACGTCCGACGTCGACAACCCCGCACCCGCCAACGCCCGCACGATCACCCGCTGCTGCGACGGACCGTTCGGCGCCGTCAACCCGTTCGACGCACCGTCCTGATTCACCGCACTGCCCCGCACCACCGCCAACACCTCGTGCCCGTTGCGCCGCGCGTCCGACAAACGCTCCAGCACCACCACACCCACACCCTCGGACCAGCCCGTCCCCTCCGCATCCGCGGAAAAAGAACGACACCGGCCGTCCGCCGACAGACCACCCTGACGACCGAACTCCACGAACGCGTACGGCGTCGCCATCACCGTCACACCACCCGCGAGCGCCAACGAACACTCCCCCGCACGCAACGACTGCACCGCCAGATGCAGCGCCACCAACGACGACGAACACGCCGTGTCCACCGTCACCGCAGGACCCTCGAACCCGAACGAATACGA
>NZ_KZ627103.1 GCF_002911015.1 Streptomyces populi
GCACACCGAAAGACTCCGCCAGCCGATACAACGCCACCTCGACCGCGAACAACGCAGGCTGAGCAACCCCCGTACCCTCCAAAACCCCCGCATCATCACCGAAGACCACCCCAAGCAGCTCCAACCCAGCCTGCTTTTCAACCTCCGCACACACCTCGTCCAACGCACCCGCGAAGACCGGGAACCGCCCATACAGCTCACGCCCCATCCCCGGACGCTGCGACCCCTGACCCGAGAACGCCACACCCACACCACCAGCCACACGACGCTCAAACACCACACCACCGGCAGTACCGTCACCCCGCGCAACCCCACCCACACCGGCCAGCAACTCGTCCAACGACCCGCCACCGACCACAGCACTGTGATCGAACACCGACCGCGACGACACCAGCGCCAGACCCACACCCCCTACATCCAGCGCCCCCGCACCACCCCCGTCTCCCGCCACGAACGCCGCGAGCCGCGCCGCCTGAGCCCGCACCGCACCCTCAGAACGACCCGACACAACCCACGGCAACTCCCCAGCAGCCAAACGAACCTGAGCAGACCCCGCCGGAACCTGCGTAGATTCCACCGGAGCCTGCACAGACTCCACCGGCTCGTGCTCGAGGATCACGTGCGCGTTGGTGCCGCTGATGCCGAACGACGACACACCCGCCCGCCGCGCACGACCCGTCTGCGGCCACTGCCGAGCCCGCGTCAACAACTCCACCGCACCCGCAGACCAATCCACATGCGGCGACGGCTG
>NZ_KZ627104.1 GCF_002911015.1 Streptomyces populi
CTCCGAGTCCAGCGCGATGATCGGCGACCGCATGGACACCGACGTCCTGGCCGGTCTGGAGGCGGGTATGCAGACCTTCCTCGTCCTGACCGGGCTGACCACGCCGGAGGAGGTCGAGCGCTACCCGTACCGGCCGTCGAAGATCGTCGACTCGATCGCGGACCTCGTCGACCGCATCTGACCCCCCCGGCCCGGACGCCCGGCCCCGGCGAGCGCCTTCGGGCCCTGCGCGCCGGGGCCGGTCCCGGTCCGTGGTGGCGCGCACGGCCCCGTACGGAGCAGTGGACGGCCCCTGAGGATGCGGGCCGCCGCTGCGAGGGGGAGTCTCCAGGTGTCTGGAGGTTTCACGATGCGTTCGATGCGACTCACTCTCTGCGCGGGGGCGGTGGTCGCGGCCGCGGTCACGCCCGCCGCGTACGCGGCCGACGCGGGACCGGGCGGAGTCTCGGTGACCCCGGCGTCCCCGGCCTCCGGCAGCGACATCCGGCTGTGGGCCACGGGCTGCGCGGGCCGGACGGGAACCGCGGTCTCGGACGCGTTCGTCTCGGACGCGCGGCTCACGGGCGCGGGCGGCGGTGGACTGGTCGGTGACACCCGTGTCCGTACGGCGCTGCGACCGGGCAGCTACGGCGTCCGGGTCGACTGCGACGGCCACCGGGTCACGGGCACGGTCACCGTCCCGGCGCCGGGCTCCTCCCCGAGGGTCTCCGCCCCCGCCTCGCCGGTCGCGCCGGTGA
>NZ_KZ627105.1 GCF_002911015.1 Streptomyces populi
CGCTGGTCTCCCTCAACGACGGCGCGGGCGCCCGGATCCAGGAGGGCGTGAGCGCGCTCGCCGGCTACGGCGGCATCTTCCAGCGCAACACCAGGGCCTCCGGCGTCATCCCGCAGATCTCGGTGATGCTCGGCCCCTGCGCCGGCGGCGCCGCCTACTCCCCGGCGCTGACCGACTTCGTGTTCATGGTCCGCGAGACCTCGCAGATGTTCATCACCGGCCCCGACGTCGTCAAGGCGGTCACCGGCGAGGAGATCACCCAGAACGGCCTGGGCGGCGCCGACGTGCACGCCGAGACCTCGGGCGTGTGCCACTTCGCCTACGACGACGAGGAGACCTGCATCGCCGAGGTCCGCTACCTCCTGTCGATGCTGCCGCAGAACAACCGCGAGAGCGCGCCGCGCGTACGCTGCGACGATCCGGCCGGCCGCCGCAGCGAGGTGCTGCTGGACCTGGTGCCCGTGGACGGCAGCCGCCCCTACGACATGGCCGACGTGGTCGGCGAACTGGTCGACGACGGCGACTACCTGGAGGTCCACGAGCGCTGGGCCCGCAACATCATCTGCGCGCTGGCCCGCCTCGACGGCCAGGTCGTCGGCATCGTCGCCAACCAGCCGCAGAGCCTGGCCGGCGTCCTCGACATCGAGGCCTCGGAGAAGGCCGCGCGCTTCGTCCAGATGTGCGACGCCTTCAACATCCCGATCATCACGCTGCTGGACGTGCCCGGG
>NZ_KZ627106.1 GCF_002911015.1 Streptomyces populi
GACAAGACACCCCATGCAGCTTTCGGGTCAAGCAGCTGCCGAGAATGGAGCTGGGGCGGAGGTGCTGAAGGCGATGGCTTCGTCGAACTTCTGGTGGTTGGTCAGGCAGTGGTGGAGCTGGCCGAGCATACGGTTGAACAGATTCCGGAGAGCCGCGTGGTAGTGGTCGCCGGTGTCCCGTCGGCGGTTGTAGTGGTCGTGTGCGCCTGGTGAGGCAGTCAGCGCGGCGAATGCCCAGTGCCGGCCGGTCGCGGCCAGTCGGTTGTTCTTGATCCGGCGATGAGCAACGTGGCGGCTCTTGCCGGACTGGCGGGTCACGGGTGCGCTTCCGGCATAGGCTTTCAGATTGCCGGGGTGGGTGAACCGGGCGCGATCGTCGCCGATCTCGCCGAGAATCCGTGCGCCGGTGAGCGTGGCCAGGCCGGGGAAGCTCGTGATGATCTCGGCATCGGGATGCTGCAGAAACAGCTCTTCCGTGTCGGATGCGAGGTCCTCGCATGCCTGGCAGGCTGCGTCGAGCTGGGCAAGGAGGGCGAGTGTCTGCCGTCCCATTGCCTTCTCGACCAGGGCGGGTTGGCGAAGCCGGCTCTGGCGGAACATCTGAAGCAGCCGGTCGGCCTCGGCGTCGATGCGGCGTTGGCGTCCGGCTCTGGTGACGGCGGTCCTCAGCCGTCCGCGGGTCAGTGCGGTGGCC
>NZ_KZ627107.1 GCF_002911015.1 Streptomyces populi
AGGTCGCGGGTGGTGCCGACGTAGGTGGTGGAGGTCAGCATCAGCAGCTGGCCGGGCACCGCGTGCTCGACCACGGTGGCCGCCGCGGCGCGCAGGGCGCGCAGGTCGGGGGCCAGGTGCCGGTCCACGGGGGTGGGCACGCACACCAGCACGGTGCGTGCCCGGGCCAGTGCGGCGGGGTCGTCGGTCAGGGTGAAGCGCGGGTCGCCGTCGAACCGGGCCAGCCGCTCCAGATCGGCGGGCAGCAGGTCGACGTGGCCGGCCCGGATGGCCGCCAGCCGCTCGGCACTGACGTCCAGGCCGATGACCTCGGTCCCGGCGGCCAGCAGGCCCAGCGCGGTCGGCAGACCCACATAGCCCAGGCCCACCACGGCCACCGCACCCACCCCCGGCTCCCGCGGCACCGCCCGGCCGGGCACGGTCTCGAACGCCGCGCCCGGGTGCGGGCCCTGGGCGGCGGGCAGGGGAAGGGTGGTGAGCGGCATGACGGATGCTCCAGAGGAGTACTGGTGGGGGATGCGCGCCGGTGGGCGCGTGCGCATTGCCTGACGGGGGCCCCGAGTCCTCGCTCACGCAATGTCCTTGGCATCAACAACCATCCCAAATGTCCACGTTTGACTCAATGGGAAATCGGTCCCGCGACGTGCTGACAAAAGACCCTTGCGCTCCCCCTGCCCGGC
>NZ_KZ627108.1 GCF_002911015.1 Streptomyces populi
TCAGGCCTCCGGCCTGGCGGGTCTGGCGGACCGGTCGCGCAGGCCGGCCTCGTGTCCGCATCAGGCTTCTGCCGAGGTCGAGGCGGCAGTGTGCGAACTGCGGCGCAAGCACCCGCGGTGGGGTCCGCGGCGGATCGCTCATGTGCTGGAGCGGTCCGGGACGGTGATGCCGGTGCCGTCTCGGATGACGGTGTATCGGATCCTGGTCCGTCACGGGCTGGTGGAGCCGGGGGTTCGACGCCGGAAGCGGTCGGATTACAAGCGCTGGCAGCGGGACCGTGCGATGCAGCTGTGGCAGATGGACATCGTCGGCGGGGTGATGCTGGTCGATGCGGTCACCGGTGAGCTGACCGAGGCGAAGGTCGTGACCGGGGTGGACGACCATTCCCGCTATTGCGTGATCGCGTCGGTGGTCGAGCGGGCGACCGGACGGGCGGTCTGCGCGGCGTTCGCGGGGGCCCTGCGGAGGTTCGGGGTGCCGGAGGAGGTGCTGACCGACAACGGCAAGCAGTTCACCGACCGGTTCGGTCACGGTGGTGAGGTGTTGTTCGACCGGATCTGCCGGGAGAACGGGATCGCGCACCGGCTGACCCAGCCGGCGTCGCCGACCACGACGGGCAAGGTCGAGCGATTCCATCAGACACTGCGGCGCGAACTCCTCGACGACTGCGGAGC
>NZ_KZ627109.1 GCF_002911015.1 Streptomyces populi
CGCTGTCCGCGGGCCCCGACGACGTGGGGGTGCCGTGGGCGATCGGCTCGCCCGAGGGCGGACACGACGCGGTCCACCCGGCGCTGGGCACGATGGAGGACTTCGACGCCTTCGTGGCCCGGGCCGCCGCGCTGGGCCTGGAGATCGCGCTGGACTTCGCGTTGCAGTGCTCCCCGGACCACCCGTGGGTGGACAAGCACCCGGAGTGGTTCCACCACCGGGTGGACGGCACCATCGCGTACGCGGAGAACCCGCCCAAGAAGTACCAGGACATCCACCCGATCGCCTTCGACCGCGACATGCCGGGCCTGGTCCGCGAGACGGTGCGGATCCTGCGCCACTGGATGGAGCACGGGGTGCGGATCTTCCGCGTCGACAACCCGCACACCAAACCCGTGGTGTTCTGGGAACAGGTGATCGCGGAGATCAACGCCACCGACCCCGACGTGATCTTCCTGGCCGAGGCCTTCACCCGCCCGGCCATGATGCGCACCCTGGCCGAGATCGGCTTCCAGCAGTCCTACACCTACTTCACCTGGCGCAACACCAAGCAGGAACTCACCGAGTACCTCACCGAACTGGCCGGCGACTCCGCCGCCCGCATGCGCCCCAACCTCTTCGTCAACACCCCCGACATCCTCCACGAGTTCCTCCAGACCGGCGGCCGCCCCGCC
>NZ_KZ627110.1 GCF_002911015.1 Streptomyces populi
AGCTCCACCACTGCCTGACCAACCACCAGAAGTTCGACGAAGCCATCGCCTTCAGCACCTCCGCCCCAGCTCCATTCTCGGCAGCTGCTTGACCCGAAAGCTGCATGGGGTGTCTTGTCTCCCCCGACATGGTCGGGCCGGGTGCGCGGTCGTCCACCAGCCTGCCGGGGCACACGGATCTCTTCCAGGACGGGAATCATCTGTGGTGCGTCCCCCCTCTGGCCGGGCGTGATGACAAACCCGAGCGGGCGACACCCGCCTTCCCCGGCAAGGTGGATCTTGCTCGTGAGCCCGCCTCGCGAGCGTCCCAGTGCCTCATCGGGACGGTGACGCGCCGGGCTCCTGCGCCGACCCGGGATTTCCGGGACACGGGTGGAGGCGCCGGCCGCGTGCTGATGAGCGCGGCAGGTCGTGGAATCGATGCTGACCATGCTCCAGTCGATCCGGCCCTCGGCATCGGCGTCGGCCTGGACGGCCCGCAGGATCCTCTCCCACGTGCCGTCCGCCGACCACCTGCGATGACGGTCGTGAACCGTCGTCCAGCCACCGAAGCAGGGAGGCAGGTCCCGCCAGGGGAGGCCGGTCCGCTGCCGGAACAGAATCCCGTTGATCACACGGCGGTGGGATTGCCAGCGTCCACCCCGCCCGCGATTCGTC
>NZ_KZ627111.1 GCF_002911015.1 Streptomyces populi
CCGGCGGAGACCGGGACATCACCGGCCACCGCGCCCGGCGGCGCCGGGGGACGCATCTGGCTGCTCGCCGTCCTGGCGCTGATGGTCATGCTGTGCGAGGGCGCCGCCAACGACTGGAGCGCCCTGCACCTCAAGGACGTCCTCGGCGCACCCGCCGGCACCGCCGCCTTCGCCTACGGCACCTTCGCCGCGGCCATGACCACCGGCCGGCTCCTCGCCGACCGCATCGTCGCCCGGTTCGGCTCCATGGCGGTCCTGCGCCACGGCGCGGCCACGGCCGCCGTCGGCATCACCCTCGTGGCACTCTGCCCGTGGATGTGGGCCGCGTTCACCGGCTGGGCGCTGTTCGGCCTGGGCCTGTCCGGCACCGTCCCGCAACTGTTCAGCGCGGCCGGTCACGCCGACCCCGCGGCCGCCGGCGCCAACGTCTCCCGTGTCGCCGGGCTCGGCTACGTCGGCATGCTCGCCGGCCCCGCCGCCATCGGCTGGCTGACCCACCTCGTCGCCCTCGACCACGCCTTCGTCCTGCTGACCCTGCTGTGCCTCACCACCGCCGCGGCCGCCGGAGTCCTGCGCACCGGATCCGACCGCGCACCCCATGACGAGATGGCCCCCACC
>NZ_KZ627112.1 GCF_002911015.1 Streptomyces populi
ACCTGCGCTGCGTGCGCCGGGGGCGCGGCACTCAGGTGGGGCGGGTGCAACGAGCCCGGCTGTGGCGCGTGATGGAGCGGTTCACCGCGGACCTGGCCTCCCGGGACTCGGCGACCTACACCCAGTTGTGCGACCAGGCCGCGAGCGTCCTGGCCGACGGCGGACCGCGCTACCGCCACGTCGTCGTGGACGAGGCCCAGGACCTTCATCCGGCCCAGTGGAGGGTTCTTCGCGCCTGCGTGGCCCCTCGGTCCGACGACATGTTCCTGGTCGGCGACCCCCACCAGCGGATCTACGACTCCCGTGTCTCGCTGCGCTCGCTGGGGATCGACGTACGAGGACGCACGTCCCGGCTTCGTCTCAACTACCGCAGCACGGAGGAGATCCTGCGCTGGTCCGCGTCCCTCCTCGACGGCCAGCCCGTGGGCCGGCTCGGCGAGGACGACGACGAGGACGGTGGCCGGGACTCGCTGCGCGGCTACCGTTCCCAGTTGCGCGGCCGGACCCCGGCGGCTCACGGGTACGGCAGCCAGGACGACGAGATCCGGGCGCTGATCCAGCAGGTCCGGACCTGGATCGAACAGGACGGCGTCA
>NZ_KZ627113.1 GCF_002911015.1 Streptomyces populi
AGCGCGGCCAGCTCCTCGGCCTTGCCGGCCTTGAGCGACTTGGTGGTGGCGCCCTCGAACAGGGCCATCAGCTTCTGCAGCGGGTCGTAGCCCTCGGCACGCCGGTCGTAGATCAGATCCAGCGCCGTGGTGACCTCCTCCTCGCTGAAGCGGGCGATCGGCAGGATCTTCGAGGCGTGCACGATCGCCGAGTCCAGGCCCGCCTTGACGCACTCGTCCAGGAAGACCGAGTTCAGCAGGATCCGGGCGGCCGGGTTGAGACCGAAGGAGATGTTCGACAGCCCCAGCGTGGTCTGCACGTCCGGGCGGCGGCGCTTGAGCTCGCGGATCGCCTCGATCGTGGCGATGCCGTCCTTGCGAGACTCCTCCTGCCCGGTGCAGATCGTGAAGGTCAGAGTGTCGATGAGGATGTCGGACTCGTGGATGCCCCAGTTGCCGGTGAGGTCCTCGATCAGCCGCTCCGCGATGGCGACCTTGGTCTCCACCGTACGGGCCTGGCCCTCCTCGTCGATGGTCAGCGCGATCAGCGCCGCCCCGTGCTCACGCGCGAGGCGGGTGACCTTCGCGAACCGGGACTC
>NZ_KZ627114.1 GCF_002911015.1 Streptomyces populi
CGGGGTCTGCTGGGGCGGCACGGCCCCGGCGGCGGTCCCCGGTCCGGCGTAGGGCTGCTCCGGCCCGGGCGCCGAGGCGGCGGCCTGTCGTGACCGGTCCGTGTCCGGGGTCCGGGGCGGGGGCGCCGCGACCGACCGCGCCAGTCCCTGGGCCACCGCTTCGTTGATGCTGCCCGCGAGCTGCCGGGCCTCCGGGAGCCCCTGGTCGGTGAGGAGTTCGGCGAGACCGCCCGCGTAGCCCTGGCCGACCGCGCGCACCTTCCAGGCGCCCTGCCTGCGGTAGAGCTCCAAGGCCACGACGGCGGACTCCGTGTCGAGACCGGTGAGGGTGTAGCTGGCGACCTCGAGGCCGTCGAGGCCGGTGACCGCGACGAAGGGGGCGGCGACGGCGCCGAACCGGACCGGGCCGCCGACGCCGGTGGGCAGCGCGAGCAGCACGCTGACCCGGTGCACGGCTCCCGGCAGGGCGTCCAGGTCGAAGGCCAGCCGGTGGTCGGCCGCCGCCTGCTTGGAGACCTCGAGCCCGGGA
>NZ_KZ627115.1 GCF_002911015.1 Streptomyces populi
TTCCGCTCGACGTCGATGTCGATCGCGTCCGCGGTGACGCCGGGAAGGTCGAAGGCCACCACGTACTCGTCGCCCTCGCGGTAGGCGTCCATCGGCATCGCCGACGGCTTCGACCAGGTCCCCGGGCCCATCAGCTGCTGCGCCAGCCGGTCCAGCTCACGGAAGGGGTCAGTGCGCATCAACATCGTGAAAACACCTCCAGCAGGTTCAGGCAGTTACTGCCAATGCGCCTCACTGACACCGTTGTAACATGTCATCCAATGGATGACAAACATGATGTCGTCTTCCTGATGACAACCTGAGGGAGGTGTCCGTGACCCCGGCCGACCAGCCGTCCCCGACCAGCGCCGACGCCCACAGCCCGGTGTCGTTCCTTGCCGCCGCGGCGGCCCTTGACGCCATAGACGACGCCCTGCGTGAAGCCCAGCACGAGACCCCAACCGCCCCCGCCCCCGGTCCGGAACAGGCCCTGGCCTCCTTGTCGCTGCTGCGGCAGGTCCGCGA
>NZ_KZ627116.1 GCF_002911015.1 Streptomyces populi
CGAAGCCGATGAAGTCGGCGGGGATCAGCTTGGTGCCCTGGTGGATCAGCTGGTAGTAGGCGTGCTGGCCGTTGGTGCCGGGCGTGCCCCACACCACCGGCCCGGTCTGCCACCGGACCGGGTCGCCGTCACGGTCCACGGACTTGCCGTTGGACTCCATGTCCAGCTGCTGGAGGTAGGCGGTGAACTTCGACAGGTAGTGCGAGTACGGCAGCACCGCGTGCGACTGCGCGTCGTGGAAATTGCCGTACCAGACACCCAGCAGACCCAGCAGCAGGGGCGCGTTGGCCTCCGCGGGAGCCGTGCGGAAGTGCTCGTCGACCAGGCGGAACCCGTCCAGCATCTCCCGGAAACGCTCCGGACCGATCGCGATCATCAACGCGAGACCGATCGCCGAGTCGTAGGAGTAACGCCCGCCGACCCAGTCCCAGAACTCGAACATGTTCGCCGTGTCGATGCCGAAGTCCGCGACCTTCTCCGCGTTCGTCGACAGCGCCACGAA